>JAXHVH010000099.1:0-1002 GCA_034189085.1 Bacillota bacterium | reverse complement strand
GGGAAATGCATTGGCAGCGGCATACATGCCGCTGCCCGGCAGGAGCCCATAAGGCGCGGCGCTGATCCGTCCTTCCCAGAATGACTGCTCCGCAACCGCTCTATCCACGCTCACGAATACTGCTATCAACAAAATAAGACCCATGAGCATACTCGCAGCGGGCATTTTTTTCTGTGTACTCTTCATATTACACTCCCATATATCATTCTCGGGGCTCTCAAGTTAGATTTTGAGGAAAAAATGGCCCTACAATCCTTTGAGGGCCTCAATGCCGAGGCGTCTTCCAAGGCTCTGCACCAGTTCATGGGGTTCTTTCTCCTTCCAGCCGTTTCCCTTCTCGAGGGGTACCAATCCGGATGCCAAATTCCGCTCCGTTGACAGGTCTATGAATGTGTAGGACGCTGAAACCGGCAACAGATCCTCCTCGTCTTCTGTAAATCGCAGCTGTATGTTCAAAATATAAGAAGCTCCCCCGCTTTTCGCTATGCGATACACCGGTGAATCGTTAAACAGGTTCTCTTCTTCTTCCTCGCTTCCGGCGATCATCTGATAGGTTCCGTTAAAGATAATATGCCCCGCATCGAAGAAGACCTCCATTATTCCGTCTTCAATGTAGCGAATTGCGTTTTTTTCATCCCCAAGTCCCAAAGATTTATCGGAATAAATCATCACTGTCTCTGCGGCAACGGGCATCAGTATATTGATCAACAGGATGCTGCAAACGAAGGTCGCCATACTACATTTCATCAAAATTACTCCCCAGTAGTTTCTCTTTATTATTATCGGAACATATCCAATAATTGTAAATTAACTACCCCAAAGCTTATGGTTGATGGTTCAGCGGGGGAAAAAGGCATAGCCGCACACTCTACTGCAGGGCGAACTTGGGCAGCGGATACCAGTTCTCCCCGAAGGGCGTCTCGGTCTTGCGGGTCCACACTTTCAGAAAGTACTCGGGCAGCTGCACCTTGGAGAGAAAAAACCGCTCCGTGCTGAACAGCT
>JAXHVH010000098.1:0-1054 GCA_034189085.1 Bacillota bacterium | reverse complement strand
GAAAAAACAAGTCACTTTAATGTGGGAATCAACAACAAGGTTTTTCTGTAAATGTTTCTGTCAAAGATCATTGGGCGGCCTAGCTTTCTTATGTAGCGAAAAGCAAATGACCTGGCGTTTTTCAGGATCGAGTAGGAGGAACCCTATTAGGGTTCCGTCCTCTCACAGAACCGTGCGTACGGGTCCGTACACGGCTCCTCATGTTACCTTTATCCATTGATCAAGGCTGAACCACCGGTGGTGATGTTCGTTGGACCGTATCTTTAACCCCTTCTCTTCAATAAACCAGCGGTTAGGGTAGGCCATTTCTACCGCTCGGGTATGGGACAAAGCCCATCGGCCTTTATTGGAATAGACCGTTTTGGCAGCCAGGAAACGCGGGACCTTCCGTTTTACAAGTTTCTTGAAAAGATTCCGCTTGCGCTTCTGCTGGTCCACCAGTCGTGAACGGAGCCTTCTCCTGATATGGGCCTCAATCTTTCTAAGCTGGCTTGGATACTGGCTCATACTGTAATAAGCAGACCACCCCATATACCAGCTATTCAGATTTTTGATTGCCGGCTCCAATTTCAGGTTCGTGCCCCTTGGCGTCAGGCCTTTCACTTTCTCCATGGCTCGGGTTATCGACTGGGCCGAAATAACTATGGCACCGGCGATAATCGTCATACCAAGAAACTTCACGTACTTGGAGAGAGCAATTTTGCTCTTAGTCTGGTTAATCACCAGTTTCAGCTTCTTCTCAATGAATTTGCTGATACTGCGCATCACCCGCTCAGCCGCCTTTTCCGATCCTACAAAAATATTGCAGTCATCAGCAAAGCGACAAAACTCCAGCCCTCGCTTTTCAAGCTCTTTGTCCAGTTCATCCAACACAACATTGCTCAGCAGCGGGCTTAAAGGCCCGCCCTGCACTGTCCCCTCCTTTGTGGGGCTTACAAGGCCGTTATTCATCACGCCACTCCGCAGCGTCATGCCGATAAGCCGTAATATGCGCTTATCCTGAATAAACAATCCCAGCCTTGCAATCAGACGATCATGATGTACTCGATCGAAA
>JAXHVH010000097.1:0-1093 GCA_034189085.1 Bacillota bacterium | reverse complement strand
AGGTGGTATCAAGATAAAACTGCATATCTTCTGCATGCGAGAATGTTACAGCGCCGATATCTTTGTTAAAGTATTCTTCCGCCCGAACCAGGAAAGCTTTTTGGAAGCCCAGATCGAAGGGATGGAATTCTTCGGCGGGGCTGCCAGGCGCATGATCTTTGACAACGCCAAAGTGGCGGTAAAAGAAGGCTTCGGCGCTCATGCTAAAGTTCAGGACCGTTACAAAGCTTTAGCTGCGCACTATGCCTTTGGCTGTGATTTTTGCAATATCTCTGCCGGGCATGAAAAAGGCCTGGTTGAGGGGTTGGTCGGTTGGACCAGGCGTAATATCTTCGTGCCCATACCCCGTGTAGATAACATCGACCAGTTAAATGCCGAAATCCTGAGAAGATGCATTGCTTACCGCACACACCGGATCAGGGGCCGGGAACAAACTGTTGGCCAGATGGCCCTGGTAGCAAAAGCAGCAATGACCAAACTGCCGCCCTACCGGTTTGACTCAAGCCGTACGCTTACCAGCCCTGTCAACACTTATTCAACCGTCCGGTTCGATTACAACAACTACTCTGTTCCGGTCAAATATGCCGGCAAAGAAGTTGCCGTTAAAGGCTGCGGCAACCAAATCATCATCTATCACCGCGGCAGTGAGATAGCCCGTTATGTCCGCTGCTATGAGCGGGGCAAGACCAAGTATCAGCTTGAACACTATCTTGATCTGATTGAAAAACGTCCCCGCAGTGTTTTTAATGCCAGGCCGGTTAAAGATAATATCAGCCCAAAAATACTCAGTGCCGGCAGAAGGCTTTCCGGACCACGGGAGATGGTCAAACTACTTCGCCTTTGTGTCGATTACGGCCAGGATGAAGTAATGAGAGTGCTTGAAAATATTCCGGCTCAGAGCTTAAGCGTAGCCCAGGTTGAAGCTTACCTGATTCCGGTAAATGAGAAACCTGTGCTAAATGTTCACTCGGAAACTATGAGCAGGTTATCAGGCAGCTTGGCCCCGGAGAAGGTTATGACCGGTTTCTCTTAGAGCTGATGAAAATTGAGCTCACCCAGCGCCAGGAAGCGGGGCAGCAAAGAAGAATTAAAA
>JAXHVH010000096.1:0-1122 GCA_034189085.1 Bacillota bacterium | reverse complement strand
GTGCGGGGACAGCATGATTTCGTCGGCAGCCAGCTGCTTTGATTTTATTTACTGTTTTGATTAGAATTAACTTTTCTGGCAGGAGGGATATAGACAATGTTTCTTTGGCTCATTATTATGCTGCCACCCCTTATCTTTATGATCTATGCTCAGGCGAAGGTAAATTCGACCTTCAAAAAATATTCTAAAGTGGCTAATTCGCAGCGCATCACCGGGGTGGAAGCAGCTCGAACTTTGCTTCGGGCTAATGGTTTAAACAATGTCAAAATCGAGGGAGTGAAAGGCAAGCTGGGTGACCACTACGACCCGGGCAAGAAAGTGCTGCGGCTTTCCCCGGCGGTAGCCAATAATCCGTCTGTGGCTGCGTTGGGAATTGTAGCTCACGAGGTAGGGCATGCCGTTCAGGATAAAACAGGTTATGCTTTCCTGCGATTTCGAACTTCTCTGGTGCCGGCGGCTAACCTGGGCAGTAAATTCGGCTTCATTTTTGTAATTCTGGGTTTTCTCATTTACATGTTCAGTCAAAGCGAGATCGGGTCTGTGGTTGTCCTGGGGGGCATCGTATTGTTCTCCCTGGCGGTGCTTTTCAGCCTGATAACCTTGCCTGTGGAGTACAACGCCAGCAGCCGGGCAAGGCAGATGCTGCGCAGCACCGGCATGGTCTCCGTTAAGGAATATAATGGTGCCAGCGCTGTCCTGTCTGCCGCTGCCCTGACTTACGTGGCGGCTACACTCCAGGCGGTAGCTCAGCTTTTCTATTTCGTTCTAATGTTTATGGGGATGCGAAGGTAGAAGAGCTTTATTTACCGGAGTCAGACAGCCCCCTGAGGCGCGGGAAAAACTCGTTCAGGGGGCTTAATGTTTGTGTAATTGCCAATCGGGAAGACCCCGATTATAATTTTACAGGATAAAGGATTTCCTGCGGAGGCGATGTTTTGTTTGAGGAAGAAAACCCGGATAGTTTTGCTGAGTTGAAGGAGATTGTTGCCAGGCTGCGCAGCCCTGGCGGCTGCCCCTGGGACAGGAAGCAAACCCACGCCTCGTTAAAGCCGTATTTGATAGAGGAGTGCTATGAGGTTTTGCAAGCCCTGGAGGATGGAGATCCGCAGAAGCTCTGTGAGG
>JAXHVH010000095.1:0-1225 GCA_034189085.1 Bacillota bacterium | reverse complement strand
CCATGCGCATTCGGGGCAGCTCCCGCTGATCTCGGAGCTCACCCGGAGGAATCCAGACTGCTGGAAGAGTGCCATTGCGTGTCAGAATAGCCAGACCTCTAGCATCGAGTTTATCAGTCTTATTGATATTTCCCATCATAAGCTTGGCCTTGCCAGCATGTACCAGAGAGGGCTTATGCCCGGCTTTTTCCATTTCGTCAACCAGCCAGTACCAGTTCCCTACACTTTCGATAGCAATGGAAGAACCGCTGGGAAGAGTCTCCAGAAAAGAACGGAACTTCTGCCTGTCATGCTCTACCCTCTTAGCCGGAAATATTTCTCCAGCCTCGCTAATTGTTGTGAATACAGAGTATTTCTTGTGTGCATCACATCCTATATAATGTCTCATGGGCTGCATATCCTCCTTCTTTGCTTTTTGTTTGCTATCTATTTTAGAAGGTTTGCAGCTCTTTCATATAATCAAAGACACGAAGAATAAAGGTTTCCACCATCCTTTCAATAAAAACTACTCAATGTGTCACTGCAAGCCAAAGACGTGGAAATCTAGCAGTGACAAAAGGGCAAATGTTGGGACAGGTTTATGATTTCCTGCCCTCCCAAAATAAACTTATTTCCGTCTTTCAGTTTAACCATATCAGGCGAAATTGTTTCACAATGATGGATTAGCATAATGTATTGGCACTGCTATCGGATCACCATGATAAGGAGATAGAAAATAATAAATGTTCGGCAAAAAGCATGTAGCTATTTTATTACCTGCCTTAGTTGTTTTAATTATTTCCCTCTTGATATCAGGTTGCAGCAATCAGCAACAGCCTCCAACTCAGCCACAATCTCCACCTCAGCAGTCTCCAAACCAACTGCCACCATCAAATCCACAGCAGCCCGATGACAATAAAATTATAACGCCGTCAGATTCTCCGAAGCTTCCCGTCAGGGGATTTTTTATGGGTGTTCTTCCCCTGCCCAAAGAGGGACAATCTTTCGACAATGTCAATATGCAGGCATCCGAATATGCCGAGTTTGTACCTGCCTGGGGTAGACCGACACCTTTCTACGATTTCGCAGACGACCTTTCGGGAAGCTGGGAGCAAGCTTTCGTAGAACAATACATACGGGGTAATGATATGTTTCCCCTTATTCACATAAGCTTCATCGGAGCAGAATGGGCAGTTAAACCCCTACCGGGAAAAAGTAACGCTACGCTCAGCGATCCTGAATGGAG
>JAXHVH010000094.1:0-1347 GCA_034189085.1 Bacillota bacterium | reverse complement strand
TTTAAGGTGGGTAGAAAAATGACAGGAAAGAAAAAAATTGGTATAACCGATACCTCTTTACGCGACGCTCACCAATCGTTGCTGGCGACCCGGATGCGTTTGGCCGAAATGTTGCCGATCCTTGAAGTGATGGACCAGATTGGTTATCATTCCCTGGAAGTGTGGGGTGGAGCTACATTTGACACCTGCATGAGGTTTTTGGATGAAGATCCCTGGGAACGCCTGAGGCAGCTGCGAAAAGGGTTGCCCAATACAAAATTGCAAATGCTTTTACGCGGCCAGAATATAGTTGGTTACCGTCACTACCCCGATGATGTCCTTGCTGAGTTTGTCAATAAAGCTGTTGCCAACGGTATTGATATTATAAGAATTTTTGATGCCCTCAATGACCTGCGCAATATGGAGCAGGCTATCAAATATGCAAAGGCGGAAGGCGCACATGCCCAGGGCACGATCAGTTATACTATCAGCCCCCTTCACAATAACGATCATTTTGTAAAGCTGGGAGCAGATCTAAAAAATGTAGGTGCCGATTCAATTTGCATTAAGGACATGGCCGGACTTATTTCTCCGTATGATGCCTTTGAACTGGTCAGCCGTCTTAAACAGGAAGTAGGCCTGCCGGTTCAGCTGCACTGCCACTATACCAGTGGTATGGCCTCCATGTCATATCTGAAGGCTGTAGAAGCGGGAGTCGATGTTATTGACACAGCCAGTGCCGCACTGGCAATGGGTGCCAGCCAGCCGGCAACGGATAGCATGGTTGCTGCATTGCAGGGCACGCCCTATGATACCGGTCTCGATCTGGAAATGCTGGTAAAGGTAAGTGAACATTTTAAGGAAATCAGCTGTGATTATGAAATACCGCGAGATGTCCTGGCGGTCGATACAAATGTCCTCAGCTACCAGATACCGGGCGGGATGATTTCCAACCTTGCTTCCCAACTTGCGGAGCAGAAGGCTACTCATCTTTTAAAGGAAGTTCTTGCTGAAGTGCCTAGAGTACGAGCCGATCTTGGCTATCCTCCCCTGGTAACACCTAGCAGCCAGATTGTAGGAACACAGGCGGTGGTTAATGTCCTTACTGGTGAGCGCTATAAAATGGTTTCAACAGAAATTAAGAACTACCTGCGAGGGCTTTACGGCAGGCCTCCCGGCGAAATTAACCCGGATGTCCTGGAAAAAGTGTTAAAAGACGAACAACCTATCAGCGGACGGCCGGCCGATCAGCTCAAACCCCAGCTGGAAGAAGCCAAAAAAGAAATAGCTGAATATATTGAACAGGAAGAAGATGTCCTGTCATACGTTATTTTTCCCAACGTGGCTATCGATTTTTTCAAACGGCGC
>JAXHVH010000093.1:0-1360 GCA_034189085.1 Bacillota bacterium | reverse complement strand
CCAGGAAATCTAACAAAAATAATTAAACCCGGAATGATAATTTCCGGGTTTTTTCTTTACAAACCAGTGTCTAAGCCTGATCATTGCCAATACATGAATTCGAAACGTTGAAAGTGCTCCCGCGCGGTCGCCGGCTGTTATTCGGAAGGACAACGCCTATATAATAATTTCTCGCGGAGCTCAAGCTGCCCACCTGCCCCACAGTGTATAGAGGGGTCTGGCTAGGTGAGGGATTTTGTCCGCTGGGCTTCAACCCGCCCTTGTCTCTTTAAATAGGATAAGCTGGAGAGGTAAAGAATACCAGCCAGGGACGTGAGGGAGAATCTGTACCCAGCCTAAGGCAGGTAAGCCTGGTTCGTAGATAAGATCCCCTCAGGGATTTTTCACTGAGATCGGACGGTATCTACCTACTCATGCTTGATTTAACAGGGGATTAGTTATCAGGCGATTGGGTATTAGGAAAAGATCTAACCTATCATAGCGAGGTACCCCCGAAGGTGGTGACGCGGCGAGCTCTGAAATTCCGGGTCCATCCATTTAATTTAATCCAAACTGTTCAGTGAACGGCATTCCTCGGGCTAACTCTTGTTCTCCGATTCGTTCCAGAAGGAAACGAACCGAAACGAATAAGAACGGATCAGTCTTCATTGTGGGTCAATTCGGTGTAAATTTCCGCGATTCCGATGGACAGCAGTTCGGAAAGGTTACTGTTTTTGGTCCCTCCCAGCATGTGGTTGGTGCGGAGCAGGCTCGCTAACCGCAGCATCGCCTCGCCGATCACTGCCAGATGCTGGGCCGATTCGGTGAGGGGGACGCCCCGACTGGCCAGGATTTGGTCACTGAAGCGCCTTATCAAAACGCGCAGCAAAGTAATCTCATCCGCCAGGACGATTTCTTTTGTAGCTTCAAGGCCTCGCCGTTCTGCGAGGGAGAAATTTTTGGTGTAGAAGCCGTGCTTGAGGGCGTTGGTATTGCTTGGTTGGCCGCCCCGTTTTCGGCGACCGTTTGCTGTTGTTTCAGTTGCTCCGTTAAGTTGTGCCGTCATGAGTAAAGCCCCTTCGTGATATTGTACGGAAATTCAGAACGATTGTTCTAAGACATTTAGAGCGTAACAGATTGCGCGCAGTTTTTCAATCCCGTAAAAGCGGCGAAAATGGGGGGTTTTAATGCCGCAAGCGGCAATAAAGAGGGCGGGGAGCAGGTATTCGGTATTGGGCAATCCGGAATCGGGCGATCGGCACGAAGCATCACCGAGGGCGGCGATGTGGTATTTACAGAAAGCGTTTTCATGTGTGGTGGGTCAGCGACCTACGTTCATGACACTGGTCACTAACACCTGTAACCCGTCCTGATTCCTAAA
>JAXHVH010000092.1:0-1379 GCA_034189085.1 Bacillota bacterium | reverse complement strand
CACAAATCCAAGCAATAAGGGAATGGATGCGAGGAGAAGCTTGTCAAAATTTTGTAGAAGCTCCTATCCATTTAGAGAGAATAGAATAACCAAGGTGGATAATAATGCCACCGTGGCAATCTTTCCGATGATAGGTCGGTATTGCTGGTTGAACCAGTTATCGCCCTTCCATATAAGGACCTTTTTATTGAGAGTGCCGAGGATCAGCGGCAGGCGAATATAAACCAGAGCAGAAAAGTGTAATAAATCTCGGTCAAGTGGAATGCCTTGCATGCCGGTTAAAAAGGAAACCACAGGAACATAGAGAAACATGATCGTTACGGTGTTAATGCTCGGGTTGACAACATTTTGCTCTTGGTTGCCCTTCGCCAGCATGCCCCAAACCAAAACCATGGCCTTCCATGATCCTGTCCAGCAGCATAAGCCGGTTGGATTCGCTTATGATTATCAATAGTTCTGAAAATTGTTTAACGTCAAGTCCCTCAGAAATGACCTGCTCCATATCTAAAATTCCTCTCATGTGAGCAGACTTCTCAATTTTCTCTGCTATAAAATACCTGTTTAAAATTAAAATAGGGTAAATTTTTCTGTTATAATTTCGGTTGTAAAATATTTCACTAACGCAAGAGGTGGGAGAGAGCCTGAAACATCAGGTGCTTTTTATTTGTAAGGAGGCCATTTAATGATCCGCTTGACCCGTAAAGTATTTAATGACTTATCGATCTGGATGGTGGGGCTGGGTTTGTTGATTGGTATTATTTTCCCTTTCTTCGTTTCATGGATGGGCATCCCCAGCCAGCTGGTGATGACGCCCTGGTTCTTCCTTGCCTCCATCGCGGCCGGGGCTATCCTGGCCGCTTTGAACATCTCGCTGGCTCGAACTGTGGTCGGCTCCCGGCTGCACCTGCTCAGCGAGCGGATGCAGTATGTGACCCAGAAATTCCGCCAAATCAAAACAGGCGCCGACGGTGGGGATTGCAGCGCGGAGGAATGTCAGATTGTCGTCGATTCGGAAGACGAGATCGGGATGAGCGCACGGGCTTTCAACAGCCTGATCGAAACGCTGTTCGAATCGATTGAGACCGAGGAATCCATCAAAGAGTTCACACGACTCCTGAGCAGCCAATTAACGGTTGGCGACCTGAGTGATAAAGCCATCCATCAATTGCTGACCCATACCGGGAGTTCCGCGGGAGCATTGATAATCGAAAACGATGGTGAATTGAACATCTCCGCCTCCCAGGGTATCCGGGATGTTACCAGCGTTTTGGAGAGCGACCATATCAAAAGCGTTTTTCGCAACGAAGAGCGGCTCAAACTGACCATGCCGGAAAACGTACGGGTGGAAGGCGTGCTGACCGAGTTCACACCGCAGGAAG
>JAXHVH010000091.1:0-1417 GCA_034189085.1 Bacillota bacterium | reverse complement strand
GCGTGTGATGTTTTCAGGGCCATGGCCTTTGCTGATTCGGCTTCGATCCTCATCAAAATTCCAGTCAAGAATGTAATGGCAACAGTTTTCGATGGTCCAATGGCCCCGGTTGGTGGCGAGTGTTTTTTGGGGATTGGCCTGATCCGGCGTTCGGCTGTCGTGGTAGCGTTTGTCGCGATACCGACACCGGAAGCGGCTTCTGGCTTGTTGGCTGAGGTCGTTGGCCCATTCCCAAATGGCTTCGTAGCCGCGCATTCCGCAAAGAACGGCGGCGGCGGAAAAACTGAAGATGGCGACCCATTGATCACGAAAAGTGGCGACATACCAGATAGTCTCGCTGATTTTGGGCAGGGACGTGAGATAGTGGTACGCATGCATAAACTTTTGAAAGCGCTGCTCTTCCGAAGAAAAAACGGGCCGGACAATAACTTCGTGCAAGTTGAACATCGGCAATACTCCCGTATGAGTTTACGTTCACGCTACAATCGGGTTTTTTACGACATCATCCAGAAGGGCAAAAGGAAGGGCAACGCTTCGAATTTTTTTCTGTCGGTCAAATGATCACCCGGTTCTTCCAAGTCCTCTTTTAACACAGTTTCCAGAAGATTGATACCTGAATTTTGCACGTAACTTCCCGCAACCAGCCTTTCGGCTGAAAAAGAGTTAATCGACGGTAGACATTCTCGCCTGCCGGTTCACATTTCGGTCACCTTCAAACTGCGCCCATTAAGCCTCCGGGCGGTGACTACGTTCAATAACTTCTTTTTTTATTGTTCATATCGTGAAAAAAACTTTTTGCCCCTTTCATGCGATAGCAAAATTTTGCGGCCAACCGCCGTCTTCCATCCATGCTTTTGGTTTGTTCCGGGCCTCATCCAGAAAATTGAGAAAATGAATCATCAACGGGGTTCTGGCATCATGAATCGAATATTTCACCTTTTTGTTCTTTGGGTATACGCATGACCACAAACCGGCAGGGCTCCTGCCAGCCCATGGGCTGGTAAACACAATCATTATAATGGTCTCTCCGGCGCGCAATTTACCGGCGATGTATTCCCGGGTCTGATCAATAAAACCCAATACCGGTCGATACCCTTTCTTACCTCGGTTTTTGGTGTTATGCCCTTTGCGTCCCCCTTGCTGACGGCCGTAAAGCGTTTCCACGGTGGTGTCGATACTGATGTTTATCTGGCCATAATACAAACCAAGCTGCTTCCAGACCCGTTCCCGTAGAACGCTCATGACCGTCAAAAGAGACTTGCCCTGGTTGATCCCCATGCTGTCAACATACCGCCAGAATGTGCTGACCACAGGCAGCTTCTCCAACCTGAAAAATCCGCAAAGCATGGCATCCAGTTGAACATATGCAAAATGACAGATACGGTTGAACCCTATAAACAGTAGCATCAGGATACCG
>JAXHVH010000090.1:0-1518 GCA_034189085.1 Bacillota bacterium | reverse complement strand
GAGGTGTTGTCCTGGGTAAATCAGTTGTTGGCTGGGGTTTAAGCTGGTATAATTTGACACAGGCATTAAAGAAAGATACGGTGGCTTTTGATGCACCATCTTCTGCTACCAGGGCAATTGCTGCTCTTGCAGCTCCCGGCAATGAAGATGCTATGCTTTTCGCCGATGCAGCGGATTTATCGATAGATTTACTTGCAGGGAATGCTAGAGTGTATGCTTACGGCACTCCAACAATTGAAGGCGTTAAAGGTGTAACCAGGGCTTATGATGCTGTTGAAACCGTTTTTACTCAACCCGGTGTTGTGAAGCGATTTCAGGAGTTTCAAACGCTTCAAACGGTCTGGGATGACGCATCGACTATTTCCGAAAGGATATCTGATGGAAATGCATCAGGAGGATTTGTTTTATATCCAAACAAACCAAATACCAACATGATGCAACAAGTTTACAGAAAATAGATAAAATGAAAATGCTAACAGCGAAATGGCTTAATATTATAACTGCTTTTGGTGTGTTTGTTGCTGTCGTTTACATACGGCTCAGTCTCCATGAAGTGTTGGGAAAATTTCATTGGGGGCTAATAGTTTTTTCTCTATTGCTTTTATTTGCTGGGATATATGAAACGACAGTACAACCCAGAAGAAAATTGGGTTATTCGAATACAAAAATAATATTTGAAGTCCTTTGGGTATGGATAATTCCTGCTCTTATTGGATATTATATAGTAAGATTTTTGAAATGAAACGAGCGAAAAAGAGGTCAGATCTGCCCTTTACCCATTAGAAAAACAAATCGAACTATCGTTACGGTTCTGCGATTTTTGGTTGAAATTTGGTTCTTTGACACGGCGGTAAAACAGGGGATAGAGGGCTGATTTATAAAATAATTTGCGCTTGTGGGCCGGCTGGCCTAATGGGATTAAATGTGCAAATAATGTTCGGCCGGTCGGCCGGGGCGGCGGTCGGCCGGTCTCGGCCGGGCGGCCGGGGTCGGACCAAGCTAGATGCGCAATTGGCGCG
This sequence comes from Bacillota bacterium, assembly GCA_034189085.1. Taxonomy (GTDB): domain Bacteria; phylum Bacillota; class Dethiobacteria; order DTU022; family DTU022; genus M55B129. The sequence continues at coordinate 499 of JAXHVH010000090.1, read as the reverse complement.
GGTTTAAGCCAAAAATATGGCCGTTTTTCAGTGTTAAATCGATGTTTTTGGGATCAAAAAGTGCGGTTTTAGGAATCACCCGGCGAGGGTCGACAATTGAAGGGCGGGCCAAGAGAAAAAAAATGCCGATCTTTGGCGGCGGCGCATCACCGACTACACCTTCGACGCCGACGGCCTCAACCTGATCCAGTCCATCACCAGAGGGACCGCCTCGGGCGGCACCGTCACCTACGCCCATGACAGCCTGGGCCGCCCCTATCGGGTCACCGACCCTTTGGGGAACATCAGCGAGACGATCTTCGATGCCAACGGCAAGGTGTACCAGACCAAGGTGCACCACAAGCAGCCGGACGGCAGCTTGGACATCCGCACCTATGTGACCTTCACCTATGACGCCCAGTACCGCCTCACCAGTGCCGATTATGCGGGAACAGCCAACGACACTGCCTATACTTTTGATGCCGTGGGCAACCGGCTGACAGAAACCAACGCTGCCGGC
>JAXHVH010000009.1:0-61437 GCA_034189085.1 Bacillota bacterium | reverse complement strand
TCTCATAGTTATAATTATAACTATGTTTTGGAGGAATTGCAATAAAAATATTGCTGCAAAGCCGCTTATTTTATGATTTTCAATGATTCATAGTTATAAAATACGCGGGAAGTGAGGTTAAAAAGAGCCTGCCAGCCACCAACCCCATCGAATCGGCTTTTAACATCGTTCGTGACCGAACCGGTAATGTGAAACGCTGGAAAAACGGTAAGATGGTCCAAAGATGGGTGGCAGCAGGCTTGTTGGAGGCAGAGTCGCGGTTCCACCGCATCAAGGGCTACCGGGATATGGTGTTGTTAAAGAACGAAATAAGACGTTTGACTACAGTAAAAAAATGAGTTGTCCGCAGAAAGGGGTGATATCAGGTCAAATACAGCATAATCCTACGCCATGGAAATTCCACGGCGATAGGGACAAGTTCAGAAATTTTATATTAATGTTAAACTGGTACATAGCTATTTATAATTTTCTTCTTATTAGGTTGTTTTGTTTTCCGTCAATTAATTTTTTTAATAGTTTAGGTTAATACAACCCAATGTAGTTATGAAGAATTATGCAATAGAATGATTTTAAAATCGAGTGGACATATTATTGTGAATAAAAAATTAATTACCGTATAATGATAAAGCTGGTGAATAAATGGTTTCAATAATTATACCTGTTTATAACGTTGAAAAATATTTAAAATACTGCATTGATAGCGTTCTTAACCAGACATTTAAAAAAATTGAAATTATATTAATCAATGATGGATCGACTGATTCTAGTGGCCAAATCTGTAATGAATATGCGAAAAAACACAAAAATATTACTTTAATAAATCAAAAAAACAGTGGCTCTGGTGTGGCAAGAAATAAAGGCCTTGAATTAGCAAAAGGAAGATTTATTGCTTTTTGTGATCCAGATGATTTTTTACCACAGGATGCTATTAAAAAATATATTAATGCTATGAATAAAAATAATGCAGATTTGGCAATTGGTTTTATTAAAGAATTACATTTTGATAATAATAAAAAATTAATTGCTGAAAAAGAACCAAAAATATTTGATATGTCTATTAAAAATAGAGAGTCTTTCAGTAAAATATTTTTTGAGTTATATGATCAAATTAATATGAGATCACCATGTAACAAATTGTATTCAATTAAAGTGATAAAAGAAAATAATATAAAATTTCCCGGAATCAGAAGAAGTCAAGATATAGTTTTCAACAATGAGTACTACAAGTATGTTAAAAAAGTTGAAATTATAAATTCTTACGTATATTACAGGCGAATAATCAAAGATGTGATATACAACAAATATGTAGGTGATTTAGCAAGCAGTAGAGTTGTTGTTTATGAAAGCTATAAAGATTTAATTTCTTTTTGGGGTTTAAATTCAAAAAATGCATTTGAGTTTTTGAATAAAATATTGTTTCGAGAAATCTGGGATTACCAGAGTTTCATCATTAATAATAGTAAATTATCATGGAATGAAAAACTAAGATTAATGGATAATATAAATATTAAAAAATTACTTATGGAGATGAGAAAAAACAATGCAACACCTCAACTAAATACGGTGTCTAGCAAAATGTTATATTTACTAATATGTTACAATTTGAAAGTACCATTAATAACATATAGGTTGTTAAAAAATTATCATCAGAAAATATGATTATGCCTTACTAAATCAAAATAGAGAAAAGAATTAATTATTATTGAAGCCATTTTCATTGATAATTTAAACTGTTCACAGAGTATAGGAAACAAAATCTGAAAAATAAGATGAAAAGGAATAGGATATATGTAATGAAGATACTTGTAATTTCCGGCTTATATCCAAGGGTAAAAGAACCGAATAATGGTATTTTTATATATCAAAGGATAGTAAATTTAATAAGAAAAGGAATTAGAATTGACTTATTAATAATTAGCCACAAAGATTCTTTATTGATAAGATGCTTAAAAAAATTAATCAAAAGAAAAACATATGAAAATGTTGTACCGATTAAGCAATCAAATGGTCTAAATGTGATGACAGAATGTCTTAGCTATGGAGTTTTCGGTCATTTCTTCATGGAGTCAATGTATATAGCATGGGCAAAAAAAATTTTTAACAAATACAAAATAAAATATAAATACAATTTGATTCATGCTCACCGAGCCTATCCGGAGGGATATATAGCTTTTCAAATTCATAAAATTATTGGTATACCTTACATAATTACAGCTCATGGTTCAGAAATCCATACACTGCCTTTAATTAAGCCAAAGCTTAAAAATAATATAATTGAAGCACTTAATTCAGCAAAGAAGGTAATTTTCGTAAGTCAGCAACTGAAAGAATCAGCTTTTGAGATTGGTTATAGTAAGAATAACTTTGCAGTTATCCCAAATGGAGTAGATACAAAAATATTTAAGCCACATGCGAAATCAATTGTTGTCGAAAAGCTTAAAATAGATGGTGGAGAGAAAAAGATTGTTGGGTTTGTCGGAAGCCTAATATCAGTAAAACGTGCGGATCAATTGCCGGAAATATTCTTAAAAATAAAATCTAAAACGGATGTAGAATTTGTAATTGTGGGCGATGGTAATTTGAAAGATATTATAGAAAGAAAACTAGAAGAATATGATATTGAAGCGATATTTACGGGTAAAATTTTGCCTAACGAAGTTGCATCATTGATGAATTTATTTGATGTTATGATTTTACCTAGTAGAAATGAAGGGTTCCCTTGTGTTGTATTGGAAGCGCAAGCCTGTGGTTGCCCAGTTGTGGGAAGTAATGTCGGCGGTATTTCTGAAGCAATAGGTGATGGAGGTATGGTAGTTGAGGAAGGTGAACAATTTGAAGAAAGATTTGCTGAAGCGGTTGTCAGGATATTAAAAATGCCTATAGATCATGAATATTTAAGAAAAAGGGCCCTTAATTTTGATTGGTCTGTTATCGTAGATAAGGAAATAGAAGTATATAAAAGTGTAATAAATAATTTATAATTGAGGCAGTATGATTGGGAAAAATAGGTTGGAATGGCTGGAGGTCGGCTGACGATTAAAAATAAAGTTGTCCATATAACATCTGTACATGATCCTTTTGATGTGAGAATATTTTACAAAGAATGCAAATCTCTTAGGAAAGCAGGTTATGATGTTGTTTTAGTCGCGGCTGGCGAAAGGTTTACAAATGTTGAAGGAATTACGATTAAAACGGTTCCTAAGGCTTACAATCGGTTCACTCGTATTGTTAGGACATCTTGGATGTTATATAAAAAGGCGTTAAAAGAAGAAGCAGCTATCTATCATATACACGATCCCGAACTTATATTAATAGGTCTATTGATCCGATTATCAGGTACGAAAGTAATTTATGATGTTCATGAAGATGTGCCTAAGCAGATTCTAGGGAAAAGTTGGATATGGTGTCCTTTCCGTACAACCATATCAAATATCTTTAATCTTGTTGAAAAAGCTATATCAAAGCATTTTGATGCTATAGTTACTGCGACATCGTCAATCGCAGAAAGGTTTTATGAAATAAATAAAAATGTTGTTGTTGTGAAAAATTTTCCTGTGTGTGATGAATTCAATTGCATAACACCAAATGATAATAACTATTTGAAAAGATCAAATTGCATTGTATATATTGGTGGTATCACAGAAATTAGAGGATTGAGAGAGATTATTAAGGCAATAGGTTTGGTCGATTCATCTTATAGCCATAAATTGATTTTAGGTGGTAAATTTGAGAATGATACATTTGAAAAAGAAATAACTTCATTGGAAGAATGGTCGCTAGTCGATTTTAAAGGGTGGTTAAATCGAGACCAGGTTGCTGAAGTTTTACAAAGATCGAGAGCAGGACTAGTATTACTCTATCCAGCAGCAAATTACCTTGAATCACTGCCTGTTAAAATGTTTGAATATATGGCCGCAGGACTACCGGTAATTGCGTCTAATTTTCCCTACTGGAAAGAAATCGTCAATGGTAATCAATGCGGCCTCACCGTTGATCCCAAAGATCCTGTTGCCATTGCCAGTGCAATCAAATATATATTTGATCATCCTAAAGAAGCTGAGGCTATGGGTCAAAGAGGGCGTGAAGCAGTTTTACAAAAATACAACTGGAAGAATGAAGAAAAAAAGCTGTTGAAACTTTACGCAAAACTATTGTAATTAATAATCTATTGCGAAGGGAATACTCTATGATGAAAATTGTTACAGTCGTTGGGGCTCGCCCACAATTTATAAAAGCGGCGATGGTTTCCAGGGCTTTTAACAAATATGATTCAGTTACAGAGTATGTGATTCATACCGGCCAGCATTATGATGACAATCTTTCTGATGTTTTTTTCAGGGAGCTAGAGCTTCCTTTACCAAATATTAATTTGGGCGTAGGATCAGGAAATCATGGTAATCAAACAGGCAATATGCTGATAAAGATAGAAGAAGTACTTTTAGAACAAAAACCTGATTGGGTTCTTGTCTATGGTGATACTAATTCGACTTTGGCTGGTGCTTTAGCCGCGGTAAAACTGCATATACCGGTTGCCCATGTAGAAGCAGGCCTGAGATCTTATAACCGGAGAATGCCTGAAGAGACAAACAGGGTGCTTACCGACCACAGTTCCGATCTGCTTTTTGCTCCAACTGATACGGCATGTAATAATCTTTTAAGAGAAGGTATTTCCAAGGATCATATTAAAGTTATCGGTGATGTTATGTATGATGCTGCTCTATTTTATGCTCGAAAAGCAGAGAACTTTAGTCAAATTATGGGAAATCTTGGCTTGAGTGAGAAAAATTATATACTGGCGACACTACACAGAGCTGAAAATACGGATGATAAGAAGAGGTTAGAAACGATTATTGACGGTTTTAATGCGGTGGCTGATGATATGATGGTAGTATTTCCGATTCACCCGCGTACAAAAGATAAACTCAGGCAATATAATTTACTTGGCATGATCAGCCCTGATATTATGGTTATTGAACCGGTAGGTTATTTAGATATGATTATTTTAGAGAAAAATGCTATTCTTATCGCTACAGATTCAGGTGGTGTACAAAAAGAGGCTTATTTCTATAAAGTCCCCAGTGTTACATTGCGGAATGAGACAGAATGGACGGAGTTGATTGAAATGAGATGGAACAGATTGTGCCCACCTGTGAATGGCCAACAGATAAGAGATTGTATTTTTGAAGCTATTGGCAGTGAAGGAAATGATATCGACATGTATGGCAGCGGAAATGCTGCGGATAGAATCGCATCAGATATAATTTTCAAGGATTAACATTTTACAATTCTATTTAATAATTTAAATGCTCAGGATTTTATTATTTCGTATGATCACTTTGTTTATTAGACTGGCGAAGTAGTTTGTATTTTTATCAAAGTGTGCAAAAGTTGTTATGTGTGTGACAGTTTTGATTGATGTGTTTTATTTTTGCAGAAACTGGCTATAGAAAAAGATCTTTAGTGTAAAGTAGGTTTTAAATTGATAAAGACTATGATTTTTCATCATCCACAACCAGTTTATGAAAGTGGTTTTTCGGGTAGTTCAGTAAGACCTTATCAAATGATAAAGGCTTTTAAAAGAATAGGTTATGAAGTAGAAGAAGTAGCCGGTAGCGGTGCTAGAAGAAAAGAAGCTATCAGTAAAATTAAGGATGAATTAAGGGAGGGAAAGAAATATTGTTTTATATATTCAGAGTCTAGTACTATGCCGTCAGCACTTACAGAAAAGCATCATCTGCCGTTATATATTTCATTGGACAATTCTTTTCTCGGATGGGCTAATTCCCATGAAATACCGATTGGATTATTTTATCGAGATATATATTGGATGTTTGATATTTATAAGAAATCCATCAAGTTTCATAAGTATTATGCTGCATTACCTTTTTATTACTATGATTTAATATGTTATTCAAAGTGTGCTCAAGTAATTTTTTTACCATCACTTACAATGAAAGAAGCGTTGCCAACTTGGTTTAACTCTAGAACAAGGTTCGAAGAATTACCACCAGGCACGACGGCGATGTTTAGTAGTAACAAACCAAGTAATATGGTTAAGATGATCTATGTGGGTGGAATTAAACCCCCTTTATATGATTTAACTCCTTTATTTAAATTAGCAAGTACAATTTCAGATCAACAAAAATTTGAAATTAATTTGGTTTGCAGAGAAGAAGAATGGGAAATATTTAACAACTTCTATAAACCTTTCTTAACACCGTATATTAAAATATTACATAAGTCTGGTGATAACTTAGCAAGTGTATATGAAGATGCGGATATTTTTGTCTTGCTGAGGGGAAAACATGAATATTTGAGGTTTGTAATGCCTGTCAAAGTATTCGAGGCCATTAGTTATGGAAAGCCGATAATAACTAATAATCATACCGAGGTAGCTCGTTTTGTTGAAAGAGAAGATATTGGTTGGGTAGTTAACTCAATAGATGAAGCCAAAGAATTACTGCTAAATATTTTAGCTGATCCAAAAATGCTTGAAGAAAAAAAGCAGAAAGTATTCAAGGCGGCAGAAAAGCATACCTGGATTAACAGGGCGAAGAAAGTAGCAGATGTTTTAGTGAAATAAAAATAAATAAGCTTAAAGCGGTTAATTTTAAACGAAAGCGGTTAATAACCTTGAATATACTTTTCATAATAAACAGCCTTGGTTACGGCGGGGCGGAAAGCCTTTTAAAAGATCTTCTTCCGGTCCTACGACAAAAAGGTCTGTTACCAGAAGTGTTAGTTTTAAATCATAACAGTCCAGGTATTGATAAAATGAAAGATGTGAATATACCTGTTTTTGAAACAGGCATAAAAAATGTATATTCCCCCAATCAGATTTCAAGAATCAAAAAATTTATTAAAGCTAATCATTATGATTTAATACACGTTCATCTTTTCCCCTCGATATACTGGTTCGCTCTGGCAAAAAAAATATCCAGAGTAGATATAAAGTCTATCATGACCGAACACAGCACACATAACAGGCGGAGAAACAAATATTATTTTAAGCTGCTGGATCGATTTGTCTATGACAGTTATGAGAAAATAGCATGCATTAGTGAACCAGCCAGAATGTTGCTTGAAAAATGGCTTCCGGAGATTCAGAGTAAAACAATTACCATATACAATGGAATCGATATAAGAAAATTTAATGAAGCTGAACCTCTACCAAAAAATCATTTAGCAAAAGGTTATAAAAGAGGGCAAAAAATAATATTAATGGTTGCCAGTTTGACTCCCAAAAAAGACCACGGTACTTTGATAAAGGCAATGAATTTATTGCCGAATGATTATCAACTTGTTCTTACCGGTGATGGTTTTCTAAAGAATAGTTATCAAGAAGAAACAAAAAGACTTGGGCTTTCAGACAGGGTAACATTTCTTGGGTTTAGAGGTGACATTGAAAGAGTCATGAAGGCAGCGGATATATTTGTGCTTTCATCGCACTGGGAAGGGTTTGGCCTTGTAGCTGTAGAAGCAATGGCATCAGGGTTACCAGTTCTAGCCAGTGATGTGCAGGGGCTTGCCGAGATTGTTGAGGGAGCCGGTTTGCTTTTCCCTCCGGGCGATGAACGAGCTCTGGCAAATGCAATAAATAAAGTATTGTCAGATGAAGATCTTTATATGCGAATGAGAAAAACTGGCTTGGAAAAAGCATCAATGTTTAGTTTGGAAAAAACGGCTGATCAATATATTCGCATGTACGAAGAGGTTTTAAATTAAAAGTTCAATATCACAAAGTACTTCTTAATTAAACAAATTAATTTTTTAAAATAGATAAATAAATTAAAAGGTTAGATTAATAAAAGCTGACCAAGCCGTGGATTGGGTTAAAGAACTTATTTATAAAACTATGATTATTTTGATTGATATCAATAAGAGGTGATTTGTGATCACAAAATTAGTGTCCATAATAATTCCTACATATAACGAAGAAAATTTTATAGAAAAATGTGTACAATCTATTTTAGTCAACGAAGTTGACTTTGATTATGAAATCATTATTGTTGACGGGATGTCTATCGATAATACCAGAAAAATAGTAAAACGCTTGGTAAAAGAAAATAATAAAATAAAATTACTTTTTAACTCAGAGAGACATACGCCTGTAGGTTTAAATATTGGAATACAACAAGCTAAAGGTAAATATATACTGTTACTTGGTGCGCATGCTTATGTGGCAAACTCATTTTTACAAAAATCACTAGAGACAATTAAAGCATATGATGCCGAATGTGTTGGAGGACGAGTTGAAATTGTTTCAAATACTAAAATTGGAAAAGATATAGCATATGCTTTGAAGTCTCCATTTGGTGTGGGGAATGCAAAGTTTCGTTATGCTAAGAATTTAGAATATGTTGATACGGTAGCCTATGGTTTATATAAAAGAGAAGTATTTACTCAGCTGGGATTATTTGATGAAATGATGATACGAGGACAAGATTATGAATTTAACCATCGAATGATCTTGGCTGGCATGAAGATATTATATAATCCAGAAATAAAATCTTATTGGTATTCCAGACCTACATTAAAAAGTTTAATGAAACAGCAATTTTATAACGGATTTTGGAAAATTTTAGCGCAATTTAAACGTAAAAATATTGCTTCATTTCGACATATTGTTCCACCATTATTTACTTTTTACATAATATTAGCGCTCATAGCGTCTTTTTTTTATATACAAGTTCTCCTGGTGAATGTAGTGTTATTAATAATATATATTACAGTAGCCTTGATATATTCAAAGGATGCAATTCAAGATAATGCTAGGTTATGGCTTTTACCAGTAATATATTTTATAATACATTTTTCATATGGCTTTGGTTATATTATGGGGTTATTTAGATTTGGGTTAAGATATTTAATTTATAGGGAGTACTAAATTTGATGTTATCAACAAAATGGTTAATCTTATTATTTTTTCTTGCGTTCGCAGCTACTGTAGTGATTACTCCTGTAATAATAAAATTTGCTCGGTTGAAGAATATTGTCGATAATCCGGGTATGCACAAAACACATATAGAGGCAACCCCTCTTCTAGGTGGTTTAGGTATTTTTATCAGTTTTGCTGTTATTTTATATATATTTTTACCGGTAGAGGATAAATTAAACTCCTTAATTATTTCAACATTGGTTTTGCTCGTTACAGGATTACTTGATGATCTTTACGACATTAATCCTTTTCTTAAACTATGTGGACAGGTACTTGCAGCCTCATTTGTTGTCTTATGGAATGCTCATCTCTTTAGGTTTATGGTTGATTATTTTGGCCGTTTTAATATCCCGGGCTTTGTTGTTTTCATATTGATTATTGGTTGGATAGTCCTGATAATCAATGCAGTTAATCTGATTGATGGCCTTGATGGTTTGGCTTCAGGAACGGCAGCAATAATTTTTTTGGCAATGGCCCTGCTTTCCTATCTTGAAGGGGGCCGGCTCTCCGTAATGGGGGTCCAGCTTATCGGAGCAGGGACTTGTCTGGGATTTCTAATTTTTAATTTTAATCCGGCAAAAATCTTCATGGGTGATACAGGCAGCATGCTTCTTGGTTTTATCCTGGCTACATCACATCTTTATGCAGTTAAATATCCCTTTTCAGCCCAGTTGGTTTTAGGTAGCATGTTCATTTTTGCTTATCCTGTTCTGGATGTTACTTACGCCATATACAGACGTATTGCAGGTAAAAGATCTATATTTAAAGCTGATAAAGGTCATATCCATCATGTTCTGATCAGCATGGGGTTTTCTGTGAAAAAGACTGTGCTTATTATATATGCCGCCAATATCATATTGGTCGGTATAGCGGTGCTGCTTTTAGCGCTGCATATCCCCTCAACAAATTTATTTATAATTGCTGTTGTAACTTTTATTGTTGTATTGCTTTTATTTAGGCATTTAACAATTGTTAGCAAGAAGAATGGGCTTTGTGATTTATAGTTAAGAAATTAAGGAGCAAAAAGTTGACTGATAATCATCCGAAAAAAAAGTTTTCAATTATATCATGTGCCATAGTGGTAGTGGTCGGAGTGTGGATATTCTATTCATGCAATGTATTTTTCTCCTACTATTTTATCGCTGTGAGCATAATATTAATTATTGTCTTAATAAACCGGATTGAAGATCCAGTTTTGAGAAAGATTATATATATAGCACTTGTGATACGGTTAGGTCTGGCCTTGCTACAAACTTATACCGGCATTGATCTCCCTGGTGAAGGTCCGGGATCAGATGCTATTAATTTTGAAAATCATGGTTGGAAAAACGCCCAATACTGGCTGCAGGGTGGGGAGCCAGGTGGAATGACCGGTGCGCACTACTATTCAGCCTGGATCGGAATTCTTTATTATATTTTCGGACGGATTTCTCTCGTGCCCCAGATTTTTAATGTTTATTTTAGCCTGCTTGCCATTTTTTTAGTCTACAAAACGACTAACATGATTGCCAAGCAGAGAGCAGCAAGGTTTGCCGCCCTGTTCTTTATGCTTATTCCATCACTGAATTCATTTGCGGCAATCCTGCTCAGGGAAACCCTGATCATCCTTTTTCTCACCGCTTCTTTTTACTTTTTTGTGAAATGGCTGTATAACGGTAAGATTCTTGATATAGGTGGAGCTTTTATTGCAGTAGCCCTGGCTGGCGCTTTGCACGGGGTCCTGTTTTTGCTCAGTGCAATATATATAATCATGCTCATTTTTTACAGCCCGCGAGAAAAACGATTCAGACTGGTCTGGACCCAGCTGATCCTGGCCGGGGTAATGGTCATACTGGCTTTTGTTTTACTGAGCAATATAATCAGTTACCAGATTCCCGCTAATGTCGCCGATGTGTTCACTCCTGAATTTATTGGTACGGTAGTGGAAAGAAAAAAAGTTAGCCGGACATCATATTTGCAGGGGATGGTGCCTCAAAACTACTTTGATCTTATCTGGCAAAGCCCGATCAGAATGATCTATTTTTTGTTTGCTCCCTTTCCTTGGATGGTAGAAAACATATCAGATCTTTTCGGTTTTCTGGATATTTTAATTTACGTCGTATTAATAGTTTTAAGCGTAAAGGGGTCTTGTCTGCTATGGCCTGGCAAAAAACAGGTTGTTTCAACTGCTGCCGTGCTTGTTTTTAGCCTGGTCCTGATGTATTCATGGGGAACGACCAACTATGGAACAGCCTGGAGGCACCGGCAAAAGTTGGCTGCATACCTAACTATTTTTGCCGCGGTCGGGGTTACAAGAATACACAAATTAAAGGGGCTATTCCCTGAAGATGACATTATCATGAAAACTAGGGGCCAGGATTAATAAAAAAGGGGTTAAAATGGGTAAAATAGTGATCATCGGGGGGTTGAGCTCTTCACTATTAAGATTCAGGGGCGATTTGATCCGCAGCTGGGTGGAAATGAATTATTCTGTTACCGCTGCTGCTCCAGGGCAAGAGGCAGCAGAAGATCTTGAAATGCTGGGCGTTGCTTACCGGGAAATCCCCCTGGAGCGGACCGGCTTAAATCCTCTCCGCGATCTGGCTCTCTTTTTTTCTTTAAAAAAGCTGCTGGCAATTGAAAAGCCTGATTACCTTTTTTTGTATACGATTAAACCGGTTATCTATGGCTCACTGGCTGCGTATTTTAACCCAAGGGTTAAAGTATTTTCAATGATTACCGGGCTGGGCTATGTTTTTGGGGCAACCTCTTTTGGGGGATCTTTGTTGCGCGGTATGGTCATTTTCCTGTACAGGCTTGCGGCAAGGAGAAACAGACGGATTATTTTTCAGAACCCTGATGATAGGAATTGCTTTGTAAATTTGAAAATCATCGATGCTGCCAGAACAGAAATTGTTAACGGTTCGGGGATAAATCTTCAATATTTTAAAGCAGAACCATTACCGATAGGTCCGGTTCATTTTCTGCTTATTGCCAGGTTAATCAGGGAAAAGGGAATTCATGAGTATCTTGAAGCGGCAAGAATGGTCCATGACAAATATCCGGAGGCCAAATTTTCACTGATTGGCTGGTCGTATGAAGGAAGTCCATCGGCGATAAAAGGGGAAGAACTGAAGAAGAGTAAAGAACAGGGTATCGTGGAGTATATCGAACAAACTGATGATGTGCGGCCTTACCTGGCCAGGGCAAGTGTGTACGTGCTGCCCTCATACATGGAAGGTACACCCCGCACTGTTCTGGAAGCAATGGCCGTTGGCAGGCCGGTTATAACAACTGATGCACCGGGCTGCCGGGAAACTGTGATAGATGGTGAAAATGGTTTTCTCGTTCCAGTTAAGAACAGCAAGGCTTTAGCAGAGGCGATGGAAAAATTTATCCTTGAGCCGGCATTAATAGAGAAGATGGGTGAGGTGAGCCGAAGGCTGGCTGAAGAGAAGTATGACGTGTATAAAGTTAATGAGGTGATCAATCGGGCCATGGGCCTGGTTTAAGTAAAGGTGGTTTAGGGAGCGTGTTAAAAAGAGCTTTTGACCTGATCATTGCCCTGGTCTTGATAATTTTATTGTTGCCGCTCATGTTAATTCTAGCAGTGTTAATTTATGTAAAGATGGGCAAACCGGTGTTTTTTACACAGCAGAGGCCGGGTTTAAACGGCAGGCCATTCAGGCTCTACAAGTTCAGGACAATGAGGAAAATCAAGGCCGGTGAAAAGGAACTTGCCACCGACGAAGAGCGCTTAACCGGTTTGGGAAGGTTTCTGAGAAGGTTTAGCTTAGATGAGTTACCCCAGCTATTCAATGTTTTAAAGGGAGAGCTGAGTTTTGTCGGCCCCAGGCCGTTGCTGATGCAGTACCTGGAGAGGTATACGCCGGCACAGGTCAGACGGCATGAGGTAAAACCGGGGATAACAGGCTGGGCTCAGGTTAACGGCAGAAATGCTTTGAGCTGGGAAGAAAAGTTTAAACTGGATGTCTGGTATGTCGATCACCAGAGTTTTCTGCTTGACCTGAAGATCCTGGCTCTGACAGTAGTGAAAGTTTTAAAAGCGGAAGGAATCAACCGGGAAGGTACGGCCACTATGCCTGAATTTATGGGTTCTAAAAATAATAACGAGTAATTAAAAATATTTGGGAGGGCAAGAATATGTCCGCCAAGCTGGTAATCATCGGAGCCGGGGGGTTCGGCCGGGAGGCAAGTTTGTTAGTGGAAGAAATTAATGAGCAGAACTCCGAAAAAGAGAAATGGCATTTATATGGTTTTATCGATGAAGATGAAAAATTGGGGGGGCAGACCAGGCGCGGCTATCCCATTTACGCTGGCTGGGAAGCTATTCATAACCTGTCGGATAATCTCGCCTGTATAGTAGTTGTTGGGGATACTGAAGCCAAGAAAAAGCTGGCCAATAAAGCGGTAAAGGCCGGTTTAGCTTTCGCTTCACTGGTTCATCCCGGGGTCTGTTTAAATGAAGAAGTTTCAATCGGGAACGGGGTTTTGATCAATAAAGGTTGCTTGCTGACAACCAATATTAAGATCGGTGACCATGTTTCCATTAATCCCGGCTGCGGAATTGGACACGACGCCGTGATTGATGCTTACAGTACCCTGATGTGGCGGGTCAATATTTCCGGAAATGTTCACATTAAAGCCGGGTGTTTGATCGGCACGGGGGCTACCATTCTGCAGGGTTTAACGGTCGGTGAAGGTGTTACAGTTGGCGCCGGGGCAGTAGTTACTGAGGATCTGCCGGCAGGATGTACAGCAGCAGGTGTACCGGCCAGAATTGTCAAATGATCCTTCAAGCGATATGCTACTTCAAAGGTGCAGTTCTTTAAGCTGAGACTGGAGGTTGAGAGTTGGCAGAGAAAGGAAAGCGTATCTATTTATCCTCTCCGCATATGAGCGGTCGGGAAATGGAATATATAAAAGAGGCCTTTGCTGCCAACTGGATTGCCCCTCTCGGGCCGCATGTCGATGCTTTCGAGAAAGAGCTGGCGGAATATGTTTCAGTAAGAGGGGCGCTTGCTTTAAGTTCAGGCACGTCAGCGATTCACCTGGCCCTGCTGCTGACCGGTGTAAGGCGAGGGGACCGGGTGTTTTGCTCCTCCCTTACTTTTGCCGCTACGGCAAACCCCATTTTGTATGTCGGTGCAGAACCTGTCTTTATCGATGCCGAGCCGCAGAGCTGGAATATCAGCACTGCAGCCCTGGCCCGGGCTTTTGAAGATGCAGGGAGAGCCGGCGGGCTGCCAAAGGCGGTAATTATAACTGACCTTTACGGCCAGAGTGCCGACATGGAGCCCGTTGAAGACCTCTGCAACCGCTATGGGGTGGACCTGATTGAGGATGCCGCCGAAGCCCTGGGGGCCACATACCGGGACCGCCGGTGCGGTAGTTTTGGGCGTTTCGGCATACTCTCTTTTAACGGGAACAAAATTATTACCACTTCGGGAGGCGGAGCTTTGCTCTCCAATGATGAGGAAGCACTGGAAAGAGCCCGCTACCTGGCCACCCAGGCCCGGCAGCCTGTCCGGCACTATGAGCATACTGAAACCGGTTACAATTACCGCCTGAGCAATGTGCTGGCCGGGATCGGCCGGGGCCAGTTGACGGTGCTGGAGCAGCGGGTTGCCGCTCGCCGCGCTGTTTTCGCACGTTACCGGGAATCCCTTGGGGATATAGACGGCTTCGAATTTATGCCCGAAGCGGGTTACGGGCAGGCCAATCGCTGGCTGACCGCCCTTACCGTTAACCCGGACCTCTGCGGTATGGGCAGGGAACAGATCATCGATGCTCTGGAAGCGGAAAATATTGAAGCGCGGCCGGTCTGGAAGCCGATGCACCGGCAACCGCTTTACGAAGGTACCCTTTATTATCCCCACGAGGGGCAAGCAAGGAAATCAATACCGCTGGAAGGGCGTGAAGGTAAAGAGGCTAATCTTAATGACAGAGGGGAGCTCAGCATTTCCGACGACCTCTTCGAAAAGGGCCTCTGTTTGCCTTCCGGGTCCAATATGAGCATTGAAGATCAGGAGAGGGTTATAGAAGTAATTAAAGATTTACTGTAAGGGCATGATGTCGGAAAAGAGAGTGCGATTGGATCAAGTTTTAGAGAAGTGATTTATAGAAGAAGGTCTTTGACGAAAACAGGGCCTGGGAATATGGAAATGAAGTCGGAGGTTTTGAATGGCTAAATATAACGGTAAAATATTACAGGTGGGATTTGCCCTGCTCGATGCAGCACTGGTCATGGCGGCTTTTGCCCTCAGCCTTTATCTTCGATTTGATGGGAATATTCCTTCTATGTGGATCGACAGGCTGGAAACGATTTTGCTGCCCGCGGTGCTGATTAACCTGGCAGCTTATTTTATTTTCGGTTTTTACCGCCGGGTCTGGCGTTACGCCAGTATAGATGAACTGATGCTCATTGTAATTGCTGTTACAGCAGGCCTGGCCGGGACTTTCGTTTACAGTTATTTTTTCGGCATGCTGCCCCGCAGTGTTTATATCATTGCCTGGGTCCTGCTGATTATATTTATCGGCGGCTCAAAGCTGGCCGTGCGCCTCCTGGCAGATTATTTCAGCCGCAGGAGAGCGGGAGGAAGCCAGAGAAATGCTTTAATAGTCGGAGCCGGGGAAGCAGGCATACTGGTAGCCCGGGAGCTGAAAAAACATCAACCGGCAGTGGAACTCAAGGTAATCGGCTTTGTCGACGATGACCTTGCCAAGCAGAAGCAGATCATCCAGGGCCTGAGGGTGCTGGGGACCAGGGAGGACCTGCCCGGGCTAGTGGAAGAAATGGGTGTAGAAGAAGTTATCATTGCCATGCCTTCAGCGCCCTACAGCACCCTGCAGGAAATTGTTGCCAGGTGTGCTGACCTGCCGGTGAAGATTAAAACTGTTCCCGGCATCTTTGAAATTTTAAAAGGGCAGGTTACCTTTAAAGCCCTGAAAGATGTGGATATCGAGGACCTCCTGCGACGGCCGCCGGTGAAGCTGGATATGGAATCGATCGCCGGCTACCTGGCCGGACAGAGAGTGCTGGTAACAGGGGCAGGCGGGTCGATTGGTTCGGAGCTCTGCCGACAGATCGCCCAGTTGAGACCGGAAAAGTTGATCCTGCTCGATCATGATGAAAACGGCATTTTTTATATTGACATGGAGCTGGAAGAAAAATATCAAGAGCTCAATAAAGTGCCCCTGGTGCGTGATATCCAGGCCAGAGATTCGCTGGAAGAAGTTTTTAAAACCCACTGCCCAACAGTGATCTTCCATGCGGCGGCCTACAAGCATGTCCCACTGATGGAAATGAATGCCGAAGAGGCGGTGCGCAATAATATCGAGGGAAGCAAAAATTTAATTGATCTGGCTTCAGAATACGGTGTTAAACGGTTTGTTTTTGTATCCACTGACAAGGCTGTCAATCCGAGCAGCGTAATGGGAACAACCAAACGGATGGTTGAGCTGTATCTGCAGGAAAAGGCCCGCAACTGCAACAGCTGTATTTACTGTGCCGTGCGCTTCGGTAATGTTCTCGGCAGCAAGGGGAGCGTGGTTCTGCTTTTCCGGGAGCAAATTGCCCGCGGCGGTCCGCTTACAGTAACCCATCAGGACATGAAGCGCTACTTTATGACTATACCGGAAGCGGTCCAGCTGGTCATCCAGGCCGGAGCCCTGGGCAAAGGCGGTGAAATATTCGTCCTTGACATGGGCGAACCGGTAAAGATAGTTGACCTGGCCCGCGATATGATTATCCTGTCCGGTTTAAAGCCGGAGAAAGATATAAAAATTGAATTCATCGGCCTGCGGCCGGGTGAAAAACTCTATGAGGAACTCTTTAATGACCGGGAAAATTTTGCCCTGACCAGGCATGAACGCATATTTATTGCTCCCGATACTGCCCTGGGACATGATGCGGTGGAAGAAGAGCTAAATGAGTTAAAAGGAAAACTCAATCTTCCCGCTGATTTCCGCTTAATAGCAGAACAGGATGAAGGATAAGGTACGGCTAGCGTGGCTTTCGGTTATTTCGGCATATGACTTCAGATGGTGTTATATGGCATGAGATGATTATTATAACAATAGGATAAAATTTCGGAAGAAAGGTATAGTAAGGCAGAAAAAAAGAAAACACCCGGCAAAAGAGGCAGGTCTTTTGATAAGGTGTATTACTTATATCTGAGCAATTAGAAAGAGCAGGTCATGGGACATAAGGTCAATTGACCTTATCCGGCTGGCTCTCTATTCCCGGTTCCGCCTGGCCGCTGGATATGACCAGGTTTACCAGCCGATCGCGCGAAACGAAGGAGCCCACCGGTGGCTCCTGCCTGATGACCTGACCTTCGGGGATGCTGTGGTGGTTTTCGTAAATGACATCCCCCATTATTAGGCCGGTTTCACGTATAATTGACTTTGCTTGATCAAGCGATTTGCCGAGCAGACGGGGAACGATGATTCTGTCTTCAGGCCAGATCTGAGGGGTTATGCTGACTGTACAGCGGGCGGTGAGGCCGTTTTCAGCGGCAGTGGCGGTAATTATGGCCTGGCCCGCTTCAACGGCTGTTACCAGGGCTCTCTGTGGCCCCTGTGAGGCTACCGTGGCTACCGACGGGTCGCCGGAGTGCCAGTAAATGGTTTTATCGATCGCATCGGCGGGGTGAATGGTGGCGATGAGAACGGCCGTTTCCTCGACTTTCAGGTAAATGGAGGAACGGTCCAGTTCAATGTTGCTGACGCCGATATATTCTTCGAGGACAGTTACCCGGCAGGCTGCAGTATGGTTGCCATCAGAGCAGGTGGCGGTGATCAGGGCGCTGCCGGGCGAAAGGGGCTGCACCAGGCCGTCTTTGACGGCTGCGACATCCGGATCGCTGCTGGTCCAGGAAATGTCTCTGTCTGTCGCTTCAGCCGGGATGACATTAGCGGTGATGATGGTACCCTCCTCCCCGGCAATAAGGGTCAGGTTTTCGGTATCGAGTTCAACACTTTCGACCGGTATTTTCTGCAATTCGTTATTTGACCAGATTGCCCTGAGCACTGTGCCGTCGGTTCTAATCAGGGTCCCTGCTCCCTGCAGGCTGTCATTAACCCATTTACCTTCATAGATAGTGCCGTCAGCCTTAATCAAACGGCCAGAGCCGTGCCGGTTGTCCGATTCCCAATGCCCGATATACTGCGAACCGTCAGGATAGATAGCTGTACCCTGTCCCTGCCGGTAGCCCTCCTGCCAGTAACCCCGGTAAAGTGAACCGTCCGGTTTTTCCATAATCCCGTATCCCTGGGGACGGTCATCGAGCCAGTTGCCTTTGTAGATCCAGCCGTCAGCCCACTGCTGTACACCCGGGCCTTCTTTTGACCCCCTGTTCCACCAGCCGATGTATTGCTGTCCATTTATAATAAGGGCGCCCAGGCCGTGGTACTCGTCTTCCTGCCACTGGCCGGCATAGCGGATGCCGTCCGGGTGGATCCAGGTGCCCCGGCCGTGGCGCAGGCCTTCTTTGAATTCCCCGGCGTAATATGAACCGCCAGGATGCTTCCAGGTCCCAAAACCGTCAGGCAGATCTCCCATCATCTCGCCCTCATAAACGGGTTCTTTGGCACAGCCACTGGTATTAAGCAGTGCTATGAAAATAAATAGCAGAAAAAAGGCAGCGGTGGTGAGTAAATATTTGCTGCCGGTGTTGCCATGCAGGGGGGAAAACAAAATGAATCACCTTTATTCCGTTCGATTATGGGGGCCTATAATAGTTGTGTTGGAATATCCATTGCAGTTAGCATGCCCGGTTTTGTTAAATATTTCGACATGAATTTTGTAATTCCTACCAGTTAAAGGGCAAGTGTTAAAAGGTTTGTGCTATTACGCTTTAGTTTGTCATGGGCAATGAAATAGCTGTTTTTGTTTCGTTTAAAATTGAGATGCGATATCGCGGAATATATACAACGATATCGTAAATTGTTATAATATATAAAAGTGTGGTATGGATATAAACGACCATAGCATGACAAAAATATTAGAAGATAAGAAAGTAAGAAAACCGTATCATTTTGCTCAGAATAATAGGCAATTGGTGAGGGGATATGCTCGCCAGTATATTGTATAATAGTCAAGTAAAGATTTTATGGAGCAGGCTAAATGGAAAGGTTATTATATGCATATTTATATAATAGGACGGCATTTGAATCCGCCCGGTCCGCGGGAAGATCGTTTAATCAAAATCGGCAAATACTGGGTCAAGCAGGAGCACAGGGTAACGGTTTTTTTGCCGGCCGAAGGAATGAATTTTAACCTCAGTGAAAAAAAGATCGGGCTGACGGAAGAAGAAGGGCTGGTCCTGGTTGCTTTCAATGCCCCGGATATGGGGCTGAAAGATTTATGGAATAAGGGGAATAAAAAATTTGCCCGCTTGATCGACCAGCAGGGGCGAATGTTGCCGCCGCCGGATCTGATCCTGGTTGTAGCGCCGCCTTTAAGCACCGCCATAGCGGGGGAGGAATTGAGCCGGGAGTTAAAAGTGCCCCTGGTCCTGGAAATGCGGAAAGAATTTGATGAAGAGGAAGCTAAAAGAGGTTTTATAGACGGCCTCTTCGCCCGCAGCCGGGCCAGAAAAGAAGAAGACCTTCTGGCTTCAGCGGTATCCATTGCAGCGGAGGGTAAGTCGGTCGCTGCCAGAATAGAGGGACAGCTGTCGGAGCAGGAAAAGAATAAAGTGAAAGTTATTGAAGGGCGGGAGAGCGAGGAGGAACTAAAAGCCTTTTACGATTGTCTGTTGCCTGAAGGGAAAAATAAATAGATAAAGACGAGCACAGGGAGGAAATATGATGAAAGAATCAAGAAAGGAACAGAAAAAAAAGAAGAAGCCGAGCGGTTCGAACAGATTTTACCGTATTGCGGCGGCCGTGCTGATCATTGCCGGACTGGGGATCCTGGGTTACACGGGAGCACAGTACCTGATAGTTAGATACCGTCAGAATCAGCTGCGCGAAGCATACGAAGCAACAGCGGGCTTCCGGGACATTGAACACCAGGAGGAAGAAACAGAAGAAGTTATTGAAATCAAGGAATGGGAGCCGATGCGCCTGGTTATTCCGGCTATTGATACCGATCTAATGACAGTAGGAGATGGCGATGTTTTCGATAGACAGCTGCTTGATCAGGGCCCGGCCCATTTCCAGATGAGCGACCTGCCAAGCACTGAAGGTGGCAATGTGGCTTTTGCCGGCCACCGGGCAGGACGGTGGAATTTCTTTCTCAACCTGGACAAGCTGGAAGCGGGCGATGATATATATCTTGATGTTGCCGGCTACCGGTTCCATTACAAGGTCGAGTGGGTGAGAGTCTTTGATAAATACGACTGGTCGCCAATCTACAGCACCGATTATCCGGCTATTACCCTGCAGACCTGCGAGCCGCCGCATGTTTCCAACCCTGATTACCGGCTTATGGTTAGGGGGGCCCTGGAGGAAGTTGTTCCTGCTCCTGTAGAGGCACCGCTGGTCAATTAAAAGGGAAATAGATCGAGCGAATCGATGAGCAGGGCGGTGGAAGATGAAGATCATCGTCATATGCATTTTTTAAAAGGCAAAGCGTATTAATCCCTTACCGCATAAAAGAGTAAGGAGAGCGCCTTAATATGACTGTGACCGGGCGGAGAGAGCTATTTGATGCGGATAAAAAAGGGGTGGAATTGGGATCGGAGGCTTTGATGGGCACTGGCAATGGGGAAGAAAAGCGGTGCCGCTTTTGTGGGACGCCGCTTACAGATACATTTGTAGACCTCGGGGCTTCACCTCTGGCCAATTCTTACCTTAAAGAAGCCGACCTTGATCAAATGGAGCCATTTTACCCCCTGCATGTTTATGTTTGCCCTGAATGCTTCCTGGTTCAGCTTACTGAACAGGGCAGGCCGCAGGATATTTTTAGCGAATACGCTTATTTTTCTTCTTACTCCGACAGCTGGTTGAAGCATGCCGAAGATTTTGCCGGGGAAGCAATTAAAAAATTTAAACTTGACAGCAACAGCAGAGTTGTCGAAATAGGCAGTAACGATGGCTATCTGCTGCGTTTTTTTATGGAAGCGGGTATCCCTTCCTTAGGGATAGAGCCGGCGGCCAATGTTGCTGCGGTTGCCCGGGAGCAGGGCATTGAAACGGTGGCCAGTTTCTTTGACAGGAGGCTGGCCGGAGAGCTGGCAGCGGCAGGGAAAGAGGCTGATCTGCTCATCGGCAATAATGTCCTGGCCCATATACCCGGTACCAACGATCTCCTGGAGGGGTTGAAAAAGCTGCTCAAGCCCGACGGGGTGATCAGCATGGAATTCCCCCATCTGCTGAGCCTGATGGAGCAGAACCAGTTCGACACTATCTACCACGAACATTATTCCTATTACTCCCTGAGCACAGCCGCCCGGATCTTTGCCGCTCACAGACTTCCTCTCTTCGATGTAGAATTGCTCCCCACTCACGGCGGGTCGCTGCGCATTTTTGCTGCTCATGAAGAAAATAATGGGCGCAGGCCCACGGGCAGGCTGGAAGAGCTGCTTGAAACTGAAAAGGAAAAAGGCCTCCTGGATCTGGAAACTTACCGGGCTTTTAATGCGAAGGTGAAAAAGGTAAAGAGAGAAATTCTAAAATTTTTGATTGGGATGAAGGATGAAGGCAGGACTATTGCCGGTTACGGAGCCCCGGCCAAGGGCAATACATTGCTCAATTACTGCGGCATTGGCACTGACTTTATCGATTATACTGTCGACAGGAGTCCCCACAAGCAGGGCCTTTACCTGCCGGGCAGCCGCATTCCCGTCTACGAACCGGAAAAAATATTCGAGACTGAGCCGGATTATCTGCTCATTCTTCCCTGGAATCTGCGGGAAGAAATTGCCGGGCAGATGAAGAGAATCAGGGGCTGGGGGGGCCGTTTTGTCGTTTTCATCCCGCAGGTGGAAGTTTTATAAATATTTTAAGGGGTGGTCCGGTGAAAAGAGTTTTTGTGCTCATGGCCCTTGCCGCGGTTTTTGCTCTGTTCAGCGGGTGCAGCGAAGAGGTTGTGGAGGAAGAGTTTGACCAGGCTGACCTGGTGGCGCTAGATCAATATATTGAAGAGATGACCGGGGCGCTGCTTGATCTTAAACCCGATCTGCAGGGCTGGATCAGGGAACCCTACCAGGAGGAGCTTCCGCTGCGCTATGACGAGGAAAGAATAGGCTGGCTAAAGGAACAGCAGGGAAAGCTGGCGGAGATTGATAACCGTTACAGGAATGGTGATTTCCCCACCGACGAGGAAATTGCTGCCTGGCAGGTGGTAGTGGTGCGTGGAGAAAAGGAATGGTTGCTGGAAGGAAGCGAGGTGCTGGCAGCCCTGGATAAACTGGAGCAGCTGAAAGAGAAAGTAAAGGGAACAATTGAGATGATCAAAACGAGCGGCGGGGAGCTCAACATGGAGCAGTCCGAAGAGGTCCTGGTTCTTATTGATGACATGGAGCCAGCAGTGGGAGAAATACGGGTTGTCTTTTTCCGGTAGAGAATATTGCCAGGTCCCGTGAGGGATGCACACGGCAGGTGAAAGTTAAAGAATCCAATGTGGGTATATTAAGGAGTGGACCGGTCAGGGTAAAGTTTGTTAAAAAAGGCCGGTTATTTATTTTTAGTTAACCTTTTTGTTTTGGCAGGATTGGAGGGACTGATGATTAATGAAGTTTAAAGAAACAAATCTGGGTGGGGCTTACCTGCTGGAGCTGGAAGCGGTGGAAGATGAAAGAGGCTTTTTTGCCCGCACTTTCTGCCGGCAGGAATTTGCCCGCCAGGGATTGAATTTTAATGTAGCCCAGGCCAATCTATCCCGGAACAGTAAAAGGGGTACCCTGCGGGGGATGCACTACCAGGTGGAACCGATGGCCGAAGTCAGGGTGGTCCAGTGCGTCCGCGGTTCGCTGTATGATGTAATTATCGACCTGCGCCCGCAATCGGAAACCTGCTGCCGGTGGCTGGGGGTGGAACTGAGCGCTGATAACAGGCGCCTGCTCTATGTGCCGGAGGGGTTTGCCCACGGTTTCCAGACGCTGGAGGATGATACGGCTGTTCATTACCTCATGTCGCAGTTTTATGCACCAGAATATGCCCGGGGAGTGAGGTGGAACGATCCGGCATTCGGCATTAAATGGCCCCTGTCCGATCCGGTTATTTCGGAAAAGGATCGGCAACTGCCGGATTATCAAGGATGAAAAAAGTTTTGCTTACGGGAGCGCGTGGTTTTGTAGGTGCCCATTGCCTGGGAGCGCTGCTGGAAAGGGGCTTCAATGTCCATGCGGTTAGTTCCAGGGGCCGGTGGAATGACTATCGTGAGGATGTGGAATGGCACCACGCCGACCTGCATAACGGGGAACATGTTCTGAGATTGATGGCCGAGGTACAGCCGGAGTATATGCTGCACCTGGCCTGGGATGTGACTCACGGGGTTTACTGGAGTTCGCTGGAAAATTTGCACTGGGTAAAGTCCAGCCTGGGACTGCTGGATGATTTTATCGAAAGTGGCGGACGGCGGGCGGTGATGGCCGGCAGCTGTGCTGAATATGATTGGGATTACGGTTATTGCACTGAAAATCTTACCCCCTTAAAACCGGCTACTCTTTATGGGACCTGCAAGAATGCCCTTCACGACATTACCACTGCAGCCGGGCACGAGGCAAATTTGAGCACCGCCTGGGGCAGGCTCTTTTTTTTATACGGGCCGGGCGAGCATGAAGACCGCCTGGTGCCCTCGGTAATTTCAGCCCTGCTGAAGAATGAAGATGCCTTCTGCACTCACGGGGAGCAGATCCGCGATTATCTCTATATCCGGGACGCAGCGGCGGCCCTGGTGGCCCTGCTGGAAAGCGAAGTGACCGGTCCGGTTAATATTGCCTCCGGCAGCCCGGTTGCCTTGAAAGATCTGATCATGCTGGTCGGTGAGCTTGTGGAAAAAGAAGGAAAAATAAGGCTGGGGGCAATTGCGGCAGCGGAGGACGACCCTTCACTGCTGCTGGCCAATACCGAGCGGCTGAACCGGGAAGTGGGCTGGATGCCCCGCTACAGCCTGCAAGAGGGAATGAAAGAGACGGTTAAGTGGTGGAAGGCAAAGCTCAAGAAAGCTTAAAAATTTGGTCAAAAATATTTCAACTGGATTTTAAGCATGCTTTATAACTGCTGGTTGAAGTGGAAAAATTGAGGTCCAGCATTGTTAATCATAACCACTGTTTGATGGGCCAAAGAAAAAAACGAACCGTTTTCCATTGTTGAAGTTTGCTTGGGAAGGATGAACTGGATTTGAAGGATGCCGAAAAACTGAACATTGTTATAGTGGGCACCGGTTATGTGGGCCTTACTACGGGGGTGGCTCTCGGCTATATCGGCCACCGGGTTACCTGCGTGGACAAGGACCGGGCCATCATTGATAAGCTGGAACGAGGGATATCGACTATCTATGAACCGGGCCTGGAAGAGTTGATTACGGATGACGAGGGGGCGGTTAGTTTCACCGACGACCTGCTCTCGCCCCTGCCCGGTGCCGATATTGTGATCATTGCCGTGGGCACGCCGGCAAAAAGCAACGGCGATACCGACCTGAGCTACGTGGAAGCTGTGGCCCGCGAAATCGGCCGGGCCATGGATCCAGAGAAGCCCCCGGTGATTGTTAACAAGTCAACAGTGCCTATCGGAACGGCCCGCCGGGTGGAGACGGTGATCAAAGAAGAGCTGGAGAAACGGGGCGAGAGCTGCTGCTTTTCTGTTGCTTCCAATCCCGAGTTTCTAAGGGAAGGGAATGCCCTGCACGACACTCTCTACCCGGACCGTATTGTGGTGGGGACGGAGGATATGCAGGCCCTTAATTTAATCCGCCAGATGTATGCGCCTATCCTGGAACAGACTTTCATACCGCCTCAGGCTGTGCCGCGGCCGGAGGGTTATAACCTGCCTGCCCTGGTGACCACCAGTCCCACCAGCGCCGAACTGATCAAGTATACGGCCAATTCCTTCCTGGCAATGAAGATATCTTTTATTAACGAATTTGCGGCCATCGCTGAAAAAGTGGGAGCTGATATCACGGAGGTGGCCAAGGGAATCGGCCTGGACCGGCGGATCGGACCCGGTTTTCTCAATGCCGGAGTTGGCTGGGGCGGCAGCTGTTTCCCCAAAGATGTCCGCTCGATCCTCTTTACTGCCGGGCAGTATAACTGTGATCTGCAGATGGTCCAGGCAGCCCTGGAGGTCAACTATCGCCAGAAGGTCAGGGTAATCGAGAAGCTGCAGGAGATGCTGAAGGTGATCCGCGGCAGCACTGTGGGGGTGCTGGGGCTGGCATTTAAACCGAATACAGACGATATCAGGGAATCACCGGCCATCGAGGTGATCCGCATGCTTCTGGATATGGGAGCGCGGGTTAAAACTTATGATCCGGTGGCGGAAAATAAATACAGGCAGACTTTTCCCCATCAGGATGTAGTTTACTGCCGCACAGTGGAAGACGCGGCCCGGGACAGCGACGCCCTGGTTATTCTCACTGACTGGGAAGAGTTCAGCCATCTTCCCTGGCCTGAGATTGGCTCCCTGATGAACAGGCAGGTTCTGGTTGACGGCCGTAACATGCTTGACGCCGAAGAACTGGCGGGATGTGGCTTCAAATACAGCGGAATCGGCCGGTAGAGCGGGATCGACAGCTGGTTCGGGATCGAAATCGAAATTGGCTTTGTTTTTGAAGGTATTGGCTAGTTTTTGAGATGATAGAAACTGGCATCTGTTCGCAATCGATGTAAGTTTGCGGCAGCTTTTATAGAAATAGATAGCGGGATTCAATATTTGGCCAGATGGTATTTTGAAAACACAGAAGATGTTGATGGGGAGGAAAAAATATTAAAATAGCTCTTATCATCACCAGGGCTGACGATCTTGGCGGGGCCCAGGTTCATGTCCGCGACCTTGCGGCTGCCCTGCAGGACCGGGGAGAGCAGGTCATTGTTCTGGCCGGTGCCGGAGGAGTGCTCTTCGAACAGCTTGATGAAAGAAAGGTGCCATACCGGCTGTTGAAAGATCTGGTTCATCCCATCAGGCCATGGCAGGACCGGCGGGCTTTGCGGGAGATAAGCTCTGTCCTGCAGGAGCTGCAGCCTGACCTGGTGGCCACCCATTCAAACAAGGCCGGGTTGCTGGGCCGGTGGGCGGCCCGTTCCCTGGGGCGGCCGGTCGTCCACACTTCACACGGGTTTCTCTTTACCGGCAGGGAGAAGAGCGCCGCCGGGCGGCTTTACCGTTTTGTGGAGAAAATTTTTGCGCGCCTGGGGGACCGGGTGATCGTGGTTGCCGAAAGCGAACGCGAGACGGCGGCTGCCCTGAAGGTTATATCCGGAGAAAAGATGGTTGTTATTCATAACGGGCTGCCCGATATTGAAGAACAGGGTCTGGCAGATCCGGGTGCCGAACCGCCGGGGATAGTGATGGTGGCCCGCTTTGCCGCACCGAAGGATCATCTGACTGTGCTTAAAGCTTTAAGCGGGTTGAAGGATCTGCAGTGGTCCCTGGAGCTTGTCGGCGAGGGAAGGGGCAGGCTTGAAGCGGAAAAGCTGGTTGAAGAGCTGGGCATGGGAGATAGGGTGGAATTTTTAGGGATGCGAAGGGACGTGCAGGAAATTTTAGCCTGTAACCAGATCTTCGTCCTCAGCTCCAGGCGGGAAGGATTCCCCCTGAGCATTCTTGAGGCGATGAGGGCCGGTTTGCCGGTGGTTGCTTCGGATGCAGGCGGGGTGAAAGAGGCGGTTAGAGAAGGCCAAAACGGTTTTCTATTTCCGCCTGGCGATACGGGGCGGCTACGCGAAGCCCTATCAGAACTGCTGAGCAAACCTGAACTGCGCCGGGAAATGGGTGCAGAGGGGCGCAGGCGTTACCGGGAATATTTTACCCTGGAGCGGATGGTCGAGGAGACGGTCAACCTCTACAGGGAGATCGTCCGCTGCAAGGACGCGGGGACACAGTGAGTGTGATAAAATTATATAATTAATGGTGATTTAAAATTTTCCTGAACCGGGGATAACGGCGCCACTGCACGATCACCTGGTTCAACTGTTACAGGGAGGTCGCGGTATGAAGGTGGTTATCCTGGCCGGTGGAATGGGAACGAGGCTGGCCGAAGAAACGGTGACCCGGCCGAAACCGATGGTCGAAATCGGCGACCGGCCCATCATCTGGCACATCATGAAGCATTATGCCCATTACGGTTTCAAGGAATTTGTCATTGCTCTCGGCTACAAGGGCGAGATGATTAAACGATATTTTCACGATTATTTCTGCATGAATGGCAGTGTGTCAATTTCCCTGGCTGACGGGACCGTTGAGGTGCACGATGCCGTCCAGGAGGACTGGCTGGTCCACCTGGTGGAAACAGGCCTTTTAACCAGTACGGGGGGCCGGCTGCAGAAGCTGCGTTCCTGGCTGGACGAAAAGACTTTTATGCTCACCTACGGCGACGGAGTTTGCAACGTGGATCTGCAAAAATTGCTGCAGTTTCACCGCGACAGCGGCAAGCTGGTGACGGTGACGGCGGTGCGCCCGCCGGCCCGCTTCGGCAGCCTGGAATTCACCGGCGGCGACCTGATTACCCGTTTCGTGGAAAAACCGCTCAGCGGTGGAGGCTGGATCAACGGCGGTTTTTTTGTTGTTGAAAGGGAAGCCCTGGATTATATTGAAGGCGATCAGCCCTGGGAAAGTGAGCCCCTGCGCAATATTGCCGCCGACGGGCAGCTGGTGGCTTACCGGCACGACGACTTCTGGCAGTGCATGGATACCTACCGCGAGCTGAAGATCCTGGAGAAATACTGGCAGAGCGGCAGCGCACCATGGAAGATATGGTAAAAATTTTACCTGGTGCCTGCAGGGCAGTTGTTTGGGAAATAAATTTGCTTTCGTGAACTGAAGGCGGGAGAAGGCAACTCTGCTTGCGGTTAAGATCAATTGCAGGGGCTGTTTAAAGCTATGTATCTGTCAGGCAATGACAGGGAGTGAAATGATATAGAGTGATCTGAATAGTTGGAATCTGATGGGCTGATCGGAAAGGGAAGAGGCAGAAATTATCGGTGGTCCGATTGATGTTACAGGGTAAAAAAATTGAATGGCGGGCAGGGGAGAAAAATGACTGAAACAAGTAAATTCTGGCGCGACAGGCCGGTGCTGGTCACCGGGGCGAGCGGTTTCCTGGGCGGCTGGCTGGTGGAGCGGCTCATTGGGGCCGGGGCTGCCGTAGTCTGCCTGGTGCGGGACCGGGTCCCGGGTGCGAGGCTCATGCGGGATGGACTGGCGGAGAAGGTAAACCTGGTACGCGGTGATATTACAGACCGCTGCCTGCTGGAGAGGATCCTCGGCGAGTACGAGGTAAAGACTGTTTTTCATCTTGCCGCCCAGACCATCGTCCCCATTGCCAACCGCAACCCCGTATCGACTTTCGAGAGCAATGTAGGAGGCACCTGGTCGATCCTTGAAGCCTGCCGGCGCAGCCCCCTGGTGGGACAGATTATTGTGGCGTCATCGGATAAGGCCTACGGTGAACATGATGTTCTTCCCTACCGTGAAGATTTACCCCTGCAGGGTCGCTATCCCTATGATGTGAGCAAATCCTGCGCCGATTTAATATCATACAGCTATCAGGCAACCTTTGATTTGCCTGTTGCCGTTACCCGCTGCGGCAACTTTTTCGGCGGAGGCGATTTGAACTGGAACCGGATAGTTCCCGGGACCATCCGCTCTGTTATAAGGGGTGAAAGGCCGCTGATTCGCTCCGATGGGGAGTTTGTGCGCGATTATTTCTACATCGAAGACGGGGCGGCTGCCTATATGCTGCTGGCTGAAAAAATGGCCGAAAATCCGTCGCTGGCCGGGGAAGCTTTTAATTTTTCAACGGAAAATCAACTTACGGTCCTGCAGCTGGTGGAGAAAATTTTGCAGGTGATGCAATCGGAACTGGAACCGGAAATTCTGGGTGAAGCCTCATGCGAAATCCGCCGGCAGTATCTGAGTGCCGAAAAGGCGCGGCGGATGCTGAACTGGGTCCCTATTTACAACCTGGAGCGGGCTTTGGAACTGACAGTTCCTTGGTACAGGAGGTTTTTGGCCGATGCGGATTAACATCCTTGTGGCCACCCTGGACCAGGGCATTAAACGCGTTCCGAACATTTTGCTGCCACAGCGAGGTGACCTGCAGTATATCGTTTCGCACCAGGTAACGAGCAAGAAATACAGGAAGATCCCGGCTGCCCTGACCAGAAAGGACATCAGTGTGGTCCAGATTGAAGGGAAAGGGCTCTGCCGCAACCGAAACAATGCTTTGGCCCTGGCCGACGGTGACATTATCATCCTGGCTGACGATGACGTCCGCTACCGGGACGAGTATATGGAAAATGTAAAGAATGCTTTTAACGACGATCAGGACCTTAGTGTGGCCTGCTTTAAGATTGCCACCCCTCCGGGCGAACCGGAGTACAAAGAGTATGCCCGCCGGCCTTACCTGCTGGACGAGGAGGAACATCACTACATATCGACCCTGGAGATAGTTTTCCGCCTGGACCGGATCAAAGAAGAGGGACTTTATTTTGATGAGCGTTTCGGCCTGGGCAGCAAACTGAACAGCTTTGGCGAAGAATCGGTATTTATACACGACTGCCTGAAGGCCGGCCTCAGGGTCAAATATATTCCGCAATATATTGTGGAGCATCCATCAGTGAGCACCATCAAGTCTATCGGCCGTTATGAAGAGGTCCACAATATTTTCAAGGGTGCTTACGATGCCCGGCGCTATGGCTGGCTGGCCTTTCCGGCCGCTTTTTACGGCACCCTAAAATTGTGGCCCCAGCTGCGCCGATACGGCAAAAGCCCCCGGGATTACCTTGCCGAACGCCTGCGGGGAGCCGCCTATATATTGCGGGAAAAGATCAATCCGAAGCCCTATTCTTAAAATAAGACCTTCATGCCCCCATTTTGCGGGGGCACCATCAGAAGGATGAAAATGGTAATATGCATTTTCAGGGTAGTTAGTACGCAGGGTTCGGATTAGAAGGGATCGCGTGATTTTTGAATCCAATGATCAGTGTGCTTCTTCCTGTCTACAACGGGAAAGCTTATGTCCGGGAGGCCATCGAAAGTGTCCTGGCCCAGGATTATGAACCTTTCGAGTTCGTTATTGTTGACAATGCTTCAACTGACGGAACGAACCTGATAATTGACGAATACAGGAACAACAGGCGGGTCAGGGTAATCCGCAATAAGGAAACGGTGCCAAGGCTGGTTAATTTCAGGAGGGCTTTCGATGCGGCTGCACCGCAAAGCCGCTGGTTCAAGTTCATCGGCGATGACGATCAACTGCTGCCAGGGTGCCTTAACGAGATGGTAAGGGCTGGTGAGAAAGGGGAACGAATCGGCTTAGTTTGTTCATACTACTACAACGGCGAGCAGCTGGTTAAAGGAGCTGTCCCGGAAGGGGCCGAGGTAATGCGTGGCCCGGCGATACTGAAAAAAATGCTCCTGGAACCTGGAGCACGGTCGACCATCTTTTCTCCCGCTACGGTCTTAATTCCAGAGGCGGTTTACAGGGAGACGGGCGGTTTCAGGACTGACCTGCTCCATGCTGATGCCGAGCTTTTTTATCGCATACTCAATCGCTACGATCTGGCCTATGTTCACAAACCGCTGACCAGGGTCGGTTACCACAGCAGCTCCGGTCAAGCCCAGAGCACTTTGAGCGGCGATACTTTCAGCGAGGCCTACCTGATTCGCTATCACCACCTGGAGCTGTATGACAAGGTGAAGCTGAACTGGAGACAGGTGGAGAAGATCAAGAACAACCTGGTTAATGATTCGGTGGGGTTTATGCTGGCCTGCCTGGCCCGAGGACGCCTTAAGACTGCCCTGAAACACCTGGGCCGGATACCGCTGCCGGCTCTCTATCTTCTGCCGGTGAGCCTGGCTTACTTCTTTTTACTGGCTCTGCGTAAATTATTCCGCAGTGAGCCGATTCGTCTTCTGTCAGGCCGGGAAAAATGATCAAATAAGACCTTCATGCCCCCATTTTGCGGGGGCACCATCAGAAGGATGAAAATGGTAATATGCATTTTCAGGGTAGTTGGTACGCAGGGTTCGGTTGGGGTTCGGTTGTTGGGGTTCGGTTGTTGAGAGGGGGAAGACTGTTGTTCAAAGGCAAAACGTTGCTGATAACCGGGGGGACGGGCAGTTTCGGCAATGCTGTTCTGGACCGGTTCCTGGGGAGCGACATTGGTGAAATACGTATCTTTTCCCGCGATGAAAAGAAGCAGGATGATATGCGCAAGAAATATGCCCGCAGTAACCTCAGGTTTTACCTGGGCAATGTCAGGGACCTGCAGAGTGTCAGGAATGCCCTGCACGGTGTTGATTATATTTTCCATGCCGCTGCTCTGAAACAGGTGCCCTCATGTGAATTTTTCCCTCTTGAAGCGGTGAATACGAATGTAATCGGCACGGACAATGTCTTGACGGCGGCTATCGAGGCGGGGGTGCGGAAGGTAATCTGCCTCTCTACTGACAAGGCCGCCTACCCCGTCAATGCCATGGGCATATCAAAGGCGATGATGGAAAAGGTTTTTATTGCCAAGTCACGGACAGTCCCGGCGGAGAAAACCTTGATCTGCGGGGTTCGCTACGGCAACGTGATGTGCTCGCGCGGTTCGGTGATTCCCCTTTTTGTCGATCAGATTAAGAGCGGAGTGAATATTACGATCACCGATCCGGAGATGACCCGTTTTATGATGAGCATGGACGAGGCAGTTGACCTGATCCTTTATGCCTTCGAAAATGCCGAAAGCGGGGACCTCCTGGTGCAGAAGGCCAGCTCCTGTTACATCGGCGATCTGGCCGAGACGGTAAAGGGGATCTTCGATGCCGATAACAAGATTGACACTATCGGCACCCGCCACGGGGAAAAGGTTTATGAAGTGCTGTTGACCAGGGAAGAGTCGGCCAAGGCTGTGGACCTGGGCAATTTTTACCGGGTGCCGGCCGACAATAGGGACCTGAATTATGCCCTTTATTTAGAAGAGGGTTCAGAGAAATTTACCAGGGCAGTTGAATATAATTCCAATAATACGCACATCATGAGCCCTGCCGAATTGAAAGAAAAGCTGCTGGGCTTGCCCTATATACAGGACGAGCTGGCTTCATGGAAAGGGCGACGGTAGGCGGCGATGAATATACTGATTACCGGCGCCGGGGGTTTTATCGGCAGAAACCTGGTTGAAGCTCTCGAAAAAGAAGAGGGGCATACTCTTTTCAGGTTCAACAGCACTGACAACCCTCGTTTGCTGGATGGTTTCACGGCGAAGGGCGATTTTCTTTTCCACCTGGCCGCGGTGCATCGTCCAAATGATCAGGCTGAGTTTGAAAGAGTAAACAAGAAGTTTCTGGAGGGAGTGCTTGCCCTTTTACGAAAGCACGGGAACAGGTGCCCTGTGCTGCTCACTTCATCGATCCAGGCTGTTGACGATACCGCTTATGGCCGGAGCAAATGGGCAGCGGAGAAGCTTGTGCGGGAACATGCTGAAAACGGCGGAGGGAAGGCGATAATCTACCGCCTGACCAATACCTTCGGCCGTTATGCCAGGCCGAACGGCCATTCCGTGGTGGCTACCTTTTGTTACAACATTGCCCGGGATTTACCCATTGTCATCAGCGATCCGGGGCGGGAGATGCACCTTTATTACATCGACGACGTTATCGAATCATTTTTGCAGCAGTTGCATGGTAGATTGGAACCTGACGATGATGGTTTTTACCGCCTGCCGAAAGAGCTGGAGTATCATGTTACCCTCGGGGAGATGGCGGAGTTGATCTACGGTTTCAGGGATCTGGTCAGGAAGGGTGAAGATTTTATGCCACAGGATGAGTTTTCGGGCAAGCTTTACCGGACTTTTCTGAGCTACCGGTAGATTAACAATCAATAAGTTAATAAGACCTTCATGCCTCCATTTTGCGGGGGCACCACCAGAAGGATGAAAACCGTCCGATGGTGAATAGATAGCTTGCGGCTGGCGAAGGCGGTCGAATTAACCTGGTGTTTTGAACCCGCTAATAAGACGATAAGACGGACCTCGGTAGCCCGGTGCACCACAGATTGTGGCCACCTTGCAATCATCGATGAGGCAGGTGATCCGGTGGTTATTGCCAGGTTGGCCAAGGGTAAGATGAACAGAGGTTTTCAGGGTAGATAGTACGCAGGGTAGTGGTTTTTGTGTTAAATGGGAAAAATATTTTATTTATCAGCAGCTGGTCCTGGGAGGGGTCAGGCGAAGAAGCAGTGATCATGGAAATGCTGGCCGGAGCCAACAACATCGTCTGGATCAGCCCCTTCGGATCGCTGAACGGCAATCTTTTGCCTGATTTTAAACCGGTCAGGACTAATTTGACAATTTATCGGCCGGGGGTGAATTTCCTACCTCTGCCGGCTATGCGAAAGTTTAACGACTGGCGCCGCCTGACCCAGGTGATAATGTACCTGCTGGAAAAAGAGTTTACTCCAAACCTGGTCTGGCTGGGCGATCCTCTTGATCGCCGTTTTGCCGGGCACTTCCAGAGAAAAGAGGTGCCGGTTATTTATTATGGTTCGCCGGATGGGACAAAGATTCCCCGCGGGGAAGAAGAAGCCCTGGCGGAAGCGGTGGATATGCTGATTTTAAGTGACAGGAGCCAGTATACTCGTTTTGCCGACAGCGGGAAAACAGTGCTGGTGGAAGCGACCGATATATTTATTGAGAATCGAGAACCTTATAAGAAGGGGGAACCCAGTAAAAAGGGAGCTGGAAAAGAGCAGAAAACAACTGAAGTTGATGCCGAAAGGGAGAAGAAGCTGGAAGAAATGTTTATGGATGATCTGCAGGAAAGGCTGGAGAGAATCTGCCACCTCATTGAGGGTATCCTCAGCCAGTAAGTCAATAAGTTAATGAGTTAGTAAGCAGGGTTGCAGTTTTGGGGAGGAATTTTATTTGCCGAAAAGAGTGGATCGGGAGGCGGAAGAGCGGGTCAGCGAAAGGGAAACGGTAGCACCCGGCTTCAGCTTCCGCAAACTTTTTTCCGACCTGGCTGTCTACAGCTCGGGCACTCTGCTGATTAAAGGGATGTCTGTAATTTCGGCACCCATTTTCACCCGCCTGTTCGATCCGGACCAGTATGGGGCCTGGAGTTTCATCAATGTTGCCGTTGCTTTCCTGACCGGTATTCTCATGCTCGGCGGCGATAATGCCTATACCCGTTATTTCTTCCGCTGCCGGACCGAAGAAGAGAAGCAGACTCTTACGACCACCTGGTTTACTTTTTTGGCTGCCTGGAGTGTGGTGGTGATCGCGGCAGCGCTGCCTTTCAGCCGCACCCTGGCAGGATGGGTGCTTGGCACGGATCAATACCGGTCGGCCATGGTTATCGGTTTCCTTTCCGCCCCGCCGGCTATGATCAACCTGATTCTCTCCCAGGTCCTGCGAAACCGTTTCCAGGCCAGGGCTTTCACCACCCTGAATGTGATGACGGCTGCCCTGACCCTGATCCTGGCTGTATTTTTCGTGCTCTCCTTTGAGATGGGTGTGGCCGGAGCTCTGCTGGGAGCGGCATCAGCGGCGGTGCTCATGATTCCTGTCCGCCTGTGGCTGGTCCGCGATCTGCTTCGTTTCAGGTTTTCCATAACTTTTCTAAAACAGCTGCTTCTCTTCGGGTTGCCCCTGGTGCCCATGAACATTGCATTCTGGCTGCTCAGCAATGCCGACCGCATCATGCTGGCCCGCCTCACTTCCCTGGAAGCAGTTGGCCTTTATTCCATCGCCGCCTCCATGGCGGCGGTGCTCATGCTGCTTCAAAATGCCGTTGGACAGTCCTGGCTGCCGCATGCTATCAAAGTCTACGAAGAAGAAAACCGGAGAGCGGAGACTATTATCAGCAGGACGATGGTTTATTTCCTGGCCGGTTCGGCTGTAGTGGTGACCGGTTTTGCCGCCCTGGCCCAGGAGGTCCTCTTCATCCTGGTGCCGCCGGTCTATTACGGTGCTTTTGTGGCCATACCTTTCCTGGCTATCGGGTTTCACTTCTTCACCACTGCCCATGTCTCTGTGGTGGGGATCATGGTCAAAGATAAGACCGTTTATATTATGATCGCCTGCTGGCTTGTAGCGGTAATCAATATAGGGCTGAATGCCCTGCTCATTCCACGCTTTGGCATATCCGGGGCCGCTGCGGCCACCGGCTCTTCGTATATCCTCTTTGCCCTCGGCTATGCTATTGCTTCCAGGAAGATATGGCCTGTTCATTACCCTGGAACAACAGTTGCGGCCCTTCTTGCCGTTGTTCCCCTTGCCGTGGGGTTAATCGCCATGATTGCCCTGAAAGGTCCTGGCCCGGTGCTCAATTTCCTGCTGAAGATGGTGGTATTAGCGGCAGTTGTGGCAGTTGTTGTGCTGATCGTTATTCGCTCGGAAGGAATGGGGCTGCGGGAGGGTTGGAGGAGAGTAATCAAGCGTTCTCGGTCGTGAACCAGTCCTGAAACAAGTGAAAGTGAAGATTTTTAGGAAATCAATCCAAACAATCTGCCGGTAATCATGATCTGAGAAATGAAGAACTGCAGTGATGGATCAAATACAATACCGAGGATGGCTGCAGATGAAAATAATTTTTGCCGAATCACACAATCTTGATCGGCCCGATCCGCTGGGGTCGCACCACTACATCCGCCTCTTCCGGGAAGCAGGACACGACTGCCTCTGGCTGGGACCGGCCATCAGCCCCATGCATATCGGCAAACCGGATCATTTGAACCGCCATCGCTACCGGATCTGGCGGGAAGATGGGCGCATGGTTGACGGTATCCAATGGCTGGTGCCCCTGACCCTGCTTTTTTATTACCACAAGCCTTTTCTGCGCAGTTTGTATGCCGGACGAAAGCAGTACCATTTCTGCCTGCCGCCCCTGGCCGGGCAGCTAAGGAAAATTGGTTTTTCACAGGTGGATCTGATCTGGTGTGCAGGGCCGGCTGCCCTCAGTTTGCTCGACATTATTCCCCACAGGCTGAGCTGCTACCGGCTGGCCGATCGCCTGGATCAGTTTGCCATGATTCCGCCCAATGTGGGTGTTATCCAGCAGGAACTGATTGAGAAGGTAGACTTTGTCCTGGCCACTTCACTGGCTTTGCAGGAATGGGCTGAAGAGAGTAGTCGCCGTGAAGTTTATTATATGCCCAACGGGGTAAGCGATGAGTTTTTCACTGCCAATCTTCAGATGCCGGATGATTTTCCGGCGGATGGACGGCCGGTAGCCCTTTACCTGGGGACTATGGATACCCGTTTTGACCTTGAAACCCTTGCCGCAGCCGTAAGGCAAATGCCGGAAGTCCATTTTTTACTCATCGGTCCGCTTACCTGTGATAGTTTACGGGAGGGAATGTCCGCCCTGCAGGAAAAAGAAAATTTCAGCCTGCTCGGGCCAAGGGAGTATTCGCAGGCCCCGGCTTATCTGCAGCATGCCTCGGTCGGGTTGATCCCCTTTCATGACAATAAGCTGACTGCCGCGGTAAATCCGATCAAGTATTACGAGTACCTGGCCTGCGGATTGCCGGTGGTAGCCCCGCCCCTGCGTGAATTGAAGGCCATGGGAGGCCCGCTGCAGGCCTACAGGGCTGGTGACGGCGGGGATTTCTGCCGCGCTATCCGCGAAGCGCTGGCGGAGAAGGAGAAAAAGGGAAGGGCAGTAAGGAAAGAGCGGATCGATTTTGCTACCGGCCAGACCTGGCGAGCCCGGTTCAGATCAATAATGGAGATCCTGGAAAAGAAGGGCCTGAAAGATAATAATTTATAAAAATGGCAGGCGGAACAGGATTTTTAACAGGGCCGTTTAGAGTTTTGAAGATAAGTTTCATGGGAGATATTTTAGGGTGCGGTTTAAGGATGTTTTTAAGGATGTTTTATGGGAAAAAGCAGTTACGCTTTCGCTTTAAAAAAAAGGATAAAAAATGAAGGGGACGGAATAAGAGGACAGAAACAGAAATGGAAGATTTGAAGGAAGAAAAAGAAAACAATATTGAAGAAGAAAATCTTCAGCCCAAAGGAAAGATCGATCTTTCCATAGTGATTATTGGCCGTAACGAAGCACGGCACCTGCCCCGGCTATTTCAATCATTGCCTGTCGGAAAAGGTATTGAATGGATCTATGTCGATTCAGCTTCGGAGGACTACAGTGCCGAGATGGCCCTGCAATACGGGGCCAGGGTTTTCCGGGTGGAACGCGAATCGGTCTGCGGCCCTGGGACTGGACGCTATATCGGAACCCTGGAAGCACGGGGCAAATGGATCCTCTACCTGGACGGCGATATGGCCCTGCGGCAAGAGTTTCTCCCTTTCCTGGAAAGGGTGCGGGCAGAAAAGAACCTGCCGCAGCAGGCGACAGCCTTTGTCGGCCGAACCTGCAACCGCTACCTGGACCGCCCGGGCATGGTGGTGGCATCAAGGGATTATGTTGTCCTGCCGCCGCAAAAGTATGGACCGGTTGACCGGTGGGGTAAAAAAGCAGACTACCATGGGGGAGCAGTGCTGTACAGGAAGGAATCGGTGCTGGAAGCAGGCAACTGGAATCCGGCTGTATACCAGCTTGAAGAAATAGATCTGTTCTGCCGTATTAAGGCAGCTGGAGGAATTTTACGGGCTGTTGATTTACCCATGGCCGATCATTACACACCGTTCCTGAGCCTGACTGATAAAATAGCCTCGAGTTTTTTCCCGCGCCGCGGGGGCAAAAAATTCTATGGTGCCGGACAGGTGGTGGCCGCATGCCTGCGTGAAGGAAGACTGCTGCAGTTTATTCGCTGTTACCCCTATCCATTTATCATCCTTGCCGGCCTGGCAGCTGCCATCCCGCTTTGTTTTTTTAGCCCTGCAGCGGCGCTGCTTATCAATCTGGCCATTGCTGCCTGGATAGGCGTTTCTAAGAAGTGGTATTTTTATTTCGTCTATCTGGGCAACCTCCTGCAGATTTTCTATGGTATAAGCCGCTACCGCCCTTCAATTCCACAGTACCGGAAGCTGTCCGAATAGACGTTTTAAAAAGCCCTAAAACTATTCCACCAGAATATGACCTCTATATAACCGAAAGGAATGCAGGGAAATTTGGCCTCACCCTGATCATTTTACCGATCGGGGTGTATAATAAGGCAGGAAAGAAGCAGCCGGTGCAAGAAAGTTTTACATGCTTGTAATGACTGCAGAGGTATGCTCCACAGGGCAAATTTTCAGGGGATTTCTCAGTCGTAAAATAATATTTTTAGCCCGGATGGAATATCCAACACGAAGAACAGTTAAGGATTAATCAATATATTAGATTGCGAAGATAGAGAAGCTGAAAATTGATCGGCATGGAGCAGGAATTATTTAAGACCAAGGCGATATTGGCCGGATCAGAGTATATATATATAGATTATATACTGGGTGAATGCCGGGTAGAGGATGACGCAGAATGAATGGAGAAAAATTGACGAAACGGAAAAATAGCGGCAAACCGGGCATAATACCGCGCTGGCTGGTGGCCATAGTTGACGTTTCCCTGGTGAGCCTCGGTTTTTATCTGGCCTTTATCAGCGCTACCGGCGAGCTGCAGGGGCTGCAGATCGAGTCGTTGATCATTCTTTCCCTGCCTCTTCTGGCAATCACAGTCCTCCTTTTCGGCAACCTGGGCTTATACTCGCAGCAGAGAAGCGGGATCATGCCTATCGTGCGGGCCCTGATTACAGGCGTGATTGTTATTGACCTGCTGGGGGTTATGCTGGCTTTCTGGACGCGGGCATTTGTCCTTGATCGCCTCATATTCCTGCTGGCTCCCCTTTACCAGCTCCTGCTGCTCCTGGGCTGGCGCATTCTTTTCTGGTACCTGGAGATGTGGATTCACGGTCAGAAGAAGCTTCTGGTTATAGGCAGCAGACGCGATGCGGAAAGGGCTTTGCAGAAAATCATGTCAATGCCGAAGGGTATTTTCGAAGTAATCAGGGTCCTGCCCCCTGCGGAGCTGGATAGCTTGCCTGATGCTCTGGAAGAAGCCGATGCGGTGATGATTGCCGGTTCCCTGGCCATGGAAGAGAAAAACCTGGTGGTGCGGGAAAGTTTTAACCACAACAGGGAAGTGTTTATAATTCCCGATCTTTATGAAATTATACTCACCAGGGCGATGATGACCCAGGTTGACGATACCCCGGTGATCGAGTGCCATGACATGCAGCTCGATTTCCTGCAACTGGCGATAAAAAGGACCTGCGATCTAATTTTTGCCCTTGTCCTGGGATTGGTTTCACTGCCTGTCCTGCTTCTGATGGGACTGGTGATCCGCCTGGATTCGCGGGGGCCGGCAATTTACAACCAGGAAAGGGTTGGCCTGGGAGGGAAAAGGTTTACCCTCTACAAACTGCGGACCATGCTGGTAGATGCCGAGGAAAAAAGCGGTCCGGTGTTGTCGAACGAGGAAGACGACCGCGTAACCAGGATCGGCCGTTTCTTGCGTGCCTCACGCCTCGATGAATTGCCCCAGCTCTACAATGTCCTGCGAGGAGATCTCAGTATTGTAGGCCCACGTCCGGAAAGGCCTTATTTCGTTGAACGGTTCCAGCAGGAAATGCCCGAATACGGATTGCGTCACCTGGTCAAACCGGGGATCACGGGATTGGCGCAGGTGGCCGGATATTATGCCACCAACACGCAGGATAAGCTGCGTTACGATCTTTATTATGTCGCTGATTACTCGCTGTTCCTTGATTTCAGGATTCTTTTGCTGACCGTGCCCACGATTTTCAACCGGGAATCGGCCCGTGGGCTGCGCAAAGAAATTGAAGAGAGGGCGGATTTGGCTCCCTTTGAATAAATGACTAAAACCAGGCGGAAGGCAGGGGCTATATCATAAACGCTTTTTAAAGATTCTGGCTGCAGCGGTAGAAAAAAGGCAGCACCAACAGAACAAAGACAGCATTAACAGAACAACGGTAGCACCAACAAAGGTGCTGAGATTACAGTACGATGAGCAGTAAGATTAAAGGAGGATGCCATGGCGGAGATTTTGATCCTGGGAGGCGGAATGGCCGGAATTTCGGCGGCAGGGCACGCTAACATGGCCGGCCGGGAAGCAGTCGTTTTTGAGGCGGCGGAGCGGTGGGGCGGCTTGCTGGACAATTTTACGGTGGAAGGATTCCGCTTTGACCGGGCCGTCCATTTTGCTTTCAGCAACAACAAACCCTTTCAGAAAGTCCTCGACGGGATCGATTGCCATGTCCATTATCCCGAACCGTACAACTACGAAAACGGCCGCTGGCTCAAGCACCCGGTCCAGAACAACCTTTTTCCTTTGCCGGCCGAAGAGAAAGTCGAGGCTATCCTGAGCTTTATCGATCGGCCGGCGCAGGATGACGACGCCGACTACCGGGATTGGCTGGAGCAGCAGTTCGGGAAGGTGATCGCCAAACGCTATCCCGGACCCTACACTGAAAAATACTGGACCGTGCCCCCGGAGATGATGAGCACAGAGTGGATCGGCAACCGTCTATACCGGCCTTCCCTGGAAGAGGTTCTCTTCGGGGCGATGACCGACCGGACTCCTGCTACTTATTACCTGCCGAAGATGCTCTACCCGAAAAAAGGCGGTTTTCGGGCCATCCTGGAGAAACTGGCCCGGGGGATCGAGATCAGGACAAATAAAAAGGCGGTGCACATAGAACCGCAGAAAAAATATGTCGATTTTGCCGATGGCTCACGGGAATATTACAACCTGCTGGTAAGCAGCGTGCCCCTGCCGGAGCTGGTCAAAATTGTTGCCGGGACCCCGCGAACGGTGCTTGAGGCGGCGGCAGGGCTCTGGGCGACCTCCATTGCCCTGGTTTCGCTGGGTTTTAGCAAACCTCAGGCCGGAGAGTACCTCTGGTTTTACATCTATGACCGCGAGATCCTGCCGGCCAGGGCTCATGCCCCCTACCGCAAGTCGCCGGACAACGCCCCGCCGGGCTGCAGTTCGCTGCAGTTTGAAACCTATTTTTCCCGGTACAAGCCGCTGGCCCTGGAAGGGGAGGCCCTGACGGAACATATTCTCGATACGGTGGAGAAGCTGAACCTGGCGAAAAAAAAGGATGTCATAGCCTGTGATTACCGCGTCCTGCCCTACGGCAACGTGGTTTTTGACCGGGGCATGGTTGAACGGCGCAATATTGTCCTGAAATATTTGCGCGACTGCGGCATCCTTTCGGCAGGCCGATTCGGGGAGTGGGATTATCTCTGGTCCGATCAGTGTTTTTTAAGTGGTCGAAGGGTCCTGGAACACCTGGCCATGTTATAGTTGAGACAGGACAGGCCTGTATATATGGGAGATTAAAGAAGCGTTTTCCGCTTGTGGGAGGTCAATAGTATGTCAGATCAACAGGAAAATAAAACGACAAATAATCGGGGTGCGGACAAAAAGAAACAGGGTTGGAGCAGGTTAAAAAAAGTCCTGGTCATCGTTGTTGTGGTAATCCTGGTGGCAGCAGCAGCGGCAGTAGTTTACGGCCTGGCCTTCATAGAAGAAGTAAAAGAGCCGCAGCGAGTGCTGCTTGACGATGCAGAGTTTGAAGAAGAATATGATGTTAACGAACTTTTCCCGGACCATATTGTCAATATTGCCCTGATCGGTTTTGACCGTGGCTGGAACCGTGAAAAAATGGGTGAATATTTATTCCGCCCTGATATGCTCGCCGTTTTTTCGATCAACTTTGCCGAAGACAGCATATCGGTGGTCCGCATTCCCCGCGATTCATATGTCCCCATCTACAACCGCGGGGGCGGTTATGACAAGATCAATCATTCCTTTTATTATGGTTACCGCTCCGGGGAAAGCGACGACCCCGATGCCGACGGGATGCGCTATACCCTGCAGACAGTGAGCAATGTGCTGGGGGGCATACCTATTCACTATTACGCCTCGGTGGATATGTATTCAATCGTCGCCCTGGTTGATGCCGTGGGTGGTATTTACTACGAGGTGGAAGAACCGATTTATGACAAGTACTGGAATGTGGGAGAACTGCTGGTACCGGAAGGGCCACAGGTCATGGACGGTAAGACCTATTTGCGCTACCTGCAGTACCGCGACAGTTCGTCAGGTGAAGATCTTGGACGGATCGACCGCCAGATGAATCTGCTGAAGGAGACAATCATTTACCTGAAGAAAGAGGGTAAGCTGAACGACATCCCCACCATCTACCGGATTTACAAGGATTACGTGGAGACCGACCTGAGCTATAAACAGATCACCGCCCTGGCTTACTATGCCCGGGACCTGGATATTGGCGATGAAAATTTCAATTTTTATACAGTCCCTGGTTACGGGGCGATGAAAGACGGAATATGGCTGCAGGTTATCGAACAGGATGCCAGGGTTCAGATTATCAAGGAAGTATTCGGCATAGATGTGGAACCGTGGCCGCATATTGAGATCAAAGACAGCCCCGAATACCTGGCCGAGCAGGAGCGGCTGCGCCTGGAAGAAGAGTATGGAGAGTTTTACCGTCCCGTTGAAGATGAAGAATCGGGCGCGGAAGAGGAAGAAGTTAATTTGGACGAAGAAGAGGCTGTCATGGTCAGCGTTCCGGAGCTTCGCGGCCTGACAGTTGACGAAGCAAGAATGAAGCTTCAAGATCTGGGCCTGGCCCCGGGAGGTATTGAAGAACGCGATTATGAGATCCTGGAGAAAGGGCTGGTTATTTATAGTGACCCTCCTTTCGGCAAGAGGGTCCCACCGGGGACCGTGATCGGCATTGTTGTTTCGAAGGGTCCGGAATCACAGGACAACAGTGATACCGGGGGTAATTGATGAGAGAGATTACAGCCAGGGGCAGGTTTTATATTTCACTGGCCATTATCATCCTGATAATTGTCGTATCTTTTAGCGTAATATTTTATGGTGTTTATCAGGTTTATTATGAGCCTGTTTCGCTTTTTCGGCCTGATTACGGCGATGCCGGGACGGTGGAAGAGCAATTTGAAAACCAGGTGGTCAATGTAGCAATACTGGGCCTGCACAATCGCAATGATGACAACACTTTCGGTGAAATATATTACGTTGACACAATCCTTGTGGCTTCGGTCAGTTTTGAAAAGAATGCGTTGACCCTGCTGGCTGTGCCCCGCGATTCATATGTGGAAATTGCCGGTGAGGGAAGGGAAGATAGGATTCGCCAGTCATACAGCTATGGTTATAAAAGTGCCCTGGGAGCAGGAGCAGAAAAGGCGGGAAGGCACCAGGCCGGAATGGAGAGCGCGGTTGAAACGGTCAATCTGCTCCTTGAAGGGCTGGATATACACCACTATCTGGCCATGGATATCCAGGGTTTGAAGCAGTTCATTGATGCCCTGGGTGGGGTTTACTATACGGTGGAACGGCCCATGATCGGATTCACCCCAAGGGAGTCGCTCGATGCAGGGCCGCAGATGCTGGATGGCCAGGGTTACATAACTTACCTGACCTATCGCGAACCCGACGCCCGGGATGATCTGAACAGGATCAAGCGTCAGAAAGCGCTTCTCCTGGCCACCTTTGATTATTTCCAGGAGATGGGTCTTTTCCGTTACCTTATACCGGCTTATTCAACCTACCGCGAGCATATTCATACCGATTTGAGTTTTAACCAGATTGTTGCTCTCACTCTTTTCGCCGCGGAACGGCTGGAAGCGGATGCCATCTCTGATTATTCGCTGCAGGGTGATTATTTTACCAATGACGGAGGGCAAACTTACTGCCTGCGCCTGGATGAAGAATCGCTGGCCGAAGCTATGGAGATTTTAGCAGGTAATGTGGAATGAGATGGCAATAAGTTAATAAATTAGTACGCAGGGTTGTGATTTTATGACAAATACAGCGAGGGAAAATAGAAGCAGCCTCTGCCTGGTTACCGGGGCAGCCGGTTTTATTGGTTATCACCTGGCTAAACGATTGCTCCGGGAAGGGCACCGGGTCATCGGGGTTGATTGTTTCGCCGATTATTACGATCCGGAGATCAAGAAAAGAAATGTTGCCGACCTGCTCTGCAATCCCGATTTCACTCTGCGCCGGGAGGATCTTGTAGAATCAGCCGATTCACTCCCAAAGGGTGTGCGGTGGGTGTTCCACCAGGCAGCCCAGGCCGGTGTGAGGGCCAGCTGGGGGCGGGAATTCGCTCACTATACTCATCACAACATTCTGGCCACACAGCGGTTGCTCGAATGGGCCCGCCGCAGTAAACCGGAACGCATTGTTTATGCTTCTTCATCATCCATCTACGGGGCGGTGG
The DNA here is from genome assembly GCA_034189085.1 of Bacillota bacterium. Taxonomy (GTDB): domain Bacteria; phylum Bacillota; class Dethiobacteria; order DTU022; family DTU022; genus M55B129. Next base: position 17,167 of record JAXHVH010000009.1, on the reverse strand, counting down.
AAAAGCTGCCCATGGAAGAAGACGATCTACCTAAACCCATCTCTCCTTACGGCGTCAGTAAACTGGCCGCCGAACACCTCTGTAATCTCTACCACCATAATTTTGGCGTTCCGGTAGTCAGCCTTCGTTATTTTACTGTTTATGGGCCCGGTCAGAGGCCGGACATGGCTTTTCACCGATTCATCAGAGCTATCCTGGATGAAAAAGAAGTAGTCGTCTATGGCACAGGAGAGCAGACCCGTGATTTTACTTTTGTTGAAGACATAGTTGCCGCCAACCTGGCAGCGGTGCAGGCAGAAAGGGCTGCAGGACGGGTTTACAACATTGGTGGAGGAACAAGGATCTCGGTAAACAGGGTGTTGCAGATCCTGCATGAACTGACTGGGAAAAACATTAAAATTCGCCGGGAATCGGTGCAAGCCGGTGATCCACTTCATACTTATGCTGATACGAGCAGGGCTCGCAAGGAACTGGGGTTTTTGCCGCGCACTGATCTCAGAGAAGGCCTGGCGGCAATGGTGAAGAGTTTTATAGGAAGCTGAAGAGGAATTATTTGGTTTTTGGTGTAAAGAAGTCATTATAACACAGCGGTGGCTATAAAAAGGTTAGAAGAGGGTTCAACAAGAGCTATGTGCAACGGTATAACCGCCTTATAAATATGAGAAGCATATAACATAACATAACATAACATAACATAACATAACATAACATAACATAACATAACATAACATAACAGAGCAGGGATCAATGATGAGCTGTTCAGTAAACAGGAGGATGATAATGGAAATACTGAAAACAGATCTGTCAGGTTACCAGAGGCTCGATTTCGAAAGGCCGCCGGTGGGAGTTAAGTTTCAATATTTTAAACCGCAGGGATTACCACCGCTGGGTACCGATCGGGTGCTGTCACTCTGCGAGATGATTACCGAGGCCCAGGAAACGAACAATCCTTTTTATTTCAGCCGAAAGATGAATGATCAATGTGTGGGCAAGATCATCCTGGGCATGGCGGAAATGGAATCCTTTGCCCAGAGCGGCCAGATCGGGGAGCGTTTGAAGGTTTTTCAAGAAGCGCGTACCAACTATATCTTGTATCAGCACGTGCCGCGGATTGAAAAGGACGTGGTCAACTACGTTGCTTTTGCTCCCATGGAGAAACTTACTTTTGAACCCGATCTGCTGATCATCAGTGCCAACCTGGCCCAGACTGAAATATTGATGAGGGCTATGTGCTATTCCACGGGGGAATTAATCCGGTCGACGGCGACACCGGTGATGGGCTGCGCCTGGGTTTTTGTTTACCCCTTCAAAACCGGTAAGGTCAATTACCTGATCCCGGAAATGGTCCACGGCATGCACGGACGGGAACTTTTCCCCAGAAATTACGCCCTCATATCCATTCCTTACCACTGGATATCCACCATTTCGCATAATCTTAATGAAATGGACCTGCAGCTGACATCACACAGGAGCAAAGAGGCTTATCTGGAAGAATTCGGTGAAATTATCAAAGATTTGAGCGAATTAGCGAAAAACCCTTAGGCTTAAGCGGCGGGTGATAAAGAGAACGAGAAGGGCCCCGCAGATTGCAGATACTGCAAAAGTAATATTAAAGCGAGCTGGCAGGAGGGCCCTGGTAGAGCCGAGAATCAGGCCTGCCAGCAGGTAGGAAACCTCGTTCTGGTAGCGGCGGTAGAGGGCGGAAAGCAGGCGGGACAGGCCCAGCAACCCCACAAAAAATCCGGCCCCCAGAGCAGCCATCTTTAACCACTGCCAGTGACTGATGGCATAGATGGCATCGTCGTAGAGATTGATTATGATCAGAACCGCACTTCCTGAAACCCCGGGCAGAAGCATGGTTGCGCTGGCCAGTGTGCCGCCGATAAAGAAGTGTAAGAGCCCTCCCGGGGGTAGGACGGTAAAAGTGTTGGTAGGTTCGCAGACAACGAACCAGACGAGGGCAAAACCGGCTGCGGCAAGCAGGAGTGGCAGGGGCTGGATACGCATACCACGCCGGATATGGACAACCGAAGTGACGGATGCAAGGAGCATGCCGAAGAGAAAGGCCATCAATGGGTTATAGAAATGTTCCAGCAAATAACCGATCGTATATACGCCGGCCAGGGCAGCAACCGCAGCACCGGCAATCATGGGCAGGTATTTTTTAAGGCGCAGTACGGCAATATCGTCCAGAAATTGGCGGTAGAATCCGAAGATGAGAATAACTGTCCCGGCGCTCAGGCCGGGTAAAATGAAGGCCACTCCAATCAATAAACCCTGCAGCAATTTAACGATCACGGTTGCTCTCCTTTACAACTGTTTTACTTTCGCCGCTGCAACGACTGGTTCCTTCCCGGAAAAAACGCGACCCTGGGTATTAAGTTATTGCTTATTTTAGGTAATAATCTTTATTATATGCCAAAAAGTGATATGATATTATACAGTAGCCCCGGCGAAATGGTGAGGGAAATAGAAATGTTAATTCCCAAAGTAAGTTCTACAGTGGACCACGGTGTAGCATTTAGTTTGGGAATTTACGAGGGAAATAGAAATGACAGCACAGTATTTCACTGTAGAATACGATGAAACAATAAAAACAATCGGGGTTGTTTCCGATACTCATGTTCCCAACAGGGCACGTTTTTTGCCTCCTGAATTGTTCAGGGTCCTGGATGGAGTGGACCTGATTTTACATTGTGGAGATCTGGTTAAAGCTGAGATTATCGAAGAGCTTGAAGCCATTGCCCCGGTTGAAGCAGTTAGCGGCAACATGGATCCGCCGGAACTAAAAAATAAACTGGGCCGTTTGAAACTATTAAAAATAGGCGGAATGACCATAGGCTTGCTGCACGGTGATATAACGGGCAGACAGGTGCCCTTTAATGAGGTTGCATCCCTGTTTGCGCCTCATGCACTGCAGGCTGTTGTTTTCGGGCACATTCATGAGCCTGTAAACAGGGAGTTTGATGGGATATTGTTTTTTAATCCCGGTTCGGCAGTAGACCCGCGCCATGGATTTTCTCCCAGCTGCGGGTTGTTGAGTATTACCGGTAAGAAGATAAGCGGCAGAATTATATTTTTTTAAAAAAAATGGAACGAGGGATCTATTATGGCTGTTGATCAAGAAAAAAAGAAAAAACTGCGGGAAAGAATACTATCCGAAGCAGAAAATAATAAGATGACCTGTAAGAAAGCATTCAATATTGCTTCTGAAGTGGACTGCCTGCCCATAGATGTGGGTCATGAATGTAATGAACTGGAAATTAAAGTTGTTGGATGTCAGCTGGGCTGTTTTTAGAATACGCAATAACGAGTATAAAGAAGTAATAAAGAGATATATCGAGTAAAATAAATATAATATCTCTTATAGTGCAAAAGCAGGCCATACATAGCCTGCTTTTGTGCTTGCTTAAGACAATGCTTTACAGTATTATTATTTACGGTATTATTAGCACTCGTCGAGTGAGAGTGCTGCTAAGTAACAAACTACAAAGGAGGCAGGTTAAATGAATCTCAAACCATTAGCAGACAGGGTCGTAGTAAAGGTCCTGGAGGCGGAAGAAAAAACAGCCAGCGGCATTGTGCTGCCCGATAAAGCCAAGGAAAAACCCCAGGAGGGGGAAGTAATGGCAGTAGGCGACGGCAAAGTCCTTGACAACGGGAGCAAAATGGACATGGAAGTAAAAGTGGGAGACAAAATAATCTTTTCCCGCTATGCCGGTGCAGAAGTGAAAGTGGACGGCGAAGAGTACCTGATTTTAAGGCAGGACGATATCCTGGCAGTGGTTAAATAATCTGTCCCTGAGGACAAAAGGAGGTAGAAAATTATGGCAAAACAGATCATTTATGAAGAGAAAGCCCGCCGGGCGCTGGAGAAAGGTGTAAACGCCCTGGCTGATACCGTAACAGTAACCCTGGGGCCGAAAGGCCGCAATGTTGTGCTCGACAAAAAGTTTGGTTCACCACAGATTACCAATGACGGTGTAACTATAGCCCGTGAAATTGAACTTGAAGATCCCTTCGAAAATATGGGTGCCCAGCTGGTAAAAGAGGTAGCCACTAAAACAAACGATATTGCCGGTGACGGCACTACCACCGCTACCCTGCTGGCTCAGGCTATTATACGCGACGGTTTGAAAAACGTTGCCGCCGGAGCAAACCCCATGATCATGAAACGGGGCATTGAAAAAGCAGTTAAAGTAGCCCTTGAAGAACTGGAAAAAATGAGCAAACCCGTGGAAACCAGGGAAGCAATTTCCCAGGTTGCGGCGATTTCAGCTGACGATGAAACAATCGGTGAACTGATCGCCGAAGCAATGGAAAAAGTGGGCAAAGACGGTGTTATTACTGTTGAAGAATCGAAAGGATTTACCACTGACCTGAAAGTGGTCGAGGGTATGCAGTTCGACCGCGGTTACATTTCACCTTACATGGTAACCGATACAGAGAAAATGGAAGCAGTTCTTGAAGAACCCTTCATTTTGCTCACTGACCGCAAGGTAAGCAATATTCATGACCTGCTGCCTCTGCTGGAAAAGATTGTCCAGAAAGGGAAGCAGCTGCTGCTGATCGCTGAAGATGTGGAAGGCGAAGCGCTGGCTACCCTGGTAGTCAACAAATTGCGTGGTACATTCACCTGCGTAGCAGTAAAAGCACCTGGCTTTGGCGACCGCCGCAAGGCCATGCTGGAAGATATCGCTATTTTGACAGGCGGACAGGTAGTATCCGAAGATTTAGGCATTGAAATGAAAAATGTTGATATAGAAATGCTCGGAAGGGCCCGCCAGGTCCGGATCAGCAAGGAAGAAACTGTTATTGTTGACGGTTCCGGCGATACCGATGCCATCAAGAAGCGGATTGCCCAGATCAGGGCTCAGATCGAAGATACTACTTCTGATTTTGACCGTGAAAAGCTGCAGGAACGCCTGGCCAAACTGGCCGGCGGCGTAGCCGTAATCGAAGTGGGTGCGGCAACCGAGACCGAAATGAAAGAGAAGAAACTGCGCATCGAGGACGCCCTTTCGGCGACCAGGGCCGCAGTGGAAGAAGGAATCGTTCCCGGTGGCGGAATCGCTTACCTTAACGTGACTGACGGCTTTGCTTCTACCGAGAATGAACTTTCCGGCGATGAACTGACCGGACTGAGCATTGTCAAGAGAGCCCTGGAAGACCCGGTTCGCGTAATATCTGACAATGCCGGCGCGGAAGGTTCCGTGGTTGTTGAAAAGATCAAGTCCATGGAAAAAGGCACCGGCTTCAACGCGATGAATGGAAAATTTGAGAAAATGCTGGAGGCGGGTATTGTCGACCCGACCAAGGTGGCTCGTTCGGCAATCCAAAATGCAGCAAGCATCGCAGCCCTTTTCCTGACTACAGAAGTGGTAGTAACAGATATACCTGAAGAAAACGGAGGCGGCGGAATGCCCGGTGGCGGAATGCCCGGTGGCGGAATGCCAATGATGTAAGGTAATAACTTCCACAAATAGTTTTTATACGACTGCCCTGTCAACAAAGACAGGGCTGTCGTGCTTTTAACAGCCCTGCGGACAAAATAAGTTAATCCATCCAAGCCTGTCCACATAATATTAACTTATTTCAGGGCAGCGAAGAGGGGAACAGATATTTTTCTTTTTTTGAAGGATTATGGAACAACACGGCGAAAGAATAAATCGTTACCGTAACAGGTCTATGCCGTAAAAGGGAGCTGATAATCGTTTGTCAAAGTAGATAAACGATCCGATTAGCCGATTGTATTTTTAAGGCTGGCTGTTTGGTAACAATCAATTGCGAGGGAAAGTGTGCCTAGGGTTCCGCCGGAGCAGGATCTTCACCGGGCTGGTCCAAGTGGCACAGACATCCGCAGCTGCAGAACGCATCGACATGGGTGTCACACCGGAGGGATAAAAGCCCAGGCGGGTAGGTTTCACTCGATACCTATCTGCCAGGGTTTTTAATTTATTGTCCGGGAGGTGAGCCTTTAACTGCAATATAATCAACTCATTATATTTCACTCAAACAATTTCAGTATTTAACAACCAGTTAGGAGGTAAATGATGGGAAATTTATTTAAGTTTGAAGAAAACAAAACTGACGTAAAAACTGAAATTACTGCCGGTGTTACCACTTTTATGACCATGGCCTATATTATCTTTGTTAATCCTTCCATTTTAGAAGGAGCCGGCATGGATTTCGGTGCAGTGATGACCGCTACGATTATCGCTGCATCTCTGACTACGATTTTAATGGGATTGATGACTAACTACCCCTTTGCCCTGGCCAGCGGAATGGGTTTGAACGCCTTTTTTGCTTTTGTAGTTGCCGCCCAGTTTGGCTGGCAGGCTGCTCTGGGCGCTGTATTGATCTCAGGTATTGTATTTTTTATCCTTGCTATTTCCGGAGCGATTTCGCATATTGATGCAGCTGTACCTTCCAGCCTGAAGAGTGCGGTAGCAGCCGGGATTGGCCTTTTCATTGCCTACATCGGTTTACAGAACGCCGGTATAATTGTCAGCGATGAAGCGACTCAGGTGACCCTGGGTGATTTGACTGCTCCCGGGCCAATGCTTTCACTGATTGGGATTCTCATCATTGCTGTTCTCATGGCCCGTAAAGTGCGGGGAGCAATCTTGATCGGTATCCTGCTTACGACAATTGTTAGCTTTATTATGGGAATCCAGCCGCTGCCCGGCGGCCTGGGCGATATTTTTGGTCCCCCGGCAAGCCTGGCTCCGGTCTTCCTGAAGCTGGATTTAAGAGCCGCTCTGTCTATTCCCTTCTTCGTTATTTTCTCTTTTGTTTTTGTCGATGTATTTGATACCATGGGTACCCTGCTGGGAACAGGAGCCCGGGCCGGTTTTCTCGATAAGGACGGCCGCCTGCCCAGGGTAAACAAAGCAATGCTGGCTGATTCCATCGGCACAATGGGAGGTGCTCTGCTCGGGACAAGCACCGTAACCACTTATGTAGAATCCACCGCCGGGATTTCCGAAGGTGGCAGGACGGGCTTAACCTCGATAGTAGTGGGAATCTTATTCCTGCTAACTCTCTTCCTGGCGCCGCTGGCAGGTTTGGTTCCGGGAGAGGCAACGGCACCTGCTTTGATTATAGTGGGGGTAATGATGGTCGGCGCAGTATCAAAAATCAATTTCGAAGACTTCACCGAAGCTCTGCCAGCCTTTCTGACGATCATCTTTATGCCTTTGGCTTACAGTATTGCTGACGGTATTGCTTTCGGATTTATCGCTTACCCGATTGTCAAACTGGTTGCCGGAAAGGGCAAAGAAATCCACTGGCTGATTTACCTGCTGGCCGTTGTTGCTTTGATTCACTTCTTCTGGCCTTCTTAAAACAGGCAAGAGTAACAGGTAAAAGAACGGGGGCCTGGTAAAGCAGCTTAACGGATACCTTTATTAAATAAAAGATGAAAGCGAAACAGAAAAAATCGGCATCAGTAGCCAGTACCTGCCGGTTAGAATCAAGAATTGTAAAGATAAATTGGAAAAGGTTCGGGCATTTATAAGACAGCGTAGGTGTTTTAAAATGCCCGAACCGTTTAAATCCCACTATGAGGAGGTGCCTCATGTCCACAATCCAGGTAGGCATAGTCATGGGCAGCGATTCAGATTTGCCGATCATGGAAAAATGTGCCGAGGCGCTGACAGAATTTGGTGTCAGCTATGAAATGGTAGTTTCAAGTGCTCACCGCCACCCGGAGAAGACAGCCCGTTATGCCCGTGGCGCAGCCGATGCCGGTCTGAAAGTGATTATTGCCGCGGCCGGTGGAGCAGCCCACCTGCCGGGAGTAATTGCTTCCATGACTCTCCTGCCGGTCATAGGCGTGCCCATTGCCATTGAACCGCTGCAGGGGGTCGATTCTCTTTATTCTATAGTCCAGATGCCAAAGGGAATACCGGTGGCTACTGTAACGATCAATGGTGCTTACAATGCCGGACTGCTTGCCGTGGAAATGCTGGCTATAGAAAATGAAGAATTGAAGGAAAAACTGAACAGCTACCGGCAAAAGTTGGTCGCTCAGGTGGAGAAAAAAGACAACCGACTGCGGGAAAAGATGAAAAGCATCCGAAATCTGGAACAGGGTGATAAGGAATGATCGAACGATATACGCATCCGGAAATGGGAAGCATCTGGAGCCTTGAAAATCGCTATCAAAAATTTTTGGTTGTTGAAATATGCGCCCTTGAAGCCTGGGCTGAACTGGGAACTATTCCCCGTGATGCCGTAAAGAGGATTGCTGAAAATGCTTCCTTTTCGGTGGAAAGGATCGAAGAACTGGAAAAGGAAACAAGGCATGATGTAGTTGCTTTCACCAGGTGCGTGGCGGAGTCCCTTGGTGAAGAGAGCCGTTTCTTCCATTACGGTCTAACTTCCTATGATGTTGTCGATACTGCTCTTTCGGTCCTCCTTTCCGAGGCGGCTGAACTGTTGCAAAAGAAGCTGGCCGAACTGGAAGAAGTGCTCATAGGACAGGCAAAACGTTACCGGGAAACGCCTGCTGTGGGGCGCACACACGGTGTCCACGCTGAACCGACCAGCCTTGGTTTAAAATTTGCCCTGTGGCTTGCTGAAACGAGGAGAAACCGTAAGCGTCTGGAACGGGCTGCAGAAGGCATCCGCGTGGGAAAACTATCCGGAGCGGTAGGTAATTTTGCCCATATAGATCCTTTTATCGAAGAATATGTTTGCCGCAAACTGGGGCTTGAACCGGCCCCTGTATCGACCCAGGTCCTGCAGCGCGACAGGCATGCTGAGTTTATCTCTGTGCTGGCCTTGATTGGAGCAACCCTGGAAAAAATGGCCCTGGAGGTACGCAACCTGCAGCGTACGGAAACGGCAGAGATGGAAGAACCCTTTTACAGCGGACAGAAGGGATCTTCGGCTATGCCTCATAAGCGAAACCCGGTAACATGTGAAAAAATATGCGGGCTTTCACGCCTTCTGCGCGGTTATGCTACAACGTCGCTGGAGAATGTGGCTCTATGGCACGAACGTGATATTTCCCACTCATCAGTTGAGAGGGTCATTTTGCCCGATGCCACTATTGTTACCGATCACCTTCTCAGGCAGATGATCAGGATTATGCGGGACCTTAATGTCCGTCCGGAAAATATGGCTCGCAATCTCGAATTGACAGGTGGATTGATCTACTCCCAGAGGGTTCTTCTCGAACTGGTGGAAAGCGGACTTTCACGTGAAGAAGCCTATGATTTAGTCCAATCAAGAGCAATGGAAGCCTGGAACAGCGGTTGCAGTTTCAGGGAGTTGCTGGCCGGCGATGAAGTGATCAAGAAGCGGCTTGGCCAGGAAAAGCTGGCAGCCTGTTTCGACCCGGCCTATTACCGCCGTCATGTAGATTATATTTACAAACGTCTTGGCATATAAGCAAATCCCGGAACGGCCAGGTTAAAAATCACTGGAGATGGAACAGGCAGGAGTATGACTAAAATATTTTAGGGGTGAGCTGCAGGTGGAAAAAAAAGAATTTCTTTATGAGGGCAAGGCTAAAAAAATGTATCGTACCGAAGATCCTGCTTTTCTGCTGGTTGAATTCAAGGACGATGCCACCGCTTTTGACGGTGAAAAGAAAGATAAACTGGCAGACAAGGGGATCCTTAACAACCGGCTTTCGGAAATATTTTTCAGTTTTCTGGAAAAGAAGGGTGTAAAAACGCACTACGTTAAAAGGTTAAGTGAGCGGGAAATGCTGGTTAAAGCTCTGGAGATAATTCCGGTAGAGGTGATAGTGCGCAACATTGCTGCAGGCAGTATCTCAAAACGGCTTGGCATACCTGAAGGAACAACCTTAAATAAAACTGTCATTGAGTTTTCCCTGAAGAATGACGAACTGCATGATCCCATGATCAATCATTATCATATTTATGCCCTCGATCTGGCAACGCCCCAGGAAATGGCTGTAATTGAAAAAACAGCCCTTAAAATTAATGAACTGTTACAGCCTTATCTGAAAGAAAAGGGGATTGTCCTGGTGGATTTTAAACTTGAATTTGGCCGGCACAATGGCGAGGTTATCCTGGGAGATGAAATTTCTCCCGATACATGCCGCTTCTGGGACAGTGGCAGCGGTGAAAAAATGGACAAGGACCGCTTCCGTCGCGACATGGGTGGAGTGATTGAAGCATATCGCGAAGTCCTGCACCGCCTGGAAGGGGGCGGAGGATCTGCTCTGGAAGGCAAAAGTTGAGGTAACTCTTAAAAAAGAGGTGCGTGATCCACAGGGACTCGCTGTGGAAAAATCTCTTAAAACGCTTGGCTATGAAACAGTGCAGCGGGTGAGGGTTGGCAAATACATGGAAGTTTTTCTTGATGCCGATAGCAGAGAAAAGGCTTCCGATCTGGTGAAAGAGATGTCACAGCGCCTGCTGAGCAACCCGGTTATCGAAGATTTCAGCTATACACTGCAGGAACCGGAGGATGGAAAATGAAATTTGCAATCCTGGTTTTTCCCGGTTCAAACTGTGATCTCGATGCCTATTACCTGGTGAAGGACGTTCTGAAACATGAAGCATATTATGTGCGCTATGATCAGCAGGACCTGGACCGCTGTGATGCATTGATTCTTCCCGGGGGGTTTTCTTACGGCGATTACCTGCGTTCTGGCGCCATTGCCCGTTTCAGCCCGGTTATGGAGGCAGTGCAGGAGTTTGCTGAACAGGGAGGCCTTGTTTTCGGAATTTGCAACGGGTTCCAGGTGCTGACCGAAGCCGGACTGCTCCCCGGCGCACTGTACCGCAATCAGAGCCTCCAGTTTCGCTGCCGTCAGGTTTTCCTGCGGGTTGAAAACGGAGATACTCCATACACCGGCAGTGCGGCAAGAGGGGATGTGCTGAAAATTCCCGTGGCTCATGGTGACGGGTGTTATTATGCCCCACCGGATGTTCTGAAGCAGATGGAGGAAAACAGGCAGATCCTGTTACGTTACTGTGATGCAAAGGGCGAAATTACGGAAGAGGCCAATCCAAATGGTTCATCGGATAACATTGCGGGTGTTTGCAACAAGCGGGGAAATGTAGCCGGAATGATGCCTCACCCGGAAAGGGCCGGTGAAGCCGTCCTTGGTTCAGAAGACGGCCTGGTTATATTTGAATCGATCTGCCACTACATGGAGCAGTTTTGAGACGGAGGAGAGTAACAAGTTTTGAACGACACAATATGGCGCAGCCTGGGTCTGACCGATGATGAATACGCGCTGATCAAAAAACAGATGGGGCGCGAACCCAATAATGTTGAACTTAACATGTACAGTGTAATGTGGTCGGAGCACTGCAGCTACAAACATTCACGATCTATGCTGAAAATATTTCCCACTTCAGGCCCGCGTATTATCCAGGGGCCGGGCGAAAATGCCGGAGTGGTTGATATCGGCAAAGGATGGGCCGCAGTATTCAAGATTGAGAGCCATAATCACCCTTCGGCTGTTGAACCTTACCAGGGGGCAGCCACCGGGGTAGGTGGTATCCTGAGGGATATTTTTACCATGGGAGCCCAACCGGTTGCTTTTTTGAATTCACTGCGATTCGGGCCGCTCGACAATGATCGGACCCGTTATCTTTTTGATGGCGTGGTTGCCGGCATCGGGGGTTATGGAAACTGCGTAGGCATCCCTACGGTTGGCGGAGAAATATATTTTGAGCAATGCTATCGCGGCAATCCGCTTGTCAATGCCATGTGTGTGGGCATAATGCCAGTTGACAAGCTGACCCTGGGGCGGGCAGATGTTCCTGGCAACCTTGTTATACTGGTCGGTGCTCTGACTGGAAGAGACGGCATTCACGGTGTAACATTCGCCTCGGAAGAACTTTCGGCTGCTTCCGAAGAAAGAAGGCCTGCCGTACAGGTAGGTGATCCCTTCCTCGGCAAGCTGCTTCTTGAAGCAACTCTGGAAGCAATCGAAAAGAAAGCAGTGGTGGGAGTACAGGATCTTGGCGGGGCTGGCCTGACCTGTGCTCTAACGGAAACCGCTTCACGCTCCGGGACGGGCATGGACATTGACCTGGACCGGGTGCCGCTGCGCGAGGAAGGAATGGAAGCTTTTGAAATTCTCACTTCCGAATCGCAGGAAAGGATGCTGCTGATTGTTGAACCGGGTCGGAAGGAAGATGTAGAAAAGATATTCAAACGATGGGAACTTGAACTGGCTGTGCTGGGTCAAGTTACCGATGACGGTCTTGTCACGGTTTATCACGGGGGTAAAAAGGTGGTTTCCATCCCAGCCGGGAGCGTGGCCGGAGGCAGTCCCGAATATGTTGAGGAATGTGCATCAAATATCAATACTTCTGTTAGCCAGGAGCTAAATAATACCGTTCCCGTAATCGAAAATTACGGGGATGCTCTGCTTGAAATGCTCTCCCATCCTGACATTGCCTCCAGGGAATGGGTCTGGCAGCGCTACGATTACCAGGTGCGCACTTCAACTGTGCAGGGGCCGGGAGGTGATGCGGCAGTGATCAGGATTCGCCAGACCGGACAGGCGCTTGCAATGACCGTTGACGGAAACGGCCGCTACTGCCGACTCGACCCTTCAGCCGGCGGCAAGATGGCGGTAATGGAAGCTACCCGCAACCTGAGCTGTGTGGGGGCGGAACCGGTTGGTATCACGGATTGCCTTAATTTTGGCAATCCTGAGAAAGAGGAAATTTACAGCCAGTTCAGAGCAGTGGTTGAAGGAATGGCCGAAGCCTGCCGGATTATGGAAACGCCGGTAGTAGGCGGAAATGTTAGTTTCTATAATGAGGTAGCCGGGAAGGCTATATATCCTACGCCTGTAGTTGGGGCTGTGGGTTTGCTGGATAATTATGAACAGCAGGGGACAGCTGATTTCAAAGGGCCAGGGGACTGGATTTGCCTGCTGGGATCCACGGAAGTATCTCTCGGCGGAAGCCAGCTGCAGAAAAGCTGTGGTGGAGAATTGGGTGGTTTGCTGCCGCCTGTCGATCTTGAAATGGAAAAAAGGTTGCAGTTTCTGGTACGCAGTTTGGTACGCAGCAGGTTTGCGGCCTCGGCCCATGACCTGGCGGAAGGTGGTTTGGCCGTAGCCCTGGCAGAGAGTTGTTTAGCCAATGATATTGGTGCCGAATTGGAGATTTTTGGTAAACCGGATATAATATCGGTACTCTTCGGTGAAGGGCCGTCCAGGGTTTTAATATCAGTGAACAAAGAAAACATGGAAAAAGTAAAAGATGATGCCGAAAAGGCGGATGTGCCGCTTACCATTTTGGGAAGAACCGGTGGGAATGTTTTGCTGATCCACTCGGGCGATGATATAATATTAAAATTGAAGATTGAAAGCTTGCGGTCCGCTTACGAGGAGGTTTTTTCATGCCTGATGAAGTAGCTTCAACTCGCTCCCGAAACCTGAACGAAGCCTGCGGGGTGTGTGGCGGCTATGCTGAAGACCAGCCGCTTGCTTTTTTGACCTGTTTTGCCCTTTATGCCCTGCAGCACCGCGGGCAGGAGAGCGCCGGCATAGCCGCCGGGCCTGGTAACGGGCGCAAGATGTGGTTGAAAAGGGGACTGGGACTTGTTTCAGAAGTATTTCCCGAAAGTGCCGACCTGAAGGGGATAGTCGGCAAGCTGGCGGTGGGACATGTCCGCTATCCCTACGGAAGTGAAGGGAGCAGTCCCGAGAACACTCAACCTCTTAAACTGCGCTATCGATACGGTGAACTGGTCATCGCCCATAATGGCCATCTTCTTAATTCTGCCGATCTGCGGGAAGAACTTGAACGTCAGGGAGCTATATTCCAGACTGATACGGACAGCGAACTGCTTGCTCACATGGTAGCAAGGCAGGGAAGCAGTTCTCTCGAGGAAGCACTGGTCGAAGTGATTCCTCGCCTCAAGGGAGCCTTTGCCTTTGTCATCAGCGACGGTTACCGGGTCATGGGACTGCGGGATAGTTTCGGATTTCGTCCCCTTTCAGTAGCTTCCCTGGAAGGGAATGGCTATTTTCTTGCTTCCGAAACATGCGCTTTCGATACAATTGGTGCATCTTTCATCCGTGATGTCGAACCGGGCGAAATGGTAGTCCTTGATGAAAATGGCCTGCACAGCAGGCAGATTATTGAAAATAACCACCCCAATCTCTGTATCTTTGAATATATCTACTTTGCCCGCCCTGACAGCAATCTGCTGGGTAAAAATGTGCACCTTGTGCGCAAGGAGCTTGGACGAAGACTGGCCCGTGAACATCCCGTTGAAGCCGATATTGTTTCTGGAGTGCCCGATTCAAGCATTGCCGCAGCTTCAGGTTTTGCTGAAGAAGCCGGCCTGCCCTACGAGATGGCCCTGGTCAAGAACCGTTACATCGGCCGCACTTTCATCAAGCCCACCCAGAAAATGCGTGAAGAAGGGGTGGATCTGAAGCTTAATGCAGTGAAGAAAATTGTCGACGGAAAAAAAGTTGTCCTGGTAGATGATTCCATTGTCCGCGGGACAACCAGCCTCAAATTGATTAAAATTATGCGTCGTGCCGGAGCAAAAGAGGTACACCTGCGGATCAGTTCGCCGCCCCTGATCGGCTCCTGTTACTATGGTATTGATACACCCGATCCGCATGAGCTTATTGCCTACCAGCGCGAGGTGACTGAAATACCAAAACTGATCGGAGCAGATTCAATCGGCTACCTGAGCCTTGAGGAAGTTGTCGCTGCCATTGGACTACCGGCCAATAATTTTTGCCGGGCCTGTTTTACAGGTGACTATCCGCAGAAAGCTCAGGCAGACAGATCCGATTAAACTACCAGGTGATAGAGAGCAAAAATCAAAGAGAGAAAACATGGCAAGAATTGCTGAGAGGTCAGGAACTTTTTAAAAAGCTAAAAAACCTTTAACGGTAGATTACTTAAAGAACAAACCGATAAAAACTAAAGACTAAAGATGCTTGCCTGATGAAAAGGTTGAACGTTTAATCGCCTGCGTTTCAATGAATGCCAATCAGAACAAGCAGAAAAGACAGGAGGAAGGAACATCATGGAATCAATGCTTTATGCTGTACCGATTTGTGCCCTGGCAGCTCTTGTTTTTGCAATAATTCTCTGGTCCAAACTGAGCCGGGCCGAAGCGGGCAGCGATAAAATGAAGGAGATCGCCGGTGCTATTCACGAAGGAGCAATGGCTTTTCTCAAGCGTGAGTACACTTACCTGGCAGTTTTTGTCATTGCCTTAACGGTTGTTCTGGCCCTGGCCATAGACCTCCTGACGGCAGTCAGTTTTGTTGTGGGAGCTCTTTTCTCGGCTACAGCCGGATATATTGGCATGACCGTAGCCACGAGCGCCAACGTGCGTACCGCACACGCCGCTCGCTCCGGGATTAATCCTGCCCTGACAATCGCTTTTTCGAGCGGAACAATCATGGGAATGATGGTAGCAGGCCTTGGACTGTTCGGGTTGGGAGTACTTTACCTGTTGATCCGCGAACCGGCCATTATCAACGGTTATGCCCTTGGGGCAAGTTCAATTGCCCTTTTTGCCAGGGTTGGAGGCGGCATCTATACCAAAGCTGCCGATGTGGGTGCCGACCTGGTAGGTAAAGTGGAAGCAGGAATCCCGGAAGACGATCCGCGCAACGCCGGTGTAATAGCCGATAATGTGGGCGATAATGTGGGTGATGTTGCAGGTATGGGAGCCGATCTTTTTGAATCATATGTCGGTTCTATGATCGCAACCATGATTCTGGGAGTAGTCCTTTACGGTTTCGGTGGTACCCTGCTGCCCCTGCTGGTGGCCTCGGTAGGAGTACTTGCCTCAATTTTTGCTTCCTTTTTCGTGCGGGCCAGGGAAGGAGCCCGTCTGGGATCAGTTCTCGATCGCGGTATCTGGATCAGTGCCCTGGTAGTGGTAATCGTATCTTACTTCCTGGTCCGTTATTTTGTCGGTGAAGGAGTTTTCCCCGATTTCGGCTCCTTCTATGCCATAGTTGCCGGTTTGCTGGCCGGGGTGATCATCGGCAGGATTACCGAGTACTACACTTCTGATCACTACAAACCGGTGCAAAATATTGCCAAAGCATCAACTACCGGCCCGGCAACCAATATTATCAGCGGTTTGGCGGTGGGTATGAAAAGTACAGTTTTTCCTGTACTTACCATCGTGGCAGCCATCCTGGTATCATATCATTTTGCCGGTATTTACGGCATTGCCATATCGGCGGTTGGCATGCTTTCAACTGTTGGCATGACTGTTGCTGTCGATGCTTACGGTCCGGTGGCTGATAATGCCGGAGGCATCGCGGAGATGGCGGAGCTGGAAAAAGATGTGCGCAAGATTACTGACGAACTCGACTCTCTGGGCAACACCACCGCGGCGATCGGCAAGGGTTTTGCCATAGGTTCTGCGGCACTGACTGCCCTGGCTCTCTTTACCGCTTATGCCCAGGTTGCTGAGCTGAGCGTAATAAACATTCTCAGTGCCCGGGTTATCGCCGGGTTGCTGATCGGCGGAATGCTTACCTATTTCTTTACTTCAAGGACCATGGAGGCAGTGGGCAATGCCGCCTTTTCGTTAATCGAAGAGATCCGCCGCCAGTTCAAGGAGATCCCCGGGCTGATGGAAGGAAAAGCACGGCCGGAATACGCCCGCTGTGTGGATATTAGCACCAGGGCGGCACTCAGGGAAATGGTTATTCCGGGGCTGATGGCCGTGGTGGTACCACTGGCTGTCGGTTTGATTCCATTCCTCGGCCGGGAAGCTCTTGGTGGATTACTGGCAGGAGCCCTGGTAACGGGTGTGCTGCAGGCTATTAACATGGCCAATGCTGGAGGAGCCTGGGATAATGCCAAAAAATTTATTGAGGCAGGAAACCTGGGAGGAAAGGGAAGCGATGCGCACAAAGCGGCGGTTGTTGGAGATACAGTAGGCGACCCCTTCAAGGATACGGCGGGGCCGTCGCTCAACATTCTGATCAAGCTGATGAGTATAGTGGCTCTTGTTTTTGCGCCGCTGTTCTTCTAAAGGAAATTAAAAGCCCGGCTTAAAGCCGGGCTTTCTTTCAAGAAGGAGTGGGTTGGCGTTGGTAGAAGAAATGGATTACCGGCAGGCCGGTGTGAACATTGATGCCGGTGAAGAAGCAGTGGAGAGAATAAAAGGAATGGCCAGGTCCACTTTCAGGCCTGAAGTTCTGCATGATATTGGC
>JAXHVH010000089.1:0-1557 GCA_034189085.1 Bacillota bacterium | reverse complement strand
AAAATGGAATCAAGGCTTATTGTTTTGGTCCTGACTGGTTTGATGATGAAAAAGCGCCCTATGATATTTATGATGCGAAAACCGGCAAACTAATTTACAAAGCCAACTAACAACCAACCCGAGGAGGTATAACCATGACCGACTATGAATTATTGCTTGAGATTGACGAGGCGGCGGCGGACATCGGCATTGACATCGAAGACTTGAAAGGGGAAGAATAGCCATGAAACATCTTCCCCTTGGCATAATGTTTACCCTGGCATTCATTCTGCTTTGCGCCGATTCGGAGTCGTGGGCGTGGTTTGTCGTAACCAAGCTGGCCGGGGCCGGCACCTTCGCCATGTTCGTGGTGGCGTGTAACGCTTTGGATTTGGAGGGATAAAAGATGAAGACAAGGGAAGTTTTTGATAATGGCGGGAAAACGTTTGACAGGTACAAGGAGGTTTTATCATGAAAAAACAGCGTATAGATCAAAAGCTTGACACAATTAAAAAACTGTATGACTGGTCGTCTGAGGGATACGGCAATGAAATACGCGTATCATTGCCCTGTGACACCCTGGCAGCTCTATGTGCTTACGCCACAAGCATTGGCGTTAAGGCTGGACATGCTAACCATGCTACGCTCATGGCGGCGTGTCGCGCCAAAGCCCGTGGACTACGCTACCGGCATATGGCCGAGAGTGTGCTCCCAAGCTCCGATTATCTATATGACCCCAGGCACTCAGACGCCGAGGAACTGGGCTACTGGTCTACGGGGTTGTTAATCCCAGAGGATAAAGGATAACCCATGAAACCATTTTTTATCACTATCGCTTGCCTGATTTTGTCCCTTTTGGCCCTGCTGCCGGTGGCTTGCCACTATTCGCCGGCGCCCAGGAGCAGCGAGCGGGCAATCATGGCGGCCTGGTACAATGTGCCGGACAATCAGGACTTTTTTTATGACGATGAAACAGCCCGCGAGGTTATGGAGCGCGGGGAAATGGACTTTTAATCAATAAAAATGGAGGTTTGAACCATGAAAGTTGAAAACATGACAAGCAGAAACGGCAACAAAATTGCAAACCAATTCATCATTACAGACGGGCGGTTTAGGGTTTTCCAGTCTTATGATTCTGCGATCGCAAAAATTGACCTGCAAACCGGTTCGGTGACGCTTGATGAACGATTTTGGGATTATTCTGTCACCACCGGAAAGTATCGAAACCTTTTTCTTGGTGAAACCAAGGCCGAAACCCAAAAGAAGATTGACTCCGGCGTCTACAAGCTGGTTGACCTTAATGGATAAGGCAAGGGGTCCGGTTTGTGGAGGTGGTTTTCCGGCAGACAAACAATGAACCGTGTAGCCTGTTTGTGCTACAGTAAAAGGGGGCCTGAAATGTCCGACACCGAAAAACTTTTAGCCCTGGCCGATACGATCAGCCGGGAGCTATACGGGGACCCGGAAGCATGGCAAGCGATACCCTGGCCTGAATTCGTCCGGGATGTTGAAAGCAGCCTGGCACTGGCCCGTACTGTATGAGACATGAAACAACTTGATATGAAAGGCTAGACTATG
>JAXHVH010000088.1:0-1591 GCA_034189085.1 Bacillota bacterium | reverse complement strand
GGAAGCCTGAAGGCTTCCGCTACACTTGCCGATGGCGGCATAAGAATGCACATGTAGCGGAAGGCTTTAGCCTTCCACCAGGATTTTAGTGACACATGACGATTGACATGACACTAGTGTCGGTCCAGAAATTAGATATTTTGGTCGAGTTCAAGGAAGGCAAAAATTTTAACCGGGGGAATACTTTGCGTATTTTGAGGATTAAAATTTGAGCCTGACGCAGAAATCGGGCAAAACAGCAATTTATGGATGGGCACATTCTAAATAATTAACATAAAAATCAGTGTGTTGTCCGTAAAGAAGCATGGAGCATAGAGTTCAGAGTATAAGAAAATTGGGTGACTAGGAACCAATCTATCTCTCAACCAACTTAATCAAATATTTCCCGTACCCGCTTTTTTTAAGCGGCTCTGCAATCCGGCAGACCTGATTTGCATCTATAAATCCCATGCGATAGGCCACTTCCTCCGGGCAGGCGATTTTGAGGCCCTGGCGTTCTTCGATGGTGCGGATGAAGCTTCCGGCATCCAAAAGCGAGGCGTGAGTTCCGGTGTCCAGCCAGGCCGCGCCGCGGCCCAAAAGCTCCACCTGCAGGTCGCCACGCTCAAGGTAGGCATTGTTTACGTCCGTGATTTCGAGTTCCCCGCGCCAGGAAGGCTTTATCTGCTTTGCGATTTGCACCACGTCGTTATCATAAAAGTAAAGTCCGGTTACGGCATAGTTGGATTTGGGGTGCTCGGGCTTCTCTTCAAGGCTTAGCACTGTTCCGTTGCCGTCGAACTCCACAACACCATAGCGATGGGGGTCGCTTACGTAGTAGCCGAAAATCGCGGCGCCTTTTTCCCGGGCTGCCCAGTGCTGCAGGCGTTTGGCAAGGCCGTGGGCGTAGAAGATGTTGTCTCCGAGGATCAGGGTGACGGGGTTTGTGCCGATAAAATCTTCGCCGATGGTAAAGGCCTGGGCCAGTCCTTTGGGCTCCGGCTGGACCGCGTAGGATAAACTGATGCCCCACTGCTCGCCGCTTCCCAGGAGCTGTTCAAAGCGAGGGGTGTCCTCTGGCGTGGAAATGATCAGGATATCCCGAATACCCGCCAGTATGAGCACGGAAAGGGGATAATAGATCATGGGCTTGTCATAGACCGGCAGAAGCTGCTTGGATATGGAGTGGGTGAGGGGGTAGAGCCGGGTGCCCGAGCCGCCGGCGAGGATGATGCCTTTGCGGGTGACTGGTGACGGGTGACTGGTGACGTTGGGATCGTTCATTTTATCGGGTAACTCCTTTTATACTTGCAGTTTTCTTTGCAGGCCGTGCAGAAGTTTGAATAATCGGGAAATAAGAGCTGTAAGATTCTCATCAGCCTTCATGAATCCCAGGTCTGTTGCCAGAGTGATCTGTGTTTCCAGCTCGTTTAATGAGCCCCTGGCAATAGAAAGAAAATGGCTGAATTCCATTGAAAACACTCTGACACAACTAAGGGAAGCGGAAAAAACGAATATACCCGCCTTGCTTGTCTTTTGACCCGTATTCTTTGTTGCATCAAAGGTCATATATCCTGATATGCTCCCTTTGATGCGCCTTGAATACGAATCA
>JAXHVH010000087.1:0-1739 GCA_034189085.1 Bacillota bacterium | reverse complement strand
TGAAGATGACAGACCATTAATACCAGCTCCAAGACCCCCAACCAGACGGGGTTAACAAATAGAGGGATATGCAAAAAACCCACTGCCGGGTCCAGACCCACCGACTCAAGGGCGGAACGGACATCATGTAACACAAGTGTGTATAAAAACGATAACAGGCAGTTCACGCTATCGAGCGGCGGGCGCCGATTCCGGCCATTGAAGCTGAAATCTTCTTTTTGCGTGGTAATAAGGTGATCAAAAACTCTGAAATAACCATGCGCCGCATCTCCTTCAATCCCTCTCAAGCTATCTAGAGACAAATCCGACTGAACACGATCCAACGCCGCCTTCATCCGTTGGGCCGCCTCTTGGACTTCTTCCGCATTGATTTTATCTCCATGATCTCTTAAGGCTCTGCGCAGAACCGTTCGGCAGTTTACAAACTTTCCGGTCATAATCGCCTTTGCCATGTCAGCGGAAGCCACCATATCATCAGCGCGGCGGTATTGTTCCCGCCTCAACAGCACATTGCCTGACACCGGACCCTGGACCCTTGCCAGAAACCGTCCATGCTCAGTAAGGAAGCTGATGGCAACGTCCCTTTCAGCGCAAAAACCCATAAGAAAAGGACTGCACATCACATTCCCGAAACAGACAATGCCTGCGAGGGTATGAACGGGAACCCGCAAACGGGTTTCTTTTTTCACGCTCACAACGACGGTCTCTCCCTCCTTGTAAAGGTAGGCCCCCTGGGTCGTTACAAAAAGGGTGTTTAAGTGTTTTTTCATTTTTCTATTGCCGCATTCATGAGATATTCGTTCACGGATGACTTCTTTTCAAATGTTTTCGGCAGGCATAAACGGATAAAAGAGCAGGTGTCACACTTTTTTTTGTAAACCGGCTTAGGCGTTCGTCCGGAATCAAACAGTTCATGCAGCCGTTTTGCCGCGTCCTCTGTCTCTTTTCGTAAAATGGCGTCAAAAATCACATCCTGCCTGCGCCGTGTCTTTCCATAAAAAAGCGCCCCTTCGGGGACTTCAATATGGAGCATCTCTTCAAGGCACAGGGCCTGGGCGCAAAGCTGGACTCTATCGCAATTATCCTTTTTGGGTTTGCCCCTTTTATATTCCACGGGAAAGGGTCGCCATAAATCTTCATCATTGCCTGTATCGAGATGAAACTCTACTACGTCCGCCTGCCCTACAACACCCAATCGAAGAGAGCGCATGGGCATGCTGGTTTCTATCCTGACATTCCCCCTCGATTCCCTGTCCGCTTCATGAACCCGATCGTGCATGATCCGCCCCTCTGCGGTGAACCTGTTTTCGACCCAGGTCTGCTCAACATGGATCAGAGCACACTGCCGATTGCAAAAAAGCAGGTGCTGCAATCCTGAAAGGGGAAGAAGTTGATCTTCGGTGTAGTTCATTTAATTCTGCTACCCTTTCGAGCTTGTGATCGAGCGCCATACATCCTTTCCCTGAAACCGCCCTCTTTTAAAAACTCCTTTTCCAAGGCCCGAAGCTGCTGATCCAGCAGATAGTTGGTCTGGTGGATCAGGCAGACCAGCGTGTTTGCAGCAACTTCGGGAGAACTATCCTCTATATATGTCTATAGGGCCTATCTTTCTTGTAGGACAGCCCCCGAACCTTTTTGGCCTTTGGATGATCCTTTCCCCAGAGAGACAAACCCTTTTGCCTCAGATAATCCTGAAAATCCAGCAGGAGTTCCTCAAGGCTCGCTCTCGCCACGCCGAC
>JAXHVH010000086.1:0-1750 GCA_034189085.1 Bacillota bacterium | reverse complement strand
TTTTTGATGAAAGCGGTTTTGTCAAAAAGGGCCGGGAATCCATCGGCGTTGCCAAACAGTACTGCGGCACTATCGGCAAAATCGAAAATTGTCAGGTCGGCGTTTTTGCCGCCTATGCCTCGGAGAACGGATATGCCCTGGTCGACAAGCGCTTGTTTATTCCTGAAAAATGGTTTACCGATGATCATTCCAGTCGCCGAAAAAAGTGCACGCTTCCCCAAGAAACGGTTTTTCGTACTAAGCCACAGCTGGCAATAGAGATGCTTGCCACTATCCATAAGGAAAATGTGCTTCCCTTTAAATATGTGCTGGCCGATTCCTTATATGGCGCCAGCCCGGAATTCATCGCTGCCGTTGAGGGCCTGGCCGGCAAGACCTATTTTGTGTCGGTGCCCAAAAGCACTCGATGCTGGTTGGAACAGCCAATGACCTACACCAAATCGTATCAATGGGGCGGAAAAACCCGGGCCAAAACATTTTTAGCCGATCCGGACGGCAAACCATTATCGGTAGAAGAACTGGCGAAGAATACCAATGATTATTTCTGGTATCGCCGCAAGGTATCCGAAGGCACGAAAGGGCCCATTGTGTATGAGTTTACACGTCGCCGTGTTATTCTGGGCGTAGATGGTTTGCCGCAAAAAACGGTCTGGCTCCTGATTCGTCGGACCCTTGACGATGATCCCGAGTACAGCTATTTCATCAGCAATGCGTCAGCGAGCATACGGTTGCAAACACTCGTATGGCTCAGTGGCCTGCGCTGGGCAATTGAACAGTGCTTTGAGGAAGCCAAATCCGAGCTGGGAATGGATCACTACGAAGTACGCAAGTTCACAGGATGGCATCATCACATGCTAACGTGTATGCTGGCACATTTTTTCCTTTGGCACCTGAAAATCAGGATGGGGAAAAAAAGCACCGTCTATTACGCTGTCGAAGCTTAGAGCTTTGATTAAATTGGTTTTACCGATGAAACGCCATGCCTTAAGTAACGGAATCTCTTGCCGGACGTGCGGCGATATTGCGACTCTTACCGTTTTCACAAAGAGAGATTGAGGCACAGCCTGATCGTTCCTTACCCTGGGATGCTGAATCTCCTTCAGATTATTCGCGCAAATATTCATACCAGAAGCTTTGGGAAGGATTTATTCGTGGATATTATCCGGAACCAAACGTCCAGACTCGCCGGGATACGAACCTCTGGCATGCCAGCTATGTCCAAACCTAATTGGAACGGGATGTTCGCACACTCAGGCAGGTGGGAGACCTGTCTCAATTCCAAAGCTTTCTAAGAGCGCTTGCGGCCAGAAGCGCCCAGCTACTGAATTTATCCGACATCGCCCGCGACCTTGGCATTGCCGTTAATACAGCCAAGGCCCGGCTATCCATTCTGGAAGCGACCTATCAGGTAATTGTGCTTCGCCCTTACTTTGCCAATATTGGGAAACGGCTGGTAAAGACGCCCAAGATCTACTTTACCGATGCCGGCACACTCTGCTATCTGGTAGGGCTGAAAGACCCGGCGCACGCGGCTTCCGGACCAATGGGCGGTGCGATCATGGAGACAGTAGTAATTTCCGAAATAATAAAAACCTTAACGCATCAGGGAGTCCAGCCACAGACATACTTCTGGCGGACAACTGCCGGTACGGAAGTAGACCTCATAGTGGATACCGGTGAACGCCTTATACCCATTGAAGTAAAACTGTCTGCCACACCCCATCCGGCGATGACTGCGGCTATAAAAACA
>JAXHVH010000085.1:0-1788 GCA_034189085.1 Bacillota bacterium | reverse complement strand
GTTATACAGAAAAGGAGGACGCAAATGAGACAACCGGACATATACACAGCTTCAGCAATTAAATTGTGGGATTGCGCCAGAGAAACAGCCCCGAATGGTTCGTGGATTCCTGCAAGACCTGTGGGCCACAATGGCTTTTCATGGCGATGGAGATTTAAGCTGGCGTTTATGGTGCTTATAGGCAAATACGATGCCCTGAATTGGCAGGATGATTTATAACAATTCATCGCTCTGGACCGCCGCCACTGAGCGGCTCATGTAACCGGTCTGCCGAGTCCAGCGGCCGCCGCAGGTTTCAGACGTTAGGCAGCAACCAACCGAACAGTAAAGGAGATAAATTATGGCAGGCGGAAAGAACGGAATGAGAAAGTATAATCGGAATCGAAATAAACCGTCTTGTAAGCGCTACACGGCTGAACGCCGATGGGTAAAAAACAAAGAGCGTCGCATTGCTAAGCAGGCAAGAAAAGAAGAGAAGAAGCGTATTAGGGCGGCAGGCCGCGCCAAATTGCGGTTGGTTACTGCCTAACAAATCAATCAAGCAGACGCCAAACAACGGCGCTGCTTATTTCAATCGGTATGCAGAAAAGGAGGACAAATGAGCCCTGAACCGATACCCTTTATCATGCAGTACGGCGACATGATCTGCGGGGCCGTGATATTCTTTCTCGGTGCCGTGTTGGGTTTGTGTTTTGGGGTTTGGATAGGAAGGAGGATTAAATGAAACCGCGCTGTGCTATATGTAATCGCATATTGTGGGATGAAGCAACACCGTTTTTACAAGCGCCTGAATTTTGTGTCTCCTGCGCTATGTGGGCTTGCGCTCATGCAGAGAGACTACTTACGGCGGCTATCAATACATTGAAGGCCAATAGGCATTTGGCAGACGGCGAAGAGTGTACGCTGAAAGAATTACGTGATGCCGTGGCTACGATAAGGCCCGGATGGGATGACGAATGAAAAAGCTGATTTTTCTTATATTGATCTTTCCAGGTTGTGCTGGCTGGACAATCAATGGCATCCCGGCTGATCGGTTCAGGAACATGGAGCCGAAAGAGTATATTGAGGTTGCCGGGGGTGTCGGCCTGTCATTTTTGACGCATTGGGCTGGTCATGTTGCCGTGTTGGAAATTTGCGGCGCTGATTGGCACCAGGACGGACTTTCTTAGGTGTACACGGCCAAAGACCTTACTGAATCGCAAAATCGCTGTATGGGCCGCTCAGGCTTCGTAGCGCAGCTTTTGGTTGGCACTGGCTTAAAGCATACAAAATGGGCCGATTCGTGGTGGGTGACGGGGTATCACATAGGAACAGTGGCTGAGATTACAACGTATCCGCTTCTGTTCAATGGCGATGGTGATTTATACACGATTCGAAACCACGGCGGCAACAGTGATCTAGAATACGCCTTGTATTCTGTCTGGTCGCTGTGGAATCTACAGGTAAAGCCCTAGATTCAGGCCGAAGTTGTACAGCCCCGTAGTCGGGTCAGCGTTCGTTATGCTCCATGCGTTAAACCCCTCGCTGTTCGGGTCATTTTCCAAAGCGAATATCTTTTCCGCTGTTGATGTCGGGTTTGTCGATGCGGCAGAATTTCCCTGTGGCGCTGCATTATCACTCATCCTCTACCTCCTGCGGCGGGTCGATGCTGTCCACGATCTCGCCGGTTGTTTCCCTCTCTTCCTTTATCGGGAGGTTTTCCCAGTTAGGGTGGCGGAACGTACAGTGCTGTAGATCAATGTCTTTCTCCAAGTACGCTTTAATTTCTTCCGCATATTTTTCAGTAAA
>JAXHVH010000084.1:0-1852 GCA_034189085.1 Bacillota bacterium | reverse complement strand
GAAAAAGCAGGACAGGCCCTTTATTCAATCAGCAGTTTTGAAGATTTATCCTTCCCATTATCCTTCCTGAGGCGTTTCTTTCTCTCTTCTTCCTCCGAGCTGTAATAGATAATGCTCTGCAGTTCGAGAGTGAGATCGGCGTTATGAACGTAAACTCCGGATGGCACTTTCAGTTTAATAGGAGCAAAATTCATAATAGCCACCACACCATGGGCAATAAGAAGATCAGCTACACCCTGGGCATCGCCGGCCGGAACAGCAATGATAGCCACTTTGATCCGGTTCTGTTCCAAAAATTCTGCCGCTTCGTCGATGGGATAAATCCTGATATCGTCGATTTTTTTACCGACCAGGCGCGCATCCCTGTCAAATACCGCAGCAATATTAATATAAGAATTCTTGGCAGCATTATACCTTGTAAAAGCAGTACCCAGGTGCCCTGCACCGAAAATAACAGTGTTAATAGTTTTATCGAGGCCAATTATGTTGATTATTCTGTCCCGTAAAAAGGAAGTGTTATAACCTGCCCCTCTGGTGCCAAATGCGCCGAAATAAGCCAGATCTTTGCGAATCTGTTCAGCTGTGAAACCTGATTCTTTGCTCAGTTGTTTTGAAGAGATAAGTTCAATATCTCGTTCGAGCAACTGATCCAGAATACGCAAATAAATTGGCAGCCTTTTGATAACTGACTTTGATATATTTTTTTTGGGCATTGAAGTACCTCCATTGCATAAACCGTTCTTCTGACAACCGGTTTATGGGACAGCTCTCATCGTATGCTGATTTCCAGCATTTCTTCTGCCCAGCTTCTGAGCGCTTTTTCCTTTTCCCCGTCAATCCCGGTCATCGTATCCAGAACTGAAAGGGCATGAGTGATATATTCTTCTACCTTTTAACCGCTATAGAACAGTCCTTCACCATCACGAACCAGCACTGCTACCTGTTCCAGGTTTTCTTCATTGACTTTGTCTTCCTGCATATATTTAACGATCAGGTCTTTCCCCCGTGGATCGCTTGCAGAACGAATGAGAGGCAAAGTAATGACCCGGTTTTTAAGATCACTATAAAGCGGTTTGCCTGTATCTTTGCTATCTCCTCTGTAGTCAAGCATGTCATCAATCAGCTGGAAGGCCATACCTGCATTGAACCCAAATTCAAACCACAGGTTCTGCAATTCCTGGCTGTCGCTGCGCAGTACACTTCCAACCAGGCAACAACTGGAAAAAAGGGAGGCACTTTTTTTGCCAATCCACTGTAAATAAAGTTTCTCCAGGTCTGGAAGAGAAATTTCAGCAAATGCCTGTTGCACCTGTTGCAGTTCCCCTTCAGCCATATTTTCCACCACAGCCACTGTAATAGCCAGAAGATCCCATAACCCGAACTTAACAAGGATTTTCAAGGCCTGGCTTAAGAAATAATCGCCGGCCAGGACAGCTATTTTGTTGTTCCACTGCAAGTGTACCGTACCCCTGCCTCTTCGAGAAGATGCCTGATCGATTACATCATCATGCAGCAACGAGGCTGTATGAATTAATTCAAAAGCAGTAGCCACATCAACAAAACCCTGCAGGTCCTTACCGGGACGGTAAACAGTAGTTAGAAAGAGAGCCGGGCGTATTCGTTTACCTTTGCCATCCAGGACGTATTTCCCGACTTCCTGCACTTCAGGACCGCCCTTGTTTACGGCATGCTGCAATTGTTGTTCAACCATGGCCAACTCTTTTTCAACCAGATGCCATTTAGTTTCCATTTCAGGCCCTCTTCTCCTTTCTGTTTATAATATGTAAAAAAACAGCGGAAAGTTAAATTCGCTATATATATACAATATTCCTTTTTTTTAATTGAAATATTC
>JAXHVH010000083.1:0-1980 GCA_034189085.1 Bacillota bacterium | reverse complement strand
TTTTAAAGATGAAAAAAGGTTTACAGTATAAGAATATGTTTCCGGAATCCGGTTTAATGAATCCCTGTATGACGCGTTAATAGACCTGATTCATGTAAACAGGTGGTGAAGAGATTGTTAATATTTTGTTAGAGCATCCAAATCCCTGTCGCAATCGGGATCGCTATCGGAATCGGGATCGGGATCGAATCCGTCCGGCTGCAACAGATGTCACGGCTGTGTCACTATCTCCTTGCAAAAGGAGATGAATACGTCCTAAAATAAAGACACTTGACATCAAACATATTTTTGGATGATCGGAAGGATAAATTGCAGGGAGGCCAATGACATGAAAGAGATTATACGCCCCAGAACACAAAATTACACCATACGACTGCCGAAGGAATATCTAAACCGGGATATCATGATCCATGCTGAAATTATCTCTTCTGACGATGATAAGCCGGGCAAGCATACAGACACAATAATAAAAACAGCCGGCATATTGTCTAAAAAAAAGATCGACCCCATTGCCTGGCAAAAACGAATCAGGAGTGAATGGGAAGAAAGAACATGAAATACCTTCTGGACTCAAATATCCTTATCTACCATCTTAATGGTGAATCAACCGCCACTGATTTTATCCTGGAAAATCTTTATGAATGCGGGATTTCGCAAATTACTTTTGTAGAAATTTTATCTTTTGATTTTACTGAACAGGAAGCCTATCAGGTTGAAACTTTTTTAAACTGCTTTGAGATAATCGACACCAGTAAAGACATCGCCCGTCAGTGCATAAAAAACAGAAAAATTAAAAGAATCAAAATACCAGACAATTTTATTGCCGCTACAGCTCAGGTGAACGATTTGATTTTGGTAACCCGCAATACAGATGATTTTAAACAGTTGGACCTGAACCTAAAAAATATTTTTTAATATTCCTGTTCCCCGCAATCGGGATCGCTATCGGGATCGGGATCGGGATCGAATCCGGCCAGCTGCAACAGCGGAATGGGGCCATTTTTATTCTGGATCGCCCAGTCAAGCTGGGCGATGACAAAGGAGACTGGCTTGCGTACCCTGCCCTGTCATTGCATGCGCGGCTGGCCGTATACGCAGGTGTCTTGGCCCGTCCTAAAATTCGTCATTGCGGGCGCAAGCGAAGCAATCCTGAACGCCCTTGAGTGCCTCCGGCAAAGGAGATTGCTTCGTCGCTTCGCTCTACGCAATGACGAAAAAAAAACAAGGGCCGCTCCCGAAGAAGCGGCCCTTTTTACTGCTTCATACCGCCCGATAAAATCTCAGGCTGGTTTTTCAACAACAGACAACAACACGGCTACTTGGCCTCCGGATATGCCGTGTCAGAGGTTTTCTGGACTTCCATTTCACCGGTGGTGGCCCACCAGTCAGCAGGAGTGCCAAAGGCGTCGTTGCTCAGGTTGGCCGGATCAGCGGCATAAGCCATCAGGCCTTCGACAATGGCCTCCTCGTCAGCAGTCAACTCATCGGCGTCGAACATGCACTGCTGGGGGCTCCAGTAAATGTACTCACCAAACTTCACCTTTTCACGGGTCGGCTCAACACCTTCCAGTTTTACGGTGTGGGAGCGGCTGGCGTCATCGTTGCCCAGGACCTTGTCGGCATCAATATAACCGATACCGCCGTTATACCAGTCAACACAGTCGTAGAGCAGGTCTGTGGAGCTCTTGTAATGCCATACGGTTGCTTCTTCGCCGGTGTGGTTGGTGGCAGCAACATGAGGGGTGTTGGCGGGGGTGCCGCACACGCCGTCGACTTCACATTCACGCCAGTCAGCCAGGAACATAGTGGCGGGGCCGCCAGACATGTCCATATAGAGGTTCGTGTAAGCCGCAGCTTTGGTTTCCGTGAGCATACCGCGGTCCCCGCGGAAAATGGCCTTGTCCAGGGTGGCGTGCGTGCCGGAGCCGGCATGGCGCATGCACTGCACAATGGGCAGGTCCGGATACCAGGGGCCGAAAG
>JAXHVH010000082.1:0-2037 GCA_034189085.1 Bacillota bacterium | reverse complement strand
AGTTGCGCGGAAAACCCAATCTTCGCGGTAGTTTTTAAATCGAGTAGCCCGCCCCGCCAGCAAAAGCTGACAGGGAGAGGCTCTCACACCACCGTACGTACGGGTCTCGTATACGGCGGTTCGCTAAGTCATAGGAAACAGGGCCGTGTTTGGCCTGATTTGGTTGTAGAGTTCCAACATCGGGATGTACCCCCGTTTCTTCAATCTTTCAACTGTAATTGTAGTCCCCAGTATCGGACTTTGGGCAATTGCCCATCCTCCCATTCGCGAACGGCTCCATGCATAGGCTTGTTGTGATTCAACTCCTAATCGGATTAGACTGCGTCTTTTCTTTTCAGATTTCTTCCAATGGTGCCAAATGCAATATCGGAGTCGGTTTCGCAACCACCCATCCAGTTCCACAAGCTTGTTTTGAATGCTTGCCATGCGGAAAGCATTAATCCATCCACGCTGGACTTCGCCCAGCTTTTGGATGCGCTCGTCGAAACTCATCGGTGTGGTTTTCCGGGTTAAGATTTTGAGTTTTTGCTTCAACTTTACCCAGCTCTTCTTTGAGACTACCAGTTGATATTTGCCGCGTTCACCTTTCCGGTAGGTTGGCACAAAACCAAACCCAAGAACGGTAAACTGTACCGGGCGGCGGATGCCGCTTTTCTCCCTGTTGATGGCCAACTTTAACTTGTCCCGAAGGAATTTGTAAATGTTGTTGCCAACTTTCCGGGCGATTGCTTTGGTTTTAACGTAAATGCTAAAATCATCGGCATAGCGGACAAACCGCAACCCCTGCCGTTCCAGTTCCCTGTCCAGTTCATGCAACATGATGTTGGACAGTAACGGGCTTAACGGGCTACCTTGTGGCACGCCTTTCCGGCGCTTGACCAGTTTCCCGTTTATTTTAATCGGGGAACGTAGCCATTTGCGTATCAGGCGTAACGTTTCGCGGCACTTGATTTTACGGTAAAGCAATTGCAGCAGATAGCAGTGGTCCACTTCATCGAAGAAGGTTTTCAGGTCGATATCGACGATATGCTGAAACCCTTCGTTGATATATCCCTGTGCTTTCAATACTGCCTGCCCAACGTTTCGGTTTGGTCGGAAACCAAAACTGGAATCCGAAAACTCAAACTCGAACCGGGCATTGATTACCTGTAAAACCGCTTGTTGAAGCAAACGGTCGGTTACAGTAGGAATTCCCAGCAACCGGGTCTTCCCGTTCCCTTTCGGGATTTCTACTCCTAAAATGGGTTGTGGCAAATACTTTCCGCTGCGAACCGTGGCTGTCAGTTCGTCCTTGTCTATTTCGAGGAGTTCAGACAGTTTAATTACCGACATGTGGTCAACTCCTGCCGAACCGTGGTTCCTTTGGACTTGCCGCATCGCCTGTAACAGGTTCTTCCGTGTAAGAATTTGTTCAATCATTTTAGTTTACTTTTCTTCTTTCCCTGTTCCGCTTAATGCAGGGCTGGTAAATGCCTCCCTGCAACATTTGGAACAACTTAACGTTCAGCCCTTCGGTTAATCTGTGAGTCCTCCGCCGTTTAATGACAGCTCGTTTCCAAAACCTACTATGGCCTCTGCTGACTTCTCAACAGTCCTTGCGAACCGGTGAGACCTCCCCAGGTAAGAGCATCTTCCTTCCTCCAATCCCTGCTGAATCTACTTAATAAACACACTCCCTTTCGGACTTTCGGACCTCACAATGATGTGCTTGCTCATCCGGTTTATCAAGCCTCCTATCCAGTTCCTGTTCGTCAGTACCGGAGTTTGCCGGTTGGCTTCCTTCACTGCATACCTCACGGTAAACCAGCTTGCCACTTGCTAACGGTTCAAAGCGTTACCTCCGCCCGTAAGAGACTTTCACTCTCTGGAAATATTTCATGCATCACTTCTGTTAATTGCAATGAAAAATTTGTATTTTACGAATTTATTCAGAGCTTTCAACAAAGTGTGCACATGCTCATGCTGGGCACACACATTGTGCAAATTTCAGCCCGGCTATGGCGATAAATTCATGTATTTTATTTCGCTAAATATTTT
>JAXHVH010000081.1:0-2099 GCA_034189085.1 Bacillota bacterium | reverse complement strand
CCGATGGTAAACTCCAGCGGGTCCCGGCCTTCTGACGAATCAAAAATCTCGCCGTTTTCCAGTTTCCCGGTATAGTGCACTTTTACGGTGTTGCCGTTCTGGGCCTGTGTCATTTGTCTTCCTTTGGTTTTGAGATTGCAATTGCCCCTTTAAGACAAGAAGATGATAAAAAAGACCAACTTCAGAAAAAAAGAGAGCGGGCTTGTAATGAATACGGCTGATACCATTGTTGACATTTCCGGCAAAGGGCTGTCAATGATAAAATGCCATTTTTCTCCCTTTTTATCATTCAAATCGAGGTCAAATCACCACGTGCAGGCCGCAAGCGGCTTGTCTGTGGACGCTGGTTGTCTCTATAAGAAGGGCCTTGACATTACATCTATTGTCAATACAATGTACATATGAGCGAGTTACTGTTTGAATGGGACGAACGAAAGGAGCGGGCGAATATTAAAAAGCATGGGGTTTCTTTTGAGGAAGCCCGCGCTGTTTTTTATGATGTGCATGCCATTCAATATTTCGACCCTGATCATTCAGACAAGGAGGAACGGTTTATTCTGCTCGGCATCAGTTACAGGCTCAGGGTGCTTGTCGTGTGCCACTGCTTTCGGGAAAGCGATAAGATTATCAGAATCATTTCCGCCAGGAAAGCCGACGGGGATGAAGAAAGTGAATACTGGAGGCACAGATCATGAGAGAACATTATGATTTTTCCAAAATGAAGGGCCGCAAGAACCCTTATGTAAAGCATCTGAAACAGCCGGTGACCATGCGCCTGGACCGGGACACGGTCCAGTATTTCAAGACCATGGCAGAGGAGACCGGAATTCCCTACCAGAGCCTGATCAATCTTTACCTTCGGGACTGCGCGGCGAACAACAGAAAGCTGCATGCGGAGTGGCTGCCATAGGTTACTGCCCTGGCATGATTCGCGTACTTTTCTTGGCGCGGGCGATTATGCAGGGGCAAACGGTGGTTGCCCATCAGTCGGGCGACCGCCGGCCGCCCCTATCCTGTCTGCCCGCTTTTTCCGAAAAAAGCATTTGCGCTCGGCTGCGCTGCAACGGGCGATGGGTGATTCGTTTATGTCCAAGCGTTCGCAACCGGTTATCCCCAATAGAACGCTTTCCCGTTGACATTCCAATTAAATAGATTTTAGTATTCGATAAATACGGAGGAAGCTGGAGTTTTGCGTCACGACACGTAATTTATACGCAGGAAAGAATTGCGCATGGAATGGAACCTGAAGGAACTGGAAGATGCTGTTCGTGACGCCCACGGTGATCAATGCGCGGCCGCAATTCGCGAACCCCTTCAGTCGTTTGGATGGAAGAGCGATATGGCCTACTTCCACGCTTGTGAGGCCGAACAAATTCTCAAAGACGCCATTGTCGCTACACCAAGGTTCAAAGGGCAGGACCCACCGTCGATCTCCACTGCCAAGGTAGTGATGTTGTCTGCGGCACCTGGTGCCATCGGTGAGCAATTATTTTTTGAACGATTCAAAATAGAAGCGCATATAATCGCATCTGCACAAGCGCTGCATTCACTGAGCGATATTCTTTGCCACGTCATCTACTGGGCATACCAACTGGACTCTATATCCAATGCTCCGGCGGAAAATCACCTGAATTTGCACTCTACCCTCCGTGCACTTCGCGGCATGCCCCAATATGTCACTACAGCATCACTGGTTCAGGCCGTTGTTGACGCGCCAGAATTCAAGTATCTCACTGCATACGTGAATACTACAAAGCACAACAAAAGCCTCATCCCTGCTTCAATCTCTGCTGCATTCGCCCCTGAGGATCGTGGCGGAATGCGGATTAAGGGCTTTGATTATATCAATCCAGTTGGCAATAGACATTGTTTTGATAGCAAATGGGTTTACGATTTTTTGTTTCCGGAAAACCAGTCAATAAGGCTAAAGCTTGTGGCTGTTGGCAAGTCTTTAAACGACAACTTTAGATAGAGTCGTATAACGAACAAGGATAGATCGTGCGTAGCCACGATCTTATCCGGTTGTTGAACAAGCCCGAAGCGCCCGGCTAGTCCTTATTATATGCAGATATCTTTTTTCGATTAGAGGGTAACCGGAG
>JAXHVH010000080.1:0-2147 GCA_034189085.1 Bacillota bacterium | reverse complement strand
TAAACGCTGTAATAGCAATGGATTATATCGCAGAGGCTTTCTATCATCAGCGTACTTTACTTGGGCTATTTACAAAGGCCCATCTTGAATCTAGCAATGGCACTTGTGATGAGAAATTGTTATATAATCTATTAACTGTGAGATACCGTGGAGTTATCCGAGGAAAAATCCTGACGTATTACGACATAATAGTTCGTAGTTATGAGCGGATAGACAACGCAAAGGTTCTTCGTATACTTGAGGAGGCGAAGGTTACTACCTGAATTTTGCACCAAATAGGTCTTGAAAAATAAAAAACCATCTGGGAAACCTATTATAGCAACGGTTTACCCAAACCATAACAGCTATAACAGGAGGTACCCAGATGGTAAAAAGACGAAAAGGCAATACCAAAAAAGTCCGCATTGGTAAAGGATTTTGTAAAAATTGCGCAGGGGCCAGAAAAATCGATGCTTCCACGGGATATGAGACCTGCACCGAACAGTTGAGCCCATTTGGTGGGCTTTTGGCGCTGATCAAATTTTGCGATTTGGTCAATTTTGAGAAAATCTTTTGCTCTGCTTATCATGAACCCTCTCGTGATCCCAAGCTGGGACACTATTCGATGATGATGGGCATTTTGATGCTACTGTTTATAGGGTTCAACCGTATCTGGCATTTTGTTTACATCCGCTTAGATGCCATGCTGTGTGGATTTTTCAAAATCACCCGGCTTCCGGCGGCCAGCACCTTCTGGCGTTACGTGGACAGCCTGGGAATCAATCAAGCCAACTCCTTGTTGAAGGTGATGAGCATTTTACGCGAACGGGTCTGGCAGCTATGCGGCTTTGAGTTTTACCGGATCCGGGTCAACATCGATACAACTGTTAAGACCGTCTACGGCAACCAGCAAGGGGCGCGCAAGGGGCACAACACGACGCATCGAGGCAAGGAAGGCTTGCGGCCCGTGCTTTGCTTCATCGAAGAAACCCGAGAGTATCTCTTGGGCAAGCTGCGCCAAGGCAAAACGATCAGCGCTAAAGAGACGGCGGCCGTTATCGCCGGCATTAAAGCTTGCCTTCCCGGCTGTGTCCAAGAGGTTCTGCTTAGGGCTGATGGAGAATTTCTCAGCCGGGAGGCCGTCCAAGCGGCCCTCCAATCAGGGTTCGATTTCATCATTGCCAATCGAGGCTGCAATCCGACTTTTGACCCTTGCCGTTGGTATCGGCCCTGGAAACGCAAGGCGATCGAATTTAACAGCTGCATCTATCAGCCCGGAGGCTGGGATCGGCCGTTTCGTTTTGTGGCCATGCGAATTGCAAAGGATTTAAAGGATGCATCGAATCAGCCCCAACAATGCGTGCTTTTCGAAGACGATAACTACACCTATCGCATCTTTTGTACAAGCCTGGCCGGCAAAGCCCACGAGGTGATTGTCGAATACGATAACCGAGCCGACGTGGAAAACCTGGTTGGCGAAGCCAAACGCGAAGGCCTGGACATGATCCCTTCGGCCAAGTTCAAAACCAACTACGCCTTTTTCCAGGTCGTGATGCTGGCCTACAACATCTGGCGTTACATGAAAATGATCGCTCAGCAGAGTCTATCGCCGGGCCACTCGAAAGACGGCCCTTCCGGAGGCAGCCATTTAAAGAACATCATGGCCAACACCGTCCGGATTGCGCGATTGAAGCTGCTGTTTATCGCTGCTAAAGTGGTCAAAGATGGTAATCGAGACAAGGTAAAGTACTCAATCCACGATGCCAGAACACCGGAGATACTTTCCTTCCTGCGATTTTTAGACAAACGGCGTACACAAACAAGACCCTGGTTTGCTCACAGCAGCTGGGCTCAGCGTTTTGCTCTGCCGGCGTGAGCAAGAAATTTCTTGCATCGATAAAATAGCTGAAAACTCTTCATGTTAAGGTGATCGTCGTGGCCATCGATAGCTCATGATACCAGCGGAGAGAATACCGGAAGTCATCGGCCCGTAATAGAGGAGGTAAAAGAAAAATCCTCCCTTGCGGTTAATAGCGGACAGTTGCCTGCAAAATTCAGGTATTTATAAGAATAATTGGCTTTGGGGTGAATTGAAGGAATGGCTGTTGGACCAGTCGTATAACAAATGTTGGTATACGGAAGCACGGAATGACTCTTCGTATTTCGAG
>JAXHVH010000008.1:0-67061 GCA_034189085.1 Bacillota bacterium | reverse complement strand
GGTGAGCAGCCTGACGATATCTTCTTCATCCTCAACTATCAGGATAAGGCGCTGTTTACGATCCGAAGGATTTTTCATGTCATTATTTTAACATAAGTTTGCTCGTTACCGGATATGATAAAACGATTTCAGTAGAGAATTAGATAAAAAGGTTCGGTCAACGAGGACAAACGCCCGGATAAAAATCGCAGAATACACATTGGACCGGCACCATGTGGCACTGCTTCTAACTTGTCAGAAAGGCAATTAAGTGCTAATATGTAGCAGGATCGAAAGCGGCAGTACTTGTAAAATAAAACATTTTCAAAATAATTATATACGGAGGTGTCTTTGTTGACAAAACAAGTAGAAACAATGGACGGCAATACTGCCGCAGCACATATCGCTTATGCGATGAGTGATGTGGCAGCAATTTACCCAATTACGCCGTCGTCACCGATGGCTGAAATATGTGACGAGTGGGCCGCATACGGCCGCAAAAACATTTTTGGCCAGAAACTGCGCGTCGCCACCATGCAATCGGAAGCAGGGGCAGCCGGAGCTGTTCATGGTTCGCTGGTAAATGGGGCTCTGACCACTACCTTTACCGCATCCCAGGGTCTGCTGCTTAAAATCCCGAACATGTACAAGATTTCCGGTGAGCTGTTGCCCACCGTCTTTCACGTTTCGGCCAGAACTCTTTCAACCCATGCCCTGTCTATCTTTGGTGATCATTCAGACGTGATGGCCGCCAGGCAGACCGGTTTTGCCCTTCTTTCCTCAAACTCCATTCAGGAGGTAATGGATTTAGCCCTGATCGCCCACCTGAGCACGCTGAAGACAAGGGTTCCCTTCCTCCATTTCTTCGATGGGTTCCGGACATCACACGAAGTCCAAAAAATCGAGATAATCGACTATGAGGATATCAAAACAATTGTAGACTGGGAAGCTATCAAGGCCTTCAGGGAAAGGGCTCTGTCTCCGGAAAAACCGCACCAGCGGGGAACGGCTCAAAACCCGGACATCTTTTTCCAGAACCGTGAAGCAGCCAACCGCTTCTACCTTGAAACACCTGAAAAAGTTGCCGCGGTTATGGATCAGGTCTATGAACTGATCGGTCGTCGCTACCATCTCTTTGACTACTGTGGTGCCCCCGATGCTGAATCAGTCATTGTCTGCATGGGCTCAGCCAGCGAAACGGTTGAAGAAACGGTTAATTATCTCGCTGCGGCCGGTGAAAAAGTAGGGATGATCAAAGTTCGCCTGTACCGTCCTTTCTCAAAAGAACACTTTTTTGCTGCCCTGCCTGAAACCTGCAAACGCATCGCCGTGCTGGACCGGACCAAAGAGCCGGGGTCCCTGGGTGAACCTCTTTATGAGGATGTTTGTACCGCCATGTTTGAAACAAACCGCAATCCCCTGATCATAGGCGGACGATATGGCCTGGGATCAAAAGAATTTAACCCCTGCATGGTAAAAGCAGTTTTTGACAATCTCAACGCTGAAAATCCGCAAAATCACTTCACCGTTGGCATAAATGACGATGTAACCCATACCTCTCTTGAAGTACCATCCGGATTTACCACTTCGCCTGAGGGCACTTACAGGGCAAAATTCTTCGGGCTCGGCTCGGACGGGACCGTCGGAGCAAACAAAAACAGCATCAAAATTATCGGGAACAACACCAAACAGTATGCCCAGGGTTACTTTGTTTATGACTCGAAAAAATCAGGAGGAATCACAGTTTCGCATCTACGGTTCGGCCCCCATGAAATCAAATCCACTTACCAGATCGATGAGGCAGACTTTGTAGCCTGTCATAATCCCGCTTTTGTCGCCCGCTACGACATCCTGGAAGGGATTAAAGAAGAGGGCACTTTCCTGCTTAACTCTTCCTGGAACCTGCAAGAGATGGAAGAGCATCTCCCTGCAGAGATGAAAAAGACCATTGCCGGCAAAAAACTAAAATTTTACAATATTGACGCTTTCAAGATCGCCGAAGAAACGGGACTGGGCGGAAGAATCAATGTAATCATGCAGACTGCCTTTTTCAAACTATCAGGAGTGATCGATCCGGAACTGGCTTTTAAAGAAATTGAAAAAATGATTCAGAAATCCTATGGGAAAAAAGGCCCCGAGATTGTCAAGAAAAATGTCTCGGCCATTTATAAGGCCCTGGAAGCACTTGAAGAGGTCAAATATCCGGACAGCTGGGCTGAAGCAACAACCGGCGCAGTCTACACTCCGGAAGAAGCTCCGCAGTATGTGTACGACAACGTTTATCCAATGATTGAACTTAAAGGCGATGAGCTTCCCGTTAGTGCCTTCAATCCTGACGGAACCGTCCCGACAGGAACCACCCGCTATGAAAAACGGGGCGTAGCTATCAGGGTACCGGTATGGATTCCTGAAAACTGCATCCAGTGTAACCAGTGCTCATTTGTTTGCCCTCATGCGGCAATCAGACCTTACCTTGCCAGGCCTGAAGACCTGGATGGAGCTCCCGAAGAATTCGAAACATTAGAAGGAAAAGGCAAAGACATTGCCGGTTTCCGTTACAGAGTGCAGGTTTCACCCCTTGACTGCACTGGCTGTGACAATTGTGTAGATATCTGTCCCACAAAAGAAAAAGCACTGGTGATGAAACCTTTGTCTGAAGTAGCCGTTACTGAAGATGCCTGCTACCGCTTCGCCGAAAGCCTGCCTGAGCCGGATGTTGAGATCTCACCGAACACAGTGCGCGGCAGCCAGTACCGCAAACCCCTGTTCGAGTTTTCCGGCGCCTGTGCCGGATGCGGGGAAACTCCTTACATTAAAGTGATTACCCAGCTATTCGGCAACCGGATGGTTGTAGCCAATGCAACCGGTTGTTCCTCCATCTACGGAGGCAACGCGCCGACGACCCCCTACACGGTTGATAGCAAAGGCCGGGGACCGGCCTGGGCCAGTTCCCTCTTTGAGGACAATGCCGAATTCGGATACGGTTTCTGGCTCGCTGTCACTCAACAACGCGATAAACTGGTAGATTTGATCAACAACCTCATGGAAACGGACATTTCAAGCAACCTCAAAACTGCCCTCGAGAAATGGCTGGCAGTAAAGGATCAGGGTGAAGAATCTCTGAAAGCTGCGGACACGGTCAGCAAACTTTTGCAAGCTGAAAAACCGCAGGAGAACAACGCCAAACTGCTCGAACAGATCAAGGAAAAAACAGGCCTTTTGCCCAAACGTTCCGTATGGGCTTTCGGAGGAGACGGCTGGGCTTATGACATCGGCTACGGAGGGCTCGATCATGTTATCGCCTCCGGTGCAGATGTAAATATCCTTGTTCTCGACACAGAAGTCTACTCCAATACAGGCGGCCAGTCATCAAAAGCGACACCTACCGGAGCAATTGCCAAATTCGCCGCCGCCGGCAAGGACATCCGTAAAAAAGACCTTGGCTTGATGGCCGTTACCTATGGTTATGTTTATGTAGCAACTGTAGCAATGGGCGCCAATAAGAATCAGTTCCTGAAAGCTGTTATTGAAGCTGAATCGTACCCCGGCCCTTCATTAATTATTGCCTATTCTCCCTGCATCGCTCACGGTATCAACATGAGCAGGAGTCAGAGAGAAGAGAAACTGGCTGTAGATTCAGGTTACTGGTCACTGTTCCGCTACAATCCTCTGCTGGCCCACGAAGGGAAAAACCCCTTCATTCTCGATTCTAAGGAACCGAAGGTAGACCTGCGCACTTTCTTGATGAACGAAGTCCGGTTCCGGGCTTTAACCCAGGAATTCCCCGATCGGGCAGATATTCTATTCGAAAAAGCAGCGAAAGGGGCTAAAGAAAGACTGGAAATGTACAAACAGATGGCAGAAGTAAAAGTGGGATCGGAGAGCTGATTTTGAATCCCATACCATAACGGTTGTTATGTTTTGTTTCAACCGCACATAAAGGAGGCCTCCTGGAAGAGGCCTCCTTTATGTGCGGACCTTTGCCGCACTTTAAGATTTATTTAAATGCTTTTTAAATATTATTCACCCTGGATAGTTTCCTCTTTGTTACTGCGCGGCAGTCTTTTTGTTAACGCCGATTTTCCCGCTTGCTAAACCAGCGGGCGATACCACTCTGTTTTTTTGTCAGATCGGTGTTGCCCAGTATTTTTCGCGCTGCCTCATAGCCTCTCTCCATAATCAAGTCAACCCTGTTGATGTCCCACATAGTTATATCCCCAAGCTCAGGCTCGATCACTACATCAGCCATATCGTGGACGGATTTATCCCGCTGACGTTGGATAATGTCAAAAGCCTGGATCAAGATTTTAAATATACTGTCCGGCTCACTGGAAAGTGGTTTCTGAGCCCCCACATCAACGGCAATAATATAATCAAGGTTCCGCTCTTTTAGAAGGACGGCTGGAACGTTATCCAGCAGCCCGCCATCTACAAGCAGCTTATCCTTCCACTTCACTGGGGTAAAAATGCCAGGTATGGAACAGCTGGCCTGAACTGCTTCGGCAACAGGACCATCTTCAATAATTATCTCTTCCCCGCTCAGCAAATCAACTGCATTGATGATCAGGGGAATTTTTAAATCTTCAAAAATTATGTTTCCCAGATGCTCTTTCAGCATCTCTAAAAGTTTTGAAGAGCTTATTAACCCTTTCCGGGGAAGAGATAATGTAACAAAATCTTTCCAGGATAATTCGCGAGCTATCTGTTCAATTTCTTCAATAGTTTTCCCCGCGCTGTACAGGGATGCGACAATACTGCCGGCGCTTGTCCCGGCTATTAACACAGCTTTTACATTACGTTCCTCAAGATATTTCAAAACGCCAATGTGTGCTATCCCGCGGGCTGCTCCACCACTTAAAGCCAGTCCAATTTTCATAACCGGTATCTCCTATTTTAAATTTATTAAAATCAGTCAGCTTGATTAAGCGGTTCTTGTTTCCCTTTTCCTAAATAGTCCTTCCCAGGAAGATCACCGATCTCAATTATTAAAACGGATCCCTGAAGTCCCAAATAAAATTCCGGCAATCGGCAAAAGGTGGAAAGCCTGCCAGAAATTGATATCCCTTAGAGCAAAAACCTGGGGCATTGTTATATTCCACAACCACTGCAGGACAGCAGACACAAGAAAGAGCAGCGCCGCCACCAGGGGATCGGCAGCAGAATAAAGTTTGCCAGGGGTAAACCGGCCATAAACACACTTCCTTTGCAGAAACCATCATTTTTTATTTTGCGGCATTCAAACTGGTGATGATCCGCAATCCTTCCAGGGTAAGAAGGGGATTGACCTCCCGGATTGTTTCCGATTCACGGGCAATTAAATTAGCAAAACCGCCGGTAGCTATTACCTGGGGATCACCTCCAAGCTCTGCAGCCATCCGACGAACAATTCCATCGACCTGACCGACAAACCCGAAGACAATGCCCGACTGCATACTGGTGATTGTATCTTTGCCAATAACTCTCTGAGGCCGCACTACTTCCACGCGTGGCAATTTGGCCGCTCTTTCAAAAAGGGCTTCCATAGATATCCCTATACCCGGGGCGATAGCCCCGCCGAGATAATCACCCTCACCCGAAATGGCACAGAAGGTGGTTGCAGTCCCAAAATCGACTATAACCAGCGGCCCACCATAAAGTTCAATTGCCGCAACGGCATTAACAATCCGGTCAGCTCCCACTTCACGTGGATTATCTGTTACAATATTTAAGCCGGTCCTGATTCCCGGCCCAATAATAAGAGGATCTACATTGAAGTATTTTGTTGACATACGCCCGAGGGAATACATTAATTGAGGAACAACAGAGGAAATTGCGACGAAATTTATTTCCTTGAGTGTTATATGGCTGCTATGCAGAAGATTTTTAACTATCATGCCCAGTTCATCTTCAGTACTCGATTTACGGGTAGCCAGCCGCCAGTAAACACGGATTTTATCTTCACGATATACACCGAGCATAATATGGGTATTGCCTACATCAACAGCCAGTAGCAAATTACATTCCTCCCCGCTGATCGATAAGCCTGGTAAACAAATGCCAGGTCAATAACACTATAGCAGATTACGTTATTTTTGCAAAGAACCACTCTGCAGCTTAATGGTAGAGGCGTAATAATCTTGGAGGAATCCGGATCATCCCGTCGAAGTACAGCAAAGCACTTTGACAGCATTATTCGCACAAGGAGGAGCACTTTTGTTAAAGAAAATATCGGGCAAAAATTACTTTGTCGCCCTAATACTTTTGATCATAATCGCTGTGCTGCTTGTCGTTTCGGCTTTTTTAATAACAGTATTCATTCCGGATGCCCTGGGACGCAAGCCCTGTCAATATGAAATCAGTTCTGTCTGTAAAACAGAGCCGTGGTCCATTGAAACAGAAGATCTGACGGTTATTCTGCCGTCCGGTGGAACGCTGGTCACCCTTAACGAAACCGACCATGACACAAGTTTGCTTCTACTGGGCAATGGCATTTACCGGCAGAACGGGATCCAGCAGGCAGATGAGACAATCGGCGGCTTGTTTATGGTAATCAGCCACAGTTTTTTTGATCAGATCAGGGGAGACATCCTATTTACACCGGTAACCAACAAATCTGAACTGGAAACAGTTTATCAGGCTGTTGAAAAACAGATGGGGATACCGACAATATGGCAGGATACCATACCGATTACTTTTTATCCCCGTGACAGCCTGATTTATTATTATTTCATTTCGCCCACCGGTGAACCGCAGTTGCCTCCCCGGTTAAACGCCTCCTGGCTCAGTATCGCTGGCCCTTTCATGATTTACAGCATATTCGTGGCTATTTTAATGGTAATAATGACAATATTTTCTTTGGACCATCACTATACTCGATACTGGCAACAAATAAGGGAAACAAAACCCGGATTCCTCAATATGCTCATGATACCACTGCTGGTGATACTGGTAACAGCAGGCGAAGTTATACCCAAAATAAACGG
The DNA here is from genome assembly GCA_034189085.1 of Bacillota bacterium. GTDB lineage: Bacteria > Bacillota > Dethiobacteria > DTU022 > DTU022 > M55B129. The sequence goes on along the minus strand of JAXHVH010000008.1, from coordinate 60,120 downwards.
ATTTCTTAACTATTATACTTTTTTCGGTTATGCAGCAGCTATCATTGTTCTTTTTGTTCTTTGGAAATTTAATAAAATCGACTACCTTGATTTCGGAGTACGCCGCGAAAGGATTGGCCATGGATATTTTCTGGCTTTGATCGCTGCTGGCCTGATAATCGGGACCACCAGGGGACTTCCCGGCGGTATGAATTTTGCAGGCCTGGAAACAGTGATGAATTTTGTTCTTATTTTTCTATTGATCGGGTTGCCGCGGGAAATGTTCTGGAGAGGTTTTATCCAGACCTCTTTATGCCGCCAATACGGGCCCAACCTCAGTTTAATATTAACTGTTTTGCTGGTAGCTGCTGCCCGCCTGGCTATTATTACAATCACCGAGACATGGATGATTGATTATCCTTATACATATGTGGAGGCGGCGGTTCTTGTCCCCGGGACTGCGCTGGTTCTAGGATTTCTCTACCAGCGGACTGAAAATATACTTGCCGGCGCCTTCCTGCACAGTATTATTATTTTTCTGCCGTAATACATTTTTTATTATGAGAAAGGCGGTATACTTGTGGATAAAGCAAAAATTATCAGGGCGGTAGAGATGATCCTGGAAGCTGTCGGTGAAGATTTAAACAGGGAAGGCCTGGTGGGCACTCCAAAACGCATAGCCAATATGTATGAAGAATTATTCAGAGGACTGGAACAGGATCCAAGGGAGCATTTAAAAACATGTTTCGTTGAAGACGGTCATGACGAAATCGTCCTGGTCAAAGACATATCCTTTTACTCTATGTGTGAACATCATCTGCTCCCATTCTACGGGAAAGCTCACGTTGCCTATCTTCCTTCAGGGGGAAGGATTGTCGGATTAAGCAAATTAGTCAGGGTTATTGAAACTGTCTCCCGACGTCCCCAGCTGCAGGAACGTTTAACCAGCAATGTAGCTGATATAATCACGGAAGGACTTAAACCTAAAGGGGTCGTCGTGGTTGTTGAAGCGGAACATCTCTGCATGAGCATCCGCGGTGTAAGCAAACCGGGTGCTGTTACAGTCACATCCGCCGTCAGGGGGCTGTTCCGACGCAATCCCAGCTCCAGAGGCGAAGTATTCAGTCTAATTCAGGGGAAAAGATAACTATAACCGAGAACGGACAATGAAAGATAAAATGATGGAGCGAGTCAATAAAATACTTGCCAGCCGGGAATATCGTGATCATTTAGAGCGCAATGCCCTGCGTGAAGGATCACGCCTCTTCTGCCAGCATCACTTTGAACATCTGCTCACAGTAGCCAGGCTAACTTATCTGCTGCTGATTGAGGAAGGCTGCCCTTTTATTACACGCGAAACAGCTTATGCGGCGGGCCTGTTGCACGATATTGGCCGCTGGCAGGAATACGACAATGGAACTGACCATGCTCTTGCCAGCGCCGAGCTGGCCAGGACTATTCTTGAAAAAGTGGGTTTCTCCAATTCAGAAATGGAATTGATAACCCGGGCAATCGCTCAGCATCGTTTGAAAAGCCTTGAACAACAACACCTATCCCCATTAAGCAAAGCTCTGGCGAAAGCAGATCAGTATTCCCGTCTCTGTTTCGGCTGCCAGACCCGCAGCGAATGCCACACCCTTGACAGGCAACCCCATAAAGAGGAGCTGATATATTGAAAAGACAAAATTCCTCCCCCCAGATCCTCATCCTTGAACCAGGAAAAATTCTTGTGGATCTCACAGCAATGGGTTTCTCCCCGGAGATAAGCGAGCAATTTGCCAGGCAGGTTGATTCCCTTGTCTTCAGATTAAGGAATGTGCCACGGGGGCTCATACCGGTGCTCAAAAATGTGCCTGCTCTGGAAAATAATAATGTTCTGTTCGGTAAAACCGACGATGGGAAACAAATCTTTGAGGCGGTTATTGCCGGTACCGAGAATGAGCTCAACGATCTCTGTAAACAGCTGGAAAACTGCGGAGAAGAACCAGCGAAGCTAGCTGCTTTGCTCCACGACACCCTGGTGAGAAGCAGCAGAAAGAACAGTTTACCTTTTTATCTCGGGCACCACCGCCTTCCACTCGGCCAAAGAACATTAATTATGGGTATTCTTAATGTGACTCCCGATTCATTTTCCGACGGCGGCCGTTTTGATCAACTTGATAAAGCTCTCACCCAGGCGTTCCGTATGGCCGAGGAAGGCGCTGATATTATTGATATCGGTGGGGAATCAACCCGACCGGGCCATCTGAAAGTTAACGCCGCTACCGGGATAAGTCGAGTTATGCCAGTAGATGCTGAAGTCGAACTAAACCGGGTTATGCCGGTTATCAAAGCTTTAAAAAAAGATCAGACTTTTAAACTTCCACTTTCAATAGATACTTATAAGGCACAAGTAGCGCAACAAGCTCTAGCCGCCGGAGTGGAAATGTTAAATGATGTCTGGGGCTTAAAAGCTGATCCGCAGCTGGGAACAGTTGCCGCACATTTCGATGTACCCATCTGCCTGATGCATAATCGAAACAGCACAGATTACGAAGATCTAATTGCCGATATTATTGCTGAAATGAAGGAATCAATTGCCCTGGCACAAAATGCTGGTATTAAAGACGAGAAAATGATCATCGACCCGGGGATCGGCTTTGGCAAAGATCTGCAGCAAAATCTTGATGTGATGCTGCATTTAAATACATTCTGTCGCCTCGGTTACCCCCTGCTCCTCGGCACTTCCCGAAAATCAATGATCGGAAAAACGCTGGATCTTCCCACAGATGAACGCATGGAGGGCACAGCAGCAACCGTAGCATACGGAATTGTTGCGGGAGCCGACATTGTCAGGGTTCACGATGTTTTATCGATGAAAAGGGTAGCAGTGATGACCGATACCATAATACGGAGGTGAGAACCATTTGGACCGAATAATTATTGATAGTTTTACCTGTTACGCCTATCATGGAGTGCTTCCAGAAGAAAACAGCCTGGGTCAGGAATTCCAGGTCAGCATAGAGATGGGTATCGATCTGACCAGCCACAACGACGACCGGATCGACAAAGTCCCCGATTACCGTAAGGCGGTGATGGCCATCGAGGAAGTGATGTACAGCAACTCCTGCAGGCTTCTCGAAACGCTCGCCTGCCGAATTGCCGATAAGCTGCTGAAACTCACGGGGGTGCTGGAAGCAACCGTTGAAGTTCGCAAACCCAGTCCTCCCCTGCCCGGTGTGCAGGGAGGAGTAGGAGTGATAGTTAATCGACACAGGTAATATGATAAATGAGGAGACAGGGCTGAACAACCAGACAGCCAGATCTTGCCGAATTCGCCCGGATAATCCCATGATTAAGATAAACATTGCTTATATCGGTCTCGGTTCAAACATTGGCAGTCGTCTGACCAATTTGCGCCAATCGTTGACTTTACTTGCCCGGATCCCCTCCATTAGAATAAAAACAGTTTCTCCGATTTATGAAACTGAGCCTGTGGGAGGACCCGTCCAGGGATATTATCTCAACGCCTGTGCCTCACTGCTGACCACCCTTCCCCCGGAAACCCTGATGGAGGCAATGCTTGATGTGGAAAACCGGATCGGCAGAATCAGAATTGAAAGATGGGGACCTCGAACGATTGATCTGGATATGCTGGTTTATGAAAATATGGTAATGAATACTGCCCGGCTTGCGCTACCCCATCCACGACTGGGCGAAAGGTGTTTTGTTCTTATTCCCCTGTCAGATATTGCCCCCAACCTGGCAATCCCTGGACAAGGCAAAACCGTCCGTGAGCTTTTATCAAAATGTCCCTCTGAGGAAGAAGTCCGCTACTACCTTTCCGCAAACTGGTTTAATTAATCACTCAGGATAAAACCCCTTCCCCAGTTCTTACTCCTCACACAGGAATTATATACGGAAACACTTCAAGATTTTACTTGGTGTTTCTATTTCAGCAGGCCGGGATTTTGCTTACTTAAGTTTCCTTTAGATTCCGCATCACAGCGGCCACCTTTCCATCAGACAATGGCTCTTACTGTCAGGCCTGCAGCGGACTTTCACCGCCAGCTTAACAATGCCCATGCGGCGCACCCATATAAAACGGGACGCCCCTGAAGGCATCCCGTCACAATTGAGCAATACTCAATTAATACAGGCAAATAATCATCTGCTTAGAACAGACCTTCAACCTTTCCGGTATTTACATCTACATCGACCCTGCGATAAGCCGGATTGGCAGCAGTTCCCGGCATCAAGGAAATAGAACCGGCCACCGGGACAACGAAATCGGCTCCACCATAGGTAAGGATATCACGAACGAAAAGCTTCCAGCCTTTCGGTACACCTTTCAGCATGGGATTGTCGGTCAGGCTGAGGTGAGTTTTGACCATGCAGGTACCCATTTTCTGGAATTTGGGATCTCCTTCCATTTTCTTCGCTTTTTCAAGGGCTTCGGCAGAGTATTCCACACCGTCTGCGCCGTAAACTTCCCTGGCAATAAGATCAATGCGCTCCCTAAGGGGGGTATCGAGTTCATAGAGGAATTTAAAATCGTTCTTTTCTTCGCATGCTTCAATAACCGCATCCGCGAATTCAAGAGCGCCCTCACCCCCGTACTGCCAGTGCTTGGAAAGAGCAACCCTGGCTCCAGCTTCTTCAGCCATACGGCGGACAAGCTTAATTTCATTGTCAGTATCGGTATGGAAATGGTTGAGACAAACCACCGGACTGATACCGGATTTTTTAATTGTCTTGATATGGTGAATAAGGTTTTCACAGCCTTTTTCAACCCACTTGAGATTTTCCTCGTTGTAAGCTGGATCAAGAGGCTGACCGGGCAGCGGCAGTGGAGCACCGCCGTGACATTTCAAGGCCCGAATGGTAGCTACGAGTACTGCACAGTGGGGAGTAAGGCCGGACATGCGGCACTTCAGGTTCCAGAATTTTTCAAAGCCAATATCAGCGGCAAAACCGGACTCGGTGATATGGTAGTCGCTTAATTTTAAACCGACCCGGTCGGCAATGATCGAAGACTGTCCGATAGCAATATTGGCAAAAGGCCCGGCATGCACCAGTACCGGCTGCCCCTCGATCGTCTGCAGGAGGTTTGGATTGATAGCATCAACCATCCAGGCAGTCATCGCGCCGGCTACATCCAGATCCTCGGTAGTTACCGGATTGCCTCTCTTGTCATAAGCAACCACAATCCTGCCCATTCTTTCCCGCATGTCTTTTAAATCCCTGGCTACAGCCAGAATGGCCATAACTTCTGAGGAGACAGCAATGGCAAAACCTGAACTCATCATAAAACCGTCTTTTCGATCTCCCAGCCCGATAACAATATTACGGAGTGCCTGGGCGCAAAAATCGATAATCCATTTCATTTCCACATTACGTGGATTGATATTTAACCTTTTTACATTGTTTCTTTCAAGGAAAGCATCGGTGGAGTTAAATTCATGCTGCAACCGCGAAGTTAAGGCAACCATGGCTAAATTATGAGCATTCATGATCGCATTAATGTCGCCGGTCAAACCGAGTGAGAAGGGCGTGAGGGGGATACACTGTGAAAGCCCTCCACCGGCAGCCGAACCCTTGACATTCATGGTTGGACCACCGGAAGGCTGGCGGATAGCCGCCATAACTTTTTTCCCGCGTTTGCCCAGTCCCTGGGTCAACCCCATAGTCGATGTTGATTTTCCTTCTCCGAGAGGGGTTGGGGTGATTGCCGTTACATCAATATACTTTCCGTCGGGGTTATCCTTTAATCTCTCCAGTATTTTTTTGTAATCAACCTTGGCCACGTAGTGACCGTGAGGAAGCAGTTCCTCTTTGTCAAGGCCCAGTTCCTCAGCTAACTGGTGAACATTTTTCATATTTGCTTCTGCGGCTTCAGCTATCTCCCAGTCAGCATGTTTTGTCGGATCCAACGGCATACAAAAAACCTCCTTATTGTTTATATTTACAATCTCATCCCACATTTCTCGCAGATAAAAACTTTTATTCAACAAAACGGCTCCAATTCCTGCCCCATTCCGCTATATCTTGCACTTAATTGATTAAAAATAAGGGAAAATCAATCATGGTATATCAATACAATAACATATGAGAAATATCCGTGCTTCCTGGAGAGTTATTCTGCCAGGTCGCAGAGTGCCGGTATACCCAGGAGAGAAGATGCCTTCTGAACAGCCCTTTCTATGGCCAGGCTTACCGCTTCGGCAGCCATCATGCCCACCAGGCTGACATCAGCGGAAAGATTGCCTTTAGAAATGGCAAATACAGTATCACCATCCCACATGGTATGAACCGGCCAGATCGATCGGGCAAACCCATCATGGGCAAGCTGGCAGACTTTGGTCAGGGCGGGACCGTCCAGAGAAGCATTAGTTGCTACTGCAGCAAGGGTTGTATTGCCTCCATCACTTCCGGCATCGCCTGCTTTTTTTAAAAGTTCGTCTGTATTTTCCATTAAACCGCTTTCCGGGTTTCGAGGACCAGCCAACAGCCTGCCATTTCGATCGTATATGTCCCCGAATGCATTAACCACAACCAGAGCGGCAACGGTGAGAGAATCGCTGCAGACTGCAGCCGAACCCTGGCCGGACTTTATTGCACCGGGCATACCGTAATATTTGGCTACAGTAGCACCGGTTCCGGCGCCGACCGAACCTTCCGGCACGGGGCCAGCTGTCGCAGCAATACAGGCCCGGTAGCCCATTTCGGCATCCGGCCGTATGGTGCAGTCACCAATAAAAAGGTCAAAAATTACGGCTGCCGGAACAATAGGAACACGAATGCCGCCGACCGGAAATCCTTTTTCATGTTCTTCCAGGTACCTGACCACTCCTGATGCGGCATCTAGTCCAAAAGTGCTCCCTCCGGACAGCATTATCGCCTGAACAGAATCAACAAGTCGCCCCGGTACGAGGAGATCAGTTTCCCTGGTTCCCGGAGCCGACCCCCGTACTTCCACAGCTGCCCTTGCTCCTTCTTCAATAAGAACAATGGTTAGCCCCGTAGCCGCTCCGTTATTGGAAACCACCCCTACTTTAATTCCCTCTATATCTGTTAACCCACCGGTCATTATGCGATCTTTCAGCCCCTTGTCCTGGTAATAAAAAAGGAGCCATAAATGGCTCCCTACAATTCTTCTTCCGGTTTTTCTTTCTGATCACCGGGCCGCTGCTGGAAAGAAGCCCGTCGTTCTTCCTTTTTCTTTAATATCTCCGTTTTTTTCGTATCGGAAACAACTCTCTCTTCGACGGATGAAGCCTTCCTGACACTTTCATCCCCTTGGTTATTGTCAGGTTCCGCCACTTCGACCTCGTCATCATCACTGTCAGAAATATTTTCCTCATTCTGCAGCTCATCAAGCTTCTGCTCTTTCTGTTTTTCTACTGCCGGTAATTCTTTTCCCTCAACCAGGGCTTTGATTTCCTCGGCATCGAGAGTTTCTTTTTCCATCAGGGCTAAAGCTATTCTCTCCAGCTTATCCCTTTCTTTTTCCAGGATATCCTCAGCAATCTGGTAACAGTTATCCATGGTTTTCCTGACTTCCTGATCGATTGCCTTGGCAATTTCTTCGCTGTAATCACGATCCCGTGCCAGATCTCGACCCAGGAAAACCTGATCATGCTTTTTGCCCAGGGTAATGGGGCCGAGGGCATCACTCATACCATATTCCATTATCATCTGCCGAACTATCTGAGTAGCCCTCTCCAGGTCATTCTGAGCACCGGTGCTGATGTCGTTAAGCACCAGTTTCTCAGCCACTCTTCCCCCAAGCAGGGTGCTTACTCGATCCAGCAATTCGGATCGGGTCATATAATATCTGTCTTCTTCCGGAAACATGAGGGTGTAACCACCGGCCCGGCCACGAGGGATTATCGATACCTTGTGAACCGGATCGGTATTAGGCAGAAGATAACCAACCAGGGCATGCCCCGCTTCATGGTAAGCAACTATCTTTTTCTCAAAGGCACTGATAACCCTGCTTTTTTTCTGTGTTCCGGCTACCACTCTCTCCACTGCTTCTTCCATTTCTGTCATGCTTATCTGTTTTTCGGAAATACGTGCCGTCAGGAGTGCCGCTTCATTGATAACATTTTCCAGATCAGCACCGGTAAAACCGGGTGTGCCGCGGGCAACTACCTTTAAATCCACTTCCTCGGCAAGAGGTTTATTCTTTGAATGCACCTTCAAAATCTCTTCTCGACCCTTGACATCTGGCAGCCCAACCGTAATTTGACGGTCGAATCTACCGGGGCGAAGAAGGGCTGGATCTAGAATATCAGGCCGGTTGGTAGCGGCAATGATAATAATCCCTTCATTGACATCGAAACCGTCCATCTCCACCAGGAGCTGGTTCAAAGTTTGTTCCCTTTCGTCATGCCCACCACCCAGGCCGGCGCCACGCTGCCGCCCCACAGCATCGATTTCATCAATGAACACAATACAGGGTGAGTTTTTCTTTGCATTTTCGAACATATCCCTCACACGTGATGCTCCTACTCCGACGAACATTTCCACGAAATCAGATCCGCTGATGCTGAAAAAGGGAACGCCCGCTTCACCGGCAACAGCACGGGCTAAAAGTGTTTTACCGGTTCCCGGTGGTCCAACTAGCAGAATCCCTTTAGGAATACGGGCACCAATTTCGATATATTTACGCGGATCTTTCAAAAAATCAACTACTTCAGAAAGCTCCGCTCTTTCTTCGTCAGCACCGGCTACATCGTTAAAAGTAACCCTTTTTTTCTCCCCTTCCTGCAGGCGGGCCCTGCTCTTACCAAAATTCATGACCTTATTACCGCCACCCTGAGTCTGCTGCATAAAGAAAAAGAATATACCCATTAACAGCAGAAAGGGGATCAGGTAGGTCAGGGCGCTCTGCCACCAGCTTGGTCCGCGTGCCGGATTGTTGTCATAAACTACTTCATTTTCCAGCAACAGTTCAGTCAGGTTGTGATCATCGGGATGATAGGTGGTAACAACGGTTCCGTCAGTAAGCACAGCTTCGATTTCATTGCCGTACATATCAACCTTTTCTACTTCACCGCTTTCCAAACTGCGGACAAATAGATCATAACTTATTTCTTCCGGTGCAGTACCGGTATTGAACGTAGAAAGTAATACAATTACTACCAGGGTTATGACCAGGTAGAATGTAATTTGTCTCAAAAAGGGGCTCAATAAGCACCCTCCTCTCCATATAAAGCTTGCAAATCCTACGCTTTATTTTAACACATCGGCAGATCACAAGCAATTAAATCACAATCCCGCAAATAAATGAAATCAGGCTCATGTATTCTTGATCAGGCGTTTAAAATACAAAGATCGGCCAGCTGACGATAATCCTCATTATAATCCAATCCATAGCCGATGACAAAACGGTCAGGAATGGTAAACCCGCAGTAATCGGGATCAAACTCTACTTTACGACGATCCGGCTTATCAAGAAGAGTCGCCACTTTTAAGGTTCTTGGCTGACGACTGCTTAAGTTTTCCTTGAGATAACTGAGGGTAAGGCCGGTATCGACAATGTCTTCTATGATTAAAACATCCTTATCCTTGATACTACGATCAAGGTCCTTTTGTATGCGCACAACCCCGGAAGACGCTGTATCGGCGCCATAACTTGAGACAGCCATGAAGTCAATTTCCACCGGTATATCAAGGCTGCGAATCAGATCGCTTAAAAAGACCACCGCTCCTTTTAAAACCCCGATCAGGAGAGGTTTCCGTCCCTTATAATCAGCTGAAATATTGGAGGCCAGTTCCCGCACCCTCTTACCGATTTCTTCTGCACTGAGCATTACTTCCAACTCCTCTTTCGCCACCTGGTTACCACCTTTTCCCTGTTATTTTACCCGGGCCAATCCCGAGCTATGCAGAAAAAGCCGCTTCCGGGTCCAGGCTTCGTAAAACTAATTATTGCACCAGCCTGCCTTTTCAGACCCGTTAAAACCGCCGTTTTTTAAAAACCCTGTATTCCAGGAGTAAAACCCGTTCTGTTTCTCCCGTAACCCTGTATGGATGAGCAATCCTTTTACCAACAATCCAGATTATTTCGTCTCCGGTAGTCAAGAGCGGCACTGAAGCCCGTTCCGGAGCTGGTATTTTCTGATCAATAAAAAATTTTTTCAGCTTCCTGCTTCCGGAAGCACCCTGGGGGTAAAAGCGGGCCCCCGCCCAGCGAAATCGAATGGCCAAATTTTTGTGGTCGATTTTATCATAATCAAGGTAAGCCCGGCAGGCCGGAGGCGGCCAGAAAAGCTGGTCCGGTTTGACAATGCAGGCCGTTACCGAGCCCTTTCCCGGTATCACTGTTCTGCCAGGGAGGGTAAGCTGAATCGGGACCGATGATAATTGCTGTGGTTCTCCCTTTTTGAAAAACTGAAGGAAACGACCGTCGTCATAAACATGGACCGCTCCGGGCAGAGTATAAATCCAACCTCTCCGGCCTTCCTTTACCATATCCAGCAGAGCTTCAATGTGCTCTCTGCCAGGGGCTTCTGTCAAACCACTTTTTTCCAAAATCCGCCGTAATACCCGGCCTTGCAGAGCTCCCGGCAAAGTCATCAAGGCAGCTCGCTTGACAACCGTTTTATTTCCCCCATCCCTCATCAATCTTCGGCTATGCTTTTCGGTCAAATTGTCCATGAACAATCGATCTTTTAAAACAAGCGAAGCCAGACCTGAAAGAGATTCACGTATGCGTGGATTGAATTCCTTTTCCAGTCTGGGTATTAGTTCAAGGCGCAGTTTATTGCGGGTATAATTAGTCTCCAGATTACTGCTGTCTGTGCAGGGCTGCAAACCTTTGGCATTGCAATATGCTTCAATTTCTTTCCTGGTCAGGCAAAGCAGCGGCCTCAGGAACTTCAGTCCATCCCCCCGGCGGCATGGCAGGATCCCGGCTAAACCGTCAACTCCCGTACCCCTGATTATATTCAACAACACAGTTTCAGCCTGGTCATCACGGTGATGCCCGAGAACTACAGCGGAAGCATGATATTTTGCCGCCACCTCGCGGAATAAATTGTACCTGGCCAGGCGTCCCGCTTCTTCTTCCGAAATCTGGCGCTCTTTTTTTAAAGCCCGGATATCAACTACTCTCATTTCAAAAGGCATAGACCAGTCAGCGGCAATTTTTTCGACGAATAAAGCTTCTTTACCTGCCTCGGGCCTGAGGCAGTGGTTAAGATGAGCCACAACTATTTTCAGTTTTAATTCATGGAGGGCTCTGCCGAGCATGTGAAGCAGGCAAAGCGAATCCGGCCCTCCCGACACAGCAGCGACTACTGTTTCTCCACCGGTTAATAAGCTATGTTCTTTTATAAAATTCTTAACTTTTTCCACTTGATCCAAGATTACTCACTACCTTTTCATCGAAAGGCAAAAGAGTTATATCGGAAAGATAAAAAAACACCCTGATCCAGAGTGCCTTTTGATTAATCACTAAACTGACGATATCCTAACTAAAAAGCTTCCCTGAAAGAACCACGGCCGCCTCTTTTTGATTCGGTATTGCGCTTCAAATCAAGCAGGCGTTCATCGCTTTCCTTGAGAAAACGGCTCATTTTGTCTTCAAATGAGGTCTTGCTTGTTGTATCAGGTTTATTCCTGCTGTTCTTCTTGTTAGGCGAATACCCTTCTACCGCCTGCCTGATCGAAAGGCCTATTTTTCCATTGCTTTCTACCGAGAGCACCTTAACTTTTACTTTGTCCGCTTTTTTAAAAAAATCATTGATGTCTTTTACGTACTCGTCTGCTATTTCGGATATGTGGACAAGGCCTGTTGTTCCACCAGGTAGTTCCACAAAGGCTCCGAATTTTGTGATCCCGGTAATCACTCCCTCCAGAATACTGCCAACTTTAATTTCCTTCTTGATGAAAAACTCCTCCTTGCGTTATTTTTAAATCATAACTAAAAGTATTATAACGATTATGTTACTATTGTCAATCCCCCAGTTGAAATATTTCCTCTCCGGGCTTTACCAAACCCAGCCTGTCCCGAGCCATCACTTCAATGTATTCGGGATCCTGAAGCCTTTCAATCTCTCCTTTCAGCATCTCCCTGCGGATTTCGAGTTCATCAATGCGGGCTTCATATTCGGCCAGTTCATCTTTGACCATGCATTGCTTGACATACTGGGCCCCGATCATCAGCAACAGAGCAACTATCACTAATATGCCAACAGCACTTACCAAACGGTAAGAGCTATAATTAGTCTCTCTGTACTGCCGGGGGAAAACTGATACCTCTTTTTTCCCGGTCCTGTTTTTAGCTTTCATTTTGGACTCACCGTCTCACAACCATCTATTTTTAATGCACTTCGACAGAAAAGATCAATTTCCTGCCCTTACAGGATAATAATAACTTATTTTGCCATTTAAAGAAAGGTATACTTTTTAAAAAAAATCCTCCAGAGGAGGATTTAATGACAGCAATAATTTTCAATATTTATAATAACTGTTAAGTTATTTTACTTTTTCCTTCAATGCTTTGCCCGGTTTAAAAGCAGGAACCTTCAAAGCCTTAATTTTGATTTTTTCTCCCGTAGCCGGGTTGCGCCCTTCTCTTTCTTTACGCTTGCGGACCTCGAAAGTTCCAAAACCTACCAGCTGTACTTTATCCCCACCCACCAGACCGTCAGTTATGCTTTCCAGCACCGCTTTAACCGCTTTTTCACTGTCCTTTTTGGACATTCCCGCTTTCTCTGCAACCAGATCAACCAGTTCAGATTTGTTCACTGTTTAAAGCCCTCCTCATACAAAATGGAATATCTAATTAGTTGATCATTATTCGCGCTGATGAAATAGATTCCTTCTTTATTCGCCAATTTTCCTTATTTTTTTGGCTTCTTCCCACCATTCATCCATTTCTTTCAAGGTAAACTCCTTCAGCGGACGATTCTTTTTTTCAGCCTGTTCAGTGATATATTGAAAACGATCCATGAATTTTTTTATGGTCTTGCCAAGGGCCATTTCAGGGTTCACCTTCAAGAAGCGAGCAACATTAACTATTGAAAAGAAGTAATCGCCTATTTCTTCTTCAATCGCAACACTGTCTTCATCCCTGCAGGCTTCCTTAAGCTCGGAAAGTTCTTCTTCAGCTTTCTGCAGGGGGCCGTCAAGAGCAGGCCAATCGAAACCGAATTGGGCAGCCTTTTTCTGTAATTTATATGCTTTTAACAAGGCTGGCAGGCCATGATCAATTGAAAGATATTGACTGGCTTTGTCTTCGTGGCGTTCTTCCGATTTAATTTTCTCCCAGATGACTTTGACCTGGGCAGGATCATTTGCTTTCTCACAGCCGAAAACATGAGGATGGCGGCGAACTAATTTTTCGGTAATTCCTTCAATTACATCAAAAAAATCAAACCGCTTTTCTTCCCTGGCAATTTCACAGTGAAAAACAACCTGTAAAAGCAGATCACCCAGTTCTTCTTTTAATGATTGATCGTCCCCCTTTTCAATGGCGGAAACAACTTCATATGCTTCCTCGATCAGGTACTGTCGCAAACTGATATGGGTCTGCTCTCTATCCCAGGGGCAACCATCAGGGGCTCGCAGCCTGGTCATAACACCAAGCAGATCACCGATGGCCTTTTTAGCGGAAGGCGCCAAATATATGGTTGAATAATAATCAAAAAGAGGTTGTCGATCAAGAGCATAAAGCGGGCCTGTCCATCTTTTTTCAAAAGGAGTACCCGCCGCCCTGATTACTGTTACCGGATAGTGTTCCGGGTATATCCCCATCAATTTCAATTTTACCTGCGAAGCGATGAAATTATTATATACCTGGACCAGGATAAGATGATTGGACGATTGTTCTTTTAAAGAATCAAGTGCCAGGGCATCATAGATACTGAAACCCTCCAGTAGATCAATTTGAAGAGCGTTTAAAAGGGGCTCAACAAAACTTATCCCGGATACGACCTGCAGGCTGATACCCAGCTTCGGGCAAATTTTCCGCAATTTTTCAACAACCATTTCTCCAACATCCGGGTGCCCCGGGACAGCGTAACACACAGTCCCATATCGTCTGGTAGCCCTGATCAATCTAAAAGTTATCTTCCTGTAAACATGAGAAAAATCTTCTTCATTTTCATAGAGATAATCAAAGGATTGCCAATTTTTACCAAGTGCCGCATAGCGCCTGGCAGCAGGATGCTTAAGAGTGCGATAATAAACGAAGTAGTCTTTTTTGAGCCAGGACAGTGCTTCCCTTGTTACATCCCGGGGAGACCCCGGCCCCAGGCCGATGACAATTATTTGATCCATTCAATTACCTCCCGAAAAACACAATTGCAAATTTGTTAAAACACAAAATAACTTCAGGAGTAAAAAGCCGCCCGGTGCTTTCTTAATCCAAGCCAGACTTTTTCCTGCCGCGTTTTGCCAGCACAGCAAGTTTCCTGCCAATGAAAGGAAGCATCTGCAGCTCTTCCCCTGTAAAACCACCGGAAAGAAGTAGGACGACTACGTATACAATGATCCCCACAGTAATTGCTGCCAGGGTAGCAAGCAGATTAAGCAGGCCACCGGATAAAAACCCACCCGCCAAACCGGCTATAGTACTATAAACAAGGTACGCTGCAAGAGCCATGGCTGCACTGGCTATACCCGGCAGAACAAGCAATTCCCACACTCTTCCCCGCCATCCTGTAAAACGGCGGACATGATAAAGGTTCAATGCTGCCGCTACTGCAAGACCGATTACAGACGCCATGGCAGCACCACCAACATTAAGTGACGGAATAGCAGTGAGGTACCATGCCAGAATTGTTTTAACAATTCCTCCGTATAGCATATTGAGAGCAGGGATGATCGGTTTTCCAAGGCCCTGTATTAAACCGGTTGTGGAAACATAGATGCAAAGGGGAATCACTGACCAGGACATCCAGGCAAGAGGATAACCGGCTTCGGCATTATTAAATAGGAGCACGGTTATCGGTTCAGCCAGCACGAATAAACCAATAGCTGAAGGGATGGAAAACAGGGCTGTTAATTTCACAGCAACAGCTGATCGACTGCGAATAAGACCGTCATCCTTCAGGGCATAAGCTTCAGAAATTGCCGGTACAAGGCTCATACTGAGAGCCAAAGCCACTACATTGGGAAAATAAACAACGGAACCGGCCATACCGGTAAGCTGTCCATACAAAGCGCGTGCGCTTGCAATATCAAAACCAGCCGCCTGCAACTGCCGGGGGACTACTACCAGATCGATCAGTGATATAAGGGGAATAACCAGCCCGCCGATTGTTACCGGCACCGCCAGGCTCAGAATACGACTGATTATCCGGCTTACAGATTCGGGATTACTACTTTCGCTTTTCTTTTCCTGCCATAGGGAACGACGGTTTCTCCAGTAAAGGAATGCCAGGAATAAAAGGCCGGCCAACCCGCCCGCTGCTGCTCCAGAAGTTGCCCCGGCGGCGGCATATTCAAGACCTACCGGCAGGTACAATAAAACCAGGCCCAGGGCAAATCCGACTCTGACCAGCTGTTCTATAAGCTGTGAAAGAGCGGTGGGCAACATATTCTGTTGCCCCTGGAAAAACCCTCGCAACGAGGCCATAATTGTCACAAAGAAAATAGCTGGTGAAATTGCCATCAGGGGATAAACCGCTTTCATATCCCCGATCACCGTAGCGGCAATAAACTCAGCCCCCAGCAGAAGAACAAAAAATATAGCCAGGCCGCTGAGCATGAGAATAACAAAAGCAATGCGGAATACTCTCATTGCTTCGCCGTATTCACGTATGGCTATTTTCTCGGCCATTATTTTAGAGAGGGCAACGGGAATACCGGCAGTAGATATCACCAGCAGGGTTGAATAGATGGGATACGCATACTGGTAAAGACCGATCCCTTCATCACCCAGGATGGCGGCCAGGGCTATCCTGAAGACGGCTCCCACAATCCGTGCGGCGACACCGGTTACAGCCAGAATAGCTGCTCCTCTGACAAATGATGAATAGCTGGTGCCCAAAAAATATTACCTTCTTAAAGTTATTCTGACCTGTATTATAGCAGGTTGGAGACCCCACTGTCAGCAGTCTGTTCTTCCTGTCCCTCTTGCATGGCCATCAATTCTCTGAACAGGGAGAGCAGACCATCGATAACAGCTCCCTGCAATCCGTCGGGTTTTATCCTGACTGTAAGAGGTTCTCTCCTGTCTTTGATGAGACTCTGTCGGTCAACCGTATTGATACGTCCTAAATAGTTTTCATCCACAGATGCACCTGGAGTAAAACGGATCTGAATTGTTTTTTTCTGCTGGACAGAAGCAACTTTTAGCCGGGCTGCCAGAATACGCAGTTCTCCAATTTTTAATAAATTATTGACCGGCTCGGGTGGCGTCCCAAACCGATCGACCAGTTCTTCACCAAGTTCCAGCAATTCTTGCAGCGATTCACTTCCGTAAATGCGACGGTAGAAATCAAACTTTTGAGCCTGAGCTCCGACATAGGAGGATGGAATATAGGCATCCACAGGAAGATCAAGCCTGGTGTCAACTTTTGGTGTGATTTTTTCATCTTTCAGCACGGCAACGGCTTGATCGAGCAGCTTGACATATAGATCATACCCCACAGCAGCAATAAATCCATGTTGTTCGGCACCAAGGATAGTACCCGCGCCTCGAATCTCCAGATCCCGCAGGGCTATTTTAAACCCTGAACCGAGCTCGGTAAATTCTTTAATCGCCTTTAACCTCTTGCGAGCAACTTCAGATACCACCTTGTCTCTTCGATAAGTAAGGTAAGCATAAGCCAGGCGATCGGAACGTCCGACCCGACCCCTGATCTGATAAAGCTGAGCCAGGCCGAATTTATCAGCATCGCAGATGATTAATGTATTAACATTGGGAATGTCAAGGCCTGATTCTATGATCGTTGTGCTGATCAAGATCTGGTGAAGGCCGGCCTGAAAATCGGTCATAACCCGCTCAAGATTTGCTTCCGGCATCCGACCGTGTCCAACAGCAACCGATGCCTCCGGAAATATTTTTTGAATACGTTCCGCAAACCTGTTAATTCGATCAATCCTGTTGTAGACAATGAAAACCTGCCCACTCCGGCTGAGTTCACGCTGAACTGCTTCCCGCAGCAACTCTTCAGAGTACTCCAGGACATAAGTCTGGATGGGGAAACGATTTTCAGGCGGTGTTTCGATGATACTCAGATCCCTGGCCCCTGCCAGGGAAAGGTGAAGTGTCCTCGGAATAGGTGTAGCAGTAAGAGCCAGTGTGTCTACTTCCAGGCGCATTTTCTTCATTTTTTCTTTCTGGCGTACTCCAAATCGCTGTTCTTCGTCTATAACAAAGAGCCCCAGATCGTTAAAAGAGATGTCCGCAGATAGAAGACGATGGGTCGCAATTACAATGTCGATCTTACCGGTTGAGAGATCTTCAATTATTTCTTTTTGCTTGCTCTTCGTTACAAACCTGCTCAGGCAGGCAATTTTTACGGGAAATCCTGCAAATCGTTCCCGGAAAGTATTGTAATGCTGCATTGCCAATACCGTGGTTGGAACAAGTACAGCAACCTGCTTCCCTTCCAGGACTACTTTAAAAGCAGCCCTCATGGCTACCTCAGTTTTCCCATAACCAACATCACCACAGATCAACCTGTCCATAGGCTGTTTCTTTTCCAGGTCGGTTTTCACATCGACAATGGCGCGCTGTTGATCCGGGGTTTCCTCGTAAGGGAAATTTGCTTCGAATTCTTCCTGCCAGGAATGATCGGGACCAAAGGCATACCCTTCCACAGCCTGCCTGGCAGCGTAAAGAGATAAAAGTTCCCGGGCCAGTTCTTCTACCGAACGGCTGACCCTGCTCTTGATGCGCTGCCATTCCCCTCCTCCCAGGCTGTGCAGGCGGGGAGGAGGCCCCTCGCCCCCCGAATATTTCTGAATCAGCTCTACCTGGTCGATTGGTATATAAAGGCGATCGGCACCCCTGTAGCGCAGCATAAGGTAATCACGCATTGTCCCCCCGATTTCAAGAGTGTTGATCCCCTGATACCTGCCGATGCCATGCTGTTCGTGGACTACATAATCACCCGGCTTCAGTTCACGATAATCGCTTAGCCGAACACCGCTTTTTGGGAAAGCTCTTTTTTTCTTTTTCCGTTTTGGCAACAGGTTTTGTTCGTCTATAACCGCCAGTTTCAAAGAAGGCACGACAAATCCTTCCTCCAGGGTGCCAGTGAGAACCGCTACCTGTTCCGGATCAATAAACGGTAAATTTTCTTTATGCTGCAACCCCGGTTCTTCGGGATCAGCCAAAAATTCTCTCAACCCCCGGCCGCGTTTCTCAGTCCCGGCGATCAGATAAACGCTGTAGCCATTTTCCAGCCATCTTTTGTAATCGTTCCTGAAAAGATCCCGCTGCCCATGATACGAAGGGGCACTCTTAGCCTCGAAATGATATGCCGGCAAATCACCACCCGCAATGTTATCTCCGGGGAAAAGAGAACAAAAGAGCAGGGGGCAGCGAGTTCGTTGAAACAGTTCTTCTTCATCCCAGAGCTGCTGGTGATTATTAACTATTAACCCGGCATTGAGCAAAACATTGCTCAGGTAAACGGCCAGTTCATGCCGCAGATTGTTCCCTTTTTCGATCAGGGTAGCCGGTTCTTCGACAACCACCAGGTGATCCGAAGACAGGTAATCAAGCAATGAAGCGCCGTCACCGTAAAAGAATGAAAAGTAAGAACTCAGCATGTCAAGGCCGTCGGGCTGGGACAACCTTTCCAGGTGACGGTTAATCTGCTCTTTTAAAACAACCGCTGCCTTTTCTTCACCTCGCCGGGTCAGACTGGCAACAGCGCTTTCAAGTTTCTTGAGTATCAACTGTCGCCCCCTGGCATAAACCTTCGCCGGCAGAGGCAGCTCCCTGGCCGGCAGGATCACGGCTTCATCAGTCATATCCATTGAACGCTGGGTTGAAGGATCAAAATATTTAATTGACTCAATCACATTATCAAAAAGATCTAACCGGTACGGGGAGCCACCGGCCGGTGGGTAAATATCAATTATATCTCCGCGGGCGCTGAACTGACCGGCAGTTTCCGTTAAAGCGCTTCTTTGATAACCAGTTTCCACAAGCCTGTCAATTAAAGCCTGGCGCTCCACAGTTTTGCCCTGCTGCAACCTGACAATCAAATCTTCCCATATTGCCGGCGGCAGTTCTTTCGCAAGCAGGGCATCACCGGTTGTGACATAGATACCACAGTTTCTGCTTTTCAACCATTCCATAAAGCGTAATCTCATCCGCGGGTATTCTTCACTGCGCGATAGTACTTCCGTGTTGAGAAAAAGCTCTCGCGGCGGAAGCATGTTTACTTTACCGGGGAAATATGCAGAAAGATCGGTAATAATTCTTTCAGCCCGGTCGGTATCAGCTGCAACAACCAGAAGAGGCCGGCCGGCATGCCTGGACAGGCCGGCGGCGAAAAATGACCTGGCACTGCCATCCAGGCCGGTTACCGAGACCCTGTATGCCGGTGAATCATGTATCTCGCTGATAATCTTTTTGAAGGCCTGATCTTCTGGCCATAAATCGAGAAACCTCTCGGGCACAGTAAATGCTCCTTTCCCAAAAAACTGTTCGGTACAGCACAAAAGGGGAGGACTACCATGATCCCCCCGTGATAACAGTTAAAATTATAACCGGTCCGGGGTAAGACGTCAACAGACCCGGCTGATTCACGATCCATATCTGACACAACCATCGGGTAACCATTATTTACTGCTATTATGATATGGTGATCAGGCCTTTTTGTTTTTACGTTGCAGGCGGGTCGGGGATAAGCAAAGCCTGAACAATAAAGTAAAAGCAGCTTTAAATTAAAAAAAATATATGATATTATCAGTTAAGTTAGATATTCAAATTTTTGATGAGGGATATTATATGTCAAAGGTAAATTTAACTATTGATAGTCAGAAAATTTCAGTCCCAGCAGGAACAACAATCCTGGAAGCAGCAAGGCAGCAGGGTATTGACATCCCCACTTTGTGTTATGATCCTGAACTTCCACCAAATGGAGCCTGCCGGATATGTGTCGTAGAAGTAGAAAAGGCAAAAAATTTAGTGGCATCCTGCGTTACTCCAGTCATGGAAGGGATGGTAGTCTATACTGAGTCGGAAAGAGTGGTCAGTGCCCGTAAAAATGTCCTAAGTTTAATGATTGCCAACCATCCGCTGGAATGCATCACCTGTGAACGGACGGGTAACTGCAAACTGCAGGATTACTGCTACCGCTACGGAATTTCTGAAAGCGAGTTTGTTGGTGAGGTCAAAAAGTTGCCCCCGGATGATACCAACCCATTTTTTATTCGCGATATGAATAAATGTATCTTATGTGGCATCTGCGTGGGCAAATGCCAGGAAATTGTCGGAGCAGGAGCTATTGATTTTATAAACAGGGGTTTTGATACGATTGTAGCGCCCCCTTATAGAGATCCAATCGAGAACTCGTCCTGTGTATTCTGCGGGATGTGTGTGGATAACTGTCCGGTGGGGGCATTAATTCCTAAAGCCGGCCTGGGGCAAGGCCGTCCCTGGGAAATTGAAAAAATAAAAACAATCTGCCCCTATTGTGGAACAGGATGTTCAGTATATCTACATGTCAAAAATGGTAAAATAATCGACGCTTCCCCTGATCCCGACAGCCCGGTCAATCGCGGGCATCTTTGCACCAAGGGGCGCTTTGGCTGGGACTATATTCAGAGTGAAGACAGACTGACTAAGCCGTTGCTAAAAAAAGAGGGCGTTTTTGTCGAGGCTGAATGGGACGAGGCTCTTGATTTCGTTGCAGAGAAACTGAGCACAATAAAAGAAAATTACAGCGCAGATGCTATTGCTGCTTTGAGCTCGGCAAAAGCGAGCAATGAAGACAACTACCTGATACAAAAGCTGATGCGCTCAATCGGGACCAATAATATCGATCACTGTGCACGGCTTTGACACTCTCCAACTGTGGCCGGTCTGGCCAGAGCATTCGGAAGCGGAGCGATGACAAACAGTATTGAAGAAATTACAGGCTGTGACACAATTCTTGTAATTGGCTCCAATACTACAGAAACCCATCCGGTGATCAGCTACAGGATCCGTCAGGCGGTTGCCAACGGTGCGACCCTGATTGTTGCCGATCCGAGGAATATAGATCTCGTTAAAATTGCCACCGTCCACTTACCCCTGAGACCGGGCACTGATGTTGCCTTGATCAACGGGCTTGCTAACGTCATCATCAGCAATGACCTCATGGACAGCAGTTTTATCTCTGACAGGACGGAAAACTATGAGAAATTTAAACAAACGGTTGAAAAATATTCACCTGAATATGTCGCAAAGATAACAGGTGTGAAGGTGGAAGATTTAATCAAAGCTGCAAAAATCTATGCCCGGGAAGGGAAAGCCAGTATTCTTTACACCATGGGTATAACCCAGCACACTACCGGCACAGACAATGTTCTTTCTCTGGCCAACCTGGCCATGCTCACCGGTAATATCGGACGTCCTTCTACCGGCGTAAACCCACTTCGCGGTCAAAACAACGTGCAGGGTGCCTGTGATATGGGCGCTCTTCCCAATGTGTATACCGCCTATCAGCAAGTCGGCGATAAAAAAGTAATGGATCAGCTATCAACAACCTGGCAGATCAAATTAAGCAATAAACCGGGCTTGCAGGCTACAGACATGTTCCAGGCAGTACTCGATGGATCTATAAAAGGGATGTACATCATGGGCGAAAATCCCATCCTCAGTGATCCCAACTCTTCACATGTAATCAAAGCACTTGAAAAACTTGATTTTCTAGTTGTCCAGGATATCTTTATGAACGAAACATCAGCTTATGCTGATGTGATCCTGCCGGCTGCCGCTTATGCAGAAAGATATGGCACATACACTAACACTGAACGCAGGGTACAACTGAGTTACCCCGCAGTTAAGGCTCCCGGCGAAGCACGCCCTGATTGGCAAATAATCACCGAACTTGGGAAAAAGATGGGTTTCCCCTGGAATTATAAAAGTGCTGAAGAAGTTTTTGCCGAAATTGCTGCTGTTACCCCGAGCTATGGAGGGTTAAGTTACAAACGCCTGCAATCAAATAGCCTGCAGTGGCCCTGCCCCAGCCCCGAGCATGAAGGGACCTGCTATCTGCACAAAGATATTTTTGCACGCGGTAAAGGCTTGTTCAGCGCTGTCGAATACAAAAAACCGGCTGAAGAGCCGGATGAAACTTATCCCTTTATCCTGACTACCGGCAGACATCTTTTCCACTATCATACGGGAACAATGAGCCGCCGCTCAAAGGGCCTTTCCAGGCACCGGCCTGAAGAATTCGTTCAGGTTAGCCCACAGGATGGTATTGCTCTCGGCCTGCAGGATGAAGACATGATTGAAATTACTTCCCGGCGAGGACAGGTGCAGGCAAAAGTAAGATTAACTGACAAAGTTGCTCCGGGAACGGTATTTATGACCTTCCATTACCGTGAAACCGCCACAAACCTGCTTACCAATGATGTTCATGATCCCGTTGCCGGCATCCCCGAGCTAAAAGTCTGTGCGGTTAATATCAGAAAGTTAGCTTGTTAATGGATAAACATCAGGAAACCGGCCAATACTGTCATACAGGATTTATCAAATAAAAGGGAAACAGGCAGCCTGGCTTCCCAATCATATAACATTCATTGAACATTGAAATTGTTGCGTGGGTAAGAACCAAGTAATTTAAAGAAGGATACTTCCTTCTCAATCTCTTCCCAGAGTTCTTTTCTCCCGGAATCCAAACGGTGCCCCTCACAATCAATAAAAAATAGCCAGTCTCCGACAATCTTTCTTGAAGGCCTTGACTCAATACGGGTCAAATTTATTGCCCGGCGGGCAAAGTGGCCAAGGATTTTATATAAACTGCCCGGACCGTCAGGAATGGTAAAAACAAGCGATGTTTTATCCTCTCCCGTGGGTGGATGATCAGTTTCGGCCAGAATAATGAAGCGGGTGCTGTTATCCTGATTATCCTGGATGTTTTCAGCCAGCAATAAAAGATTGTACAGCGCAGCCGCTCTTCCAGGAGCAATGGCCGCTGCGCCTGTATTTTGGGCTGCCAGTGCCGCGGCTGCTGCTGTGCTTTCAACCGGGAGACATTCTGTATGAGGCAGATGATGATCTATATAATCAGCACATTGACCCAGGGCATGGGGGTGGGAATAGACAATTTTAATTTGTGCCAGGGTTAACTTTTCTTTGGCCATTAAACACTGCCTCACCGGGCGAGTCAATTCATGCCGGATATAGAGGCCTTCCTGCCTGACCAGCTGGTCAAGAGTAACCCCAACTCCACCTTCCAGACTGTTTTCTAGCGGCACCAGGCCTTCGTCCGTCTCCTTTTCACAAACAGCATTAATCACCGCTACTATCGTTGGATACTCCACCAGCTGCCGCTGAGATGAAGCGCTGTAGTAGAGTGCCGCTTCTTCTGAAAATGTCCCTCCCGGGCCGAGGTAAGCCAGCTTTTTATTCTCCTGCACTGATATCATTCCCCCATTTATTTACTGGTTTTTGTCGCTGCCTGCGGTATGTTGCGATTAACAGCAGCTGCAATCGGAGCCACCATTTCAATTAAACAGTCAAAATTTTCTGGAGTCAGCGATTGAGGACCATCGGAGAGCGCTTCAGACGGTTTGTTATGCACTTCGATCATCAGACCGTCAGCTCCGGCAGCTATTGATGCTTTTGACAAAGGGGCTGCCAGGCGCCAGTTGCCGCTCGCATGGCAGGGATCAACAATCACCGGCAAATGGCTTAATTCCTTGGCCTGGGGAATAGCGCTGATATCAAGGGTATTGCGTGTAGACGTCTCAAAAGTTCTGATGCCTCGTTCACATAGCATTACCTGAAAATTGTTTTCGTTAAGGATGTATTCCGCCGCCATCAACCACTCTTCAAAGGTGGCAGCCAATCCTCTTTTGAGCAGAATCGGTTTCCCGCTGCGTCCTGCTTCCCGCAGAAGAGCAAAGTTCTGCATGTTGCGCGCCCCGATCTGAAGAATATCAGCGTAGCTGGCAACTAATTCCACCTCCTGGGGATTTAATACTTCTGTTACTATTTTGAGACCTGTTTCCTGTCGTGCCAGATCAAGCATTTTTAATCCTTCCAGTTCCAGTCCCTGGAAGCTGTAAGGAGATGAGCGTGGTTTAAACGCTCCACCACGGAGGATCTGGGCTCCCGAAGCTTTTACCATGCCGGCTATGGTAAGAAGCTGTTCTTCGTTTTCCACAGCACAGGGACCGGCCATAAAAACAATTTCATTTCCGCCAATTTCAACATCACCCACCCTGACAATGCTATCAGTATCCTTGGCCTGGCGACTGACCAGTTTGTAGGGAGCAGTAATGGGGACTACCTTCTCAACGCCGGGTAGTACTTCCAAACCGGTTGGTAAAATAATTTTCTTAGCCCCAACCGCCCCGATAACCACCCTTTCGGTCCCCTGAATCCTGTGGGGGGCATACCCCATCTCTGTCAGTCTTTCTTCTACTTTTAACACTTCTTCGTCCCTGGCAACCTGCTTCATAACAATTATCATCGTTCTTGCTCCTTTCTTCTGCCCGTTAAAGGCGAGTTTTCCAACAGCTGCTGAAAGGAAAGGCTCATGCAAAACCGGTTGCTTTCAGGCAGCTGTTTCATCCACTTCCTGGTAACTTTTCAACCAGGAGTAAGGATGACAGCCAAACTTTATCAATAAAAAATCCGCCCTTAAGGGACGGATTGTGTTCCGCGGTACCACCCAAATTGATTGATATCCACTTGACAGGTACGGGCATTTCATCATTTATTGCCGATACCCTCTTCCGGTAACGGGGAAGAACCGTTGACGCCTACTTAACCCAGGAGAGTTTTCAGCGGAAAGCTTCGAAGGGAACTTCAGTCGAGAACCTACCCGGCGGACTTTCAGCCTGCGGTCCAGCCTCTCTACTGGGGCGGCTTTCCCGGCTTACTTTCCTTCTGCATCGCTTTTTGATAACATGTATTTTGAAAAAGTTTATCACATTACTCTGTTTCCGGCAACCCCTTATTATAAATATTCATTGCTTTTTCAATATCGTCCTCAATGTAGCAAAGTACAGCTTCGGCAGCCCTATCTATAGCATCACCGAGCAATATTTTGTCATAATCCTCTGGAGGCTCCAGGACATATTCACTGCTATCTATCTCTCCAGAAGGCTTACCTATGCCAATGCGCAGTCGACAAAATTCTGTCGTTCCCAGAGCATCGATAATCGACTGCAACCCACGGTGCCCACTACTTCCTCCTTTTTTTCGCAGCCTGATAGCTCCCGGAGGAAGATCAAGATCATCACATACAATCATCAGATCAGGCAGCTCAATATGCAAATTGGCAACTAATTCTATCACCGCTTTCCCACTGAGGTTCATGTAAGTAAGAGGTTGAGCAAGAGCTACCTCCACGTTCTCATGCCTGGTCAAAACATAGAGAGAATGATATTTCTGGACAGGTTTACCGCTGTTCAGTCGGTGCGACAAAGCTTCGATTACCTGGAAACCAAGATTGTGCCTGGTACCGGCATATTTTTTACCGGGATTACCAAGCCCGACAATGAGATTCATATTTTATTTTACACTCCCGCTTGCCTTTAACTGCTTGGAATATGACGATGCCCCTCTTGAAAGGGGCATCGTGAAAGTAAAACCGTTAAAGCAAAAATCAGTTTTCTTCTTCCGCCTCTTCTTCAGCAGAAGTTTCTTCTTCGGCACCTTCTTCACCGGCTGCCTCTTCACCTGCTTCGAGTTCTTCCTTGGCAGCAGGCTCAAGTTCCTCTTCAGCCATCGGTGCCAGCACCTGGGCCAGCGTGGTTTCCGGCGGGGTAATCAATTCGATCTCCCCCTCAAGGACCAGTGTCTCAGCTGTGATGCTGTCTCCGATGTGCAGCTCGGAAATATCAACATCAAACTGTTCGGGGATATCACCGGGCAGACACCTTACAACAACTTCCCGGGTCACAAGCGAGAGAACTCCGCCATCAGCTATTCCGGCCGGTTCCCCAACAAAATTAAGATGGACCGAGATTTCGATTTTATCAGTCATCGAGATCCTGATAAAATCAACATGCAGAATTCGATCCTGAACGATTATATCCCTCTGGATATCTTTAAACATGACCGTTTCCTGCTTTGTTTTCTTACCTCTGGATTTTACAGCCAGATCAACCAGCACGTTGCTGCCGCCGGATGATAATACCTGCCTTAAGTCACGACCGTCCACAACCAGGGGCAGACTATCATCGCCTCTGCCATATATAACTGCAAGAACCTTGTCCTCACTGCGCATTTTATTGCGCTCCCCCTTGGTTAAAGGCGGGCGAGCCTGTGCTTCCAAAACCATTCTTTCCATTCATTCCAGCCTCCTTCTGCAATAGTATACTGCAGTAAGTGGCGAAGATCAACTTAATCAAAAAGCTCACTGACAGAAATTTTATTTTGAATGCGGATTATTGCTTCTCCGATCAAAGGCGCCACCGAGAGGACCTTGAAACAGTCTCTCAGTCCTTTCAGCAGGCCTTTATCGACAGGAATTGTATTGGTGTAAACGACCTCAGTGATACAGGAATCACTGAGTCGTTTCAAAGCCGGACCGGAAAAAACGGGATGTGTGCAACAGGCATACACCTTTTTTGCTCCTTCTCTCATCAGGGCTTCAGCCCCAAGCGTGATAGTCCCACCGGTATCGATCATATCATCGATAAAAAGAGCAGTTTTGCCTTTTACATCCCCGATAATGTGCATAATCTCAGCCTGATTGGGAGCAGGACGTTTTTTATCGATAATGGCTATGGGCATCATCAGGCGGTTGGCAAGATCACGGGCTCTGGTCACCCCGCCCAGATCGGGAGATACAACAACCCCGTTATCGATCTGCTTATTCTTAAAATATTTGGCCAGAATGGGCAGTGCTGTCAGGTGATCGAGGGGTATATTAAAAAACCCCTGGATCTGGCCGGCGTGCAGATCCATGGCTACTACCCTGTTTGCTCCGGCTGCTGTGATCAAATCGGCCAGCAGCTTAGCTGTAATCGGATCACGGGCCCTGGTCTTGCGGTCCTGCCTGGCATAGGCATAATAAGGGATTACTGCATTGACAGCCTTGGCTGAAGCACGTCTCAATGCATCTATCATTATCAACAACTCCATGATACTTTCATTAATCGGCCCGCAAAGTGGTTGAATCAAAAATGAATTGGTTCCGCGAACACTTTCCCTGATACTGATGGAAATTTCACCATCACTGAAGCGGCTAACTTCACAATCACCAAGGGGAACTCCCACATAATCAGCAATCTCTTCAGCAAGTTCCCGGTTGGCACTGCCGCAAAATATTTTTAATTCCTCACCGTTTACCACCATTAACCCTCCTGCCAGTAGTCTGTCCCTACTTTTTAATGTCGGCTAATCTTAGCTAAAACGCAGTTTAATATGGATCCGGGCCAGGGTGCATATAGTTAATTACCCCTGACCACCATTTAATTTCTCTTCTCATTTCTCTTTACAGGTTTTAATTTCCTGCCTTGCAGCCTATTCCACAGCATTAATATTGACCATATTTATCCCGAAGCGCCGTCCAGGAAAATGTAAGGGCCTACCTGCTTCTCATCTTCAACAACACAGGCTTTAATTACCGCATGCTGGATAACTACATGATGGCCTATTACCGCTCCAGAAAGGTGAACCCCCGGGCCGATACGGCATTCTTCCCCGATTGTCGTTCCTTTTTCAATTAAGCAGCCGGGCCCGATAACAGTATCACGACCAATTGTAACATCGTCATCTATGAAAACCGAGGAGGGATCAAGCATGGTCACCCCCCCAGCCATTATGCGCCTGTTTATTCTTGCCCTTAAAATTATTTCCGCTTCTGCCAGCTGGATACGGTTGTTGATACCCAGGCCTACCCGGAAATCATCGATTAATTCAGCCCCCACCTGGTAACCATTATCCTTCAGCAAAGCAACCATATCCGTCAGATAATATTCTCCCTGGGCGTTATCACGGTTCAGCTGTGGAAGGAATTCCTTAAGCAAGGCAAGATCAAAGCAATATGTGCCCGTATTTACCTCCGATATTTCTTTCTCTTTTTCAGAAGCATCTTTTTCTTCAACAATGCGTTCTACCAGCCCTTCATTATTTCTGATAATTCTTCCATAACCATGGGGCCGGGTTAATTTCGCGGTGGCAACCACCCCGGCCAGTCCCATGCTTCTCCCTACCAGGTTCTCCAGGCAGCCGGGTTCCAGCAGGGGGGTGTCCCCGCAGAGCACCAGAACTTTCCCGGAAGCCGGGAAATGAGCTACAGCCTGCTGGACTGCATGGCCGGTCCCCAGTAATTTCTCCTGGTGAACATAGCGCCACTTGCTCCCCATGGCCTGTCGAACAAGCGAAGCGCCGCAGCCAACGACGATTGTAATATCCGGCGTCAGGGCGGCGGCGCTTTCCAAAACATATTCAAGCATCGGTCTGCCGCAGAGCCGATGCAGCACTTTGGGCAACTGCGAATTCATTCTTGTGCCTTCTCCCGCAGCCAGAATAACAGCCTTGAGATCTTCCATCGGCAGTCCCTCCTGTTGTTTATGATCCTGGTGTGAATAACGATACTGCAGACGACTCGGAAGAAGCAAAGGAGAAGCTACATAATTAAATTTCTGAAACTGCATTTTCCAGTTCCCTGGTGTAGGCAGCCAGAACAGACCGCTGGATTTCCTCTCTCGTTTCGGAATTAATAGGATGGGCTATATCACGGAATTCACCGTTAGGAGTTCGTTTGCTGGGCATAGCAACAAACAACCCCTTATTGCCCTCGATAACCCGAACATCATGTACGACAAACCGATCGTTAAGAGTAATTGATACTATGGCCTTCATTTTACCTTCCTGAACCATTCTCCTGATACGTACATCAGTCACTTTCACCCAAACCACACCCCCAGGATCATTGGATTATTATATATTTCATTATTTGTGATATTACTTCGACAATTTGCAGGGAAACCCTGCCTTATTGAAAGGAGATCCACCACAAATATGAATAATCACCCAATTAAACCGGGCTTTTACCAGTTGGGGCAAGTTACTTGCAGAATGGCCTGTAAAAAAGTTTGGCCATAAGCACCAGCAGAACCACCAGAACAGATGGTTTAATCATGCATAATTTTTCTGACCAGCTCAAGATCACTAATTTTATCAACATCAATACCCAATTCAATGCAGTCGCAGAGCACTGCTTTTGCCTCAAACCCCAGGAGGTCAGAAAGGTATTTCTCCAAATCGTGAACAGACAGGCTCCTGAGGAGATATTTCATGATCATAGTCAGAGGGAAAATACGGAATAACTGCAACGGCTTCTTGCGATAGGAAATGAACATTTCCAGACGTTCTTGATTCTGGAGATACCAGCCCGGTTTGATCAGCACTGCATTCCCCCCGGTTACCTGCCCCTCTTTCAAACGAACATAGGTGCGAATATTTTCCGGGTATTTCTCAACGCAGGTTTCCCTGCTCAGGATGGGATAGTAGAAATCTGCCTCGTAAGGGGCACAGAAAGAAATAAATTTCTCTACAATATCCGCCGTAAGCAGGGGAATGTCAGCTGTCACCACCAGGCATAATTTTTCGGGATCCATGGTTTCAAATGCCACCGCCAGGTTGGCCAAAAGACTTTCCTGCTGGTCAATTATTTCGAAGGCCAGGCCTTCGCCACCGCGCAAAAGTTCCAGGTCACCAGGCGGTCCAACGACGGTTATATTATTCAGGACTGGAGCGCCATGCAGCGCTCGCAGGACGTAAGACAACAGCGGTTTCTCTTTAAGTAAAATAAAAGCTTTGTTTGGCACTCCCTGCATTTCAGCAAGTAGCTCCGGCTCACTGCTGCCGGCCAGCACTACAGCATTAAACATTTAACCACTCCCTGTTTTCGGCCTCAGTCCAGCAGAGGTACGACCTGGCACCAGCTTTTTCAACAGCCCGGGCCGCTGAACCGGCTGAATTATAATGGTCAAAAAGCATAAATAAGGCCGGCCCGCTACCAGAGAGGGCTGGATTTAAGCCACAAGACTGCAGTTGTTTCTTCAAAAGCCATGATTGCTGCAAACCGGGCAGAGGAGCAGTTTCCAGGGTATTGGTGAATTCACCAGCCATCCATTTCTGCAGGCCTTCTCTTGAGCTACTGCGCACTGCATCAATCAAGGGGCCCAGATCCGGTTTTCCCAGGTATCTTCGATCAAAATTCCGATATGCAGCAGCAGCTGACACTCCCGCCCGCCGGGGCAGGGCTAGAACAACCCAGTGAAAAGGAAGAGAAGGCATCCTTTCAAGTACTTCACCCCGGCCCCGCACCAGAACTGTTCCACCCTGAAGACAAAAGGGCACATCAGATCCGAGGATGGCGGCGCAGGAAAGAAGTTCCCCACGGGTCAAACCGAGCTCCCAGAATAAGTTCAAACCGTGCAGGGCAGCTGCTGCATCGCTGCTGCCGCCGGCGAGGCCTGCCTCAACAGGAATATTCTTATAAAGAGTTATCCTGACTCCTTTTTTACGGTTATCAAAACGGCTGCTCAGCAGCTCGGCAGCCCGGTAGACTAAATTGTTGGGGCCGGATAATCCTGCCTCTGTGCAGTTTAAATAACAACCTTCTCCCTCAATCGGTTCAAATAAAAGGGAATCAGCAAGAGAAATCTGCTGCATTACCGATTCCAGGGCATGATATCCATCAGGCCGCTTTCCCAAAACGGTCAGTCCGATATTAACCTTCGCCGCTCCCTTTAGCAATAATGTTTTTTTCATTTCAGGTGATTTTAATCAGCCGTTGATTTTCAGTTATGCCCGGAATCCTTCCCCGCTTGGCCAGTGCCCGGCCTTGAACTTCTTTAAGATCCATGGTCATGTCGATAGCAGGGGATCCTGAAATATAACTTCCTACCCCGAATGTGTCAGCTCCAGCATCGGCCAGGGCAACAATGCGTTCCGGATCCAGTCCGCCGGAAACAACAATCTTGACGTGCCCATATCCGGCCTGATTGAGGCGAATTCGTGTCTCTTTGACCAGGGCGGGAGTTACCCCCCCCCTTTCACCTGGGGTATCAAGTCTTATCCCCTCCAGCTTTTTGCCAAGCGCCTCCGCTACCCTCAACGCTTCTTCCGGCTCATCTTTAAAAGTATCAACCAGGATTATACGGGGAGAACCCTCGGGGACAAAACGATCATAAGCTTTAGCCAGTTCTACCGTATCGCCAACAATTAAGAAAGCGGCATGAGGGACAGTTCCCACAGGGTTTTTCCCCAGCAGCAAGGCTCCGAGGATACAGCTGCAGGCATCAACCCCGCCGATTACCGCCGCTCTTTCCATCACTGATGACACGGCCGGATGAACATGCCTGGCTCCGTAACAGATAACCATGCACTCACCGGCAGCTTCTTTGCAAGCTCGCGCTCCCGTTGCCCACCCACTTGAGCTGGACAGTATACCAAGCATAGGGGTTTCATAAATTCCAAAATCTCCGTAGCGGCCTTTAATACGCATGACCACTTCTTTTTCAGTCATTTCAGTTCCTTCAGGAAGAGACCAGATTTCCAAATCCCTCCCTTTCAACAGGTGGAGAGTTTCGTCAATTCCGGCCAGCACTCCCGGGCGTGAAGTAAAAATCTCCGCGGTCACTTCCGTTTCAGCGAGGCCCATTGCTTGAAGCAGATCCCTGGTGCGGACAAAGTAAATGTCTGAAGTTAATCCCCGTTCAATTTCTTCAAATTTGGCCGAAAAAAATCTTTTATCTCCCTGCACTTTTATTTTCGCAATATCTTCCAGGGTAACAAATTCCAATGGTTTCATCAGCAGCCTCCAGATCTTTAAACCAAGGTAACCCCCAGCGTTTTTTCCATCTCCTGCAAGGCAAAACTATGCCCATCAGGATCAAAACCTGCCACTGCAGCAACTGGCACAGTAACATTATAACCGAGCATGCGGGCATGGGCAGCAGTGTACAGGATACATATATTGGTTACACAGCCAACCAGTTCGATATCGCGGATCTCTTTCTCCCGGAGGGTCAGATCGAGATCGGTCCCGAAAAAGGCACTGTAGCGCCTTTTATAAATAACCCTCTCCCTGTCAAGCGGGGCCAGCTCTGGAATTATCTCAGTCCCCTTTGAGCCGCTGAGTGCGTGAGGGGGGAACATTGTAAATTCGCTGTCATCTTCCAGATGATGATCACAGATAAAAACGATCGGCTGTCCTGCTGAGCGAAAGTGATCAAGCCTGGCCTTTACTGATGGGACGAGTTCCTTCGCCGACGATCCGATGTAGAGCACTCCCTCCGGATCAATGAAGTCAACAAGCATATCGACAATTAGCAGTGCTTTCAAATTCACACCTCCCTCCGGAACATCAATGAAGTTTGCATTCGCTATTCTACAAAAGACCGGCTAATCCTGCCGGGATTAAGACAATGGCAGGATAAAGAAAAGTAAAAAAACCGGAATCATAATGACCCGGTTTTTAATTCCTCACTTAAAACTTATTTCCTGTTAAATCGCCAGCTTCCTGGTTGGAACAGGATTTTTTCTCCGTGCCTCGTACCATGATAACCTTACAGGCCGACGGTGCGGCGAAGTTTTCCCTCATTGAAACTCAGTTCGACCGTCTCTGTCAGGACATCGGCATAACTAAATGAAAGCCGCTGATAATAATTATTTTCATCAACCCTAATGATGAAAATTGAAGGATAGGTGCTCTCAAGAACCCCTTCCTTTTCGAATGTCTTACGCCGGCCCCTGTTGGCCCGTAACTTTATTTTTTCACCGAGGTGTGATTCAATCTTTTTACGGATTTCAAATAGCACATCTTTGCCCACCATTTAAAACCACCTTATAATTATTCTATAAATAATAATAACACAATATATGACAATATGTCAAGAAACCGAATTGCATCAGCAGGCATTCCGTAAATGTCCCTTTAATATAGCCCCAAATATTGCCAAAAGGCAATTTTAGGGCAAAAAATGGGTAAAGGCGAAGAAGAGCGCAATACCCTGGCCACGGGCACCGGGTGCCTGCGGCTAAAACGAACCTTCATGTGAGGGCTTCGGGACGACTCGGGTGGCATGCTTTCAGGCTCAGCCGGGGGCCAATAACCCCTGGCGCTTGAGGTTTTTTTATGGTTTTCAAAGATCATTTACGGAATGCCTGTGAAAATCACCCTGACTGGCCAGAGATCCCCTTACTTGGTAAAACGATCGGCTACCGTTGTTGCTCCGTAAGAATCCGGCTTTATGCATGCTCGATAGCCACTCCCGATAACCATGCCCACCACTTCTTTAATAATATCCCTGGTTTCACCTTTTTCACCAACATCCAGGTGAATTTCTACGTTAAGCTGCAGGTCGCTGTTCTCGGCCAATTTTTCTGTTACCATGGCGGCAACATCCAGGCTGAGAAAAGTTTCATAATATATGCGCTGGCGAAGGCTTTCCATGTAGCGGGTTTTCTGCTTGTGATAAAAAAAACGCCCACCTTTCCCCACACGGTGGACGACAACAGCCGTAACAAATATGACACAATCGTTTAAAAACGAATGTGAGTCGGTTCCGATAATCAGTTTATATGATTCATCAGGAAATTCATTTGTATATCGGGCTAGCTCTTCAAAAACATTTTTAAAAGACATCCGCCCTTTGGATGGGCTGGTAAACCACATCAGGTCAGCGACCTTTCAGCTTAATTTGCTAGAGTTATTATAAATTATTCGAGTCAGCAATGCAAATTCTCCAACACCCAGCTCTTCGGGACGAAGGCCAGGTTCTATGCCGGCTGCCAGCAATGTCTCTATTAGAAAATCCCGCTTTCCGGGGAAAAGAGAAGATATACCGTTCAGTATAGTTTTACGGCGCTGCTGAAAAGCCGTCTTGACCAGTTTCCATAAAATCGGCTCTTTTTCAGGTTTCAGGATGTGCTCACGGGGGTTAAGCCTGAGGACGGCGGAGCCTATTTTAGGACGGGGCCAAAAAACATTTTTTGAAACATCGAAGAGGATCCGTGCTTCGGTGTAGTAAGCACAGAGAACCGAAAGGCTCCCATAATCGCTATCTCCAGGTCCGGCCACCAACCGGCCGGCAACTTCTTTCTGAAACATAAGCACCGCTCTGGCAAAAGGAAAACCGCATTCAAAAAGCGAGTACATAAAAGGACCGGAAATATTATAGGGAAGATTAGAAACGAGTTTAATCGGCCGACCCGGGGCAAAATCATCAATCAATTTTCGCCAATCAACGCAGAGTGCATCACCCTCGATTACCTGGACATGAGGCCAGGGCTGAACCAGGTCATTTATTAACCGGAGAAACCCTCGATCAATTTCCAGGACCAGCACAGGCACTCCGCTACGGGCCAGGCTGAGGGTAAGCGCTCCTGCCCCGGGCCCAACTTCGACTACAGCTTCGTTCTCTTTTATTTCTGCTGCCCCGACAATTTTTTGCGCTATATTACCGTCAATCAAGAAGTTTTGGCCAAATCGCCTGCGCGGTTGTAAACCATATTCTTGCAGAAGAGCATTGAGAACCCGCGGAGAAGTAACATCCAGACTTTCAGTCATGTTAATGCTCCCTGTGCTTAAAATAGAGATAATTCATTTTACCTTTCTGCCAGCCCACCAGTCAATTGCAGTGTCAACTATTATCGCCTGGTTAATGCTTTTTGCTTGTTCACAACAATTCGCCAGGACTGATCTATCACAAAAAAATAATGACAAACAGAGGGTTATGCATTATAATATATTTCACAATAGTAATAATTCACCTGTTTAAGCAATTTTCTCTTTGAAAGGAGGGCCGCAGTATTTCCCGACCTCTCAAGAAGTTTTTTATAGAAAGAAACTATTAAAGGAGGCTCTTAAAATGGCAGATTTGAAGGATACCCTGAAAAAATTTGAAGGTGTGGCCCAATCGGCCGATCCAGGCAAATTGAAAGGAATTAATGCCGTTTATCAGTTCGATCTTTCCGGAGAAGGCGGCGGAGTTTTTCACGTTGTCGTAGAAGATGGGAAAATGAGTACTGTGGAATCAGCCCATGACAATCCTAACATCACAATTTCGATGACGGCCGAAGATTTTAACAGCATGCTTGATGGGAAGCTCAATGCCACATCGGCTTTTATGGCCGGCAAATTAAAGGTGAAAGGCGATATGTCACTGGCAATGAAATTGCAGAGTCTACTGGGGTAACCAAAATTACAGATATAAGATAACAGCCTTCTTTGTAAAATAGCTTTGTCAAAAACCAGCAGGGGCCGTCCTTCCTGTAGTAGACACAACTTCTCGGATCAAGATAAAACAATTATTTGCGATTGACAACTTATGTCCATAAAGAGGGCCCACCCAAATTTAGGGTGTGCCCTCTTTATTCCTGCTCACAACCGGTCGCTTAAGGACGGCTCTATATTACGGGCCATCTACCAGAGCGTCCGAATAGAAACGCACCGCATTTAGATAAACCTGCTTTGCAAACTGATTCAGATCCATGTTTAGTTCCATGGCTGCCCGTTCGTAAGTCAACTTGATGAATGATGGCTCGTTGCGTTTGCCCCTGAAGGCCTGTGGTGGAAGATAGGGCGAATCTGTTTCCAGCAGCAGGCGATCACCGGGGATGTACCGTAACAGTGACCGCAAAGTATGAGAGCGTGGATAAGTTAGAGGCCCGGCCAGGGAGATGTAAAACCCCAGATCCAGAAAAGCTTCGAGCATTTTTTGTTCTCCAGAAAAACAGTGCATAACCCCTATTTTCGAAGGAAGTTTTTCTTCCCGCAGTATCTGCAGGGTCTGAGTATGAGCCTCCCGGCTGTGTATAATGATCGGTTTATCAACCCGGCAGGCCAGGTGTATCTGAGCTCTGAATAGTTCTTCCTGTTTGTCACGCGGTGATAGATCGCGATAATAATCGAGGCCGGTTTCTCCTACGGCCAGCACCAGATCCAATTTTGCCAGCTCTTCAAGCGTATTGAGCCATTCCTGAGATGCAGACGCTGCACTGTGGGGGTGAATACCGACAGAAGCACTGATCATGGGGTACTGCCTGCTGAGCTCGACTGCATGCCTGGAACTTTGTTCATCGGTTCCCACATCCACTATGGCTTCCACACCGGCCTCCTGCGCTCTTTTTAAAACAGAGGCAAAATCATCTGCAAAATGAGGAAAATCGAGGTGGGCGTGAGTGTCTATTAATCCTGTCAAATTAGCTTATCCTGCTTCCCGGGGAAATATCCCTATCAACAGTAGTTAATGCCAGTTTACCGTCTTCACCGGTAGCCGCAAGCAACATCCCCTGTGAAAGGACACCACGCAGTTTAACCGGTTTGAGATTGGCTACAAAAAGCACCCGCTTGCCAATCAGTTCCTCAGGCCGGTAATGCTCGGCTATTCCTGCTACCACCTGGCGCCGTTCATCGTTGCCTGTATCCAGTTCTACTTTCAGCAGCTTATCGGACTTGGCAATTTTTTCGGCAGACAAAATGTCGGCCACTCTCAGATCCACCAGCTGAAACTGCTCCAAATTAATTAACCCTTCATTTTCTTCAGCAGTGTTTGAAGCAGGATGCTCAGAAACAGGGGTAATCCCCTGCACTTCACGAATTTCAGCCTGCAGGTTCAAACGCGGAAAGAGATCTTCACCCCGGGCAACAACAGTATTCGGCTCAATGCCACCCCAGTTTTGCAGGCTTTCCCAGTTCTGCAGCGATTTATTGTCTCGCAAACCAATCTGTTCCCAGATCCGCTCCGGTGTACGCGGCATATAAGGACGGAGCATAACGGCTATAAAACGAATACTTTCGATCAAATTATAGATAACCGTCCCCAGGCGCTCTTTTCTGGCCGGATCCCTGGCCAGTTCCCAGGGTGTATTCTCGTCAATGTACTTGTTGCTACGGCGCACCAGTTTCCACAATTCAGCCAGGGAGTCGCTGATCCTCAGCTCATTCATCAGAGAATCAATGATCCCGGGTGTCCCCAGAGCAATGTTCTGCAGTTCCATGTCACTTTTTTCTGGATCCTGTCCCGGCTGTGGCAGTACGCCGCCGAAATAGCGTTCCGCCATGGTCAGGGTCCTGCTGACCAGGTTCCCCAGGTCATTGGCCAGATCTGTGTTAATACGGGTCAAAAAAGATTCCAGGCTGAACACCCCGTCCTGTCCAAAGGGAATCTCCCGCAGGAGAAAATAACGCAGGGCATCAGAGTTGTATCGATTGACAAGCATCATGGGATCCACTGCATTGCCTTTTGATTTTGACATTTTCCCTTCCTGAAGCATCAGCCAGCCGTGCCCGAAAACAGTTTTCGGCAGAGGCAAATCAAGAGCCATTAAAAATATAGGCCAGTAAATGGTATGAAAGCGTAGAATATCCTTACCGATCAGCTGAACATCGGCCGGCCAGTACTTATCAAAGATACTGCCCTCTTCACCATAGCCGAGAGCGGTAATATAGTTGCTGAGGGCGTCGAGCCAAACATAGATTATGTGATCCGGGTCAAAAGGCACTGGTATACCCCAGTTAAAAGATGTCCGCGACACACAGAGATCTTCAAGTCCCGGCTTTAGGAAGTTATTGATCATCTCGTTTTTCCGCGAAGGGGGCTGAATGAAGTTTGGGTGGCTCTCGATATAGTTAAGAAGCCGATCGGCATAGCGTGACATCCGGAAAAAATAGGCTTCTTCGGCAATCAGCTCCGCTTCTCGCCCGCAGTCAGGGCACTTACCATCAATCAGCTGGCGCTCGGTCCAGTAGGCTTCACAGGGGGTGCAGTACCATCCTTCATACTTACCCTTGTAAATATCTCCCTGTTCATAAAAACGGGTGAAGATGCGGGCTACTTTTTCTTTATGACGTTCCTCGGTTGTCCGAATAAAATCATCATAATTGATATCCAGTTCCTGCCACAGATCTTTAATCCAGGCTACAATTTCATCGACAAAAGCGCGGGGAGTCTTGCCGGCTGCTTCTGCCTGCCGCTGAATTTTCTGGCCGTGTTCATCTGTCCCTGTCAAAAACCAGACATCGTACCCGGTCAGCCTTTTATAGCGGGCCATTGCATCGGCAGCCACTGTTGTATACGAATTGCCAACATGCAGCTTGTTACTGGGATAATAAATGGGGGTTGTGATGTAATATGTTTCTTTACCTGCCAACGTCAGGCCTCCTCGTCATTTTGAAAATACTTCGTTATTATATCATATCAAAGCTTTAATCACTGTCAAGAATAGCACAGTATGGTAACAGTTCCATGTAATATTCTTGTAAACTTGAGTATATAGGGAAAATAACTATTGACTTACCATGTCAATTACTGGTATAATGTTCAAACCAGCCTTACTCCATAACGAAGAAAAGGAGGAAATGCGTGTGAAATCAACAGGGATTGTCAGAAAAGTAGACGAACTGGGTCGTGTGGTTATTCCCATTGAACTCAGGCGGACCCTGGGGATTGAAGTTAAAGACGCTCTCGAAATCTACGTTGATGCGGAAAAAATAATCCTCAAGAAGTACGAGCCCGCTTGCCTTTTTTGCGGTAATGCCGATGATGTAGTTCATTTCGGAAACAGAATTGTTTGCCGGGAATGTATTGAAAAATTGTCAACAATGTCTGAAAAGGCATAACAGCTTAACAGTGGGGCACGGCTAAGCCGTGCCCCCGCTGTTAATGCCTCTCTTCTTCCCATCCATTATTACTGCATATCCACTTCTTCCAGAGGAAACTCTCTTATGTGCCCAGATTCCTGCAATTTGACCAGAACGGTTTTTTTACTGCAATTAACGTCTTTTACTAACCCTTCTCCATCCGGTGTGGCTACTGCCTCACCCGATTTTGGCATCTCTTCACGGGCGTTTTCGTAATCACTGGCTTCATAACGCAGGCAGCACATCAGTCTGCCGCAAACACCGGATATCTTGGTCGGATTAAGCGAAAGATTCTGTCCCTTAGCCATCCTGATAGAAACCGGTTCAAATTCTTCCAAAAATGTGCTGCAGCAAAAGGGCCGGCCGCAGGGCCCAATACCACCTTTCAATTTTGCTTCATCCCGTACTCCGATTTGGCGCAGTTCAATACGGGTTTTAAATATGGCTGCCAGATCTTTAACCAGATCCCTGAAGTCAACCCGCTCATCTGAAGTAAAAAAGAATATTATTTTATTACGATCAAAAGTATAATCCACTTCAACCAGCTTCATATCGAGGCCGTGTTCTTTGATTTTCTGCTGGCATTTTTTAAATGCTATTGATTCCTTCTCCCTGTTTCCCTCAGCCTGTCGACAATCTGCTTCATTAACAGGGCGCAGCACCTTTTTCAGGGGCAAAACCAGTTCTTCCTCCGGGACATTTTTTTCGGGTATGATCACTTCTCCCATTTCCTGCCCCCGGGCTGTTTCTACAATAACCTTATCCCCTGCTGCCAGTTTATTTGAGCCGGGCTCAAAATAGTAAATTTTGCCGGCTTGTTTGAATCGTATTCCCACTACTATTGACACCTTTTCAACCTCCTTTGGGTCAAAATGAGCATCTTTTCCAGCAGTAAACGACGATTTACATTGGTAGTTTTAATCTGGTTGGCCACGTCATTCACCAGAATAATAATATCCTCAAGGCATTGTGGAGTAACTTGATCCGTGCTGGCAACGATCCTTCCCTGCTCGGTAAAAAGATCATCATTTCGGCCAAGTTTCTCCTGCAAACAATTACGGAATATCAAACAAAACAGTTCCAGAAAGGTAAGCAAATCTTCTCTTTCAGCCATGGATGCAGCCCAGGCCAGGAGCTGCCTGGCACTGTCCTTACCGGAAACCAGGTTAACCGCCAGTGTCCTCGCTTCCTCAATCTTTTCTGCGGCTATGCCGTTTTCTGCCATGGCTGCAGCATATCCGGGCAGCCCTTTGCTGATGCGGGCCAGAACAGCAGCGTTTTCATGCGATAAATTATGCCTGGAAACTAAAATTTCGGTCAGGTCCTGGAACCCCAGAGGCTGAAGTGTATATCGCTGGCATCTTGAAAGAATTGTATCATGAAGCAATCGCGGTTTTTCAGCCAGTAAAATGAAATGCAAACCTGGCGGAGGATCTTCCAGTATTTTAAGCAGAGAAGAAGCCGCCTCACCGGTCATTGTTTCCGCCTGTTCGATAAGACATACCTTAACCCTGCTGCGCAGATGAAACCGTTCGCGCAAAGACCGAATCTGATCAATTTTTATCGCCCGTCCCTCCGGTTTGATCTGGAAATAATCAGGATGACTACCGTTATCAAAAAGGCGACAATCCTCGCAGTTCAAGCAGGCGCCCTTTTCTCCCCTGTTTCGACAGATAATAGCCTGGGCTAGAGCTCTACCCCAGCTCCTTTTACCGCTGCCAGCAGAGCCTGCCAGGAGAACAGCATGACTGAGCTTACCGCTCATCAAGGCACGGCTAAGCCGAACTCTCGTTTCAGGCTGTCCGACCAGGCTTTCAAAGCTCATGAGGCCACCCCTTTTCATCCTGCCGGAACATCAATTTTTCAACCAGGCGCCAGATTTGCTTGCCCTGCGCTTCAGCATCGGTAGAAGCATCAATCACCGCAACCCGCTGTGGATCCAGACGCGCAATTTCCAGGTAACCGCGTCGGACCCGCTGGTGATAATGAAGGTCATTGCTTTCCATCCTGTCGGCAGCCCGGCCGCGCCTGACAGCAGCAGCTTCGACGGATAGATCAAGGAGAATCGTAAGATGAGGCTTAAGACCTCCGGTTGCCCTATCGTTGAGCATACGAATCCAGTTTAGATCAACTCCTCCGCCGTAACCCTGGTAGGCAAGGGTGGAATCAGCAAAACGATCACCCAGAACCAGTTTGCCCTCCAGCAAGGCAGGAGCGATAACCCGTTCCGTGAGCTCAACCCGGGCAGCCATATAAAGCAATAGTTCTGATGAAAGGGTGAGAGGGTAACTTTTCTGCAGAAGAATCCGCCGGATATCTTCTCCAGCAGGGGTTCCACCGGGTTCGCGAACTGCCACAAAGGGTGCTCCCTGCCGTTTTAAATTATCCTGCAATATTTGTGACTGGGTCGACTTCCCACAGCCGTCAATTCCTTCCAGTGTAATAAACAGGCCGTGCGTTTTGAACACCTCTTCCTTTTCTTCACCGGCCGGGCTGCTGTCGATTCAGTCAGATTGACCTTCCCGGTTTAGAGAAAGGACCACCAATACTTTTTCTCATATAAAACCGAAAAGAATTTAAAAACTGTAATTGGGTGCTTCCTTGGTGATCTGAACCCCGTGGGGGTGGCTTTCTTTCAAGCCGGCTCCTGAGATACGGATAAAGCGCGTTTTCTTCTGCAGCTCTTCAATATTAGCCACACCGCAGTAGCCCATCCCCGCTCGCAATCCGCCGACCATCTGGTAGACCATATCGCCAACAGTTCCCCGGAAGGGGACCCTTCCTTCGATGCCTTCCGGAACAAGTTTTTGTTCGTACTCCTGGAAATAACGATCCCGCGATCCTTCTTTCATTGCACCCAGTGAACCCATACCGCGGTATACCTTGTAGCTGCGCCCCTGGAATATTTCGAATTCGCCGGGGCTTTCTTCAGTGCCGGCAAGCAGGCTGCCAATCATAACGGCTGCTGCACCGGCGGCCAGAGCTTTTGTAACATCACCGGAAAACTTTACTCCACCGTCGGCAATAATGGGGATATTATATTCACGGCACGCCCGCGCCGCTTCGAAAATAGCTGTTATCTGGGGAACACCGATTCCAGCAATGACTCTGGTCGTGCAAATTGAACCGGGCCCCACTCCGACTTTCACAGCATCCACACCGACTTTGATTAAATCCCGGGCACCATCAGCGGTAGCAACATTGCCACCCATCAGTTCGATATCCGGTAAAAGTTTTTTGATCTCCTTGACCGTATCCAGTACAGTCTGAGCATGGCCATGAGCCGAATCAACAACGATTAAATCCGCTCCCGCTTCGGCCAAAGCTTGCGCCCTGGCAATGGCATCGCTGCCCACCCCTATTGCTGCCGCTGCCAGCAAACGTCCATTCCTATCCTTGGAAGCACGGGGATACTGAATAGTTTTTTCAATATCCTTGATCGTGATTAAACCTTTTAAATTAAAATTATCATCGACAATGGGCAGTTTTTCAATTTTGTGTTTGCGTAAAATTTCCTGGGCTTCTTTGAGGGTCGTCCCTTCAGGC
Organism: Bacillota bacterium; assembly: GCA_034189085.1. Classification (GTDB taxonomy): domain Bacteria; phylum Bacillota; class Dethiobacteria; order DTU022; family DTU022; genus M55B129. The sequence goes on along the minus strand of JAXHVH010000008.1, from coordinate 17,860 downwards.
GCAGTAACCAGTTTTTCACGGGTCATCGCTTCGCCGATGGGACGGTTATAGTCTTCTTCAAAGCGCAGATCACGGTTGGTAATAATTCCAACCAGCTTTTCTCCAACTGTAATGGGTACCCCGGAAATACGGTAACGTTCCATCAGGGCGGCGGCATCATTAAGGATATTATCGGGAGAGAGTCTGAAGGGATTGGTAATAACACCATGTTCCGAACGTTTAACCTTATCGACTTCTTCAGCCTGTTTTTCTATCGTCATGTTGCGGTGGATTACTCCAATACCACCTTCACGGGCAATAGCAATGGCCATACGTGCTTCAGTAACGGTATCCATGCCTGCTGACAGGAGGGGCGTATTCAGCTTAATGTTTCTGCTGACCCGGGTGGTTATGTTAACATCACGGGGAAGCACTGTTGAGCGGGAAGGGACCAGTAAAACATCATCAAAAGTTAGCCCTTCCCATGAAAATTTATCTGTTTCCAAGGTACTCTCTCCTCACCGTATAAATAAGGTTATTTATTTAAATGATCATAGCAAACCCCCCGGGTAGTGTCAACTTGTATAACCCGAATATGGAGCAGGATTAAGGGATAACAAAGGCGAAATTTGTTTTAATAAAGAGGAGGAAAAGCCTTGCCATACCTGGATCTCGAGAGAGGACACTGCTTCTACGCCGGGAACAATAACTGCGGAGGAATGCCCGTTCTCTTCTGCCACGGGTCAGGTGGTGGCCACCACCACTGGCTTTACCAGTTACAATCCCTCGAAAAAATATGCAACCCTGTGGCTGTAGATCTGCCCGGTCACGGTCGATCTGAAGGGAAACCGGCCGAAAGCATTGATCAATATGCCGCCTGGCTTTACCAGGTTATCCAGTCTCTCGGGCTTAAATCTCCTCTTGTTGCCGGGCATTCTATGGGGGGCGCAGTCACCCTGACGATGGGGCTCCGTTACAGTTCCTCCATAGGAGGTTTGATTCTGCTCAGCACCGGCTGCCGTCTGCGGGTCCTGCCTGATCTCCTGGACAGCTTGAAAGCAGGCAGAATACCGGCCCAATTGAACGATTATCTGTATAGCCCTGATGTCCCGGAAGCCCTGCTCAGGATGAGCAGGCGAGAACTGGAAAATGCTGATCCTTCAATTTATTATGCCGATTTAAATGCCTGCAACAATTTCAATGTTACAGAAAAGCTTTCCAGCATTGCCCTCCCCACACTGATCATCTGCGGCAGTGACGATCGTCTCACTCCTCCTAAATACAGTCATTTTATGAAAGACACAATACCATGCAGTTCCCTTGAGATCATACCGGGAGCAGGACACATGGTTATGCTGGAACAACCGGACAAAGTCAACCGGGTTATATCCCGGTTTGTCATGAATCAAAACATTCACAGGTAGAGGGAACCTGTGGTATCTCAAAACACTTGTTGGATGAAAGGATGGTTTGGATGTCTCAAAAAAGAAGTTACTTCAATCTCGACGTTACCTTTGCAGAAGCGGTAAAACAGTTCAAAACATGCGATCCTGGAGCAACAGCGGCCAGAGCTGCAGTTGCATATGATAGTGGAGAAAGCAAATTCAGGCTTCCCTTTATTAACCATAATTATTCGGTCCAGTACCCTTCAGGCAGGGTAACTATGGAAACCGGTGAGGAAGTTTCTAAATACCTGGCCATTATTCTTTTGCATTACCTGGTCACCGCCAATGGGACTCTCCTTACCGGCCAGTGGATCGCCTTTCGGCATCTTCCCGGAGGGCAAATTTATATTGATCCTTTTAACGGAAGGGCAGTAAAACCCTTTTTAAAGGCTTTCGGCGAAAAACCGGAAGATTTTCAGCAGGCAGCAAAATCACTGGGCGGCTACCAGCTTCCCCTGAGCGGAATAAGTATCGCCATCCCGGTTCTTCCCCGGGTCCCCATCTGTTTCATCCTCTGGCCAGGTGATGAAGAAATGCCCGCTTCGGCCAATATCCTTTTCGACGAAGCGGCTTCATCATACCTGCCAACGGAAGATTATGCCCATCTGCCGGCAATGGTAATCACAGCCATGCAAGACCAGATCGGCTAATCAGGCTTTTCACATTTCCCTGCGGCCTTCCAAAGCCCGACTGAGCGTGAGATCATCAGCATATTCGATATCCCCGCCAACCGGCAGTCCAAAGGCAATCCGGCTTACTCTAACGGCGAGCGGTTTTAAAAGATCGGCCAGGTAACCGGCAGTCGCATCTCCCTCAACATTGGGGTTGGTAGCGATAATTACTTCTTTAACTCCTGTGTCCCGGATACGATTGACCAGCTGTTCAAGCTTCAGCTCTTCCGGCCCAATTCCATCAAGAGGCGAAAGGGCGCCGTGCAGGACATGATAAAGCCCTTTGTACTGCCCGCTTCTTTCCAGGATTAGAACATCCCGCGGCTCCTGAACAATGCAAAGCAGGTGACGGTCACGTCTGGCATCACTGCAGTAGGGGCATTCATCCTCGGCCAGGCTCCCGCAGACGGGACAAAAAGAAAGCTTGTCCTTGGCTTCCACCATAGCCCTGGCGATGGCCACGACTTCTTCACGCGGACAGCCGAGCAAAAAGAAAGCCAGCCGCTGGGCGGTTTTCGGACCGACCCCAGGGAACCGGCAGAGCATGTCAACCAGTTTTTTTAACGCACCCGGATAGGCCATCTACTGTTTCGGCAACCTCCTTGTTTACAGCATTCCCGGCGGCAGGTTAAGACCGCCCGTCAATTTTTGCATTTCTGCAGCAACCATTTCATCAACCCGCTGAAACGCCTCATTTACGGCGGCGATAATCAGATCTTCAAGCATTTCACGGTTTTCTTCCGTTACTACTTCTGGATCTATCTGCAGGGAAACAAGATTTTTCTGACCGTTGACTACCACCCGGACGGCTCCGCCTCCACTGGTACTTTCAACGGTCTTCTGGGCAATTTCTTCCTGCAGTTTACCCATCTCAGCCTGAGCTTTCTGCAGCTGTTTCATCATTTTTGCCATTCCACCATTCACGATCAATATTCCTCCTTATTGAGAATCAATTATTTTCCCTCCGAAGAGTTCCATCGCTTCTTCTGCCCCGGGAGCCGGCGGTTGATCTTTCTTTTCTGCAGGATGTTTCTTCTCCTTTGCCGGTTCACCGCTGCTGGCATTTACTTTTTCATCATCTGCAAGATCAGCTTTAATAGTAATCGAATCATCACAAAAAGCAGAAAGTACCTCTTCGACAAGACGGCGATGCGACTCACCCATGATTCTTTCACAGTGAATAGTGTATTCCTGCGGGTAAATCAGCGTTACCAGGCGCCCCTTAAGACTGCCTACAGCAGCGGGCTCCAGCCAGGCGGCAGTACTTCTTTGCCTTTTCTTGATTTCCTGCAGCAGGCGCGGCCAGGCTTCTGCAAGCCTTTCCATGCTGCTATCCATCCCGGAAGAATCCGCCGGTTCTACCGTTTGCTCTTCTTCCGCGGCAGGTTTCTCAATTTTACTTCCAGTACTGCCGGTTTGCACGGGCGCTTTTTCCTCCGCCCGCTCAGGCTGTTCCATGGTTTCCGGCTGCTGCTCACTTTCAACAGTCGACCGAAGTAAAGACTTTTCTTTTACCCTGCCATGCAGCAGCCGCAGCAGCCGGATAAAGGCCACTTCCAGGATGTACTGCGGAAAATGGGCATGCCGCAGTTCACTACCTACTTCATGCAACAATTCTACGGCATCAAACAACCGAACCTGCTCTATCTTTCCCTGCTGCCCCCTGATCAATTTTTCAAAACCATACAGGGAGTACCCCTCTTCATCATGCTCGCCTTCACCTTGTAGCAGACGGCTGAAAACAAATACAAGATCCCTCATAAAAAGCTGCAGATCACGACCACTGTAAATAATCTCTTCTAACGCCTTCATCCCGGAGTCTAGATCATTGTCCAGAGCAGCTTCTGCCAGTGAAGCAATGGTTTCCACCCTGGTAGCCCCGGTTACTGACCGCACTACCTCCGCTGTAATAATATCTTCTCCATAAGAGGAACCCTGTTCGAGAATACCCAGCGCGTCTCGCAAAGAGCCGTCAGCCAGGCGGGCAATGAGCCGAATCGCTTCCTCTTCAGCCTGCCACCCTTCTTCCTGTAAAATTTTGGAGAGGCATCCGGTAATCTGATCAACCGACAGCAGATGGAAATCAAAACGCTGACAGCGCGATACGATTGTCGAGGGAAGCCGCGAAGGGTCAGTAGTGGCCAGGATAAAGACCACATTGGGCGGTGGTTCCTCAAGGGTCTTCAGGAAGGCATTGCTTGCCTCTGTGGTGAGCATATGTGCTTCATCTATAATATATACCTTGTAGCGGCACTCGCCACTGGCAAAACGGGTTCGCTCTCTCAGTTCACGAATCTCGTCTATACCCCGGTTCGAAGCGGCATCCATTTCAATGACATCTATAGAAATCCCGGCTGTTATGTTTTTGCAGTTGGTGCATTCTCCACAGGGTTCGGCAACCGGGAACTTTTCGCAGTTCATCGCCCGGGCCATGATCTTGGCCGCCGTTGTTTTCCCGGTGCCCCGCGGGCCGCAGAAAAGATAGGCATGGGCAATTCTCCCACGGCTCAGGGCATTGCTTAAAGTACGGGTTACATGCTCCTGCCCGGTCATCTCTGAAAATTTCTGTGGGCGCCGCCGTCTGTACAAACTTTGATAAGCCATTCTTTTCAATCACCTCGGACCAGAGAAGCAGTACTATTAGTATTATATGATGTTTCAATGCCCACTTAACAGATCAACCGTTCGATCGAAATTGTCTTCTTTAACTAAAATATCCTGTATTGTAGGTGGAAATGGCAAACACGCTGATCTTCGCTGCGGCAAGAGGGTTTAGAAGTGAAGACATTATCCCGTTAAGGAAAAGATCAAACAGTTCCCTGATTTTAATGGCCCGAAAACTGCATTCTGAAAAGCAGGAATCCAGGATCAGTTCTTCACGTCAGACAACAGATGTCTCTTCCTCGGTTGCAGTCATTGAGAAAAATTTACTGTTTCGGTCAAGCCACCGGGGGAAGGGCACTTTCCCTTCCAGCTGGTATATACCAGCCCTGTATAGTAACACTATTAAATCTAATCTTGGCATAAATTAAGGCCGCGCACCTGCCTTTGACCGGCACCTCCAGGCGCTTGCCGGTTAGTTGGCTCCAGCCCGGCGCTCCCGTGGCACCCGCAAAATCTCATTTACCGCTGCTTCCTTCCGGACCTGACGGGGTTCATGAGCATGCGCCGCACGGGACCAGGCTTTCCACACTACTTTCCCGGGGCTGATCCTGAAACTGCGCAGCCGGGGGCAGGGGTTCAACCCCGCTATAGCGGATTGCGGGTTCAGGGCACCGCTACCTCCCCGTCTAGCACGGCCAAACTTAAAAAATGGCGGAGAGAGAGGGATTCGAACCCTCGAGACAGGGTTTTGCCCCATCTACTCGCTTTCCAGGCGAGCGCCTTCGACCAGCTCAGCCATCTCTCCACGCTGAACTTTAGCCTACAACGAACTTATTATACAATGAAAAAGCCGGTTGTTCAACCTTGTTCAGCGGTTGGCCTGCCGGACAAATTTATTCAGGCTAACCTGTAAAAGGCCTGTTTTTTGTCCTGCCAATTATCCAGGCACCCTTTTTTTAGATGTGCGCAGTTCTATTAGCTCATAGATTGTGACAGGCCACCCACTGGCCGTTGCCCAGATCAGTTTTTCCCGGTTCCACTTCACTGCATATGGGCAGAGCCCTGTTGCAGCGGGTATGGAAATAGCATCCGCTGGGCGGGTTAACAGGACTGGGGACGTCTCCTTCCAGGATAATCCGCTTCCTATTCCTTTCAATTTCCGGATCGGCAATAGGCACGGCGGAAAGCAGGGCTTTGGTATAGGGATGCTGCGGATTGGTGTACAGATTTTCGCTGGTCACCAGTTCCACGATTTTACCAAGGTACATAACCGCCACCCGATCAGAAATATATTTTATCATTGACAGATCGTGGGCAATAATCAGGTAAGAAAGCCCCAGTTCTTCCTGGAGATTTTCAAGCATATTGATTATCTGGGCCTGGATTGAAACGTCTACCGCCGATATCGGTTCATCGCAAACAATCAGCTCCGGCTCTACTGCCAGGGCCCTGGCGATGCCAACGCGCTGACGCTGCCCGCCGCTGAACTCATGGGGATAGCGATTCATGTGCTCGGCACTCAACCCCACCAGTTCAAGGATCTGCTGCACCTTCTCCAGCCGTTCTTTCTTGTTGTTGGCCAGGCTGTGGATGTCAATAGGCTCACCGACAATATCACCGACCGTCATCCGCGGGTTAAGCGAGGAATACGGATCTTGAAAGATCATCTGCATCTGCCGTCGGTAGCTTTCGGACATTGTTCCATCCTGCTGGAACAAATTTTCCCCCTTGTACAAAACATTGCCGGCAGTAGGCTTGTAAAGACCAATCAGGGTACGGCCAACGGTCGTTTTGCCGCAACCGCTTTCGCCCACCAGCCCCAGCGTTTCACCCGGTTTAATATCAAAGGATACACCATCTACTGCCCTCACCGTGAGAGGACGGCCAATCAACCCGGTGGACTTGGTAAAATATTTTTTCAAATTTTTAGCTTCAATGATGATATCTTTTTCAGCTGCTACAGTCATCTTTTGCCAACCCCCCCCACTTTTCGCTCAACCTTCGGCGCCTGAGGATGCTCAAGCCAGCAGCGGACCCGGTTGTTGCCAAAAGCTTCCGGCATTTCACGGCCGCAGATGACCATAGCATAATCGCAGCGGGGCAGGAAGGGGCAGCCTGTAAAATTCTGCAGCAGATCGGGCGGCTGTCCCCAGATGGGCTGGAGCCGCTGTTTTTTGGTCATGTCAAGTCGCGGGAGTGACTGCAACAGGCCCCAGGTGTAGGGATGATGAGGATTTTTCAACACCTCATCAACCGTCCCCGTCTCCACAATCTGACCGGCATACATAACCAGGACACGGTCGGCCATTCCGGCAACAACCCCGAGATCATGGGTAATCAGGATCAGGGACATCTGAAGCCGGTTATTGATTTCCTTGATCAACTCCAGGATCTGGGCCTGGATAGTGACATCAAGGGCAGTAGTCGGTTCATCGGCAATTAAAAGCTGCGGATCGCAGGCCAGGGCCATAGCAATCATTACTCGCTGACGCAATCCACCACTCAGCTCGTAAGGGTATTGCTTAAGCCTGGTCTCAGGAGCGGGAATCCCAACCAGATCAAGCACTTCAACAGCCCGGTGGTTAGCCTCGGCCGTGCTCATTTTTTTATGCTGACGGATGCTTTCAATCAGCTGGGTGCGAATGTTAAGCACAGGGTTCAGAGAAGTCATGGGATCCTGAAAAATCATACTGATGGCGTTGCCCCGGATAAACTGCATGCGTCTTTCCGACAGGGACAGGATATCCTGCCCATTGAATAAAATTGAGCCACCTGTAATCTGGCCCGGCGGTTCGGGAACCAGGCGCATGATTGACTGGGCGGTAACACTTTTCCCGCATCCCGATTCACCAACAATTGCCAGGACTTCGCCGGCCTGCAGATCAAAACTTACCCCCCTCACTGCCTTTACCACACCGGCGTAAGTTTTAAACTGCACATGCAGATTATTTACACTCAAGAACTGTTCCAAGATTAGAGCCTCCTATTTGCGCATGCGCGGATCGAGGGCATCCTGCAAGCCGTCACCGAGAAAGTTGAAAGCCAGCAAAGTCACCGAAATAGCCAGGGCCGGGAACATCAGCAGGTGAGGGAAAGAACGCAAAGAAGAGAGCGCATCCGAGGCGAGCATCCCCCAGCTGGCCATGGGAGCGGAAACGCCCAGGCCGATAAAACTTAAAAAAGCTTCGGAAAAAATTGCTTCAGGTATGGAGAGAGTAGCCGTGACAATTATTGGCCCCATGGCATTGGGAATCAGGTGGCGGAACAGTATCTTCCACTTCGGAGCACCGATGGTCTGGGCGGCCAGGGCAAATTCTTGTTCCTTAAGACTTAAAATCTGACCACGAACAATACGGGCCATGGGCAACCAGAAGACCAACCCAAGGGCAATAAAAATACTGTACAAACCGGCTCCACCACCGGTGGCCGGAAAAATCTCCCGAAAGAGGACCATCAGCATGATCACCCAGAGTAAAAAGGGAATACTGTAAAGAATATCAACAATCCTCATCATAATATTGTCAACCCGGCCGCCTGCATAACCCGATATGCCGCCGTAAATAACCCCAATTATAAAAGTAGTCAGGGAAGCAACAAAACCTACGGAAAGGGAGATCCGGGCCCCGTACATTACACGGACCAGCTGATCCCGCCCCAGGGAGTCAGTGCCAAAGGGATGCTCTATACTGGGACCCTGATTCTGCCGGTCAAAATCCTGGTCAGAATAGCTGTAAGGAGAAAAATAGGGCCCGAAAAGGGCAACAAGCAAGAGAAATACAATAAAAATAAGGCTGATCATGGCCACCGGGTTTTTTTTCAGGCGGCGCCAGGCATCCTGCCAGTAAGTAATGCTGGGACGGATTATTTCGGCCTGCACATCTTTTTCAGTTAACCTGACAAATAATTCCTTTGGATATTGCATGGCATCTTACTCCTTACCGCCTGTAAGCTTGATCCGAGGATCAATCAGTGTATAGGCAAAATCGACAAACATGTTCAGGCCGATCAGCAGTATACTGTAAAATATGGTAAGTCCAAGAATGACCGTATAATCACGGTTATAAATACTGGTTACAAAATGCTTACCAAGCCCGGGTACGGCAAAAATATTTTCAACGATAAAACTGCCGGTCAGGATAGCTGCCAGCAACGGCCCCGAATAGGTAATTACAGGAATTATGGCATTCTTGACAGCGTGGACCCAGATTATCCTCAGCCTGGAGAGCCCCTTGGCCAGGGCTGTGCGCATGTAATCCTGGTTCAGCACATCAAGCATGCTGGAACGGGTCAGGCGAGCAATAAACGCAGTTGGCAGTCCGGCCAGGGCAACCGCCGGCATAATCACATGCTGAGGCGTGCCCCACATGGCAGCCGGCAAAAGGCCCAGTCTGAAAGCAAAAACGTACATCAAAAGAGTACCCAGGATAAAACTGGGTACAGATATGCCGACAGTGCTGAAAAACATGGTTATGTAATCAGGCATCCGTCCCTGGTACAGGGCGGCAACAATGCCGGCCCCCATTCCCAGGACAATGGCAATAACAAAAGTCAGCAGGCCGAGCTGAAGCGAAACGGGGAATCTTTCGGAGATGATATCGTTTACCGTCTGCCCGCGGTATTTGTATGAAGGGCCAAGATCGCCCCTGACAACATTGCCCAGGTAATCGAGATACTGAATATGCAAAGGTTGATCAAGCTTGTAACGGGCTTCGATATTCTCTTTAATCGCTTCCGGGATCGCCTTTTCGGTTTGAAATGGGCCTCCTGGAATCAAATGCATGAATATAAAAGTTACCGTAATGACGACCCAGATAGCAAAAATGGCAGAAAGAAGCCTTCGTATCAGGTACCCGAGCATCCGGCAGGACACCTCCAAAGTAAAGCAAGAGGTATACCAGGGGTCATTACCGTCTCCGGTATACCTCTTGTGCTTTTTTAGTGCAGTTTACTGCTCGATGTAAGCAGCTTTGAAGTCTTTACCGCCAGTAGCAATGTTCACATAGCCCTTGACGTGGTCTTTAATCATGATCGGATCAGTGTAATAATAAATGGGGCAGACCGGCATCTCTTCCATGAGGATCTCCTCGAGCCGGTGCATCATTTCCATGCGGGCTACTTCATCATCGGTCATCCTGACGTCTTTTAGCAAACTATCATATTCCTCGTTGCTAAAGCGGGAGTTGTTGTTGCCGCTACCCGTCATCCACATATCGAGAAAGGTATAGGGATCAAGGTAGTCGCCGATCCAACCGGCCCGGGCGATCTGGAATGCCCCCTCGTCCCGGGTGTCGAGATAAACTCCCCACTCCTGGTTAGTCAGAGTGACATTTTCGATGCCCAGGTTCTGTTTCCACATTTCCTGAATCGCCTCGGCGATCATCTTGTGCATCTCGGAAGTGTTGTAGAGAATCTCCACCGAGGGGAAGCCTTCTCCGCCGGGATAACCGGCTTCAGCCAGCAGACTCTGTGCTTCTTCAATATCATAGGAGAAAAAGTCGCCGCCTTTTTCGCGGAAATCGACACCGTCAGGCTCGGGAATTCCGTAAGGCACATAGGCATAAGCCGGAAGCTGCCCACCCTGAGTGACATTGTTGACAATGGCTTCCCGGTCGATAGCCAGGGTCAGAGCCTTGCGGACGTTGACATCGTCCATCGGAGACTCCTCGATCTGGAAGATATAGTAGTAGGTGCCGAGGTAGGGCAGGATATGCAGCTCGCCCGTCTCTTCCAGGCGAGGGATCTCCTGTCCGGGCACCGTGTGGGTCATATCAATCTCACCGGTTTCGAACATGGTGAGCTCGGTGCTTTCGTTTTCAACCATGGAAAAAACCATGCGATCGAGGACAACCGCTTCTGCATCATAATAGTTATCATTGGGAACGAATTCCATCTTTCCCTGTTCCCAGCTGACCAGCTTGAAGGGGCCGTTACCAACTATGGTATCGGCGCTGGTGTGCCATCCTTCCGGATCGGCTTCAATGGCCGGCTGATATAGAGGGTAGTAGGTTTTAAAAGCGACCAGTGATTCGAAGAAAGAGGTCGGCGCCTCGAGGGTCACCTCAAGCGTTTTCTCATCAAGCGCTTTGACCATAACATCGTCAACACTGCCTTCGCCACTGTTGTAAGCTTCCGCCCCCTTGATGTACCAGAGCATATAGGCATAATCAGCTGCCAGCTCGGGAGAAAGGGCGCGTTTCCAGGACTTTTCAAAGTCTTCTGCTGTCAGCGACTCCCCGTTCGACCAGACCAGACCGTCGCGCAGGTGGAAAGTGTAAACCATGCTGTCATCGCTAACATCAACCGACTCGGCCAGGGCCATCTCCGGTAACCCGTCTTCATTGAGGCGGGTCAACCCTTCATAGATCTGCAGCATAATTGTCGCTTCCGGTATACCGGTGGACAGATGCGGATCCATGGTTTCCGGTTCGGTCCCTACATTATAGCGAAAAACCATTGCGTCTCCACCATCAGTGGTACCGTCGTCTCCAGAGCAGCCACCTATTAACAAAGTCATGCCAATCAGCAATATTAAAACCGTAAAAGTAAATTTTCTCAAATGATGAACCCCCTTAAATATTTATATAACTGGAACACACAGGCGGTAATAAAACCCCTCATCACCTCCGTACACAGGGTTATTACATGATATTGGAGCCTATCTATGTCACTATAGCTTATATTCATTCATTAATCAATATTTATATTATTAACATTATTTAATATTTTACGCACAGGCAAGAGTCTTTCCCACCTGTGCGCTATTGACAGTGGCGGAGAGAGTGGGATTCGAACCCACGGTGCCTTGCGACACACACGATTTCGAGTCGTGCGCCTTCAACCGGACTCGGCCATCTCTCCCAATTTAACATTAATATACAACAGGATCATACCCTTGTAAAGCAATCCTTACCACCGGTGTCTCCGAAATTGGCTTCTTAACGCTTCTCACTGAAAAACCGGTGCAGCAGTGAAGCACATTCCTCGCCTAAAACCCCGGCAGTAACCTGCAAACGGTGATTGAGCCGATCGTCCCTGGCGATGTCATAAAGGGTCCCTGCAGAACCGGCTTTGGGATCGGGCGCACCAAAAACCAGCCTGCCAAGGCGGGCCTGAACCATTGCTCCTGCGCACATGGGGCAGGGTTCCAGGGTAACATACAGGGTACATTCATTCAGTCGCCACCCCCCCAGGAGGGATCCTCCTTTACTGATAACCAGGATCTCTGCATGAGCAGTGGCATCATTCAATTCTTCACGACGGTTGTGATCAGCAGCAATAATGGAACCATCTTTCACCAGTACCGCCCCGATGGGCACTTCTCCGCGTCTTCCTGCTTCATCTGCTTCGCGGTATGCTGCTTTCATGAATTGTTCATCGGTATTCACAGGCAGGCCTCCCGGTTTATTATAACACCCGCCTCCAAGAGTAATGCCCCATCAGGGGCATTATTGTACATCCTCATTGCATTAACCACATACTGTCACTCATTAAGAACTACCGCTCAAACTGCAGATCATCAACTGCGTCCCGGAATTCGGCATCAGTTATTTTCCCCAGCTCGATTTTGATCCCGTCCCAGGTATCGGTCATGATCAATGTGTCTTCACTACCTGCTTCCAGTTCAGCAACCCTTTCCCAGTCGGCCAATCCGCGGTGATAAAGTTCAAGGTAACTTGTCGAATCGGATTGGATGAGGCGATACTGGGTCCTGAACCAGTACCCTTCGGGAGGAACAGCCAGGTTAACCATATCATTGGGCAAAAATTGAAAGTAAACATTGCTTTCCCCACTTCCGCCCATCCAGGAACCGACCAGTTGCTCGCTGCCCAGGGCTTCAACTTCCGGAGAGCTTCCGTCCTGCAGGTAAAACCAGTAATACGCTCCACCTCCGATAACCAGGACTAAACATAAAATTATCAGCGGAATGACAAAGTTACGTTTCCTTGCTCGTACAGGCATTCCCTTACCGCTAAATGATCCAGCTGGCTTTCTTATTGTTTCCCTCTCACCTGCAGGCGCATCAGCAGCTTTTTTGGGCCTCATTACCTCCGGGGGGACATCTTCCACCATTGATTCACAATAACGGCACTTAATGGCCTTCGCCGGTATTTCTGCCCGGCAAAAGGGGCATATTTTTGTCTCAGCCATAGTTCAACCTCCAGATCCTGAATAGCTATCCCGCTTTGCAACAGTCTTTTTCCGAATATCCTGCAGCTTTAAGCTTATGTTGCTTTGCCACAACGTTTAGTAACCCCATCGGTCCTGCTGGGACGAAGCCATTTTAGGATAATGATTACGGTTCATTTCATTATGGCAAACCGTAAAATATATTATAACATAATCACACAACCGGTAGCCTATGAGTAAAATATTAGGGGGATGAATAGAAAAATCATATTTAAAGCAAGAAAAGAGAGGGCAGTTGCAATTATTTGTTTCATCGGTTATAATGCAAATCGATAAGCCCGTTGGAACAAGGAGATGTCCGGAAATCGGGCTTAACTCATACGAAAGGTCTTTTAAAGGAGGAATTTATATATGCCCGGATTTAAGACCTTGCTTATTGCGACCCTTACAGCAGTCCTTTTGCTTTCATCGGCAGGCTGCGATATTTTATCAGGCAACAGTGCTGACCCCACAGATGAGAACAGTGGCCAGAACAGCGTTCTACCGGAATGGCTTCTTTTGGCTCATCGTAACGCTGAAGATCCTGATGCAGACGATAATGAAATTGCTTTAAATCTTAAAGAACGTGATGATGAAAATGACGATACGGAAGAAGAGGGCCTCTTAGAAACAGCACAGCCAGAGACAACCGAATCTTCGCAACCGGAAGCAGTAGAACATTCACTGGAGGACCCGGCACCGTCATCCCCGGCACCATCACAATCCAACAGCTCGTCAGAAAGCAGTACTGAAGGGATACCAGAACCAGGGACAAAGGAACGCTTAAAATGGTTGATGAAGCAAGCAGATGATAACTTTCTGAATAATGATGACGAGCAGGAAGATGATGGCGAGCAGGATAATAATGATGGGCAAGACTGGTGGGGAAATTAATCGGACGAAGGTTCAAGCTGGTTTTAAAAACACGACCTGTTCAGCCGGTCGCAGGCCGTGTTAGCATGATTTAAACTGCTTTTCAAAATGATCCCGGCAATGGCTTTCAACACGGCAGGATAAAACTGCTCAAACAAGCGTAAATAAATGCAACCTGCCCCGGCAAAAATGCCGGGGCAGGCTTTATCTAAACCATATTTACCCGAATCATTTACTCAAATCTCAGGCTTTTACGATTGGGCTTCTTCCACGTATCTCTTGATTTTGCGGGTCGTTGTTTTGGCAAACTCTTCTTTTCTGATAATTATCTTCCTGATACCCTTATAAGAAACCAGCTGACTGTTTATTTTCTTCACTTCCTGCTGAATTAAATCATGAAGCTGTTCTTCGTTCATTTCCTGATCCGGAAAGTCCTCCCCGATAGTTTCATGATCGGGTACTATTTGTGCTGCTACCATCAGATCATCACCGGCAGTATTTTCTCCAGCATAAACCATCGATTCGAGGATATAAGGGCTGCGGTTAAGAAGTGTTTCAATTTCTTCCGGATAAATATTCTTGCCATTTTTAGTGATAATAACATTCTTTTTGCGGCCGGTAATATAAACAAAACCATCGCTGTCCATTTTGCCAAGATCACCTGTATAGAACCAGCCGTCTTTAAGCGCTTCAGCTGTTGCTTCCGAGTTCTCATAATAACCGTGCATCACACTCGGCCCCCGGACGATTATTTCACCGATTCCATCTTCATTGGGAGAGTCGATCTTTACTTCCAGGTTCGGCAGGGGAAGCCCGGCAGCATCGTTTTTAAACCAGATATCCCTGTTCAAGGCAACAAGGGGCGAGCATTCCGTCAGGCCGTAGCCCTGGACAACTGGAATTCCCAAATCCTGTATGCCTACGGAAATCTCCGGATCGAGGGCAGCGGCTCCGCTGATGAAGAGACGTATGTTCCCGCCAAACTTTTCATGGACCTGCTTGAACAATTTTTTGCTGACATCTATGCGCACTTTTTTCAGGAGATTGCTGATCTTAAGGCCCGTTTTCAGCTTTTTCAGCGTCGCCGGATCCTTGGCCGCCTGCTTCCAGATGATCCGGTAAATGGATTCATAAATGAGCGGAACCCCGAGCATGATTGTAGCCCTGGATTCAGCAAGATTTTCCGAGATATAGCGCAGGCCTTCGCAGTAAGCAACTGTCGCTCCACGGTAAATGGGGCAGAGAAACCCGCAGGTGCATTCGTAGGTATGATGAATGGGCAAAACAGAAAGGAAAATATCCTGATCGCCAATATAAAGCATCGAACTCATAGCCGTAAGGTTGGCGCAAATGTTTTTATGGGAAAGCATTACTCCCTTTGATATATCGGTGGTTCCCGAAGTAAAAAGCAGAATTTTTATCGCTTCATTATCAATTTCCCGGGATATGTAACTGTCATCGCCGCTTTCCAGCAGCCGGTGCCCTTTGGCCAGCAGCTGATCAAACGAAAGCTCCTGCCCGGAGTCTTCATCCAGATCCATATTGATATAAAAATCAATAAAATCGAGCCGCTGTGCAATACTGGAGATCTGTTGAGCATTGCTGGAACCATACACCACGGCTTTTGCCCCGGAGCGCCGCAGAAGGTTTTCCACTTCCTGCTCAGGTAATTCTTTATCCAGAGGGACTATGGTACCTACACCGTTAAGGGTTGCAAGGTAGGTTACAGACCAGCCGTAGCGGTTTTCAGAAATGAGGGCAACATTCGTGTCCGCCAGGCCAAGGTTCATTAAGGCCGTTCCGAAAGCATTAACATCTTGTTCATACTGCTGGTAACTGATGGGTTGATATTCACCACCGCCACGTGGTTTTGCTAAAAAAGCCGCTTTATCTCCATAAATTCTCGCGCTGCTTTTCAGCATATCTTTCAGATTTTCGATTGGCCTTGTTTCATATAGTTCTGTTCTCTTCATCCAAGCATTCACCTCTACAATAATATTTAAATAATGATAGGAAAACTAATGAAAATTATATCATATTTTTCTCTCTTTAGCCCGCAGGAACATTCCTTCAGGAAAAGAATCCGGAATGGCACAGAAAAATACCTCTTTAAAAGCATTATTGATTCAGCTATTCAGCAGAACGACACCTTACTGGCAATTTTGCACTTCGCACCTGAATAGCCTGAAGTGACAACATGGGGGCAACCACAAGAACGCACCCACAAAAGCTGTCAGATAAACAGAAATTTACAGATCAAAAAATGCAACACTTATCTGATATAATTCATCTGGATTAGTAAGCATAGCAGGATGTCCGCCAGTGTCGAACAGATGAATTTTACCATGCCCAATCTTTGAAATCAGTTCTCCATAAACTTTCTCCAAATAATTTGGAGCTATGGCACACATAAATTCATCTTCTTTACTGCCTGTCAGAAGAATCTCCGGTTTTAAGGACTCCCGGTTTTTATGAAAATATGTGCCAATTTCTTTTTCATGCCGGATAATGGCGTTTGTATCACTGTCAACAACTTGCTCCCAATCAGAACCGTGCATAGAGGCATAAAACATTTTCACATTTTGGTCATGTTTAGAATTTGCTCTCTCCATCTTAACCTTTTCTATAAATGCCTTAACCGGTTTCTCTCCTTCAAAACTATCGGCAATGACACTGTTGACAAGTTCTGGTACTTCCAGAGCAACATTAATAGCAACCAGAGCTCCCCCGCGGCTGCCAATAAGATTTACTCTTGAATATTGCTTTTCTCGTAAAAAAGCAATAACCTGTTCAGCTTCATTAAACTACAGATCTGCAGGAAATTCATGAAGTTTGTCCGATTTTCCATGTCCTAAAAAATCAAGCAAAATCACCTTGAAATCACTTGCGCATTTCTCAGCAATTTGAGCAAACATATTGGAGGATGCTGTATTCCCATGAAGCAGTGGCAGCGGGCTGCCTGTGCCGATTTCTTTATAATATATATTCTACTGTTGTTGAAACTAAAATAGCTCATCATTAACCCTCCTGGAGCACTATTTATTGTTCATCAACATGGCCTGCTACCATGCATGCAACAACTTAGGTAATTTTCATAGTTCCACCTCACTGTAAATTTTCTACCAATCCGTTTCTCATTTTATAATCCGGGACAGGTTTAAGCAATACCAGGTTTAGATAAGCGCACATCAGGCAAAAACTATGATCAAAAAATCTTCAAGTAAAGCTCACACTACCAGTTTTCCAGTTAATCTCCTCACAACCCATCATATTAAATACCGCCTAAAGAATACGGAGCCCTTAAAGTAGGTTTGAAGTAGATAACAAGGAATTAGGTATAAAAAGAGGAATAAGACCTTGAAACGATGTATTACTGGATGATACACTATTTTAATGCTTGACCACATTTTATGCTTTTTTTCAATTCGTACCACATGTTAACATATTGATGTGCTAACTACTTCGGCAATAATTTAATCCAGCTCATTCCTGTATTGATAAATACAGACTGGTATGGTATTAAATAAAAAAAGAAGAATCTTGCTTCTGCAGAAACAACAGAAACTGCTGGCTCATGATGAAACATCGATGCAAATTCTTTCTGATTTTTTATAATAATACTACAAGAAGTATTTTTGGGAGGACATAAAAATGGACATTGCTATTCTCGTAATAATTTTAGTTTCAGCTCTTCTATATTTTATATGGAAGTATAACCGACGGGGCATGGGGAAAAGTAATGCCTTACGCCGGGATGCCCGCCGGTTGCTAAATACCGCGCATGATGATGCAGATGAGATAATCAACAGGCAAATCAGCGTTTTGCAGAAGCGTTATCCAGGCCGTACTGAAGAATGGTACCTGGAAAAAATAATTTACGATCTGGAAAGAGACCGCTAAAGTTGGCTTTTCAACAATCATGATATTATCAGAATATATGCCCTGCCCTACGCGCGAAATAAAGCCCTCCGAAAAGTCCTCGAGAAGGCGGCCTTCAAACTTGAAGGAATATTAAAAAGCAGCGTGATAAAAATAAGTTAATTGAGGATAGCTGCGTTTATGCCATCACTAATGGCTCCTCGTAAATCCCTTATTCCCCCACAAATTATTATTACAGGGGCG
>JAXHVH010000079.1:0-2219 GCA_034189085.1 Bacillota bacterium | reverse complement strand
CAAGTAATGGGAAGGTGATATATGTTTTGAGCAATCGCGCTACAGCCAAAGAGTATTGCTAATAGATCCTTTCGTTAAATATATCACAGAGCGGTTAGAAAAGTATCCTGAATTGTCCGCAGATCGGATTTTTAAAGAGATTGAAAAGAAGGGTTTCACCGGTTCTGAACGCACTGTCCGTCGCTACCTGCAAGAGGTCCGCCCCTGGTCTTTCCGGGAGGACAAGCCGGTGAACACCCTGCCCGGCGAACAGGCCCAGGTGGATTGGGGTAGCTTCGGCACCATTGTCATTGACGGCACAAGGTACAAACTTTACGCCTTTGTATTTACCCTGGCCTGGTCGAGGGTAAGCTACGTAGAATTTGTGATCAGTATGGACACGGTAACCTTTTTGTCCTGCCTGCACCGGGCGTTTGAATACATAGGCGGGGTCCCCATAGAAGTGCTCTTTGACAAGGCCAAGACAACCGTGTCCGAAAGGGTCGGCAAAATCGTCAGGTTTAACAAAGACCTACTGCACCCCGGGAGCTTTTAGTTGGGTCATGCAACGGGCGCTGGGTTACGGGGCTTTTGGATATGGTACATTAAACGCATTTTGCAGCACCACGAGAAATCACCACAGAGCCTGCCGTCGGTACCCGGGGCATCAGCGCCCCTGGATGCAAGCTTAAACGTACAGGTAGAAAAACGCGACCTTGCTTACTACCAATCGGCAGGGAGGTGTTAGGATGATCCGCGCCATCGCTGCTGCTGATATGGAACACCTGGCACAGGGGTCAAAGAGGCTGAAACTTAAACATATCAGAAATCTGTTGGAGGAGATAAACCAGCTGGCTTTGCAGGAAAAGCCGTCATACAAAGAAAATCTCATACTACTGGGACCGCCGGGAGTGGGAAAGTCACACCTGGCCATTACCTTAGGCGTAGAGGCAGTCAATGCTGGCTACAGCGTTTTGTTTATTACTATGGACGATTTGGCGGCCAGAATGTATGCTTGCTTGGCGGACAACAGCTTGCCGCAGTATATGCGCAGTTTTCTCCGAAACGACTTAATTATTTTAGATGAAGTGGGCTACCTGACCCTGGACAAGACGGCGTCCGACCATCTATTCCAGTTGGTCAACAAAGCCTATGAACGGGTCTCTTTAATCGTAACCAGCAATCTTGACTTCGCCGAATGGGGGACCCTCTTTGCCAGTCCCGGTAACTGCGGCAGCCCTCCTGGATCGCCTGCTTCACCAGGCTCATGTTATTACCATGCGGGGTGACAGCTACCGCATCCGGAATAGGTTGGTACCGCCTGGAGCTACAACAGAAGGTGATGCTATTACATAATTTAGTGGCCTACTTTTAATGGCCAAAAATGCCGGTTCTCAAATGGCCGTTGACATACAATATTAATCGTGATGCGTTAAGTTACCGTTGGGAATCAAATATTAATTATTTGGAGGTTTATCATGAAAAAACTAGCAGTTTTATTTCTTGTATTATTTTTAACTCTTTCTTTGACGGCATGTGGCAGCGCCAATAAAACAGATGATGATAGTGAAAATACTGGCGCAACTGTTATTGATGAAACAGAATCTACGGATTCAATCGACAATACAGACAACGAAAATAATGATAAATATGTACCACAAAAAGCTGTGCCAGAGGATCTGCCAATCTATCCGGGCGCGATTCTATGGAGTGATTCAACTTCTTATGGAGAAGATAATAATTGGCAGTGGTTGTACAGCACAACCGGCAGCGGCAATGAAATTGTAGAATTTTTTATAAAGGAGCTTCAGAATCTAGGTTTCGAAATAGACGAAGAGTACACCTTTGCCAATAGAGAGGAGTTCTTTGTCACTACAACTGATTTAATAGTCCAAGTCTATTGGCTGGATAGTGACAACTTATCAGAAGTTGATGCAGTTACTGCAGATACTCCTAACCGCCATTATAGTATTGTAGTAAACCTGGATGAATGGGAAGCTCGATAGAGTTATAATCATCAAATTTGTTGCTACTTGTATGCGCAGCCAATGCTGGGACATTCAGCGGGGTTTTAAGACCCGCCAGGATAAAAGTCAGAACCTGTAACTTGGGCAGCAGGGTTAAGGGAAACCGAGCCGCTGAAGTCCGCTGACAAAGCTGCCGTGAGGGTGGTGAGTGAGTTGCCGGGCCGTAACGCAAGTGAACACAGAAGTAGCCTCGGAAACAATAACCCTGAAGGT
>JAXHVH010000078.1:0-2550 GCA_034189085.1 Bacillota bacterium | reverse complement strand
GCCGTATTTCTTTTCAGCGTTCCAGGTAGAATCGTATTCATAAACATACTCGGTGCCGTTGATTACCTGAGTTCCACGAGCCATCTGTATCTCCTCCCATAGGTATATTTTATACCTATTGGAGGAGAAAGTCAACCAGTATTCCTTTATCTATAAGGCTTTTCAACCTCATAGGTATAAAATTGCGGGAATGCAGGTTTCATAGTGCAGTAATCATTACATTGTACACCATATCTATTGAAATAGGCTCAACTTTGATTCAGCTTTCCATCGAACCACCACGGGGTGATTATGTTCCCCATCATTGTTTTCCTGCCCCGAATGTTCATGAAAAGTCCTACCTGAAAAAGGATATAAGCTTTCTTTTTAGAATCTAAATAGGGATGTGTTATGTAGTTAATTCCATTATTTATTTTCCTAGGATTTGAGGTTTTGCACCAGATGGAAAGCCTGAAAAGGAAGCTTAAAGCGAAAAAAGCCATATTAAGTGTTATCGGCCTGGGCTACGTGGGCCTGCCGCTGGCTGTGGAAAAGACGAAGGCCGGTTACAGGACAATCGGCTTCGATATCCAGAAAGAAAAGGTGGACCAGGTCAATGCCGGGATCAACTACATCGGCGACGTGGTCAATGAAGACCTGGCAGCCCTGGTAAAAGAGGGGCTGCTCAGTGCCACCTCGGATATCGGCCGGGTGGCCGAGGCCGACTGTGTCTGCATCTGCGTGCCCACACCCCTGGATATTTACCAGCAGCCCGATGTGAGCTTTGTTAAAAATACAGCGGAGAGCATTGTCCCCTATTTGCACAGGGGTATGCTGGTGGTCCTGGAGTCGACCACCTACCCGGGGACCACGGAAGATTTGATAAAGCCGATCCTGGAAAAATCGGGGCTGAAATGCGGGATCGATTTCTTTTTAGCCTTCTCGCCGGAAAGGGTAGATCCGGGCAACCATATTTATAAAACGAGGAATACGCCCAAGGTGGTGGGCGGGGTTACAGAGAAGTGCACGGAGATTGCCGCTGCTTTGTATGAGAGCATTCTGGATGCCCCGGTGCACCGGGTCTCTTCCCCGGCGGTGGCCGAGATGGAAAAGATTCTGGAGAATATCTACCGCAATGTTAATATCGGGCTGGTAAACGAGCTTGTTATACTGTGCGAAAAGATGAAGATCAACCTCTGGGAGGTAATCGAGGCGGCGAAGACCAAGCCCTACGGGTTCCAGGCCTTTTACCCGGGGCCGGGGCTGGGAGGGCACTGTATCCCCCTTGATCCCTATTACCTGTCGTGGAAAGCCCGGGAATACGGCTTCCATACCTCCATGATTGAATCATCGATGATGATTAACGACCGCATGCCCGAGTACTGTGTGGAGAGGGCGATTAAGATTTTGAACCGCGAGAAGAAGGCTTTAAACGGATCAAAGATACTGATCCTGGGCGTGGCCTACAAGCAGGATGTGAGGGACTACCGCGAGAGTGCGGCTATCAAAGTGATTGAAGAGCTGAATAAATACGGGGCGGTTGTGAAATACTATGACCCCTGGGTGAGCGAGTACAGCTGGAACGGGGTGGAGGGTAAAGGCGAGGAAGCCCTGACCGCGGAGCTGCTGGAAGAGGTTGACCTGGTGATTATCACCACCAGTCATAGCGATGTTGATTATCACTTTGTGCAGGAAAAGGCGAAGATGATTTTTGATACGAAGAATGCAATGAAAGATGTACCGAAGAGAGACAATATCGAGCTGTTATAGAAAGGACAATAACTTGCAGAGATCTATTTGCGTGGTTGGCGGGGGGCGCTGGGGTGAGAACCATATCAGGGCCCTCCACCGGATGGGCTGCCTGGGGGCGGTGGTGGAAACCGATCCGGGGCGGCTGGAGGAACTGAAAAGGGCATATGAAGTGGAAGGTTTTGACTCGCTGGAAAAGGCGGTAGAGCAGGGTTTTGACGGCTACGTGATCGCTACTCCGGCGGAGATGCATTATCCCCTGGGCCGGATACTTTTAAAAAAAGGGCTGAGCGTGCTCATTGAAAAACCGATGGCTCTGTCGTCAGAGCATTCGGAGGAGCTGGTGGAGCTGGCCGAGCAGACGGGGGCCCGGCTGATGGTGGGGCACCTGCTGTTATTCCACCCGGCCATTATCAAGATCAAGGAGACCGTGGAGAGCGGCAAGATTGGCCAGCTTTACTATATCTATTCCAACCGCCTGAATATGGGCACGGTGAGGACGGAAGAGAACGTTTTCTGGTCCTTTGCCCCCCACGATATCTCGGTGCTCGATTATTTGATCGGGCAGAGGCCGGAGAAGATCGAGGCCAAGGGGTTGAAGTTCCTGCAGGACAACATCTTCGATGTGACCATGACCCAGTTTACCTACCCCGGCAATGTGCATGCCCATATCTTTGTCTCCTGGCTGCATCCCTTCAAGGAACAGCGCCTGGTGGTGGTGGGCAGCAGGGGGATGATTTCCTTCGACGATTCCTCGGCGGAGAAGAATATTTTGTTCTACAACAAGCGGATCGGCTGGGACAACGGCCGGCCGGTGAAGGT
>JAXHVH010000077.1:0-2594 GCA_034189085.1 Bacillota bacterium | reverse complement strand
AGGTAGCCAAGATTTGATTTACTACTGGCTGCCATCATTTTGAACGGTAGTAATTTAATGAACGAACATAACCAACCGGCTGGCTCGTAAAACCATGACTTTTCGTTCAGGCACTATCTAGTTGGATCGGGCACTGGCAATTTTGACCGTGACAAAAGAAGTGTGACTGCCAGCTTTTGGGAAACAGCGTCCCAATAGCCAATTTTTTCCTGCGTTTCCCACTGACGTAACGGTTTTCCTCCAGGGACTGAATCTCCCCAAATAATTTTACAAAATAATCCCAAAGGATCAATATTTATCACTGGATTATTTGAAACGTAAGAAAATAAATGTATGCCCCCAGCAAGCCCAATCGGATCCGGTCTGAGATACCTCCCTGTGCTGGGTTCATAGTATCTGTGGTAGTTATAATGAAGTCCTGTTTCTTCGTCGAAGTACTGTCCCGGGAACCTAAATCTGTTGGCAAATGCATTAACATTAACATCCGCTTCGCCAAAGGGCTTATAATCCGCACTCCAGACAATACCCGCACTTTCATCCAAAAGCTTCTGCGGCGCACCCAGATGATCATTGATAAAATAATAAATCTTCTGTTCCTCTGCTGTCTGCCCCACCACTGATTGAACCAATAGACCCCGGATTGAACCAAGAGAGGCCACCATGATCTTTTCCGGTTCATATACCGGAGGCACTCCATCAAATCTATCAGGATTGGGGTCACGGGTCAAGTCGGCCAATAATTCCAGTTGAAGATCAACATTGTTTTCTTCATGGGGGATTATGGGAATCACATCCGACCAGTATTGAGTGCCGTCGTAATCTACACGGAACTTGTACGAATCTGCAGGCAAAAGGAACTGAACCTGTCCGCTGGAGTCGGTTCTTTCAAACTGTCCTAAGTATGAGCCGGAGTCGGTAAAAAGATAAACCGGCACATCAAAAACGTCCTGGCCGTTTTCTGTGACATGCAAAACGGCTGTCCCATGGCTAATATCTACCTGAGCATCCTGCCAGGAAAAAACATCCGACCAGTATTGGGCCGACATGTAATCCGCCCTGACCTTGTAGTCTCTTTCTGGTACATTAAAGGTCACCTGACCATTGGCATCGGTGGCCTGATTAATCCCCTGATACGATCCTGAACCGGTGAAGAGATAGACGGTAACGCCCTCTAAAGGATCGATGTCAACCCCGTAAACCTGGTTGACCGTCACCGTGACATCCTGATGGGTAATGGTCAGCACATCCGAAAGCGTGCCGGGCACGGTGTAAACGTCACTCAAGAACTGATAGCCGAAATAATCGGCCCTGAACTTGTAATCTCCGTCTGCCAGATCAAAGGAGACCACTCCCTGAGCATCGGTGTGGGCACAGATACCCAGATAACTGCCGGAGGAACTAAATACATACACCGGGACATCCACCAGCGGAGTCCCGGATTCTTTTTCCACAGCCAGCGTAAAGCTTCCTCCGCCGGTGCTCAGGTTCACCACATTCACCTGGTGGGCGGTAAGTGACTCTGTGGCCCAATACTGGTTGTTTTGATAGTCTCCGCGAAACTTGTAAGTGCCTTCCGGCAACTTGAAGCTAACAATGCCGTTTGCATCTGTCTGGCCATTGATATTAAGATAAGAATCAGAAGCGGTATAAACATAAACAGGAACCCCTTCTATGGGAGTTGAGCCCTGGGTGACATGAACCTCTGCCACAGCTTCATTGATGGAGATGGTTTCATCCGTCCAGTTGAATACCGGTGACCAGTATTGCTGCGACAGATAATCGGCTCTAACTTTATAATCCATCTGCGGCAGGTTAAAGGTGACCTCACCCTGAGCATCGGTGACATGGGTCAGATTTAAATAAGTATCCGAAGCCGTGAATAGAAAAGTGCTTATGCCCTCCAGCGGTATCACATCACCGTTATAGTCTGAATTCACCGTGACGGTGACATCCTGATGAGGGATGGTAAAATCAATAAACGTATCAGCCGGTATGGTGAAAATATTTGTCCAGAACTGATAACCCAGGTAATCGACTCGGATCTTATAAGAGCCGTCCGCCAGGTCAAAACCTGCCTCGCCCTGATCGTTGGTGACCCTGGACTGATTCAGATAAGAGCCGGTATCGGTGAACAGATAGCAGTCCACGCCGATTAAAGGATTAGCCGGGCCTTTTAATGCGGTGAGAGTGAAACTGCCTCCGCCGGTAGAAATGTTCACCGGGTTGCTCACATGGGCAACGAGGGTGGACACACCGCTAAAGTACTGACTGCCCATATAATCCGCCCTGAAATTATAATCTCCGGCAGGCAGCCTGAAAGCCACCTGACCATTGATATCGGTGGTATCCGTGATATTAAGATAGGTTCCACCGGCATCAAACACATAGACACTGATTCCTTCCAGGGGCTGGCCGATATTGGTGACCGTAATTTGAGACATGCTTTCATCAATGGTAATGGTTTCATCCGTCCAGTTAATTACAGAGCTAAACCCCCAGCTAAGCTGGGGAGAATGGCAAAAGCTATGCTGAGTATTTAAAAAATGCTCCTTTTGGATTAAAGGTAACAGCGCTGATTCTGTGACCAAAATCCA
>JAXHVH010000076.1:0-2605 GCA_034189085.1 Bacillota bacterium | reverse complement strand
AGGCCTCCGGGCGTTCCATAACCGGTTCCACCCTGCCCCGGAAGAAAACACAGCCCCAAACAAATCCCCCTGCACCCCGCAAGAAACGCTCGATCTGGGCCTGGCTGATCCCGGTTTTGGCCGTTGTTTTAGGCGGCGGGGCTGCGGCGATCTTCCTGCTGCGCGGTGGGGGATCGGCCGCGCCGGCGGGGTCTCCAACGTCAACCGTGACCAGCGCGGTAGCAGTGGCGGAAGCAGACCCGACCGCCAGCCCCACGACAGCCCCACTCCCCACGGAGACCGAGGCTGTAGTGGCTGCGGACGAACCGACCGCGACCCTCACACCGGAACCTGTGGGCACACCCCAGGGCGGCGGGCGCGGGCAGATCGCCTTCGTTTCAGAGCGGGACGGCTTTCCGCAGATTTATCTGATGAACGCGGATGGGAGCGAGGTGCAGCAGTTGACCTCGGAAACGGGCGGCGCCTGCCAGCCCGAATGGGCGCCCGACGGCCTGCGCCTGGCCTATATCTCGCCCTGCGACGGGCCGCAGGACCGCTACGACCGCGCCAGCCTGTTCGTGCTGGACCTGGAGACGGGGCGCAGCGACCTGATCTCCACCCTGGCGACGGGCGATTACGACCCGGCCTGGTCGCCGGACGGGACAACGCTGGCCTTCACTTCGCTGCAGACCGGCAGGCCGCAGATCTTCATCTATGACCTCGACAGCGGGGAGACCCGCAACCTGATGAACCGTTCCACGATCAGCCGCATGCCGGCCTGGTCGCCGGACGGCGAGCAGATTCTGTTTGTCTCGCCCAGCCCGGTCACCAATCGCCCCGTGCTCTTCACCGTGGACGCCGAGGGCACGGGGGAGCCGCGCGGCGTGCTGGGGCAGAACTACCCGACCGCGCTGCACCCGGCCTGGTCGCCGGAGGGGAACCTGCTTCTGTTTGATGTCGGGGAGGAAGGCGTATTGGGTGGGCGCTTGTTGGGTGCGAACCAGGACGTACCCGTGGATACAAGCCTGGCCCTGGCGCAGAACCCGGCTTTCTCGCTGGATGCAGATTGGATCCTCTGCGATGGGCGCGAGGCAGGGGCGGATCTGGAGATCTACATCATGATGCGCTCCGGCGCGAGGCTGACCGCGCTGACGAATGATGAAGCGGATGATTATCAGCCTGCCTGGCGGCCGTGAAAAAGGATTTTACACATGAGATTAATTAACAGCCGTTTGGGTATAAATTAGTTTTCCTACAATCCATCAGATAAGCTCGTCCATTCGTCGAGTGCTAGGATGTCAAGCTTCGTAAAGAAAACAGCCGACTGTAATAAGCAATGAGGAGGAGCAGTGAAATTCAAAGAGAAACTTCCAGCGATAGCCAAGAATCTAAAATGGGGTTTCATATTCATTGTCTTAGTCATTGTTCTTTGGATTTTTCTGTGGTTCCTGTTTTATCCCGAAGATTATGCATTAGATTTAAGTATTGAAATTTCCGACTTATTGCAACTAATTATTATAATAATTGCACTTGTTGGTCCATTAGTACATGACTATATTACAAGACGTTCTCTCATGCCAATCATTGAGATTAGTTTTAAACCGGAAAAACCTCACGTCTTTATTGCAAATAAGTATGGTTATGCCCCTGACAGTAATAAGCCTAATTATCATTTGTTTAATGCAAAATTTTATTGCGTTACGATATCAAATAGTGGTAAATCAAGATTGCAAGATTGTGAAGCGGTGTTAGTTTCAATACTTGTAAAGCAAGGAGATGAATATCAATTAATGGAGGACGTGCCTCAGATACCTTTAAAATGGGTTGAGGGGAAATTACGCGAAGAAACAATAGATATCAATCCAGGGAGAGAACAAAGACTAGTAATCTTTTTTATCCCAAGTGAGGTTAGGGAAGCATCACCCTCAAAAATAAACTTAAAAATTAACCATGCAAGTGATGATCATGGAAAAATGGAACGATTAAGTTTTGGTGAATATATTTTTACTATAAAAGTTTTTAGCGGAAATGCAGACATTAAATCTTTTGATTGTTTGGTTACGTTTGATAAAGGTGAAAACCGCCGTGGTATTTGGTATCCTGAATGTGAAATGGTCATTGAAGAAAAAGAATCGATTCCTATTTAATGAGTTTAGAATGCAAAGATAAACAATCGTCTGGAAGTTAGTAATGCTCATTAAACTTCAGAGAGGATCTCAAATAATGTGGTCAAAGAATAATTCGATTTATTTGAGTTTCTCCACAAGTCTAGTTTTTTAGAATCCATAACCCTGGTATTGGTTTTACTCTCCATCACAATCGTTGTTATAATGATTTCTTCATATGTAGTAGGTTTGCAAGCCAACCTGAGTTTTACTAAAAAATACTTGCGGTTTTCGTACCGGATAGAGATTGCTACATCAATAGATATCCCAGATTGCTTCGTCGGCCTTACGGCCTTCCTCGCAATGACAATAGAGGATTGTTAATGCGAGCGAAGCGAAGCAATCTGGGATGTCAGCAAATGGAGGATTAATCCAGCCAATTAATCTAAAAATTATTTTAAAAGATTTGGGTACTGGGTTAATGTAGAAGGTTTGTGTCAGTTACCCCTTCTCAGCCAGCC
>JAXHVH010000075.1:0-2643 GCA_034189085.1 Bacillota bacterium | reverse complement strand
TACTCCTAGCTATATTTTTTACAAACTTGATTGTTTTTTCATCCGGCTCAATAAATCCGGTTACGGCACCCATTTCCACAGCCAAAAGGCTAAAAATCATTCGTTGATAAACACTTATCTTCTTAATATATTCACCTGTAAAATCAAGTGACCTCCACAATGCACCATCAGGCCCAACCATTTTAAGTACGAATTGTCCGACATCCCGTGTTGATACTCCTTTCGGTGGATTACCTTCAATAACAACCCTCATTGTCTGCGGAACTTTGAACCAGCTTCTACCCGAAAGCAAAATTTCGGATATTTCATAGGTCAGTGCAGTTCCAAAGGCGCCAACTACTCCATAAACTGTACTATGAGAATCTCCGCCGACCGCAAGAGCCCCCGGCCATACATGTCCGTTTTCAATAACCAAGATATGCCCGTTTCCTGAGCCCATATCATATACATGTTTAACATTATACTTCTTAGCCCACATTCGACTATTCTTTAAATCCGTTGCATACTCTTGGGAAGCTGGTAGGCATACATGATGACCAAGTCCAAACACAACTTTTTCGCCATCAAAGACACTCTTTACCTGGCCAAGCTCATCCCACATTGGAATAGTCAACCAAGGGCTATGGAGAAATATCATGTCTACATCACAGGTTACAATGTCTCCAGGGAACACCTCCTTCTTTCCTCCTTTGAGTGCTAGTATTTTTTCTGTTGCAGTGTGTCCACTCATAGCTATTCTCCTTTATGTTTTTATTTTCTATAACAATTTGTTTTGTAACTGCTCAGGCTGATTTTCTCAACCTTCTTGCAGCCTGTTCTTTGAAAACCGAAAAAAGCACTAAACCTGGGGGATAAACGCTCTGCCATCTAAGGCATCGGTAATTGCGGAGAAAGCAGAGACCGAATTCTTTCTGGCCGTGGAGATGTAACTGCGGATGCGGCAGAATATATCTGCTCCTTTGGCGCTGCGAAAAAACCGGAGATTTTCTGCTTCACCTTCATCATGCGGATATCTCTTTCCGCCTGGTTGTTGTCGAAAGGCACAGCAAAATCTTCCATGAAGGCCAGGACCTCATGGCGGTGCTCGGATAGACGCCCAAGCATATTAATTACCCGCCCTTTTTTGGACCGCTCTCTTTTCTTTGTCGACTTGGGAGGCGGATTAGCCCGGTACCCTTTACTGACTATTGCATCATAGCTTTCAGTGAAAGCAATTTTCTCTTCTTCTTTTAAGGGACCGCTATCCACTCTTTCTTTGATCTTTAAGAGCAGTTCAATCATCTCCTCCGGCCATTTTTGATCGGTTAGCTCAAAAATACCTTTCAGCTCGCGGATATTATGGATATTGCAAAGACTGTGATAGCAACCGTAGTGGTAGTAGGGTTTCCAGAAGTCGTGAACCATGGTTCCTTTAAACCGGGGCAGGATACCGATCTCTTCAGTGGCAATTGAACCGCGTTTTACATGCCAGTTGTAGTTGTTATAAAAAGCAGTTGAGACCACGTGCAGCCAGCGGCGTTTGACTTCAACGCGCATTCCGATTTCATCAACATGAAGGGTTTTTGCTTCGAGCAGGTTGGAGATAGTAGCCTGTTCCGCCGGGCCGAGCAGCTCAAAAATAGTCTCTAAAGCATTAAAGATGGTTGCTTCGCTTATTTTTAAAGAATAGAGATCTTCAAAGTATTCGGCAATGCGGTTGTAGGGAATGAGCTGGTACTTGTTTAAATAAATAATCTGGGCCAGGAGTCCTTTGCCATATTGCACCGGCTGGTTTACTTCATCCGGGAAAGAACCTTAGTTTAATAGCCCACAGCAGGGATAGTAAACAGACCCGCTTTGGTGTTCGGTAATTTCTACTTTCCGCAAGGGAATATCGAAGACCTGGCGTTTTTCAATTTTCCCGGGCAGCTCCCGGCTCAGTTATTGGCCGCAACCACTGCATCTTTTGGGACAGTGGCTGATAATCTGTTCCGGGTTATCGCTCATTTTCAGGGCATAGCCCTGGTGGCCTTTTTGCCCGCCCGTTTTCTTGCCGCTTTTTTTGCGCTGGCTTTTTGGCTTGATGAATTCGTCTGAAGAGGGGGCTTGTTGCTGTTGCGGCTGTTCTAATCCAGGCTTGATTTGAGGTTTTTTACTTTTTCCTGCAGCGTCTCTACCTGTTCATTGAGGGAGACAACTTGAGCCTTAAGGGTGGTAATTGTTTCACCCATAACGCAGAAGAGTTTATATACTTCTTCCAGATCAGTTTTGCACAGGGTGATAAATTGCTTTTTATCCATCGCAGGCACCGTCTGCAGCATAAGTGTTTTTGCTGATTTAAGCGTACCATGTTTAAGTAAATCTGTACAGACATTTTATGGCAATATGGCTCTGCTTTTAGTGTTTTTTTCGGTTTTCAAAGAACAAATTAGTCAGGAACTCAGGCTATGCCTGTCGGGTCGAGAACTAGCATAGTAACTTAGGCAGGCCTATTCCGTTTGCTGTCCCTTTCGGTTGACAGTGCCTCAATATCCTTACCTTACCCTATCTCCAGTTCCCGCCACATCAAACCCGGCGTGCGGTTTTCCCGCACCTGGCTTACCAGCAAGCTTCATGTCAAGGTTTATGAATCCTATCAGGCCGGATTGGCTGCCGGCTGATATC
>JAXHVH010000074.1:0-2811 GCA_034189085.1 Bacillota bacterium | reverse complement strand
TAAAATGCACTTTCAGTGCTTTAAACGAACCCACCGGCTTTCAGCCGGTGGTCCTTCAGTTTACTCATACAAAGATAGCCGAATTGGAATAATAAGTTTATGGGGTTTATCATGTATTACTATGGCTAAAACATAGTATTTGCAAGGCAGCCCCTATCAGGTCCCAAAATCTCGTCTATATCTTCCTTGGAAAGAGACTCATTCTCCAAAAGCCCTTCTGCCAACGCCTCCAGTTTTTCCCGATTGGAATTGAGAATTTTTTCAGCTTCTTTTTCCATATCCTTGATAATTCGCCTTATTTCTTCGTCGATAACTCGTGCGGTCTCTTCGCTGAACTCTTTTTGCTCTGCCATTTCCCTGCCGAGAAAGGGATGCGGCTCCCCGTGGCGAAAAGATACCGGGCCTAATCCGTCGCTCATACCCCATTGACAGACCATTCTACGCACCAGCTGTGTGGTCTTCTTGAGGTCATCGCCGGCGCCTGTGGTGATATCTTCAAATTTCAGTTTTTCCGCTGCCCGGCCGCCCAGCATAACCGCGATGCGACCGAGGAGATATTTCCGGCTGAAATTATGCCTGTCTTCTTCGGGGATCTGTTCAGTGGCACCCAGTGAGCGGCCGCGAGGGATAATGCTCACCTTTTCAAGAGGGTCGGTCCCATCCTTCAGTTTGGCAACCAGCGCATGTCCCGCTTCATGGTATGCAATAATCCTTTTTTCTTCTTCCTGGATAATATCCTCACGTTCAATACCCATAATAATCTTATCTCTCGCGCGGTCGAAATCCTCGTTATGTACCTTGTCCTTCTCTTCACGGGCCGCCAGCAGCGCAGCTTCATTAACCAGATTTTTAAGATCAGCGCCGGAGAAACCAACCGTCTTGCTCGCCATCTCGCTCAAATCAGCGTCACTCGCCAGCGGTATATCCCTCGTGTGTACTTTAAGGATTTCTTTTCTCGCGTTTTTTTGGGGGAGTTCCAGCGTAATCTGGCGATCAAACCGTCCAGGTCTTACCAGTGCCGGGTCGAGCACATCAGGGCGATTTGTGGCTGCAAGGACAATAACATTTTCATGAATCGTAAAACCATCCATCTCGGATAGAATCTGATTGAGAGTCTGCTCCCTCTCATCATGACCTCCTCCCAGACCGGTCCCCCGTACCCGGCCGATGGAGTCCAGTTCGTCTATAAAGATAATGGAAGGAGCCTCTTTTTTTGCGTTTTTAAACATATCTCTTACCCTGGATGCCCCAACACCGACAAACATCTCTATGAATTCAGAACCGCTGATACTATAGAATGGCACTCCCGCCTCACCGGCAATTGCCCGGGCCGTTAGGGTTTTTCCCACACCGGGCGGACCGACCAGAAGAATTCCTCGGGGTAATTCTCCTCCCAGATTCCTGAACTTTGAAGGGTTTTTGAGAAAATCGATAATCTCCTCAAACTCCTTCTTGGCATTGGCCAGCCCTGCCACATCCCGAAGAGTGATGTTGCTGGTGGACTTGGTGTAAAGCCTGGCTTTTGATTTGCCGAACCCAAAGAGCCCACCGCCACCCATGCTTTGCTGAAATTTCCGGCTCGAATATACAAAGAATCCGATGATCAGGACCCATGGAAGGATGCTTATCACCAGGGTCCAGAATAGAGAGCGGCCTTCGGATTCTACATTAACGCTTACATCATTGCTTTCCAGCAGGTTCATCAGGTTCTCATCCTCAAAAGACGGAACCGCTGTTTTAAAGGCGTTATATTCCGGGGTTTTCTCTCCACCAAAGAGGCCTTTTATGGTTTCACCCTTAATGGGGCTCTTAAACCGGCCTGATATATCATGACCTTTTACTGTGATCTCATTCACGTTTTCCCTGATGACATTCTCTTTGAATCTGGTATAGGATATCTTTTTCTGATCGTCAGAGCTAAAAAATCTGAAAAGATGGGCTATCAATATCCAGATCAGGGCAATCCACAGAATACGCGACCAGTTGAAGCCGCTCATTCCCTGTTTCTGAGGGCCCAGAGGTGCTTTTTTACCCTCTTTATGGTTAGTTTTATGGTTATATTCATTTCTTCATCTTTCATAAGCCAACTTCCAGGTTTAGAAGGCAGATCCAAGCGGTCAAATGCCAATGATGTACCGGAGCAGGATCGCCAGAATGAGCAAAAAAAGAAGTACCCAGAAAAAAAGGCTAAGGGTAAAATAGGCTGCTTGTTTCACTTCCCTTTTCTGCTCAATAGATTCCAGCATGTCAATGGTTTCATGACGTCCTCTCGGGGCTGTTCGAGGAATGGCAATGATTAAAATCAGGGTTACTACTGATCCAGTCAGGAGAAAGGACAACCAATGAATTCCACACAAGGCCGGTCCTATAGGCTTGATCCAGACACCTCCGGCCCAGGTAGTGAAAATTAAAATGACAAATATCCAGAATAATCCGATTTTGCGTCTTTTTCCGTCCCCTGCCCCTGTGGCCAGGCAAAAGAGCCACGTCATGAAAACGCTGATTATTAAAGCTGTGGATAGATCAAGAAATATCATTGCTGTTTTTCCCTTATCATTATTTTTCCTTAAGCTTTTAATGTCATATGATAAACAGCATTAAGATGATGAAGTAAATCAGGTCTTGAATGTATTTGTAGGCTGCTTTTATGGTATCAACAGGCGTTGGTCTGGTTGTGACAGGAAAGACAGTTAATTCGTCCGAACTTTAGGTTTAAACCCCCGCCTTCAGGCGGGTAGCTTTTAGCTAGCAGTTTGTCTATACTTTCCGGCATGGAATATAGACACGGATCCCATACAAAATACAAAATCG
>JAXHVH010000073.1:0-3027 GCA_034189085.1 Bacillota bacterium | reverse complement strand
GGATGGCTGAGCTGCCAGAAGTCAGCAGAGGCCATATTAGGTCGGAAACGACTGAAGGGCCGAACGTCAGGAGGTTTTAGAAGTTTGAGGCACTCGAAAGATACGCGAAGAGAGCAGAAAACCTCAAAAGAGGGCTGGCCGGCAAAGAATAGGGTGGAACCCGAAAGTATGCCGGGAACGCCGATTAAAGGGAGGATTCGGGCCTTAATACAAAGTAAGGAGAAATCCAGCCATGGAAAGAAACTGAAAAGGATAGCAGCAAAAGCACGAAAGGAAATAAAACTCAGGTTTACTTCACTGGCTCATCACATAACGAGGGAACTGATTATGAGCAAGATTTTCTCGATTGTTCGTTCGGAGGAAGGCCGGGAAGAGGAGCACATAATGCACTTGCTACTCTAACCGAAATTATTTCGGGGAAGAAAGTTAGCCGGGTATTAGAAGCAGACCTGAAGAATTTCTTTGGAAGTTTAGACCATGAATGGATGATGAAATTCGTCGAACATCGAATAGGAGACCCTGGAATAATCAGCCTGATTAGGCGCTGGCTTAGAGCCGGGAGTATTGGAAGATGGAGAAATACAGCCAAACAAAGGTAGCACACCACAGGGTGGGTCAATCAGTGTGCTGTTAAGTAATATCTATCTGCACTACTCACTTGACCTCTGGTTTGAGAAAATAGTAAAGCCCAGGTTAAAAGGTGAAGCATATCTGGCCAGATATATAGATGACTTTGTAATCTGCTTTCAATGCCGCGCAGATGCTAAATGTTTTCAAGAAGCGTTTGAGCTCAGATTACGGCCCAAACTTTCCATACCATATGGGTCATTGAAAGAATACGTAATGTTGTGAAGCAACTTCTGAGGAGTCCGGTGTGGTAAATCCGCACGCCGGGTTCTGAGGGGGTTGTGGAGCCACCAATTGGGTGGCTCCTTCTACCCGGAGGTCGGCGGCCTAACGGCCGCCCCCTATCCCGATTTTTTAAGGAACCGGAATCTGCTTCATTTCTCACGGTTACTTTCTGAAGCTGGAAGATAGAAAACCTCAATTCATCCAAGACCAGTTATCTGTTATATGCTCTAAGCCCATTTTTTGTATCTGGATGGTGGTCTGATAAAAAACCTACTTTTACTCTAAAAGTTCCGCCGGCGGTTCATGTGGAATGCGGGCCACTTCACTACCCTCAAAAGTAAACATGGCTTCCTCGCCTTCAGTGATTGTGCCGATTTCAGCTGCCGGGACTTCTTCCGCCTTGAGTGTTTCAAGAACCGTGGTTGCGTTTTCTGGAGCTACCTGGAAGAGCATCCGGCCCTGTGTTTCGCAGATTAAAATTTCTTCCGGAGTAAGGTTTTCAATGTTTACAGGGGCTTTGGCCAGGTCTACCTCTGCCCCGAGCCCGCCAAAACGCACCGATTCGCTTACGGCGGCGCCGATTCCTGCTGCACCGAGGTCGGAACAGGCATTGATCAGGCCTGTTTTGATGGCGGCCAGGGATGCTTCCATGGTTGTCCTTTCCTCAGCAAAAAGGGCCAAGGCTGGACGCATCACTTCGGCCAGGCCGGCCCGGTAGAGAGTATCATTACCGTCGTTGCCGGTCCGGCCGACAATAATCAGACGATCTCCCGCCTTTTTGGCCGGTTTGGTTAGAGGTTCATCAACTATCATTCTACCGATCACTGCGGCCACCACAGCGGGGACAATATCGCTAAAGGAAGTTGAAAGGCCGCCACCGACAACGAAAACTCCCATGGTTTCGCACATGTCCCGGATTCCCTTAACTATCAGGTTGACCCTTTCTCCGCTGGTCATCGTTTTGCACTCACCGCAGGTACACTTTCCCTTGAATCCGCAGGGTCCGACAATTACCTCTTCGTCAAGGGGACGGGTGCCGATAAAATCGAGCAGGAAAAGCGGACGGGCACCCATTGCTACTACGTCACGCATTGCCCCGCCAGCGCCTGTGGCGGCGCTGTCATAGGGCCGGGGCACACAGGGAGAACAGTGGCTTTCCATCTTGGCAACAACCAGCCCTTCATCGCCGGGCATCTGAAATACGGCGGCATCATCGTTGGCATCAGGGCCAATAAGGAGCCTGCCCGGTGATTCTTGGCCCACCGTTTCATTGAGCTTCTTAAAAACCGAGAAATCAATAGCCTTATCAATATTGTGATGAAGATGGATAAAAAGTCCATGCATTAAAGCCCTTTCAACAGTGTTCATAAGGAAATCCTCCTTAATAACGATTGGCAGTCCTGATTAGACTTTTTTAATATTCAATACCCTGCTCCTAAGTTCCTGTTTTCCTCTCAAATATAGCTGCTCTGCATTGATTATTTTGAAGCTGGAAGGCTGTCTCTGGTTTGCTACCACTGCCTGCCGGGCAATTGATCTGATGATTGTTCTCTGGGGGAGGCCTGTTTCACAAATAAGTTAATAATTATGTGGACAGGCTTGATTTTATTAACTTATTTTTTAGCAGCTTGTGGATGGCTACCCCGGAAACCCCTATATAATTACCAATTTCCTCATAAGTATAACCCTCTTCGATAGCCAGCCTGGCGAAGGTTTGTTTAAAAGGTTGCAGGATGCGTTTGCGTGATCCTTTCTTGATTAATTTAATTTCCTTGGTTGTGGCCCCTGAATTATTTAATAGTTGTTCTAAACTTTTCCTTTGTATTTTTTCAACACCATTTTTATCATCAAGTATATCATCAAATATTTCTTTGTTTATAAAACTATTATTTAACATCCCATTAGTCGTTTTGCTATCAGGTTTGCTCTTGCCAATTACCGGGGTGATAGTGTAATCTTCTAATTTTTCTTTTCCGGTTTGCATCATTTTCCGGTAAGTTTTTATAGCACTCGAACGATTTTGAGAAAAGGAATTAAGAATAAAATCGATGTCAACCATCTTTCGATCATTGCTACGGTAAGCATGATCACTGCTCCAGGGATATTCTGATACAGTTGCACAAATACCCGCCCGTACCGCATTCCAGTGGATATATCGCAGGGCGGAAAACAGGT
>JAXHVH010000072.1:0-3231 GCA_034189085.1 Bacillota bacterium | reverse complement strand
GGAATCACCAGCGCGGCCAGAATGGCCACCTGCTTCAGCCCCACCATGGAGAGGTCGCCCATGAGCCAGAACATGATGTTGTGAATTTTTGAATCCTGGGTAATGGCGATCAGGAACATGATGATGGCCGAGCAGAAGGCGTTGATCATGACGCCGGAGAGCAGCAGGGATTCGTTTTTGAGAATGGTTCTGCCGATGGCCATGAACAGGATCAGCAGCAGGCAAGCCCCGCTGCCGATAAAGGCCGCGATGCTTACGCCGGGAAACGGGGCCAGCCCCAGCAGAATCCCGATAATCGCACCCACGGCGGCTCCGCCGGAAATCCCCAGGATGTAAGGTTCGGCCAGGGGGTTGCGCAGCAGGGCCTGGAACACCAGTCCTCCGGCGGAAAGTGAGGCTCCCACCAAGGCCGCCAGCAGGACCCGGGGCAGGCGAATCTGCCAGATGATGCCGGTAAGCACCGGGTCGGCGGTATCCATGCGGGCAAGGCTTTTGAGAATGGCGCCGATTTCCCATTCCGATGATCCCCTGGCCATGCCCAGAACACCGACGCACACCAGCAGACCGAACAGCAGCAGCGCAAGCAGGCAGATGCGGAAAATCAGTGAAGTGCCGGTTTTTGTCATGGTGTTTCCCTGACTAAAGTTTCCTAGAAATTAAAAGCGATTTTCTGAATGCTTTATGTTGCAATTGGCATAAAAATTGATTTCATTTTTTATGCCAATTTTTAATGATAACCAGCTTAAATTATTAATAAAAATAGCAATTTGTCTCTTGAAAAGTAGGCGCTCCTATGGTATGCTTTAATTACGCAAGCAATTGAAATCATACAAAAAAGGAGCCACCTACAATGTTTATATTACGCGATCTACTCGCACCTTTACAAGAAGAATTTTCTAAAACTGATCAGGGGCAAAAAAGAAAAGTCTGGTTTGCATACACATTACTGGCTGTAGTTGTTCCATTTACGTCATCAATCACCTCCAACCTGTTACGTGCCCTGCAAACTCTGTTTGGTCTAAAATTACAAAGTCAGCGTTTTTACACTTTTATGGCGAGCACAACGTTACCGTGGAAGGGGTTGTGGAAAGCTATGTGGGGAATGATTCCGTCACCAACCACAGACAAACGAATTATGGTTGCGCTCGATGATTCCATAAACCCAAAAAGTGGCAGAAAAATTTTTGGCTGCGCACATTTTCATGATCATGCAGCAAAAGATAACCATAGTTCGTATCCATGGTCACAGTGTATTCTGGCAGTAGGTCTGCTGAAAAAAATAAAATCACGATGGGCTTGTCTGCCTCTTGATTTTCGGTTTTATATGATGCAGAAGGATATTGAGGCACAAACCCCTACAACAAAGCAACACGGGAAGGTAATTCCTTTTGAAAATAAGATGGAACAGGCAGCCACAATGATAAAGGGCATTTGGAATTATTTCCAAAAACCAGTATTGATTGTCACAGATAGCTGGTTTGGCAACAATGGACTTTGGTCCAGATTAGATCGTGGTGGAGAAGGATGTTTCCATCTACTTTCTCGTATGCGAACAAATATCACGCTGTATGACTTTGCCCCTGTGTTGACAGGGAAACGTAAGGCTGGGCGGCCATCAAAATATGGCAAACGTTTGGGGTCTGTGGATGATTGTGCAGCCAGACTGAAGGAAAGTGCCCAGGCATATACCGTTTTCCTCTACGGTAAAGAACGGGAAGTACTGGCGTATTCACAAACCGTTATGTTAAAAACGATGAAGTGCCCGGTACGAGTTGTTTGGGTTTATCGGAAAACACGATACGTTGCTCTCATGACTACAGACATGACGCTTTCTATTGAGCAAATTATAGAGTATTATGGTGCTCGCTGGAAGATAGAGTCAGGATTTAAAGAAATCAAACAGGAGATTGGCAGTTCAAAGTCACAAGTTAGAAATGCGGACTCTGTGCTGAACCATCTCAATTTTTGCATGATGGCCACAACGCTGACATGGATTTATGCCGATCGATTACAAACTGCACCGGATAGAAGACATAAAATTCGTGGCCGAACAGGATTTGCATTTTCTGATGTGCGTAGGATAATTGCGGAGGAGGCATTGAGTCCTGATTTTTATAGGGTTTGCCCTGTGCCAGCACAAATCCCACAAAAATCTTTCATCAAGACCTTGCTACGCATGGTGGCATAGCAATATGCTATATAAATTCTCAGGAAACTTTAGTTTATAATACTGAAGGCTTTTTTTTGTCAAGATGTTTCTTGCGGCCAGGCAATACGCTCATCATCGAAACCGGGCGCGGCGGACCATGACCGGTTTCCCGCCCCCTGTTTTTTATTGATCCGAAAGTGAAATCAAGGTGTTCGGCGGACTGCCGGTGATTGTGGTCAGGGCGTCATTTATCTTTTTCAGCAGAGCTTCGCAATTGTCGCCTTTTTCGGCTGATTCCATGACCCCCATGCTGATGGTGACGGGCCGGCCGGTTTTGTCCGGGCAGAGGGCGGCTTTGGCCACCTTCTCCCGAAGCTGGCCGGCCACCAGCATGGCCGCGTTCAGTGGTGTTTCCGGCAGAATCACGCAGAACTCGTCGGCGCCGTACCGGGCGATGGTATCCACGGTGCGCAGCCGTCCGGTGAGCAGGCCGGCAATCTCCACCAGGGCCGTGTCCCCGGCATGGTTGCCCAGGCTTTCGTTAATCGGTTTCAGGCCGTCGATGTCGATGACAATGACCGACAGTGCCCCTCCGTACCGCCGGTGCCGTTCCATATCTTCTTTGAGCTTTGTTTCAAAATAGTTTCTGTTGTAAAGGCCGGTCAGCGTGTCCCGGGTGCTGATGGTCAGGAACCGGTTTTCAAGGGATGCCACCTCGGTGGCGTCCTGGATCATCATGCAGATGTAATCCACCGTGTGGTCGTCCGAATAGACGGGGCCGATGGTGCAGTTCTGGCGCATGAACTTGAACTCCGGGGAGAGGCGGTGGAGCTTGTGGAAAAAAAGCCACATTGCCCAGGGTAAAAACGGTTTTGCATCCCCGCAAAAACCATTTCTGGTTCAGGTTGGGAAAATGGTCCGGCAGCAGGGTGTTTTGAATTGTCTTTTCAGAAATGCCGGTGTGCATCTCCAGCCACCGGTTCCAGTGGCAAACCCGCAGGTCCTTGTCCAGCACGGCGATACCGAGGTTGACCATATTGAAGGCTTGCGAAAAGATCATCAGGACCTCCTTGGAAGGAATG
>JAXHVH010000071.1:0-3258 GCA_034189085.1 Bacillota bacterium | reverse complement strand
GAGGAAAAGAATGATCACAATATTGAAAGCCTTCCAGGAACCCTTTACGAAGCAATCATGGAACTTGATAATGATATGATAATCCGGGAAGCACTGGGAGAACACATTTACGACCGTTTCCGCCACGGCCGGATAAAGGAATGGAACGACTACCGTATCCAGGTCCACAGCTGGGAAATAGATCATTACCTGGCCCGGTTTTAACAGGTAACGGAATGATCGTTAAAAGATAGGCCGATAACCGTCCCGGTGGGCGGTTATCGGTTATTCCAGCTGATTATTTACTTTAGATAGTCTATGCTCATGATATAATATAACAATGTTAAAATATTTTCGAATCGAAAGGTAAACTATGAACAGGTCCTATTGTGATTTCTGTGTCGGCACAGCCAATCAAAATTTAAAGAAGTCCCTTATTCCCATGTTGAATGAAGCGGGTTTTTACTGTTCCGGGGAAGGAAAAAGTGTTCCTCTCCTGCTGCGCTCTTTGCGCACCGTTCAGCCATGGCTTGTTATTGTTGACACTGCTCTTCCTCCCGGCAATATCATCGAACTGGCCGACATTATTGAACAGGACTGCCTTGCAGCAGCTCTCTATATTAATACAACCGGTATATCGATGAATAATTATGTTGTCCTGGAATGGCCTGTGAAAAGAGCTATCCTGGCAGCGGTTGCTGAAACCCTGTGCAGTGAATTTACCCATAAAAAAAAGCTGCGGCGTGAAATTACAGCCCTGCGTGGAAAACTGAGTGAACGAAAAATAATTGATCAGGCCAAGGGTATCGTAGCCCGGATCTTTTCGCTGAGTGAAGAAGAAGCTTACAATTACCTGCGTAAAAAAAGCATGGAAAGCAGGATCACCATGGCCGAGGTGGCTGCGTTGATTATTGCGAATCCCGATTCTTTTTATAGGCAATCGCCGCTCCGATAAAATCCTTGAACAGGGGGTGGGAGCGGGTTGGCCGTGATTTGAACTCTGGATGGAACTGGACAGCAATAAACCAGGGATGATCTTTTAGTTCAACCATTTCCACCAAATTATCATCTTCATTAATCCCGCTAAAAACCATGCCAGCCTTCTCAAGAACAGGAATGAAATCATTGTTAAATTCGTAACGATGCCTGTGCCGCTCACTAACAATATTCTGCCCGTAGGCCTTCTCAGCCAGGGTGCCGGTTTTTATAGAACATGGGTGAGCTCCGAGGCGCAGGGTTCCGCCAACCCGGGTTATTTCTTTCTGACCGGGAAGATAATCAATAACCGGTCCTGGAGTATCGGGATTGAATTCGGTACTGTGAGCACCGGTGATCCCGGCTACATTGCGGGCAAATTCGATCACCGCACACTGCATCCCGAGGCACAGGCCGAGAAAAGGAATTTTGTTTTCCCTAGCCAGGCGGACGGCATTAATTTTCCCTTCGATGCCCCTTTCCCCAAAACCACCCGGTACCAGGATGGCATCCATATTTTTCAATTGATCGCCCCCCTGCCCCGATTCCAGTCTTTCAGCTGGAATGAGAACCGTTTTTACATTGACATTGTGAGCCAATCCGGCATGGGATAGGGCTTCATTAATACTGATATAAGCATCGCGCAGGGATACGTACTTGCCGACCAGCCCAACATTTATCTCCTCTTCGAAGTTATGGGCTTGATGGACCAGATCTTCCCACCTCTGCATGTCTGAACGCCGGCTGGAGAGATTCAGCTTCTCAAGAACCATCCGATCAAGATTCTGCTTTTGCAGCAGGAGAGGCACCTCGTAAATTACTTTCGTGCTGATGTTCTCCACAACTTCATGTGGCTGGATGTTGCAGAAGAGGGCAATTTTCTTTTTAAGTTCTTCCGAAAGGGTATATTCTGACCGGCAAACAATAATGTCAGGCTGAATACCAATACTGCGCAGTTCTTTAACGCTGTGCTGTGTCGGCTTGGTTTTCAGTTCTCCTGACATAGGCAGGTAGGGGACGAGGGTCACATGGATGAATATTACATTTTCCCAACCCAGATCATAGCGAAGCTGGCGGATAGCTTCCAGGAAGGGAAGGCTTTCAATGTCGCCAACCGTCCCTCCAATTTCCGTGATGACCACATCGAGATCGCGGTGTCGATCCAGTTTGGTGACACAATTTTTTATTTCATCAGTGATATGGGGAATGACCTGAACGGTGTTCCCTTCGTATAAGCCGTCCCTTTCACCCTGGATAACCGACCAGTAAATGCGACCGGCAGTGACATTATTGTCACGGGTCAGGTGCTCATCGATAAAACGTTCGTAGTGCCCAAGGTCAAGGTCTGTTTCCGCCCCGTCGTCAGTAACAAATACTTCCCCGTGCTGATAGGGACTCATGGTCCCCGGGTCGTAGTTGATGTAAGGATCGAACTTTTGAATGGTCAATTTTAATCCCCTGCTCTTCAACAGACATCCCAGAGAAGCAGCAGTAATCCCTTTGCCCAGAGATGAAACTACGCCACCGGTAACAAATATATACTTAGTCATAAGCGCCCCCTTGCCTTAAGGATTCCCTTCAAACAGTTTGGTCTGCTCAGCAACTGCTGCAGCCGCTCAAACTTCACCCGCCACCGCCAGCCGGGGAAGAACAACTTCCACCTGAAGTTCCACTGCTTCTGAAAGTGGAAAACACTCTTGCCGATTCTTTTCCACAGTCAGGACAGCGGGTGTTTTTGACAGAACTGTTGCACAGCTCTTCAAACTTTTTGTTGCACTGGGAACAATAAAATTCATAAAGCGGCATGACTGCACCTCCT
Organism: Bacillota bacterium; assembly: GCA_034189085.1. Classification (GTDB taxonomy): domain Bacteria; phylum Bacillota; class Dethiobacteria; order DTU022; family DTU022; genus M55B129. Next base: position 485 of record JAXHVH010000071.1, on the reverse strand, counting down.
TCGCTTATTCCTTATTGATTTATCCACAGGTGACTGATATGCAATGCGGCGGAAAGTTTCTGCAACCCGAATGAGAAACATCAGGGCAGTTTCCACCATTTCTATTTGCTTAGGTCCGGCCTTTCAATCTCTTTCTTTTTTTAGCCCGCCTTCTTTTCTTCCGCTGTCTTTTAAGTTGTTTCCTTGTTTTTTCATGTGCCACAATGCGTACATTCCCTCCTTTGCTTTGATCTCAGGTATTATGACGGCCGTAAAACCGTAAAAACCCATGTGTAATTATAACACTGCTTTACCGGCGAAAAAAGAGTTATTTTTTTAAACCGAAATACCACACTGTTTAGAAAGGAAAAAAACAAGCCAACAGAGAAAGAATAATATTAAAACCAACCACAACAGTCAAGCGGGGAGGAAAAAGTTGATGGAAGTAAGCCAAAACGCCCGAATTACTTATGAAAAACGTTATTTAATAAAAGATGAAAAGGGCA
>JAXHVH010000070.1:0-3568 GCA_034189085.1 Bacillota bacterium | reverse complement strand
TTCTTCGCCTTTACCCATTTTTTGCCCTAAAATTGTCCTTTGGCAATATTTAGGGCTATATTAAAGGGGCATTTACGGAATGCCTGAAGGGGGCTTTATTTAGTTTGACTTGCCCTGGGCTTGGTGATATCATGACATAGTGTATAAAAGGGCATGCGCCCGTGGTGAAAGGGATATCACGCAGGCCTCCGGAGCCTGAAGTCAGGGTTCGAATCCCTGCGGGCGCACCAAATTCAGGAGCAACCTGCTTCAGGTTGCTTTATTTAATTATATTTAAAGGAGATCTGAAACCATGCCCAAAGTTAAATTTATTCCCCAGAACAGAGAAGTGGAAGTAAAAGCAGGAACAAGCCTTCTCAACACCGCAGATACCGCAGGGCTCTACATCGAAGGTGACTGTGCCGGCAAGGGCACCTGTGGAAAATGTCGGGTAAAAATGATCGAAGGCGGCGATGCCGAACCCACCGCTGCGGAGAAAAAACATCTCTCTGAAAAGGAACTGCTGGACGGATGGGTTTTGGCCTGTCAGCGAATGATTGAAAAAAACGCTGTAGTGGAAGTCCCCATTCAGAAAGATGCCCACAGCCGCAAAACTACCCTGGCCGGTGGGGTTAAAAAGCTTGAAGCAGAACCGGTAATCAAAAAAATCAATGTTAAGCTGGATCGACCTTCCGTCAAAGATCAGAAAGCAGATCTGGAACGCCTGCTCAGCTCCCTCGGTGAAAAGGATCTGGCCGTTAAACCACGTGAGCTCAACACATTACCCAAAATGTTGAGAGAACACAAATTTTCAGTTACCGCAACCATCAGCGGGAACAGAATCATCTCTTTCGAACCGGAAGATACTTCTGATCAAATGTATGGTATTGCCTTTGATATTGGGACAACCACCATTGTCGGTTCCCTCCTGGATCTTAAAACTGCCACTGTTATCGCCGTATCAGCAACCACCAACCCCCAGAACATCTATGGCGCCGACGTCATATCCAGAATTACCCATGCTTCTCAGGGCAAAGAACAGCTGCAGCAGTTGCAAAATAAAGTAATCGAAGCAGCCAATGATATCATCAAAGATCTCCTCAAGAAAACCAAGATAGCAAGAGACCGCATTTATGAAATCGTTGCTGTGGGCAATACAACCATGAGCCACCTCTTCATGGGGATTGACCCCACTTATCTCGCTCCCGCCCCATTTGTTCCCGTTTACAGCCGGGCCCTGGACGTAGAAGCAGCCGAGATTGGCCTTAAAATCAACCCTGCCGGGCGGGTCATCTTTCTGCCCAATATTGCCGGTTATGTCGGTTCCGACACTCTTGGCGTAATACTGGCCACCAAGATAGACCAGCGCAGCGACAATTGCGCTGCCATCGACATCGGTACAAACGGCGAACTGGTCCTAAAAACCAGGGATGCTTTAATGGCTTGCTCCACTGCCGCCGGCCCGGCTTTCGAAGGAGCCCAGATCAGGCAGGGTATGCGGGCAGCCGCCGGAGCTATTGAAGTAGTTTCTTATAAAAATAACGATATTAAAATAACCACTATTGACGATGTGCCAGCCTGCGGGATATGCGGTTCCGGCTTAATTGATGCCGCCGCTGCCCTTCTCAAAGCCGGTTTAATTGAACCGAGCGGCCGCTTCGTCAATTTTGAAGAAAACCCCGAGAAAGTAGCCGATCACTTTAAAAAACGACTGCGGCGGGGTAAAAGCGGCATCGAATTTGTTCTTGTCCCCGCTGCAGAGTCTGATATTGGAGAAGATATTGTCCTGACCCAAAATGACGTTCGCGAACTGCAGCTGGCCAAAGGGGCAATTAATGCTGGCCTGATGATTTTAATCAAAGAAGCCGGGATAAAAGAAAAAGATCTTGACCAGGTTCTGCTGGCCGGAGCCTTCGGCAACTACGTCAGCCGGGAAAGCGCACTTGCGATCGGGCTCCTTCCGCATCTGCCCATCGATAAGATCAAGGCAGTCGGTAACGCCGCCGGTGATGGAGCCAGGGTAGCTCTTGCTTCAAAAAGTGAGCGGGAACGGGCAGTAAAACTGCCCCACCAGGTCAAACACCTGGAATTGTCAACCCGTCCGGATTTTCAGGAATTTTTTGTCGAAGCAATTTCCTTTCCAAAAATATGATCGTTAATCGGGCAGGAGGCTGACCCTTAAATGGGTCAGCCGACCTCCCACACGACTCCGGGTAGAAGGAGCCACCCAATTAATTGGTGGCTCCAAACCCCTCAGAACCAGGCGTGCGGATTTCCCGCACCGGGCTCCTCAAAAGTTGCTTCACAACATTACGTATTCTTTCAATGACGCATGTGGTATGGAAAGTTTGGGCCGTAATAAAGGAAATAGTATCTTTATCTCTTGAAATTTATCCCATGTAACTTTGCCTTTCCTGCATCGACAGCTTAGCATCTTCCTCCAGTAACTTTCTGTCCTGTGATACATCTTATATGGAGATTGAAAATTACCGCAATCCCATAATAGGCATAATGCCCTCTTAGAATTTGGTTGATTTTCGCTGCTTGCTCCTCTATTGACCAGTGTCTAATATCCTGCTGTGTTTCATTTAGTTTTGTGATAATGCGTTTTAGTTTGGTCTTTTCCGTCTTTCTGCCAATTATAAAGTTCCCTTTACTATTTCTGGGGCAGTAATGAATGAAGCCGAGGAAATAGATTGTTTCAAGCTTCTTATCCTTTTCTCTCGACCATTTAGCAGTATATCGGCCAAATTCAACCAGTCTGCTTTTGCTCGGCTCAAGTTCCAGCGAAAATTTCCTTAATCTGAGTTCAAGCGCTTCTTGAAAACATTTAGCATCTGCGCGGTATTGAAAGTAGATTACAAAGTCATCTATATATCTGATCAGATATGCTTCACCTTTTAACCTGGGCTTTACTATTTTCTCAAACCAGAGGTCAAGTGAGTAGTGCAGATAGATATTACTTAGCAGCACACTGATTGACCCACCCTGTGGGGTGCCACCTTTGTTTGGCTGTATTTCTCCATCTTCCAATACTCCCGCTCTAAGCCAGCGCCTAATCAAGCTGATTATTCTAGCGTGAGTTTACTAACTGAAACAGCCAAATAAGCGATTTTATAAATGATATCAGGCCTTTCGAGCGATCAGTGCTGTATAAACTAAAACGAACCGATCAGCTCCTGCTAAAGCTTATTTAATTCCGGTTCCATCTCTTCGAGCTGCGATACTTTGGCCGGTTTGCCTTTTAACCCAGACAGGCGTTGAACAGTTAATAGTCACAAAAAAGGGCGATAAACGCCGATGGTTATTGAGCTGAAGCCACTTAGCCGCTTGAGAAGCGCTGTAACTATGTTTATCCCAGTTATTGGGTGTTAATATTAAAGAACTTTGGCGGTAATTCCAGCTTCAGGTCTTTAAATAAAGCCTTTTGCTCCGGGTTGAGGGGATTACTTTGCTGAACTTTGCCCTCAGGTAATTGCAAAATTCCTACCTGGATAGTGGAGAGCAACTTCTTCAGTTGAAACCAGGTTTTTTGCACTTCGTTCTCAGTAACCCGGATCAGGAGCATGGCTAGCCAGCACAAAAGCAC
>JAXHVH010000007.1:0-67378 GCA_034189085.1 Bacillota bacterium | reverse complement strand
GTAATACTTGCGACCGCTGGTATCATCATCCGGGTACCAGGAACTGTTAAGCGATAATGCAGCTGAAAAGTCCGGCTTTCGTTCGGCAAACAGCCCTTCAGCATCGCGGATAATATGATAGCCCTGCTGTTTGACCCGAATTACAGCGATCATCTTCTGAGAAATGATTTAATTGATTTAATCCTCCCCTGGTTTGCTGGACACTGAGATAAGAGACTATAATCACTTATGGAGGTGCTGGCAAGATGGCCGAAGGACCGAGGAAATACAGTGAGCATTTCGAAAGGAATGCTGGGGCATTAAATTACAGCAGTGTAACCAAGCTTAACGGCCAGGAATATATAGAAGAAATACCGCTTGAATATACTGGTGATATTATTTTCGGTGCTGTGATTCTGAAAGGCAGTAATGAAGAGCTTGACGAGAAATTTCTGGAAACGGCTTTTGAACATATTGATGAATTCACAGTTTACGGGTGGCAGCCGTGCCAGTGATGAACAGAAAAAACATCGTTGATGTTCTCATTCATACCCCTGTTTCTATTGCTGTTGTCTATCCCCTGGTGGCAGTGGTGGTAGCCATGTTTTTCGTATCATATCCTCTTATGTTACTCATGATTTGCATGAAGCTGAATTGATTGGTGATACTTTCGCGGCGATGATAAAAGGGCAGATTATTAATGTGGTCTCTGCAGCAGAGGCGTTTGAGGCGATCAAAGACAGCTACCTGAATGAAACGGTGCTGTCGGGGATAGCGGCAATCAATGTCAATTGAATCTTGTTTATTATCACAAGAAAATACCCCGCAATGCGGTAGGCGTTCGTAACAACCGGCAGGCCGGCTGATATTGATCGCCGCTCATGGCGGGGTTTCTCTTTAGATGTTATTTTATCCTGTAAGTTCGAGGTACTCTTTGCAGGGTTGATTTATTTAACGATCAGGACACAGCAATTTTTTGCTTCCTGGGCGATGGCGTTGCTTACACTGCCCAGGAGTAATTTTTTAAAACCACCCAGTCCTCTGCTGCCTACAACGATTATGTCAAAATCATTTTCCTGAGCTGCTTCGATAATTGTGTGCGACGGATGTCCATCTTTAAGGATTGTTTCCGCTTCAATGTTTTTTCCCGCCAGGAAACGTTTGGCTTCCTGTAAGATGGCTTCACCCTTTTTCTTTTCCATTTCATAGCGTTCTTTAAAGTGTTCGATATCTGCTTCGGTGATGGCGTATCCTTCTCCGCCCCAGGCAATAGCAGAAGAGGAGGGATCCATCTTACCTTCGAAGATATGAATTACCGTTACCTCATTAATATGAGGACCGGCAGCGATTAAAGCAGCTTTTTCAAGTGCTTTCTGGCTTTGCTCCGAACCGTCTACACATACCAGCATTTTCATGTTCCATGCCCCCTGTTTGAAAAATATGTGGTTATGGCCGCAGAATTGGCGTGTTGCATTTGAATTTTTTCTTATCTTTCCATTATCTATTTTATCATGCCAAACAGGGTTTTGTAATCTTTTATCTTCAGACAATTTGCGACAGTAATATGATTTGCAATTGTGCTGAAGCACGAAGATATGCTGAGGGCAAGGTTGCGAAAAAATTTTAACGAGGAGCTGAATGTTCAGGCGTTTCCTGTGCGCAACCCTGAGTATTCCGGCGTTTCAGTAGAATTATCACCCGGTAGATGGTCAAATGGAGTTTTTAGGGAGCTCAGCCTGGCAAATTAAGGCGATCATAATTTGACGTGTAGTTCAATTTGAGCTATATTTGTTATTAATTTTAATATTGCTCTGTTATATACGCCAAAGATCAAGACAGAAATATGATTACCAAACTGCCGGCAACGGTCTTATCTGGTTTAATACTGGAATTTCTATAAAGAGGTACTCGAATTTTATTTTGAAGACGGTGGTGGTGATTTTAACGCCGGCTGACAAAAGCGGTATAATTAAAACCGCTTTGCCCGGCAATTTGATTTGGCTGAACCTTTTCATCTATTTTTGCAGAGTGCAGGGGTTTTTTATTTAAGGCAGAGGAGTGGATGCTTTGGGTCGGGTAATGGTCAAAGAAGAGCGCTGCAAGGGATGCGGTTACTGTGTTACCGCCTGTCGTCAGGAAATTCTTGCACTTGATGAAAAGAGACGAAACAAAAGTGGTTATAATGTAGTGATCTGCACTGATACAGGGGCCTGCACGGGCTGTGCTCTCTGTGCGGAAGTGTGCCCTGATGTAGCGCTGGTAGTCTATCGTTAAAAGGTTTTAAAAGGGAGGTAATTATGTCAGAGAAAGAACTTCTGAAAGGGAACATAGCCCTGGCTCGTGGAGCCCTTGATGCAGGGTGCCGTTATTACTTTGGTTATCCCATTACTCCCCAGAATGATATTCCCGAATATATGTCGGCATCTCTGCCGGCGCTGGGTGGGGTTTTTGTCCAGGCGGAGAGCGAGCTGGCGGCCATTAACATGGTCCTTGGGGCTTCCGCAGCAGGAGGTGCGGTGATGACTTCTTCTTCGGGACCGGGCATTTCACTGATGCAGGAAGGTTTATCCTACCTGGCTGGTTCTGAACTGCCTGCTGTAGTGGTCAATATTACCCGCAGTGGACCCGGCCTGGGTGGAATAGCTCCGACCCAGGGGGATTATTTCCAGGCCACAAGAGGCGGCGGTCATGGCGATTACAGGCTGGCGGTGCTGGCACCCAGCTCAGTGCAGGAAATGTATGATCTGACCGGTGAAGCTTTCAGGCTTGCTTTTCGTTACCGTAACCCGGTTATGATCCTTGGTGATGCTATTCTGGGACAGATGAAGGAGCCGGTTACTGTAAAACCAGCTGTTGCCCCGGAGGAAGATAAATCATGGGCGCTTTCCGGGGCGGATGGACGACTGCCCCACCTGGTAAAATCGCTCTACCTGGATGACGGGGAAATGACTGCTCACAACTGGAAACTGGATCAAAAATACACTCGCTTGAAAGAAGAAGCGCGGGTAGAGGTGGACTGCCCCCCTGGCTGCAGCCTGGTTCTCATTGCCTTTGGATCATGCAGTCGGATAGTACGTACGGCAGTAGACCGGGCCAGAAAACGCGGCCTGCCGGTGGGGTTGATCCGTCCCGTCACTCTTTTTCCTTTTCCGGAAAAGGAAATTGGCAGGGCTGTTTCCGCTGCTGGCCGGGGCCTGGTGATCGAGATGAATACAGGGCAGATGGTCGATGATGCCAGGCTGGCATGCAAGGGGGAAGGGGTCGTTTACTTCAAGGGTTACCCCGGTGGTACTGTCCCTACGCCCGAACAAATTGAGCAGGTCATCGATGAAGCCATAAATTGGAGAGGAGCAGCAGAATGTCAGTTGTAACAGAAAAAAAGGTTTTTGAAGCGCCTTCCTGTCTGACCGATAAGGTTTTTCATTTTTGCCCGGGCTGTCACCACGGATTGATCCACCGCCTGGTCGGTGAAGCCATCGATCAATTTGCCCTGGCCGGATCTGCAATAGGGGTGATTGGGGTAGGCTGTGGGGTTTTTCTTTATGACTATCTAACTGTTGATTGCTGTGAGGCCCCTCATGGCAGGGCGCCGGCTGTGGCTACAGGGATAAAAAGGGTAAATCCGGACTCATTTGTCTTTACTTATCAGGGGGATGGGGACCTGGCCGGGATCGGCACAGGTGAAATAATTCATGCTGCCGCCCGCGGGGAAAATATTACTGTTATTTTTGTTAATAATAGTGTTTACGGGATGACAGGCGGACAGATGGCCCCCACGACCCTGCCGGGCCAGAAAACAACTACCACACCGGAAGGAAGAGAGCCTGCCCGTGATGGTTATCCGCTCAGGATGGCGGAATTGCTTGCCTCCCTTGAAGGAACGGCCTATTCAGCCCGGGTTTCCTGCCACGACAACCTTCACCTGCGCCGTGCTGCTAAAGCTCTCAACAAGGCTTTCCGGGCCCAGGTTGAAAAACGTGGTTTTTCCGTGGTTGAATTTCTTTCTGCCTGTCCCACCAACTGGCATTTGACTCCGGAACAATCGCGTCAAAAAATTATCAGCGAGATGGTTCCCGCTTATCCCCCGGGAGTTTTCAGGGACTTCGATGATTAAAGGACGACGACATATTGTGCTGGTCCTTTTACGCCGGGTTGGGAGAAAATAGCTGCGGCAGGTTAAATAAATAACAGGTTAAATAAATAAAGGAAAGATTGCTCAATAACAGGTGGATAATATCAAGCCTGAAATATTCATGGATGGAGAGATGTGGAGTATGGAGTACTCGGTAGTGATGTCTGGTTTTGGCGGCCAGGGAATATTGATGATGGGTGAAATGCTGGCCTACTGTGGGATGAAAGCCGGCCTTAATGTGACCTGGATGCCTTCATACGGCGCGGAGATGCGCGGTGGTACAGCCAACTGCACGGTAATTCTTTCTGAAGATCGTATTGGAGCTCCAGTAGTGGGACAATCGGCAGCGGTAATTGCTATGAGTGAGCCGGCACTGCAAAAATTTGGTTCCCTGGTGCAGGAAGGCGGGTTGCTCGTGGTTAACAGTTCCCTGGTTGAAGATGATCACCCGGTCGAAGGGCAAAAAGCCAGATTTATCTCTGTGCCGGCCAGGGAACTGGCTGCCAGGATTGGTGACGAAAAGATGGCTAACATGATTATGCTGGGTGCTTTCATGGTCGGTTCCGAGGTTATTCCTTTTACTCAGGCTACCAGACAGGTCCCATCTTTTCTTCCCCTGCCCCGGCGTCAACTGGCACCGATGATAGAAAAGGCCCTCTACTCGGGGAGGGAATACGTTCTTGCCCTTGAAAAAAGGGATTAGTTTCCTGAAAACCCGGGCTGTAAGCCGGCCCCTCCCTGCAGCAGCCAAACCTTACCTAATCAACTTTGTGCCAGGTAGCCCGGCCCTGGCTGATGAAACCGGCGTCGGAACTTTTGATCTCCACTGTCGTTCCGTCTGTTATCATGGCGTCATTGGCAATTATTGCATCAACTTCATGGCTGAAGTTAGACAGGCGAGCCCAGTAATCGATTTCGTCGTCAGTCCGGTAAGTACCCGCCTCGATATCGACGCCGACGATCCAGCAGCCGTCACCGAAAGTAGTTTTAAGTTCCGGCTGATATGAATCGTCAAGCCTGTACCAAGTTCCGCTTCCTTCGCTTCGAAAGGCGACATCCGATTCCTTGACTTCCACAACTACCGGCCCGTTCGGAACAGCTCCGTTGGCGATTACATCTTTCCGTTCACCGCTGAGGCCGGAGAGACGTTCAAAGTAAGTGATCCCTCCTTCAGAGCGGTAGAGACCCGGTTCGATGCCCTCATTGACCATGTAAGTCCCTGTTCCGATGGTTGGAGGTCCTTCTTCTTCGCTGTCCCTTTCGGCCTGTTCTTCAGCTGTAGGCTCTTCTTCCGGGATCAGATCAGGATCCACGGTATTACCTTGCTCCTCAGTCTGATCAAAGTCCGAATCGACACTTTCATTATCGTTCAGGGAAGAGAGAAAAAACAACAAAGTGGCCAGTACGGCGAGAAAGATTATGATAGCCCAAAGCCACCATTTTTTCCAGAACGGTTTGCGCTCATCTTCCTCGGGTGTTTCATAATAATAGTCTTTCAGTTCTTCTTCGTAACTCTCCAGTTCTCCGTATTCATATTTTCCCGGTTCTTCGTCTTTGGCCAAATCAGGTAAAGGATAGGCGCTTTCTTTTTCCGCCGCTTCTTCCTCTGCCGCTTGCTCATCCAGTTCTTCCGGTTCCTGTTTTTCCACTGCTGCTTTTGGTTCGGTCAATTCTTTTATATTGGATTCTTTTTCAGGTTCAACCGTTTCTTCCAGTGCCGGTTCTGGCAGTACAGGTTTTTTTTCTTTCTCAGTTTCTTCAGCTGGCCTTTTTTCTTCAGGCTGTGAAGTTTTGGAGACCAGCTGTCCTTCTGACCATCTTCCCGGCAGTTTCGTACCGTCGGCTTGAATTTCAATGCCCAGGCCGTGCCTGCGGCCATTCTTCCATTCACCGATATATTTTTTCCCTCCCGGCAGGATTAGTATTCCAAGGCCGTTTGGTTTATCGTCAGCCCATTCACCTGTATAGCGGCAGCCATCCGGCCTGGACCAGGTACCCTGACCGTGCCGCCTGCCGTTCCGCCATTCTCCTTCATAAACGGCTCCGTCTTTGAAAGTATGGGTTTTTTTCTCCATATTTAACCTCCTTCCGGTTCAACCAATCTATCTTAATCTTAAAAATAAACCTGTAATATATTATACATGCCAACCTGCTGAATGCTTTTGCAGGGAGATTAAGGTGTTTCGCTCATGTTGAGGGCAAAACGCATGAGCATGGCTGCGTCAAGGACATTGACCAGGTTGTCTCCGTTTAGATCTGCCTGCTGCTGCCTGCTTTCCTCCAGCTCGATTAAATTCAGGGTATGCTGAAAAACGAGGGTTACATCGACGACATCTATCCTGCCGTCCCCGTTGAGATCCCCACGGCCGGCAGTGTTTTCAGGTTCACCGTCCACTGTGGAACTATCGCTGACCCTGACCAGACAGTGTGCTTCCAAATTTTTGTCGGCAGTGGTTACAGTTATTCGGGCGTCACCCGGCCTCACTGCCCGGAGCAGGCCATTGGCATCCACTTTTACTGCCGCCGGATTACTGCTGGACCAGTTCAGCAGGGTATCACCGGCTTCAGCAGGCAGGACGGTAGCGATCAGTGCTTCCCTGTCGCCCACCTCCAGGGCCAGAGCTTTTTTGTTAAGACTGAGCGAATCGGCTGAAATACCCGGATCAGCAGCCTCATCTGGTTGCCAGTTTAGCCATTGCTCAATGATGCTGCGATTATGCCCGTTAAAATGGAGCCCACCGCTGAAGTAATCGGGCAGGGCGAAAGTATGAATAGCCGTGAGACGGTAAGAATTGGCCTGCTGGTTGAAAACGACAACCGGGCTGCCGCTGTTCCCGGGGCTGGTGAAAGCATCGTAATAGAGGCAGTATTCATCACTGGTGATCAAACTGCCGTCGGCGCGCCACATCCCCGAGCTGTTACTGCCGCGGACTGTCCCTGGATAACCGATAACCGTCAGACTCTCCGGCAAAAAATTAAATTCAAGGGGCATAAAGGTTGTAATTCCGTTGAAAGGGCGGTCGAAGAAGAGGGCGGCATAATCATAGTTTACCGAATTTTCCCGGTCCCCGGCATCCTCGTACGAGAGGTAAAAATCATTTGTTTCTACATTGGTTGGTGTCCGGCTGGAGAAGGGGGTTATCATTTCGGGCCACTGTTCTTCATACTGGGCGGGAGTAAAATCAATGCTTTCAAACCAGCCTCCCAGGGTCCGGGTATAGACATTGTGGCCGTTGGTCAGGGCAACGTAGGGACTGATCAAAAAAGCGGTTCCTCTCATATAGCCGTCGGGAAAGTGTATGTTGAGGAAGCCCACGTTGTAATAGGGATAAGCTGTTGCTTCTTCTGCACTAACCGCGGTTCGGTCGTCAATGTAACCCTCGAGGCGCGGGATAGTTCCTTCTGGCAGTGTCTTGAGGGGGGCGGACTGGAGACTCAAGGTGGAGAAACTGCTGCTCGGATGAATCCTGAGGTCCCGGTCCGGGCTGAAACAGGCTGATGTAATTTGTTGTTCCCATTGCCGAGAAGCTGTTAGCAGGTTTTCCGTTTCCGCGGGGGTAAGAAATTTTTCTTCCGGCGCCAGCAGGTGGATTGACATGGTTTCATTGTTATCGCCAGTGTATTCATACCATTTGTAAAAGCGGTTGTCTATAATCTGCATTACCAGGCGGTAACCGTTTATATCCGGATAGTTTGTTGAATAATCATCTGCGCAGCAGGTAGGGGCCAACAGGCTGATGATCAGGAGGACGAGTGCTAAGAGCAGCACAGAATTGAAGGCATAACGCTTCATTATTCCGTTTAACCACCTTCAGGTAATATAGGCTATTTTCAGCCGTGAAACAAGCAGATTATAACAATATTTTACATCAAAGTCAAGTTGTGCATACAATATAAATGTATTTTAATGGTTAACAACAGGACAGAATATGTTATAATTCCCAGTAAGTAAAACCAGCACAGAAAAGAGGTAATTTTCATGTCCCTGGAACGACAGCGCCTCATATGGGTTATTGTGTTCCTGGTTATGGTTCTTTCTGCCTTTATTGTTCCTTTTACTCCCCTTATGAGCAACCTGACCAAGTTTTACGGCGCTTTTCTTTTTTGGAGTATCTTTGCCCTTGTTGTTATTATTTTTCTTGGGATGATTACTGCCAGGTGGAAGGATGATCAAGATGAGCGCTAGCACTGTTTATATTGCCCTCTTTATTTATTTTATTCTTGGCAGTATTGTCGCCCGGCAGGCCGGCCGCAAGCTGGGCGGTGGAGTGAACGAATTTTTTCTGGCCAGCCGGTCACTCGGTGGCATTGTTGCCGCCCTCACGTACAGTGCTACTACCTACAGCGCTTTTATGCTGGTCGGCCTGGCCGGTTTTTCTTACATCGGTGGGGTCGGTGCCCTGGGCTTCGAGCTGATTTATCTTTCCGGACTTGTCCTGGTAGCCTTTTTCGGGCCGCGATTCTGGCTGGTAGGACAGCGCTATAACTATCTCACTCCTACAGAAATGCTTGGTGACCGTTACGAAAGCAAAGCGGTGGCTGCCGTTTCGGCCGTGGCTGCGGTGATTTTCCTTATTCCCTACAGTGCAGTTCAGCTTATCGGCATCGGTGCCTTGCTGGAGGGTATTTCCGGCGGGGACATTCCTTACCTGGCGGGAGTTGGTATTGCTGCCTTCATTGCCGTTTACTGGACCTGGACCGGCGGGTTGAAAGCGGTGGCCTGGACCGATTCCCTGCAGGCGGCCGTCATGCTGGTTGTGGCCGTGCTTTCGGTTGTTCTCATTGCTTACCGTGGCTTTGGCGGTTTTGGCGGTATGTTTGCCGGATTGGAAAGCGAATACCCGGCCTGGCTGACCGTGCCCGGCCCTGGTTTTTTCAACATTAACACTTTTGTCGGATTGACTCTGCCCTGGTTCTTCTTTTCTCTTTCCAATCCCCAGGTTAGCCAGCGTCTTTTCGTACCCCGTTCACTGGGCCAGATGCGTATCATGGTGATGGGTTTTCTCGTGTTCGGATTTATCTATACCCTGGTTTCCATTCTGTGGGGTTTTTCCGCCCGCCTGCTCATTCCCGAATTGGCTATTGCCGACAACGCCACGCCGGTTCTGCTGGGGCTGGAAATTATCCCGGCAGGTGTTGCCCTGCTGGTTATGCTGGGGATCTGTGCGGCGGCTGTTTCAACGGTCAACTCGATTATTTTAACCCTTTCCTCCATGATCTGCCGCGATGTTTTTAAGAATTCCCGCAAGCCGAACGATGAAAACCGTGAACTACTGGTGGGGAAAATATTTGTGCCGATTTTTACAGTTATCATAGTTGCTTTTGCCACCATCCGTCTTGATCTGATTGCTGCCCTTTCCGTAGCTTCTTCGGCTGGCCTGCTGGTTATGGTCCCCGCCCTGATCGGTGCTTTTTTCTGGAAACGAGGGACAGCCCCGGCAGTACTGGCCAGCGTTGTAGTCGGCGGACTGGCAGCTACAATACTGCAGTACAGCGGTTTAAAGCCTCTTGGTTACTGGCCCGGGGTTTGGAGCGGCCTCATTGCTACTGTTCTTTTCATCGGGGTCAGTTTATTTACCCGCCCGCCGGAAAAGAAGGCCACAGAGTTTATCAGCTATTTGCAGGAAGAGCTTGGTAGAAAGAAAATTATTTAAAGGAAGAATAAGAGTAAACTAAAAAATGATGTCAGGCGGGGACATGCCTGGAGAGTGTGTCCCCGCTTTCACTCATTGGACAGGATGCAGGGATAATGATGGGTAACGAAATGGGCCATCCTGTGGCCAGCGAAAAGGAGAAGCGGCTTGATTCCATCCTGGGTGGATTTGACCGGGTGGCAGTGGCCTTTTCCGGTGGAACGGACAGCACCTACCTGCTGTACAGGGCTTTGACTGTCCTTGGCAGGGGAAATGTGCTGGCTGTGACGGTCAGCACGGAGCTAACAGGTCAGGCTGCGGTGGAAGGAGCGGTTTCTCTGGCGGAAAAGCTGGGTGCGGAACACCTTGTTCTGAACCTCAATATTTTGTCTCTTCCCGCTATCGAGAAAAATGAGCGAAACAGATGTTATTACTGTAAAAAAACTATCTATGTGAAAATGCTCGCAGCAATAGCTGAACGGGGCAGGCATGTTCTTTTGGACGGCTCCCATAGCGGTGATCGTTTTGAAGAGCGACCAGGAATGCTCGCCCTTGATGAGTTGAATATCCGCCGTCCATTGCAGGAAGCAGCCCTTGATAAACAGGAGATCAGGCTACTCTCCCGGGATTCCGGTTTACCGACCTGGGATAAGCCGGCGGAAGCCTGCTTCGCTTCGCGATTTCCATACGGGCATTCGCTGACCGCGGATGAAATCAGGAAAGTGGCTGAAGCGGAGGCCTTTCTGCGTCGCATAGGCCTGGTAAATGAAATGCGGGTTCGCTGTCATGGACAGCTGGCCCGCATTGAAGTAAATATTACAGGTTTTCAGATTGTCCTCTCCAGGCGCAGTGATATAGTCAGTTATTTCCGCAACCTTGGTTATTTCTATGTAACCCTTGACCTGGAGGGTTTTTCCCCGGGAAGTATGGATCGGCAGTGATGGACAATCAGGGTTCTTCCCACCATCCCTCGTTAAGATCTTTTTCCACCACTCCGTCTATATTCATTTTTACTTCATGTTTGAAAACGGTTCCCGGGTGAGGGGTGGTCCCGGACTGCTCATCGCTGTCGGTTTCAACCTCCCGGGGTTCTTCAGATGGTCCCTCGCTGTCCTCTGTTTCATCTTCAGCTGTTTCATCATCCGGGACTATGGTTGTTTCGATTTCTTCTTCTGCCTGGCCGCTAATTTCATCTTCTTCCGGAACAACTTTTTCTTCCCCACAGCCGCAGCTTACCATTACGAGCAGAAGAATGAGCAATCCGACCATAACAACTTTTCTGGTGTCCATCCTCAATCACCTCCGATAAAGAGCAAACAGTAAAAGGGTCGATCGTTTATCCGGTCAATCCAGATTGTACCAATCACCGTCGTCATCGTCATCGTCATCATCATCGTCTCCGTCCTCGATGATAGGCACTCCCCAGTCGGCAGTATCTTCCTCTGTAGTCACGTATATGGTAGGATCTTCCGCAGCAGTTTCAGCTTCTGCCGTGACGTCAGGCTGTTCAGTTTTGGTTTTCTTACCGGTAAACCCTTCGGTCTTCAGGCCGCCCTCGCGGTAAAAGTCTTTTCCAGAGGCATAGAGAGCGATGCTGTCCCAGTTCAGGCTGCCGGGAAGACGGTCGCTTTTATCGGAAGGGACAACAACTTCTTCTGCGACTTCCTCGTTAACGGCGGTATGTTCATCAGTAAAATCGTCTGCGGGTTCCATTTCTGTGATCACTACCTCAAAGGTTTCAGCTAATGGTTCTTCGGCTTTGTCAGTTTCGGACCTGAAAGGAATCAGCAGGCTGCAGCCGCTTAAAAGCGGTAAAAAAAGGGCTACTGCTATAAGAAGCAGCATAATTCTCGACCTGGTGAGCATCAGATCAACTCCTATCTTTGTCAAAATGCAGAAGTAATATTTTTTCACATTATAACATATTGTTGTGCTTCCAGTCTGTAGCATAATTAGTGGGTTGATGAAAAAAGAAAATCATTTATTGGCCGATGAAGCATATAAAGAATTTGAATTGATGGTATTATGGTTTTAAAGATTTAAGTCTGGTATAGTTATTTCAATTATAAATATGTAATATATTACATAAATAGGCAGTTATACTTGAATAAATTAGTGCAGTGGAAAGTAATTCTAACTGTTGAAAATAAATAATGGCATATGGAGGATATCGCTCATGCGTAAAATAACATTTTTAACCCCGGTTATGGCTATTCTGTTGACTGCAGTGTTCTTTTTGCCCGGCTGTGGTGAAGGAGAGGAAGAAAGTTATATCCTGCGGGTTGGTTTCCTACGGGAGATCGAGAGCCTCAACCCCATGCAGATCTGGTCTTACCAGGCTTATGAAATTATGAACCTCAATTACAATATGCTGATCAGCTGGGATGAAAATATGAATGTTATACCAAACCTGGCCCGTGAGTGGACGGTAGATGAGGATGACCTTGTCTGGACTTTCAATCTCCAGGAAGGGGTTACCTGGCATGATGGGGAACCCTTCAGTGCTGGTGATGTGAAATTTACCTATGAATATATCCGCGATAACGAGCTCGGGTATTTCTATGATTATGTGGCCCCGATGGAAGAGATCAAGGTAATCGATGAGGATACCCTGACCATTAAAACGGATGAGCCAATTGCCTGGATGCCCCAGATTCTCGTTCCCATTTTGCCCGAACATATCTGGTCAGAAATCGATCCTGCCGATGCCGAGGGTGAATTTGCCAATGAGACTCCCGTCGGGACCGGCCCCTTTCAGGTTGTGGAGCAGCGTAAAGACGAATTTACCAGGATGGTTGTCAATGAGCAGTACTTCAAGGGAGCACCGGTACTGGACGAAGTTATTTTTATGATCTATGACAATACCGACCTGATGATCGAAGCGCTGAAAGAAGGCGAGCTTGACATCATCACTGCTGTTCCGGGAGCGCAGTTGAAAGCACTTGAAGAAGCCGGCGATCCCAAGATTGTTACTCTGGCAGCCGATTCGCCTTCATTTACTGAGCTTGCTTTCAATGTATGGGAAGATCCTGCTTCTCTCGGTAATCCCCTGTTGCTTGACAAAAATATTCGTGTAGCCGTCGAGTATGCCATTGATCGGCAGGAAATTATTGATACAGCCTATCTCGGTTATGGAACAGTCGGTTCAACCATCGTTCCGCCTCTTTTTGAATACTGGCACTATGATCCGGGCGACGACTTTCGTGCCCATAATCCTGAAAAGGCAAAGGAAATCCTGGAGGAGGCTGGTTACACCCCCGGGGCCGACGGAATCAGGGTTAACCCTGATGGTGAGCCCCTTGATTTTAGCCTGCTCCTCCGATCCGAATCACCCGACAATCTAAAAGCCGGCGACATGATTAAGGACATGCTGGAAGAGGTTGGCATTGCTTTAACAGTCACTTTGCTCGATGAAAGGACTCTCACAGATCGGATCTACGAAGGTGATTTCGACATGTTTATCTGGGGTTGGTTCGTTGATGTGGATCCTACGTCGATCCTGAAAGTGGTAACTACTGATGAAATCATGTCCTGGAGCGACTGTTTTTATTCCAACCCTCAGTATGATGAAATGCATCTCCGCCAGCAGAGGGCTATGGATTGTAATGAAAGGTGCGAAATCGTTCACGAAATGCAGCGTATTTTTTACGATGATGCCGCCTACATTGTCCTTTCCTATGACCCAGAGCTTCAGGCATACCGGACTGATCGCTACGAGGGCTGGGTTTGCAATCCGCAGAATGGGCCGGTTGTCTTCACCAATGTAGTCGATACCTACGAACAGCTGCGTCCTGTTGAATAGAGCGAATTTTGCCCACTTCCCGGTGTGAGGGAACCGGTTAAAGTTACAGAAAATGCCTGGTATAATTACAGGCTGGCGCCTGGTTAAGAACATAATGAAGTTATACAATCACAGCGGTTGCTGTTATGTTTTTTGCCGGCTGTATACCGCTGGGCAAAGAGGGAAAAAGCAGTTATAATGAGGCTAAAAATCAGGAAAGACGGTGGTTAAGATTATGAACGGTTACCGGACTATTCATAGCAAAATCGAGGAGGAACGGGACAAATTAATTAAGATGTCCCGGGATATTCATAGCCATCCGGAAGTAGGCGGTGAAGAATTCTTTGCTTCCGATCTGATCACCGCTTATCTGGAAGAGAAAGGATTTAAGGTCTGGCGAGGCGTTGGGGGTTTGAAAACAGCCTTTATGGCCACTTACGGGGAAGAGGGATACCATATCGGATTTTGCTCCGAGTATGATGCTTTACCTGAAATTGGCCACGGTTGCGGCCATAACCTGATTGCCATTGCCGCTGTTGCTGCCGGAGTAGCCCTGGCTGCTGCCCTGGAGGGAAGGCCTGGTCGGGTTTCGGTAATTGGCACACCGGATGAAGAAGACCATGGAGGAAAAGTGGATCTGGTGCGGACGGGAGTATTTGACGACATCGATGCCGCGATGATGTTCCATCCCAGCTGTTCAACGCGGATCAATGTTACCTCCCTGGCTTGCTGTGATTACCGGTTTATTTTTCACGGTAAAAATGCCCATGCTGCCATTGAGCCATGGGAAGGACGCAATGCTCTTGATGCCGTGATTCAGACCTTTAATGGTATTAATGCCCTGCGGCAGCATCTCAAAGATGATGTCCGGGTTCACGGAATTATTACTGAGGGAGGGCTGGCCACCAATGTGATACCAGACCGAGCTGTTGCTGAATTCCTGGTCAGGGCCCGCGATAGTGTTGACCTGGAAGAGGCGGTAGAAAAGGTTATCGCCTGTGCCCGGGGAGCCGTCACGGCTACCGGCACTACCCTTGAAGTTGAGCAATCCGATTATCCTTATGAGGCGATGTGCAGCAACAGTGTCCTGGCCGATGTTTTTGCTGAAAGCTTACCCCGGGCTGGTTACACTGTTCAATCGGATCAAATCGGGGAGGTCGGTTCTATTGATATGGGTAATGTCAGCCGGGTTACCCCTTCCATATATGTACTCCTTGCTTTGACCGACGATCAATGTGTGCTGCGGCATACTCTTGAATTCACTGCTCTCTGCAATACTGAAAAGGCGTATGAAGTAATGCTCGCCGCCGGCAGGGCTATGGCCATCACCGGGTTAAAAGTGCTTGACAATCCAGCCCTGCAGGAGAAAATTAAAGAGGAGTTTTCAAACCTGAAGCAGAATTAAAAATTAAAAGAGATATTATATATATTTGTTGAAGAAAGTCCAAGACAAAGGGAAGTGGAAAAATGGCAACCACAATCATTGAAGAAATAAAGCCAGCCCTTTATCGCGCAGAAATACCTCTACCCGGTAATCCGCTAAAGGCAACTAATTCTTACATCATCAAAGATGAAAAACGCAACCTGGTTATCGATACAGGGATGAAGCGCAGTGCCTGCCGGGAAGCGATGAGAGATGTTTTTGAGCAGCTGGCTCTGGACCCTGAAAGAACAGACTTTTTTGTGACACACATGCATATAGATCACATTGGCCTGGTGGATGAATTTGCAGCAAGCAGTTCTGTCGTTTATTTTAACCGGCCTGATGCCGAAATCTTAAACCATAAGAATATCTGGGAAATGATCCTGTCGATGACCGAACGGCATGGATTCCCGATGGAAATGGTGGAGGTGGCCATTGGTTCACATCCCGGCCAGCGTTATGAGCCCAAAAAGCCGGAAGATTTCACTATGGTTGAAGATGGTGACGTTATCCGGTATGGCTGCTATGAACTTCGCTGTATAATGACTCCCGGCCATTCTCCCGGTCATATCTGTCTCTATGAACCGGAACAGGAGCTGCTGTTTTCCGGCGATCATATTCTTGGTGATATCACCCCCAATATTACAACCTGGCTGGATGAAAGCGATCCCCTTGGCGACTATTTTAGGAGTCTGGATCGTGTTCGGACGATGTCGGTTAAGCTCGTGTTACCCGGGCATCGCCGCATTTTTACTGATTGCCGTAAAAGGATTGAAGAGCTTAAAGAGCACCACAGCCAGAGGCTGGAGGAAGTAATGGCCATTCTGCGGGAAGCAGGCCCGGTCAGCGCTTTTGATGTTGCATCCCGGATGACCTGGGATCTGGTGGCCGAGGGCTGGGATGATTTTCCCCTGATGCAGAAATGGTTTGCTACGGGTGAAGCCCTTGCCCACATCCGCCATCTTGAGTATGAAGGGAGAATCAGGCGGGATCAGCAGGGTAAAAAAATTGTTTTTGAGCCTGCCAGCGAGGACCAGTGGATTTGATCTGGCTCGGACGGTTTTACATCAGGGGGTTGGAACGGGATCAGTGTCGTTTTCGGTAAAACTTACGGGGAGGCGGTCAAAATCGGCGGCTATATTTTATCCATCGACCAGGGGACGACGGGGACGACTGCCATTGTCTGGAACAGTGAGGGGCTCTCGAAAGCCCGGGTTAACCTGGAACACAAGCAGTATTACCCGCAGCCTGGCTGGGTGGAGCAAGACCCTGATGAAATCTGGGGGAACGTTCTAAAGACGACTGAGCAGGCCCTGCAGGAAGCGGGAATATCCGCCAGCGAACTGGTAGCGATGGGTATCACCAATCAGCGGGAGACAGTAGTGTTCTGGGATCGAGAGAGCGGCAGAGTTTTGACAAGAGCGATTGTCTGGCAGTGCCGACGCACTGCTGATATGTGCCGGCAGCTCAAGAACGAAGGACTGGAAGACAGGATCAGGCGCCGGACCGGCCTGCTGCTGGATCCCTACTTTTCCGGCACTAAAGTGCGCTGGGCCATGGAAAATTTGCCTGAAGTTAAAGAAGCTGCTGAAAAGGGAACCCTGGCCTGCGGAACAGTGGACAGCTATCTGCTTTACCGCCTGACCGGGGGCCGTGTTTTTGCCACTGACTACTCAAATGCTTCGCGAACCCTCCTCTTTAATATTCATTATCTGGAATGGGATGAGACGCTGCTGAAGATCTTTAAAGTACCTGCCAGCGTTCTGCCGAAAGTACTGCCGAGCAGTCATCTTTATGGTGAAACCGACCCCAATGTGTTTTTTGGTTCTGCCGTACCCATCGGTGGAATGGCCGGTGATCAGCAGGCTGCCCTGTTCGGCCAGGCCTGTTTTCAACCGGGAATGACCAAGAACACTTATGGGACCGGCTCATTCCTGCTCATGAATACCGGCGAAAAAGCCGTCACTTCAAATAATGGTTTGTTGACCACTATTGCCTGGGGAGTGAACGGGGAAGTCTCATATGCTCTCGAAGGAAGTATTTTTATCACCGGAGCCGCTGTGCAGTGGCTGCGAGATGGCCTGCAGTTGATTAAA
The DNA here is from genome assembly GCA_034189085.1 of Bacillota bacterium. Classification (GTDB taxonomy): domain Bacteria; phylum Bacillota; class Dethiobacteria; order DTU022; family DTU022; genus M55B129. The sequence continues at coordinate 50,334 of JAXHVH010000007.1, read as the reverse complement.
GAAGCCTCTGACCTGGAAGATCTGGCCGGCCAGGTGAAGAGCAATGAAGGAGTTTATCTTGTCCCTGCCTTTGCCGGCCTGGGCGCGCCCCACTGGGATCCCTATGCCCGCGGTTTGCTGATCGGGATTACCGGTGGGACAACGAGAGCTCACCTTGCCCGGGCTGTTATCGAAGCAATGGCCTATCAGACCAGGGATGTTTTGGAAATAATGCGCCGCGATGCTGATTTACCCCTGAAGGAACTGCGGGTGGACGGCGGAGCCAGTGTAATGGATCTTTTACTTCAGTTTCAGGCTGATATAACGGGAACTGTTGTCAGGCGTGCATCCACGACCGATACAACAGCCCTGGGCGCCGCTTACCTTGCTGGCCTGGCCTGTGGATTCTGGAAAGATACAAAGGCTATTGCTGATCTCTGGCAGGAAAGTGCCTTCTTTAAACCCCGGATGGATGAAGACAGACGCCGTTTCCTCTACCGCGGCTGGCGCAAGGCGGTGAAGAGATCCCTAGACTGGGCGGAAAGAGAAAAACCTTTCTTTGTTTAAAAGGAAGTCAAGGGGATGTTTGGAAGTCAAGGGGACGTTTTGTTTGACTGGTCATCAAGAAGTTAACAAGTCAAGGGGACGTTTTGTTTGACATATGTCACATGACATACATTCCTGATAGGGGGAATGGGTATTCCCGGGGTAATCCTGTTACAGTTCACGCGGTATCATCCTTCGGAGCATCGACCGGTGGCGAAAACAGGCCCCCGGAGATGATCACTTTCATCCCCTCTTCAATGGTCATATCGAGGTTAATGACCTCACTGCGGAGGGCGCGGATAAGCATCCCCGAGGTTGGGTTTGGGGTGGTGGGGATAAATATGTTCAGGGTTTCTTCATGGGTTTTGTCCTGGACTTCTCCTTTGGATCTGCCGGTAACAAAGCCGAAGGCATAGAGACCTCGGCGGGGATATTCAAGGAGAACTACTTTTTGGAAAGCGGCTTTTCCCTGTAATGTAAAGGCGTCTATTATCTGCCTGGCGCTGGTGTAAATGCTTTTGGCCAGAGGAATGCGCTGCAGAAGGCTGTCACTGAAACCGATCAAACGCCTGCCGATTATATTGGAAGCAATGAACCCGATAATCAGGATTAAAACTATACCGGCCGCGAAACCAATACCCGGTACCCGGAAGTTGAAAATTGCCTGGATCAGGTTGCCGAGCAAGTCGTCCAGAAAACTGAAGATCAGATAGAAGATATATACAGTTACTGCAAGCGGCAGGATAGTCAAAAGACCGGTGGTAAAAATCGTTTTCAGCTTCATTCAAGATTAAGAGCCTCCTTAATGATTGGGACAGCGCTGCTTGCAAACTTATGACTGCCTGACGGCATTACTTAACAGTATGACCGGTTACCGTTGATAAGGCAAGGAAAATATGTGGTTGGGAGTTATAATTTGAGGAAAATGGCCATGACAGGAATCCGTAAATTATGTATGCCATTTTGCCTGGCTGCCCTTTTTATTCTGGTATTTCTGGTGCAAGGCTGTGCAGATGAAGGGGTAGCAAACGTGCCGGCCGATAACAATGATGAAGATCAGCCTTCAATTGAAGGTGTGGTAATCAGGGAGCAGTCCTTCGAAGTGGACCTGGCTTTAACCCCGGAACAGAGAGCACAGGGCCTGATGTGGAGGGAAACCCTCGCCGACGACCAGGGGATGCTTTTCGTTTTCCCCGCCCGGGATCCCTATCCTGCCGAGCTAAACTTCTGGATGAAAAACTGCCTCATGCCCATTGATGTTATCTTCCTGGATAGTGAAGGAAAAGTAACCGCTATTCATGAAATGGAGCCCCCGGATCCAAATATTTCTGATGAAGAGCAGCCCGTTTATCCCAGCAATGGTCTCGCCCAGTACGCCATTGAGCTGCGCGGCGGCCTGGCTGCAGAACTGGGCCTGCAGGTGGGTGACATTATCGATCTGCGAAAAGACTATTTGCTCCGGTGGGCAGAATAAGGCATATGCTAAATAAAAAGTATAAAAATCACTGGAACTGCAGGATCCAGCCAGGTCGATATTCTATAAAAATATGCTGCAAAGATATATTAAGGCAGCTTGTTAGAATTGGTTTAGCTCAATTACTTTTAACTCGGGAAACTGGAATAGCTTCTGATCATAGGTAATAAAAAGCATCTGCGCCTGCATGCAAAGCAGAGGCGAGTAAAATAGAATCAGGGGTAGCAAAATTATAACTGTCCCTGGTCCTGGCTGCTTCAACAGCTATATCCAGATTAATATTGATCAATTTTAAGTTTGGGAAATAGTAGAACAGCGCAATGCGGCCTTCATCAATTACAACAGTGATGATCGAAGAGAATATGTCAGACAAATAAAAAGTTATCTCGATGGGCTTGAATAGCGAGATTTTGGCCTAAAATAAAGAGGGAGCACGGTGCTTCTATTAGCCTTCCGTGTCCCCTCTTTATTTTTAAGCACCACGGTCGGTCCTGCCGGCAGTTTATGACCGGGGTTTGTTTTAATCAAAACTGCTAACTCATATGTCCACCAGGCGCGTTAATGGCCTCGGATATAGTGTTGTAGGATTAGCAGGGCGTAAGCCTGCTCGTAGCCGGTTAAGTGGTTGTCATTAGCGGCAACCAGGTTAAGCGCAGCCTGGTAGGAGCTTATCGCAGTAACCTATAAATCATGGCCCTGGCTGGCTTGAGCTGCCAGAGTAGCCTCAAGAGCGCGGATTGCGGTTAAGGTAACAGCCAGTTCAACCTGCTGCCTGGCATATTCGCGAACACTTATGCGATCCTTATTTGCTTCAAAGGCCGGCCGAAGCTGTTCATAAGCTTCTTTAGCGGTAGCCAGTTCTTCAGTTCCGCCGATCCGGACAAACCGGGGATCGATCAGCGGCGAAGAACTGAAGGGCGAACCTCGACTGCCTTTCCGCTGTTAGTGCTTGTAGCGTCACCGGACACTATCAGCCAATCATGGTTTGAAGCTGCTGACCAATCAGTATTTGAAATAACCTGGAAGATGTTTCCGATTACTCCGCCAGCACCATGGAACTGCACAGCAGGAATAAGGGCAATGGAGCGTGTGGTTTGAACCAGGTTTGGGAAGTCAGCACCTTCAGCAATACTCCAAACGGCAGGGTCACCTGTAAAGTTCCAACCCGCAAAAGTTGCCTGCTGCTTCATTTCGGCGGTAGTCTTACCACTACCCCCGGCGCTGGTTGCCTGACCCGAGGTTTGGGTATCCCAGTAATAACCTTCAACTACAACAGCAGAGCCACCGGACTTATAACCTAATAGGCCACCAACACCAGGGGCATCTTCCGGAGCGCTAACCAAGCCTGTACTGTAACTGCGGTAAACCTTCCCCCACAGATAACCAGTCAGGCCCCCAACTTCTTGTAGCCCACTTACCGATGCCCTACTGTAGCAGTCAGATAACGCTGCACTATTATCCTGCAGTAAACCGATTAACCCGCCGACTTTATTATTACCTGCAGCTGTCCCTAAGCTGTATGAATGATAGATTTTAGGGCTACCGGGGGCATAACCAACAAGGTCACCTGTATAACTGCCCAAGCCGGATACCGAACCATTAAAAGAACAGTAATGGACATTTCCTCCTGAGAGGTAACCGACCAAACCGCCGGTATAATCCCTGGAGCTACTGATTTCTCCGGTTAAATGCAAGTTTTCAAGAGAACTGCTGTGAGCATATCCAGCCAGAGGATCAGTGTAGCTATAACCATGCACACTGACATTGACCAGGGTGATATTGCTGATCTCAGCACTGTCGGGATAACCGAAAAAGCCCTGGTAACTGGCTGCCGGCCGGTTGACGGTCAAGTTATAGATTACATACCCGTTTCCATCAAAGCTGCCGGTGAACTTGTTTATTGGATCACCCAGAGGCTCCCAGCCTTCGTCGTCAGACCATCCATCAACTCCCAGGTCGATATTTGCTGTTTGAATGTTGAATCATCATCTGCTGACAAATTATCGGAGGGTTGTTCGGGCGGGGTTTGCGAACCTGCCGGTTCGGGTGAGGTTGTTTCAGGATCCGGGGAAGACGATTCAGAAGCAGGGGGATCAGGGACGGGGTCAGATGATGTTGAATCTGCAGAGATTGACGTTGTGCCGCTTTCTGCGGGGCCTGCGGTATCGCCGCTGTCAGCGTCACTGCTATCAACAGCTATATCTACGGTGTCAGCCGGATCACTTTCAGCAAAGGCTGCTGTCGGAAGTAACATCAATAAGGCTAGCAGGGTAATGGCAATTAATGCAACTTGCTTAAGATAATTAAACCTAAATGTTGTCATATTTGTTGTCACCTCCTTCCCCGACAGAATAGCTGGCAAGCAAAGAGGCGCAGCCGGTTTCACTACTTACTCCACCAGGCTCAAGTGACCAGATAAAAGCACGGGTTCATCGTGTTCCTGCACCACTGGTAGAACTGGTTTGGCGATAGGCATGCCTCCTCTGTCGGTAAGGTTCTGACAACTGAAAACTGCCAATCAGTTGCGCGGCAGATAGTTTTTGATCAGAGGAAAGAAGATCTGTCCATCAACCCCAGGGGTGATTTTAGCCAATTATTGCAAGTGAAGTTGGGATTGTTTAAAGCTTAAGGAAGTAAAATTAAAATGGAGGCATTTTTTTATAGAGATTAGCGCCAGAAGTTCGCTTTTCTTATTAACCCCATACTTGCTGTATATTTTACGCAAGTGGGTTTTAAGCGTATTAGGACTAGTTACCAGTGCAGTGGCCATGGATTGGTTATCAGATCCTTTCATTAATATTTCTACCACTTCGATCTCTCTGGGCGTTAGGCCCGCTGCTGAATATAAGTGATCAAGGTATTCCTGATCGTTAGTCAAAAGTTTATCATCAACCAATGGTTCAGTTACCGATTTTTCAACCAGCCATGGGGTTACCAGAAGAGCAGCGAATAAGGCCGCGATTGAAGCCAGAGCTGTAGATAGGGCAGGTGAATCCCCGAACTTGAGCAGGTAATCTCCATATGCGCCACCAAAAAATGATCCGAGGAGGATGGCAAATAGGCCGAACCCAAAGTAGCGAAAAGGGGTTACATAGCGGGTTGACAAATCTCCGAGTAGTATCCATATAAAGGGGGAATAAAGGGCTTGGCCAACCTGCACTGCGGTAATAGTAAAATAAAGGCCGGTTATACTATCACCCATTACGATCAATAATATTAATGCTAAACCCATTAGAGATACAGAATAATAGGCCATTCTTTTATTGACAGTTAACCTAAAAAATATGATAACTAAATAAATCAGAATGTAGGGGATGTCCTTAAAGTAGCGCAGGACAAAATCACGCCCACTCATTACAGGGTAAAATTCAAATATAACAGAAAAGGCAAGCCCAAGGGTAAAGTTAAGCAAAGCAATAAACCCTACCATTACTATACTAAAATATATAGAGCAGTTGGCGGCTGGTCTGGTTTAGACTTTTTCTCAATGGCTGCTTTAACAGGAGGAGTATAGAAGAACAGTAAAAGTAAGGCAATGATTAAAGGAACGATTGTGGCTATAAGCAATGCTTGGAGATTTAAAGCATAGGAAAGATAGATTAGCAAAATCGTGATCAAATTAGCAATAATGACGAAAGTAGTGAGTTAGGATCAACGCCGGTGGAAATTGACAGGGTTCTTAAAACATACCCAAAGTATGGGAAAGACAAAATCCAGCCAAAATACAGAACCATCGACCAGATGATGAAATGTTCTTGTTTTTGCATAACTGTTTTTTCCTGGTTAGCTATTTTTTAGGTTTGTTAAACTGGCGATTGAATTTTGAAATTAGCTGTTGGTGGTAATGTCCTTATATAGAAATGGCTGGGGCGGTAGGATTCGAACCTACGCGTGCGGGAGCCAAAGTCCCGTGCCTTACCGCTTGGCTACGCCCCAACTTTAATTGACTGTTGTTTTTGGGGAATAAAAATGGGGTGAGTGATGGGATTCGAACCCACGGCCTCCAGGGCCACAACCTGGCGCTCTAACCTGCTGAGCTACACCCACCATTTTTATTGCGCTGTCATTTTAGCATGACCATTCCTAAAAGTCAACGCCGCCGGGCTTTACTTGTGGCTGTTCAGTGATATTACCACCCTAAGAATATTCAGGAATATGTCACCCCTAAAACGATAAAATGCTCAGGGAAAATGTCATTCCCGGGCAAGTAATAATTGTTCAGAGAAGATATGACAGTAAGAAAAAGTAAAATGTCACATCTTCAAAAAGAAATTGCAAATTTAAAAATATGATTTTTTGCAGTCGCTGGATCAGATCTGACCTATTTATAAATGTTTTAACTTGTTATCGAGGCAGGAAATTGCCTTTCGGGCAAGAATAAACACCCGAATAAAGTATAATCTTACCGAAATGGAGTGAAAGGAATGTGATCAATAAGCGGAGGATTGATTATCGGGCTTTTTATCCTGGTGATCGGCATCCTGCTGCTCTTGAATAATTTGAATATTGGTGTGGATATTGGCATCCGGCAGATCCTGCGATTGTGGCCGGTAATCCCCCTGGTCCTCGGTTTGAGCTGGCTTGCCTCATCTATTGGCTCAACCACCACTGAAGAGGGGAAGAAAACATATTTTTTCTGGGGTCAGTTTGTTGCCGACGTAATTTTAATTGCCATCGGGGTAATTTATCTCGGGCGGAACCTGGACCTCTTTGATTTCAATACGGCTATTTTGTGGAACCTCATTTGGCCGGTAATCCTGATCCTGATCGGATTTAACCTGCTGCGGGGGAAAGCTCACGGCGGAGGCGGTCGGTTCACCTTTATGGGGGGGACCAAGCTCTGCGGTTCGCAACCCTGGAAACTGTAAAGCGGCAGCTATTTTGCCTTCATGGACGGTATTGAAATTGAAATGGATCTGACCACGGCTGAAATTCCTGAGGGGGAAACGGTGCTCGATCTCACTGCAGTGATGGGCGGTATAGATGTCAGGGTTCCCCCTGATCTGGCGGTGGTCTATGAGGGTTCTGCAGTCCCTGGCGGAGTTACTTTTAAAGATCAGGAAGACGGTGGTATTATTGCCAACCGGAAGGTGGAGCAGAATACTGCTGAAGGTGACAAGCGGATAGTTCGCATCCAGGCCCGGGCTATCCTGGGGGGTAGAGATCAAGGAAGCAATAAGGTAAAAAAACTGTGATGATTTCGGTTTGTTTCGCCTGCCTGAAGGGTTCTGTGAATTAAGAACTTTTGATTCAACCCCATTTGAGAAAAGCTTTGGCAGCTGCCGTATGCTGAAAGCAGTATAAAGAGGAACTATACCCCGGCTACCCGGTTTTTCAGGGCGGCGAATACTTTTTCTTCGGGCAGAGAAGGTCTCAGGCGATGGATCTGCTCGAGGCAGATTTTAGCACCATAGTCCATGCCCTGGCAGCCTGCCAGCAGGAGGACGTCTCCGGAACCGGTTTCAGCCAGGCCGGCGGCGATCGCTTCAGGCAGGCTGTCGTATATTTCAGTCTTGATACCGGCATCTTTCATGACTGCTGAGTATATTTGTTGCTCTTCCGCTGTGACCAGATCTTTTTCACCGACATGGCCGATGCTGGTAGTGGCGATGATTTTTCCCAGGTTCAGTCTGGAAGCCCAGCGGACGATGGCTTCGGCATTTTCTCTATTGACAGTAACACCGCGGCTGCCCCTGATGGCATAAACAAGGTGTAGCCGGTTGTAATCCATCATCTGCAGGGTTTCCATGGTCACATCGATATTGCCGCTGTTGGCAAAGTGATCATCGATCACCTTGAAATCGTCCTCGAAGATCAGTTCAAAGCGCCTTTCCACACCTCTGAATTCCGCCAGGGCTTTTTGGATTGTTTCGGCCGGGATACCCTGGAGCAGGGAGACCAGGGTGGCGGCCATGGCATTATAAACACTGTGCAAGCCGAGGACGGAGAGCTCAATTTTAAAGCTGGGTGGTTGGGAGACGAAGAGGGCTGCAGGTTCCTTCCTTCTCAGTTCGACCGTGAAACGAGCCCGGCCGTTGCTCAGATCGAGATCGTGGACCAGGCAGTCTGCCTCCCTGTGTTTAAGGCCGTAGGTGAAGGTTTTGGCTCTTGTTTCTCCGGCCAGAGAACGGGTATAGGGACAGTCCAGATTCAGAACAGCCCACTGATTTTCATTTGCTTTACGAATCAGACTGGCCTTGGCCTTGAAGTAGTCTTCGAAGGAACCATGAAGATCGATGTGCTCACGGCTGATGTTGTTAACCACGACAGTATTAAAATCGGCGCAGCCAACCCGGTTCAGTTCCAGTCCCGATGATGAAACTTCCATTACGGCATGGGTTACTCCTGATTCGACCATTTCCTGGAAATAGCGGTGCAGATCCAGCGATTCCGGGGTAGTTAGTTCAGCAGGCCGGATGCAGCTACCTGTTTTAATGATAACGGTGCCGATCAAGCCGGTTTTCAGGCCGTGTTTTTCAAAGATTGCATTGGTCATGTAGGTAGTTGTGGTCTTGCCGTTGGTTGCTGTTATACCGGTGAGGTTGATCTTTTGAGAAGGATGACCCAGGAACTGATCGGCAAGAGCAGCCAGGGCATGCCGGCTGTCAGCCACCCTGTACTGGGGGATGGGAATCTCATCCTGAAATTCTTCTACTATTGCTGCTACTGCTCCTTTCTCTGCAGCAGCATTAAGGTAGAGGTGTCCGTCCGTTTTATACCCTTTCATGCAAACGAAGAGATCTCCTTTGTTGACCCTGTCTGAATGATAGGCCAGGCCGGACACCGGTTTAATTAAACCCGGCCGCCTGTCGAGTATCTTTAAGACTGAGAGCAATTTATCCTGATCCAAGATGATCCCTCCCTGTTAAAAAGTGCTCCAGGCAGCAGTTTCTTTCGTCGACAGCAGTAAAAATTCCTGCCAGCGGTGTTGATATAAAAGCTGTTTTCTGGACCTTATATAATGAACGAGCCCGCTTTTCAGCGGGCTCCCGGTTTGTTTGGTCGCTGCAGCCGCTCTTATTCTGAAATTTGAATGGCTTCAGTCGGGCACTCTTCGGCTGCTTCCCTGACGTTGTCTTCATACTCTTCTGGAACGGGATTTACTTTTACTTCTGCTTTTTCATCTCCCAGTTCAAATACTTCAGGACAAATATCCTCACAGATGCCACATGCGCTGCAATCATCGTTTACTTTAACTTTCATGCTAATGCCTCCTTAATTGGATTGTTGCTTTCAATAAGTCATTATTCGATAAGGAATTCATTTTCCCTTTTTTTAAAGTTATATTTTAATGGGAGTCAACCGAACAATTATTATGCCATTCTGACGGTTTCAAAATCGGCAAATTTTATGGTGCCTCACTGTCAATGATGTGGAAAAAAGGTGGCAAAGTGAGCATAAAAGGCTTTCACCTGTGGATAACCCTGTGGAATTTGTGAGTAGAACAAACATTTGCCTCCGGAAAAAGCTGCTATCCCGGCATTGTGTATAAAAGAAAAAAATATATTGTTGACATAATAGCAGTACCATAATGTATTATTGCTAATTGCAACTTGATGCTAATTGTGATAATAATGGAATTGAGGAAGGGGGATTAAGATGAAACGGTACACCTGGCTGATGATTACCATTACAGCATTGATAACTGTTATTCTTGCCGGTTGCAGTACTTCGGGTGGCTGATAAAAAGTGAGGGAACCGGTTCGGTTCCCCGGAACAGGTATTCCTGGATGATCAAATTATTTCGCAGGCGGGCGGTGGGCCACTGGACCCGACGCCCGCCATGCAGCTTAGACGATTCGCAACCGGTCGTCGGACAGAGTGAGCTGTCTCAAGCCATTTTTCTCTACGACAAAAGTGTCTTCTATACCCACAGTTCCTTCCCCGGGAAAGATAAATTTTGGTTCAAGGGCAAAGACCATGCCTTCTTCCAGTTTATGATTGATCCCGAAGCCTATTATCGGCATTTCATCTAGTTCGATTCCTACCCCGTGCCCGACAAAATGAACTTTTTCTGTGTAGCCCATGAAATGGGCAGCCAGCCCGGCCAGGGAAGCTGCTTTCTCTGCCTTCTCATAGAGGTCGTTCCCGGTGGTGCCTGGCCGGCCCGCCTGCATCAGGGCATGCTTGATCTGTAAAGCCTCCCGGTAAGCTTCCTGCAGGTGAACAGCCGGTTCGCCGATTGAGAAGATCCTGGTTTGATCGATCATGTAACCGTCGAATATGCTGACCAGATCGACCAGAATAGGCTCTTTGCACTTGATTTTTCTTGTTCCGGCACCCTGGGGATAAGAAGGGTTTACACCACTGCCACCGGTAGGACCATCGAAAAAGCTTACCACTGCAGCGTTATCGCCGGCCATGACGTGGCCGTAATGGATCTCCTGGTTAAAGCTGCGCATGCGCACCGCGCCCTGGTGCCCAAGCAGACGGGCCTGCATTTCCAACCGCCCGGCCAGTTCAATTTCCCTCATTCCCTCCCTGATAATTTTGCCGGCATGCTCGAATAAGGAATGGCTCATTTTTGCCGCTTCACTGATCAAGTTTATTTCGTGAGGGGATTTGACAGCTCTTATCCGGCGCACAACACTTGAAACATCGGTCAGGTCATAACTATTAAGCAGCTTCTGGTAGCGGAAAAAAAGATTGGCCGGCAGAACATCCAATTCGAGCCCGATTTTTGATCCCGGCGGCAGGGTATCTGCAATGAGTTTGGCCAAACTGTCCCAGCCCCGGAAGGGAATAATATTATCGAGAGCACTTTCCCGGGTTGCACGGGTTAGCGATTTTTTTACAATCAGGTCTGGTTCTCCTTCAAGAGGGATGAACATGTGGGCATTTTGTCCCGTTCCGCTAAAATAAAAAAGATCCGCCCTCTGGACAAGCAGTGTTCCGGCAATGTTTTTTTCCATCATTGCTTGCTTTAATTTTTTAATTCTTTGTTGCAGCTCAGTTGAAGGAGTCATGAAATTCCTCCTTAAGAAGTATTAAAAAAGGAGTGTGCAACTTAATCATACCATAAAAAGAGGTTATGACTAAGTTGACGCTCCCGGCAGGTAATAAATTTTCCGCTTATTTTCTTCGACTGTTCAAGCCCGCTCGAAGAGGGCTGCGGCGCCCATGCCGCCCCCGATACACATGGTAACCACGCCGTAACGGGAACCGCGGCGGGCCATTTCGTGCAGGAGGGTGGCGGTAAGCTTGGCTCCGGTGCAGCCCAGTGGGTGGCCCAAAGATATAGCTCCGCCGTTGACATTGACGGCTTCAGGATTTAAATCAAGTTCTTTCAGGCAGTAAATAGCCTGTGAAGCAAAGGCTTCGTTCAGTTCAAAAAGGTCTATATCGGGGATTTTTTTACCGGTCATTTTCATCAGCTTTGGCACTGCAACTGAAGGGCCAATCCCCATGATTTCCGGAGGGCAGCCAGCCACGGCAAAACCGCGGTAGACGGCCATTGGTTTGAGACTGAGAGAAGCTGCTTTCTCAGCAGACATAACTACGGCTGCTGCTGCCCCGTCGCTGGTCTGGGATGAATTGCCTGCGGTAACAGTACCTTTAGTATGAAAAGCCGGGCGCAATTTGGCCAGTGCTTCCAGGCTGGTTTCGCGGATCCCCTCATCGACATCGAAGATAGATTCTTTTTCAACAATTTTGTTGTCCGGACCGACCGAGCGATCGACTATTTTAAGAGGAACGATTTCATCTTTAAATCGGCCTTCTTTTGTTGCTGCGGCTGCTTTCTGCTGGCTGGCCAGGCCGAATTGATCCTGTTCTTCACGGGTGATGTTAAAGCGATTGGCTACATTTTCAGCGGTTATGCCCATGGGGGTGTAGGCTTCAATATATTTTTCAACCAGAGCAGGGCTCGGAGTGAGCTTGTTCCCGCCCATAGGAACCATGCTCATACTTTCAACTCCTCCGGCGACAATCGCATCGGCATATCCCAGCATTATTCGTTCGGCAGCCAGGGCGATAGCCTGCAGTCCCGAGGAGCAGAAGCGGTTGACCGTCTGGCCGGGGACGCTGTCGGGAAAACCGGCCTGGAGGGCGATTATACGGCCTACATTCATCCCCTGCTCCGCTTCGGGGAATGAACAGCCCATGATTACATCTTCCACTTTGGCTGGATCAAGCCCTTTAGCCCTGGACATGGCTTCCCTAACGGCTACTGTGCCCATGTAATCTGGCCTGGTAAAGCGAAGTTTGCCCCGCGGTGCCTTGCCAATTGCCGTCCGGACGCTGGAAACGATAACGGCTTCTTTCATTCTGGTTTCCTCCTCCTTTAATTTCTCAAGGGCTTGCCCGTGGTGAGAAAATGATTGATTCTTTCCTGGGTTTTTGGCTCACCAAGAAGGCTCTTGAATTTTTCTCTTTCAATGTCGAGCAGGTACTGTTCACTGACCAGCGAATCGGGTTTTATATTGCCGCCGCAGATGACATAGGCAATGGCGTTGGCTACTTTTTGTTCGTGCTCAGTGATATAGCCGCCCCAGAGCATGTTCTGGACGCCCGCCTTGAAGGTTGCGATTCCATACTCGCCAAGAACCCTGATCTTTTTAGGCCTGGGCGGCTCATAACCTTCCAGGACCATAGCCAGAACAGTATTTTTAGCATCGTGAAGCAGGTAGTCCTGGTTTACGGTTATTTTATCCGTTTTCCGGAGGAATCCCAATTCCCTTGCATGCTGGGCGCTGCTGGATACTGTGGCCATGGCGATCGCTTCGAAGGCTTTCTGGACGAAGGGGAGGCGATCTGTATTCAGGTCATCGCGCAGGCCCTCGGTCATTCGAATGAGCAGCTCCTTGTTTCCACCGGCGCCGGGTATTAAGCCCATGCCCATTTCAACCTGGCCAAGAAAAGTATCGGCGGCTGCCTGGACCCGGTCACAATGAGAAATTAATTCCATACCGCCGCCCAGAGTCATCTGGAAGGGAGCGGCGACAACCGGTATTTTCGCATATTTCAGCTTCATCAAGCCCTTTTGCAGGCTTACATTGGATTGCTCAAGCATTTCCCACTCACCGGACTGGGCGGCCATCAGCATCAGGGCGACGTTGGCACCGACGCAGAAATTATTGGCGTGATTGCCTACCACCATGCCCACATAGTTTTTTTCAGCTTCCTCGATAGCCTCATGGATGAAATCCCAGAAAAGAGGGGAAAGTGCCTGTTGCGGGCTATGCTGTTCCAGACAGCAGACGCCGTCGCCCATGTCGATCAGACTGCCGTCATCATTGCCCATGATCAATTTATTCTGCTTCTTCAGGGCGGGCAGACTGATAATTTCAGGGCTGACCGGCACCGTTTTATAGCTCCCGGAAGAGAAATCGTAGTATGAAAGGTTACCTTTTTCATCTTCCCTGTAAAAATTATCGAATCCTTTGTTAAGCATTTCTTCAACATTGGCCGGGATCTTCAGGCCTTCGTTTTTCATCCGTTCGACGCTTTCTCTAACGCCGATGGCGTCCCAACTTTCAAAGGGGCCCAGTTTCCAGTTGAAGCCCCAGCGCATGGCCCTGTCGATATTAACAACATCATCGGCTATTTCCGGAATCATCGAAGCGCTGTAGATTAAAAATCGCCTGGTCAGCTCCCAGGCAAACCGGCCGGCTTTATCGTCCGAATTAACCAGCATCTTGAAACCCACGGTCAGTTCCTCGTGTCTTGTTTTGCCAATAATGTCGAAACGAGCTTTTTCCCGTGGCCGATATTCAAGTGTTTCTATATCTATAGCATTTATTTCTGAACCATTTTCACCTTTTATTTTTTTGTAGAAACCCTGGCCTGTTTTATCTCCGAGCAGTTTTTTGTCGACCATTTTTTGCAGGAAATCCGGCAGTTCAAAGCTGGATTTTTCTTCGAGGTTTTCAGTTTTATCATAAACAGTACGGGCGACATGACAAAATGTGTCAAGGCCTACCATATCAAGGGTACGGAAGGAAGCGCTCTTGGGATGCCCCATCGGTGGGCCGGTAATAGTGTCCACCTCTTCAATAGTCATCTTTTCTTCCTGCATAAGTTTGATGGTGTGCATCATAGCATGAGTTCCGATGCGGTTGGCGATAAAATTGGGAGTATCCTTGGCAAAAACCACGCCCTTGCCCAGAACTTTTTCACAGAAGCGGTGCATAAACCTGAGAACTTCGTCGGATGTATCGCGACAGGGGATAATTTCCAGCAGTTTCATCCAGCGTGGTGGATTAAAAAAGTGGGTTCCCAGAAAGTACTGGCGAAAGCGAGGTGAATTGTCCTCCACCATCTCATTGATTGAAAGGCCTGAAGTGTTGGAGGAAACAATTATTCCCTCGGCCCAGTTTTCTTCCACCTGTTTAAATACCTTTTTCTTGATCTCAATATTTTCGACGACAACCTCGATTACCCAATCGACATCTTTGATTTTGGATAGATCGTCTTCAAAATTGCCGGGGGTAATCAGGTCAATATTGGAATCGCTGTAGAGTGGTTTCTGTTTATTTTTGAGGAGGTTCTGTTTCCCCTTATTGGCGAGACGGTTGCGTACTTCGGGACTTTCGAGAGTCAAACCCTGTTTTTCTTCTTCCGGTGTTAATTCCCGGGGGATGATGTCAAGCAGGTAGACCGGAATTCCCACGTTGGCCAGATGGGCGGCAATAGTAGCGCCCATTACCCCGGCGCCGAGAACGGCAGCCTTTCGGATTTCTTTCAAGGCCATTGAAATACCTCCCTGTGACGTAAAATTAAAAGAACCCATCAATAGGATCAACTAAAATCAGCACAACCCTTTTACCAGCAGATCAAAGAGGGGTTTTTGCATAACTGTGAGATTATATGGTTTGGTGGACATGACCCAGCAGGTTACCACTTCATCGATAGCACCAAATATTACCTTGCGGGCTGTCCTTGTATTTAGTTCGCGCCGGTAAAGGCCCTGTTTTTTACCTTCATCAATCACCTCCTCAATTAACTGAAAATAGCTCATCAGCGGTTTTGATATGCCCTGGTTAATGGTTTGATCAATCTGGCGCAGCTCAATCTGGGTGACCATGGCCTGGTTCGGCCTTTCTCCGAGGGTGCTGAGATGATAGCCGATGATGCGGCCAAGTTTTTCTTCAGCGTTGCTGCACCGGGCCAGTTCGTGGCTCAACTCTTCAACAAAATGCTGCATGAGATTTTGGAAAAGGGTTATGAGAATATCTTCTTTGTTTTCGAAGTAAATGTACAGGGTTCCGTCAGCCAATCCTGCCTCGTAGGCTATATCGGCAATCCTGGTGCGGTGATATCCACGCCTGGCAATAGTTTTAACCGCTGCTTCCAGGATCGCTTCATATTTTTCACCCGTTCTTTTAGCCATCAGCATACTCCTGTGCGGATGAATGAGTATTCATTCGCCAATATTGTATATTATTTTGAAACAATAATCAATATTTATGATAACTATTGAGAAAAGTTAACCCATATGTTTTCGTCTGCCTAAAATCTTTTACCGTTCGGATCACCTGTTTTTATTTAGATGTTGTCACCATTTTTTATCTATGGTAATATATAAATGCTTTGGCGCCTGTATTAAGGCGTTTTTATTATTGATCTGATAGCCGGACCGGCTTGCACCGGCCGAAGGTTTTTTATCTGCATGGTAAAGAGAGGTAATCAATATGTTGAATCGCCTGGAAAACATTGAAAACAACAAGGTCAAGTTGGAGATAGAAGTAGCGTCGCCGGATGTTGACACTGCCCTGGCCAAGGCCTATCGGAAAGTCGTAAAGCAGGTTAATTTGCCCGGTTTCAGAAAGGGTAAAGTGCCCCGCCGGATTCTCGAAACACGATTTGGACCGGAGGTGCTGCACGAAGAAGCTCTTGAAATGCTTGTGCCTCCTGCTTACGAGGAAGCGCTGGAGGAAGCGGACGTCAGTCCCATTAACCAGCCTGATTTCGAGCTGGTCCAGATCGAAGAGGGTAAGCCTCTTCTTTTCAACGCGGTTGTGGAGGTGATGCCTCCTGTTGAATTGGGTGAATATAAGGGTATCAAGGTTGAGCAGACGGAAGCGACTGTTGACGAAATCCAGGTGGAGCAGAGCCTATTTATGCTGCGGGAGCAAAGTGCCAGGCTTATTCCAAAAGAAGATGGAACAGCGGAAGAGGGCGACCTGCTGACGATTGATTTCAAAGGTTTTATTGACGGAGAACCTTTTGAGGGTGGAGAAGTGGAAAACTATTCTCTTGAACTGGGATCAAAGTCTTTTATTAAGGGTTTTGAAGAACAGCTCCTTGGCGTTTCTCCCGAAGAAGAAAGGGAGGTGAAAGTCAAATTTCCCGATGATTACGGAAAAGAAGAGCTGGTCGGTAAGGAGGCGCTCTTTAAAGTAACAGTCAAGCAGATCAAGAAGAAGGAGCTCCCGGAGTTGGATGACGAGTTTGCCAAAGAGGCAAGCGAATTTGATACTTTGCAGGAGATGAAAGAAGATCTGCGGGAGAGGCTGCTTAACAACGCCCGGGAAGAATCGAAAGAGAGAATGGAAGAAGCATTAATCGGCAAAATAGCCGAAGAGTCCAAAGTGGATCTGCCACAGACCCTGGTAGAGCGTCAGCTGGACAGGTTGATCGGTGAATTTGAGACTTATCTGCGTTATCAGGGTATGGACATGGATCAGTTTCTTAATCTCGCCGGGAAAAAAGTTGAAGAGCTTCGCGAAGAAAGGCGAGAAGAAGCAGAAAAAAGAACGAGGATCAACCTGGTGCTTGATGCGATAGCCAAAAAAGAAGGAATCGAAGTCGAAGACAGCGAATTAGATAATAAGATTGCATCCATTGCCGAGAGCTACAACGACAGTGCGGAGAGGGTGCGGGAAATCATTGAGAAACAGGGTCGGCTGCCGGTGATTCGCGAAGAAATGCGCATCCGCAAGGTAATCGACCTCCTTGTTTCTGAAGCCCAGATTGAGATGGTAAAAAAAGAAACTGGAAAGACTGACAAAGAGGATGAACGGGAGAATACTCCTGCTGCAGAAAAACAGGGCGGAGAGGGAAATGCCATGGATTCGGACAGGGATATGGAAATGGAAGCTGAAATTGCAAAAAAAGAAGACAATAAGTAGTATAATAATAGGGCAGTAATTTTGTATCAGAGAAAGAGAAAAAGAAGGAGGTTTTGATCAATGAGCGTATTGGTACCGATGGTAGTGGAACAGACCAGCCGTGGGGAAAGAGCTTATGATATTTATTCGCGATTGCTTAAAGATAGAATTGTCTTTATCGGCAGCGCGATCGACGATAATGTGGCTAACCTGGTTGTAGCGCAGATGTTGTTCCTGGAATCGGAAGATCCTAAAAAGGATATTAACCTTTATATAAATTCACCGGGGGGATCGGTTTATTCCGGGATGGCTATATATGACACAATGCGCTATGTTAAACCCTCCATTTCGACAATCTGTGTCGGATTGGCCGCCAGTTTTGGAGCGGTTTTGCTGTCGGCAGGCGAGAAGGGTAAGCGATTTGCCCTGCCCAATTCTCGCATCATGCTGCACCAGCCTGCCGGTGGAGCCCAGGGTCAGGCTGTTGATATTGAAATTCATGCCCGCGAGATCCTGAAAGTGCGCGAATCTCTGCAAAATATTCTGGCTGAAAATACCGGCCAGTCTGTAGAGACGATTGCCAGGGATACGGATCGCGACTTCTTCATGTCGGCGGAAGATGCACAGAAATATGGTTTAATTGACGATATTTTGGTCCATCGAAGCTAACATTGGAAATGAGGTGAGCCCCCAGCATGTTTAAATCTAATGAAGAAAAAGGTCAACTCAAATGTTCCTTCTGCGGTAAATCGCAGGAACAGGTCCGCAAGCTCGTTGCCGGTCCAGGAGTTTATATCTGTGACGAGTGCATCGAGCTGTGCAATGAAATAATTGAAGAAGAAATAGGTGAAGATACCGAGATTGGTTATGTCGAGCTGCCCAAACCGCAGGATATTAAGGAAATACTTGATCAGTACGTCATCGGGCAGGAGGGCGCCAAGAAGAGCCTTTCAGTGGCTGTTTACAATCATTATAAAAGGGTTAATGCCGGTCAGAAACCTGACGATGTGGAGTTGCAGAAAAGTAATATTGTTCTCATCGGTCCAACCGGAGTAGGGAAAACCCTTCTGGCGCAGACTCTGGCCCGCATACTCAATGTCCCTTTTGCTATTGCCGATGCCACTTCGCTTACCGAAGCAGGTTATGTCGGCGAAGATGTGGAAAATATCTTGCTTAAGCTGATCCAGGCTGCGGACTATGACCTGGAGAAAGCGGAGAAAGGGATTATTTATATTGATGAAATTGATAAGATTACCCGCAAGACCGACAATCCTTCCATTACCAGGGATGTATCGGGGGAAGGGGTCCAGCAGGCACTCCTGAAAATTCTTGAAGGTACGGTCGCCAGTGTGCCGCCCCAGGGTGGGCGCAAGCATCCGCACCAGGAATTCATGCAGATCGACACCACTGACATTTTGTTCATCTGCGGCGGCGCTTTTGACGGACTGGAAAAGATCATCCAGAACAGGGTAGGCAAAAGGGGCATTGGTTTCGGTGCCGATCTTGTTTCGCGTGACGATAAGAATCTGGGAGCAATTCTCAAACAGATCTTGCCTCAGGACCTGCTGAAATACGGCCTGATTCCGGAATTTGTCGGCCGTATCCCAGTCATTGCTACCCTTGACCCGCTCGACAAGGAAGCCTTTGTTCGCATATTGAAGGAACCTCGTAATGCCCTGACCAAGCAGTACCAGCGCATCTTTGATCTCGATAGTGTTACTCTCGAGTTCAAGGAAAATTCTCTTGAAGCCATTGCCGAGGAAGCGATGAAAAGGGATACCGGAGCGAGAGGGCTGCGAGCAATCATGGAAGAAATTTTGCTCAACGTGATGTTCGAACTGCCCTCACGGGAAGATATCGACCGTTGCGTGATTACCAGGGAAGTAGTTCTCAATAGTGAGACGCCCATGCTGGTAACGAGGGATAAAAGGAAGAAAAAAGAAGAGTCTGCCTGACTGAGACAAAACGGGCAGTGACAAATTACATATAAGTTGACAAGGATCTGTCTAAGCGGGGAGCGAATAATAGGAAAACAAGCTTCTCGCTTATCCTTTAAAAGGGAAGGGGTTGATAATTAATGCCCGGAAAAATAAAACTGCCGGTCTTGCCCTTACGGGGAGTGCTGGTGTTTCCCAATATGGTTTTACATCTTGATGTGGGCAGGGAAAGATCCATTGCCGCTCTGGAAAAAGCAATGATGGAAGATAACCTGATCCTGCTGGTGGCCCAGAAGGATGCTAAAAATGACGAGCCGGCCATGGAGGACCTCTATCCTGTCGGGACAGAAGCTAAGATCAAGCAGATGATCAAGCTGCCCGGGGGAACGATGAGGGTTCTCGTGGAAGGGTTGAAGAGGTTGAAACTTACAAATTTGCTTAGCCATCAGGCGTACCTGGAAGCTGAAATTAAATCTTTTAAAAGCAGGAAAAAGAAGACCCCGGAAATCGAAGCCCGAATGCGCAGCATTCTTTATCAGTTTGAGCAGTACATCAAAATCAGTCGCAAGGTGCCGCCGGAAACCCTGGCCACGGTTTCCGATATTGAGGATCCTGGACGTTTTGCCGATATTGTCGCTTCCCACCTCAGTATGAAGCTGGAACAGAAACAGGAAATCCTGGAAGCGGTAGATCCGGGTGAACGGTTGGAAAAGTTGAGTATAATTCTGAGCCATGAGATAGAAGTCCTGGAAATTGAGCGCAAGATCAACCTGCGGGTCCGCAACCAGATGGAGAAGACCCAGAAAGAATATTATCTGCGCGAACAGATGAAAGCCATCCAGAAGGAACTGGGTGAAACCGACGAACGGATGGCTGAAGCGGACGAATACCGTGACAAGATTGCCGAAGCCAAACTGCCGGAAGAGGTGGAAGAAAAGGCGCTTAAAGAAGTGGAGCGCATGGAGAAGATGCCCCCGGCAGCGGCGGAAGGGACTGTTATCCGCACCTATCTCGACTGGCTGTTGGAACTGCCCTGGTCGGTGGAAACGAAGGACCGTCTTGATCTTGACATGGCGGAAAAAATCCTTGAAGAAGACCACTATGGCCTTCAGAAAGTAAAAGAACGAATCATTGAATATCTGGCGGTCCGCCAGCTTGCGGAAAAACTTAAAGGGCCCATTCTCTGCCTCATTGGCCCGCCTGGTGTAGGGAAAACTTCCCTGGCCCGTTCAATAGCCAGGGCCCTGGAAAGAAATTTTGTCCGTATTTCCCTCGGTGGAGTCCGTGATGAAGCGGAAGTCCGCGGGCACCGCCGTACCTACATCGGAGCGCTGCCGGGGCGGATTATCCAGGGTATGCGGCAGGCCAAATCGAAGAATCCGGTTTTTCTCATGGATGAAATTGACAAGATGTCAACTGATTTCAGGGGAGATCCTTCATCGGCTCTCCTGGAAGTTCTCGATCCCGAGCAGAATAACAGTTTCAGTGATCACTACATTGAGGTGCCCTTTGACCTATCGCAGGTAATGTTCATCACTACCGGCAATACGACCTATAACATTCCCCGGCCGCTGCTGGACAGGATGGAACTGATCCACATTCCCGGCTACACCGAGGAAGACAAGGTGCAAATTGCCCACCAGTACCTCATTCCGAAGCAGTTAAAAGAAAACGGTTTGAACGAGAGCAATCTTGACCTGTCAGAAAAAGCAGTGAGTCGGATCATTCGCGAATATACACGTGAAGCCGGCGTGCGCAACCTTGAACGCCAAATTTCTTCCATCTGCCGCAAGGTAGCCCGGGAAGTAGTCAAGGAGCGGGAAAAACACGTCAAGATTACCCGTCAGAACCTTCATAAGTATCTGGGTATTCCGCGTTATCGTTACGGGGCGGCAGAAAAAGAAGATGAAATTGGCGTAGCTACCGGCCTGGCCTGGACTGAAACGGGGGGCGATTTGCTGTCCATCGAAATAACCCTGATGAAAGGGAAGGGTAAAATGACCCTCACCGGCCAGCTGGGCGATGTGATGCAGGAATCGGCCAAAGCGGCGATGAGCTACATCCGGTCTCGGGCTGATTCCCTCGGCCTGGCCAAAGATTTTTATGAAAATATCGATATTCACATTCATGTGCCAGAGGGGGCCATTCCCAAGGACGGCCCTTCAGCCGGGATTGCCATGGCAACCGCTCTGGCTTCTGCACTGACCAGGATCCCAATTCGAAGGGATGTGACCATGACCGGCGAAATTACCCTGCGCGGCAGAGTTTTACCCATCGGCGGAGTGAAGGAAAAAATCCTGGCTGCTCACCGTGCCGGTATTAAGTATATTCTCATGCCTGCAGAAAATCGCCGTGACCTGAGTGATATTCCTCCCCAGGTCCGCCGTAAAGTAGAAATTAAGCTGGTGGAACATATGGATGAAGTTCTTGAACTGGCTCTGGCCGGGCCTATCGGTCCCGGTGAAAGCGATGGAGAAAAGAAGGCTAAATCGAAAATCAAACGGGATGATCTGGATGTACGTAATGGGAACCGGGATTCGGCCGTCCCCCATTAACAATCGGGCTGTGATTGGTTGCGGGGACAGGAGGCGGTGGGAGAATGTATGTGCACCAGGCTGAACTGAAAGCTTCGGCATATAAAGTTGATGATTTTCCCGGGGGGGAAAGGCCCGAGATAGCTTTCCTGGGTCGTTCTAATGTTGGTAAATCTTCGCTTTTGAACAAACTGGCAGGCAGAAAGAATCTGGCCCGCACCAGTTCAACCCCCGGGAAAACGCAGGGTATCTATTTCTACCTGATCAATGATAATTTTTTCTTTGTCGATCTACCGGGTTACGGTTATGCCAGAGTATCGAAACAAGAGCGAGCACACTGGGCGCCTATCATTGAAGAATATCTTGGTGCCAGGAGCAACCTTTATGGCTGCCTGCACCTTATTGACTGCCGTCATGAGCCTACTGACGATGACCACCTGATGGCCCAGTGGCTGCGCATGCATAGTATTCAGCGTATTACTGTGGTTACGAAAGTGGACAAGCTTTCCCGCGGTGCTTTGCTCAGGCAGCTTACTGTGATCAGGAATAAGTTGGATTTATTCGAGGAAGAACCTGTTTTACCTTTTTCCACTGCCACAGGTGCCGGCCGCGAAGTTTTGTGGAGAGCCATCCAGGCTCTGCTACCCCATGGAAAAAGATAACCATCCTGCTGTAGCTTGAGAGTTGAAAGATGTTGAAAAATATGGAGGAATAAATATGCCTGTTGCAGGAATAGACGTAGGTTCGCTGACGGCGGAAGTAGTGATCATGGAAAAAGGGGAAATAAAGCAATATGTGATTCTGCCCACCGGTTCAAACAGTAAAACGGCGGCCGAAAGGGCGATGCAGGAAGCCTTGCAGGCTTCAAACCTGGATCGGGCGGATCTTGACTGTATTATCGCTACCGGTTACGGACGCATCAGCATAGATTTTGCCGACAAAAAGGTCACTGAAATTACCTGTCACGGACGCGGGGCTTATTACTGGAATGATGATATCAGGACAATTATCGATATTGGCGGCCAGGATAGCAAGGTAATCCGTTTGAACGACAGGGGACGGGTGGTCGATTTTGCCATGAATGACAAATGTGCCGCTGGAACCGGCCGTTTCCTCGAAGTAATGGCGCAGACCCTTGAAGTAGAACTGGAAGATCTCGCTGATCTCAGTGAAAAGGCGAAGGAAGTTGTGTCCATTAGCAGTATGTGCACTGTTTTTGCTGAATCGGAAGTGGTATCGTTGATTGCCCGGGGGCTGCCGAGGGAAGATATTGCCCGTGGCCTGCACCGGTCTGTTGCCGATCGAACTGCCGGCCTGGTTCACCGTGTTGGCTTGATGGAAAAGGTTATGTTTACCGGCGGAGTGGCTAAAAACCAGGCGATGATCAGAGCTCTTAACGAAAAATTGAAAACGAATTTAATTATTCCTCCGGAACCACAGATTGCTGGAGCACTCGGAGCTGCCATCCTTGCTGCAGAAGAAAGGGCCAAGTAGTTTGGTGTATTGGCAGGAGAATTGGTATTGAATCAAGTGTTATTAAGGGGTAAGGTAGAAGATATGTGTTAACGCCACCGCCCAACCGACTTACACATATTTATTTTAGGATGTGATCAAGCCTGTTGCGCTGCAGGCTTTTTTTGATCCGAGGGGCCAAAAATAAAGCCAGGGCGGCTTTCAGCAGATCGAGTGGGATATAGGGAATGACTCCAATCATCAGTGCTTGCAACGGGGTGTATTGCATGATCAGGGCAAGCTGCAGGCCCCCGAAAAAATAAATGAATAGCAGAGGGATGGTAACTCCGGCAATGGCAAGTTGAAGGTAAGGCCTGGACTTTACTTTCATTATCCGGCCGCAGCAATAAACAGCCGGAATGAACCCAATCAGGTAACCGCCTCCCGGTCCGGTAAGCATGTGGATTCCACCGCGGGCCAAGGAGAAAACAGGCGCACCGGCTGCACCGAGCAGGAGATAGGCGGTGACTGAAAGCAGCCCTGCTTTCCCGCCCAGCAGGATACCTGCCAGGAAAATACCAACGACCTGGCCAGTAAAGGGGACCGGACTGAAGGGGAGCGGAATAGATATCTGAGCGAGGATTGCGATCAAGGCGGTGAAGAGGGCGCAGGCGGTCAGTTTTTTTAATGGCAAAGCAGAGTCATCCTTTCATTATCCTGATTTAAGCAGGTTATCATTACTTAATTTTAACATAACGAATCATTTTATTTCTTCCCGGCAGATTTTTCTGATCCAGCCTGTCCGGGTTATTGGTGCTTCGCTTATCAGCGGACAGGAAAACCGCCGCTTTTTTTAAATTTTTGTCTTTCTGGCCGCGGTGATACTATTATTGAGATAAAGTGGCCCGCCGGCGGAAGTAATTTCGCAAAGGCTTTTTTGAATAAGAATAAGTCCCGTAGAATTGCTCTGGTTCTTCACTACCACCCGGCAGAATATTTCGATATAATAATAGTTGAGCTCTCTGACTTTGTCAGATGGCTGCAGGAAGAGTGAAAGCAGTTTTGCTGAAGCAGAACGGTGTATTAAAAAAACCCAAAAAAGTGGCGCAGTTGGTATTAACTGCGCCAAGCAATATATATAAAAAGAGGGGGTCAACTCACTGTTATTATAAAGCCTGAACATTACAGGAATATTACAAACAGGTTGTTTTTTTGTTACATAGGCTGAAAACTTCTTTTTTTTAACCTATCGGGGGTTTTAAGATGGATAACGCGCTTGATTATATCGAAAAAGATCTTCCCCGGGTTAAGGGGCATGCTCCTGTCGCAGAGGTGCTTGAAGCTTTGCTGCAGTCGCGCTGTTCAGCGGTCTTGCTTACCGGTGAAGGAAAAATTAAAAAAGTTGTGACCGCTTTTTCGCTGATCAACACCCTGGAAAACGAGGTAAAAAAAGCCGATTACAGGGCTGAAGATCTCCCCGATGGTGATCTGCCGGTTGTTTCATGGGATAGCACCGGCAGAAGCTGGATTCCCCTGTTAAAAAAATCTGAGGCGCTGGTCGTAACAGGTGAAGTTGGAGAAATAGCCGGAGCGATAACTGTTTCCGGTATGTATGATAAACTGGTCGCCAAAACGGAAGAACTGGAAAGGGAGCTTGATGCCATCATCAACTTTTCTTCCGATGAGATCCTGGTTGCTGACGGAAGGGGAGCCATTTTACGGGTCAATTCTGTGTTTGAAGAGAATTTTGGCGCAAAATTGTCCGACGTTCTGGGCAAATCGGTAGACGAACTGGAAAAGAAAAGGGTGTTTTTCCCCTCCGTTACCCGCCTTGTTCTCGAGAGCAAGAGCTCCCGGACTGTAATCCAGTCCCAGCGAGACGGGCGCAAGCTCCTGGCTACCGGAACGCCTGTGTTTAATGAAGAGGGATCCATATTCAGGGTTGTTGTTAATACCAGGGATATCACCAGGCTGAATAACCTTAAGAAACAGCTTGAAGAGGCGGAGCTGTTAAAAAACCGCTACCGCCAGGAATTGATTGAGCTCCGGCAGGATACTCTGTGGGGCGGAGATATTATCGCCGTTAGCCCGGCCATGAAGAGATTGCTTGAAATGGTTGGCAGAATCGCCGCTGCTGATTCGACGGTCCTCTTAACCGGGGAGTCTGGCTCCGGGAAAGGGATGATTGCCCGTTATATACATGACAACAGCCTGCGACGGGGCAAGCCCTTTACCGTGGTCAACTGTGGAGCCATACCGGAAAATTTGCTGGAGAGCGAGCTCTTCGGGTATGAGGGAGGAGCTTTTACCGGGGCCCGCCGGGAAGGTAAGGTCGGTAAGCTGGAACTGGCCAATGAGGGGACTCTTTTCCTGGATGAAATAACGGAGCTGCCGCTTGAACTGCAGGTTAAACTGCTTCATGTTTTACAGGAAGGGTTGATTACAAAGGTTGGCGGCACCAGGGAAATCAAGTTAAATCTGCGCTTTATCGCCGCCACCAATCGCGACATTACAGCGCTGGTTGAAAAGGGCCTTTTCAGGGAAGACCTCTACTACAGGCTCGATGTTATACCTCTTACCGTTCCACCGCTGCGGGAGAGGAGAGAGGACATCAGACCTTTAGCGGAAGCTTTTCTCGAAAAACTGGGGGAAAAATACCACAGTCAGAAGTATTTTACCGCTGAAGCTTATGCTTACCTGGAAAATTATGAGTGGCCAGGTAATGTCAGGGAGCTTGAGAACCTGGTAGAGCGGCTGATGATTGTTGTCGACGGAGCCCAAATAGATGAGCAAAATTTACCACGTCACGTTCTGCAGCCCCGCGGATTGCTTCCTCAAAGAGAAATACAGGAAAAATGGGAATGCAAAAATCTTTCTTCATTAAAAAAAGCCAGAGAAGAACTGGAAAAGAAAATGCTCAGCGCGGCTCTTCGTTCCTGCCGCACAACGTATGAGATGGCCAGGGTCCTCGGCATTGATCAATCTACCGTAGTGCGAAAACTGCACCGCTATAAACTAATTGAACGAGAAAAAACAGACCGGAGTTAACCTCAGCGGGAACACCGGCCCTGCTTTCAAGCAGGGCCGGTGATGTGAAAATGCATTATATAATGTGAATTTGCATTGCAACCCGGTTTTTGTCCCGGGACCTACAAAAACACTTTTTAAAAATGGCTCTGCAGAGCCATTTACGGGTGTTTTTTTATTTGGGTTTTTAACAAAGATGGCATCATTATTGCGTATATGTTTAATTACCAATATTTATTTAGAAAGAGAGAGGAGAAAAAGAAATGAATCAAAAAAGAAACTCATCCGGATCTTATGAACCGGGTCTCCGTTCCCGCGAACTGCTGGAACTGCGGGATCAAAATGTTGCCTGCGGTATATCTTACACAGTGCCTATTTTTGTCAATGAAACCAGGGGGGCTCTGATTACCGATGTAGACGGTAATGAGTTTATTGATTTTGCCGGAGGAATCGGGGTAGCCAACTACGGCAACAATCACCCGGAAATCGTGGAAGCGATAAAAAAACAGGCCGATCGTTACCTGCATACCTGTTTCATGGTAACCATGTACGAACCGTATGTTCAGCTTGCCGCCTGCCTGAACAAGTTTACTCCGGGCAATTTCCCCAAAAAAACCGCTTTATTCAACAGTGGAGCCGAAGCAGTGGAGAATGCAGTTAAACTGGCCCGCCGCTATACCAAAAAAACAGCCCTTGTCTCCCTGGAAGGGGCTTTTCACGGTCGAACCCTGATGACCATGACTCTAACATCAAAGGTTAAACCTTACAAATACGGATTTGGGCCCTTTGCTCCCGATGTTTACAAGATTCCGGCACCCTACTGTTACCGCTGTCGCTTTGGCCTGATTTACCCGGAATGTGATCTTTACTGTGCGCGCTATTTGAAACAATTTTTTTCTGTTGAATGCACTGCTGACAATGTAGCGGCAGTAATTGCCGAACCGGTTCAGGGCGAAGGCGGTTTTATCGTTCCCCCGCCGGATTATTTCAAAGTTTTACAGGAAATCTGTCGAAAAAATGACGTCCTCTATATTGCCGATGAAATCCAATCCGGATTTTATCGTACCGCCTATCCGCTGGCCAGCTACTATTATGAGGTAGAACCAGACCTGGTGACTATGGCCAAGTCTATGGCTGGCGGTGTGCCCATCAGCGCTCTCACCGGAAGGGCTGAGGTTATGGATTCAGCCGGGCCTGGAGAAATTGGTGGGACCTACGGCGGAAACCCCATCGGTTGCGCCGCTTCTCTGGCTGCTTTTAAAGTGGCTGAAAAGGAGAATATCCAGGAAAAAGCGCGGAAAACCGGCAAGATTATATCGGACAGGCTTGAAGAGATGAAAGAAAAGCATGCCCTGATCGGTGAACACCGCGGGCTTGGAGCGATGCAGGCAATCGAGCTGGTCAAAGATCGGAAAACAAAAGAACCGGCGCCCGAGGCGGCTAAATCAATTATTAAGCGCTGCCACCAGCGCGGTTTGATTATTATAACCGCCGGTATTTTCAGCAATGTAATCAGGCTGCTCATGCCTGTTAATATTCCCGGGGACAAGCTGAACCGGGGGCTTGATATCCTGGATCAGGCGATTGCCGAAGAAAAAGGAGGCCGATAATTTTTGGCTGGCTCATTCGGGAAGATGTTAATCATTGATTTAACTAAATCTGATATTGCGGAACGCGATATTGGGGTTGACGTTTTTAACAATTATCTTGGGGGTAAAGGGCTGGGGACCCACCTTTTAATGAAAATGCTGCCTCCGGGGGTGGATCCCCTTTCCCCAGATAATATTGTTGTTTTAACCACCGGCCCGGCAACGGATACAGTTCTTTCTCCAGCCAGCCGCTTCGGTCTTTTTAGTAAATCGCCAGCTACCGGTGCTTATGCAGAGTCTTACAGTGGTGGTCACCTGCCGCCGCAGATTAAACGGACCGGATTTGACGCCATTGTCATCACCGGCCGAGCTTCGCGGCCTTGTTTCATCGGTATTAATGAAAACGGAGTGAATTTCTACGATGCCGGAGAAGTATGGGGGCTTGAAACCTATGATGCAGAAGAAGCTCTGAAAAAGGCCGTGGGAACTAACAAAGCACAGGCTCTGGTTATTGGTCCAGCCGGTGAAACACAAATCTGTTTTGCTTGTCTGAAGAATAATCGATGGCGCAGTGCCGGGAGGGCCGGCCTAGGAGCAGTCTTTGGTTCCAAAAACTTAAAAGGCATTGTCTTTGGAGGAGAAACAAGGGCTGCTGTTTATGATGAAGAAGGGCTGGCTAAATGGCACCGTGAATTTGTAGCCCGCAGCAAGGATTCGCCTTCAGCCCTGACCTACCGTCAGCAGGGGACGCCTTCTCTGGTAGCTATTACCAATAAGGCTGGGTGTTTCCCCACCCGTTACTGGACCGCAGGCAGTTTAAAAGGATGGGAGAAAATTAGTGCCCAATACATGCAGGAAAATATGGAGGTTAAATCACGCGGCTGCTATCGTTGTTTTTTTGCCTGTGGGAAACTGACAACAGTGTTAAAAGGAAGACATTGCGGGTTAACAGTGGAAGGACCTGAGTACGAGACTATTTATGCGTTTGGTGGTCTTTGCTGTATAACGGAAATGGAAGAGATTCTTTATCTGAATGATCTGTGCGATCGCTGGGGGATTGATACAATCAGTGCCGGCAATATTGCCGCCTTTGCTATTGAGGCTGGTTCAAAAGGGAGACTTCGGGAAGCACCGTCTTATGGCGATCCCGATTCGATTGCTTCTTTTCTGCAGAAGGTCATTGAAGGCAGCGGAGAAGGAGTTCTTTTCCAAAAAGGCATCAGGGAGGCAGCACTGGATTTAGAAATGGATGATGTGGCTGTTCATGTAAAAGGACTGGAGCCGGCCGGTTATGACCCGAGGGTTCTTAAGGGAATGGGATTGGCCTATGCCACATCCGATCGCGGAGCTTGTCATCTGCGGACCACCTTTTACAAACCCGAATTGAGCGGGATGATTGATCCAGCAACTACCGAAGGCAAAGCCAGACTTTTTATCGATTTTGAAGATCGCCTTAACATTTATGATTGTTTAATATTCTGTCGCTTTTATCGTGATTTAATTCACTGGGAAGGATTGATTGCCGTCCTTTATTACCTAACTGGTATTCGTTACAGCATTGCTGATTTAAAAATGATTTCTGGTCGTATTCAGAATTTAACAAGGTTTTTTAACCTGCGGGAAGGGTTGACCCGGGAAGACGATACTTTGCCGGAAAAATTGTTGAAGGAATCAATAAACAATGCGGAGAACTCTATAACTCCAAAGGAACTCGAGCAAATGCTCGATGAATATTACCTTTTACGGGGTTGGGATGAACGGGGTGTTCCAACAATGGCAAAGCAGCAAAAGCAGTAATTGGTATTTAAAACGTAAACCTGGTTGATATTGGGGAGGAAGGTAAATTAATGACACCACAAGGATTTATGGAAGAAGTAACAAGAAAGAATCCTGGTGAAGTTGAATTTCATCAGGCGGTAGAAGAAGTTATTGAAACAATTTTCCCCTTCATCGAAGAAAATCCAAAATACATGAAGGCAAAAATATTGGAGAGGCTGGTTGAAGCGGAAAGGATCATAATTTTCCGTGTTCCGTGGATTGATGACAGTGGTAATACTCAGATCAACCGCGGCTACCGGATTGAGTGGAACAGCGCCATCGGTCCTTACAAAGGTGGAATCAGATTTCATCCCAGCGTAAATCTAAGCATCCTGAAATTCCTTGCTTTCGAGCAGACATTCAAGAATTCCCTTACTTCACTGCCCATGGGTGGTGGGAAGGGTGGTTCTGATTTTGATCCCAAAGGTAAAACCGATAATGAAATAATGCGTTTTTGCCAGAGCTTTATGACCGAACTGGCCAGGCATATTGGGCCCAATACCGATGTTCCGGCTGGAGATATTGGAGTTGGTGGACGGGAAATCGGTTATATGTTCGGGCAGTACAAACGTTTGCGCAATGAGTTTACCGGAGTGTTGACCGGCAAAGGCCTGAACTGGGGTGGCAGTTTGATCCGCCCGGAAGCGACCGGTTACGGTTGTGTCTACTTTGCTCAGGAGATGCTTAAAACACGGGGAGAGTCCCTGGAAGGTAAAATCTGTACTGTTTCTGGCTCGGGCAACGTGGCCCAGCATACGGCGGAAAAATTGCTTGAGCTCGGAGCAAAAGTGGTTACCTTCTCCGATTCAAATGGTTTTATCTGTGATAATAAAGGGATAAATGAAGAAGATCTAAAATGTGTTTTCGAACTGAAGAATGTGAAAAGGGGTCGGATAAAAGAGTGCACCGAGCAATTTACCTGTGATTATTACGAGAACCAGCGTCCCTGGTCAATTAAATGTGATCTGGCTTTCCCCTGTGCAACACAGAATGAAATTAATGAGGAGGATGCCAGGACCCTGGTGGCAAACGGGTGCATGGCTGTATGTGAGGGAGCTAATATGCCGACAACCCCGGAGGGAGTTGAGGTTTTTCAGAAAGCGGGTATTCTTTATTCCCCGGGAAAAGCTTCCAATGCAGGCGGGGTGGCTACTTCCGGCCTGGAAATGAGCCAGAACAGTATGCGCATGTCGTGGTCTCGTGATGAAGTGGATAAAAAATTACGTGACATCATGTCAACCATCCATGAGCAGTGTGTCAGACACGGCAAAAGCGATGACGGTTATGTTGATTATGTGAAAGGGGCAAATATTGCCGGATTTGTCAAGGTGGCCGATGCAATGATTGATCAGGGGGTTGTTTAACCCCTGGTTTTGATTTGTTTATAAACTGCGTCCTTGTTTTCCAAAGGGCGCAGTTTCTTTAAGGCAGACTGTTTTCCGGTTATTATTCCGGAAGGGCTGTTGATAGATAAAGTGGTATCTGCTCCATAGCAGCAGCGAAACTGAGGATATAAGTGAGTTTAATTCGTCATGTTTTGTATTTGATTACCCCTCTGATTTTATGTTAATCTAGAAATAGTGAACAGTTTAGCTCTATAAAATGGCTTTGGGTTCGCTGTTGCGGAACGGGGGAGATGATTACAAAGAGAAAGCCCAATCATCATGAACCATACAATCCGTAGAAGTCTCGGGAAGAAGGCAATAGCATGGATTTAAAAAAGCTTAATTATTACTATTCACAATTTAAATATGGAGAAGATAACTTTCACTATTTAATGCAGAACCGGGTGCGAGAAATTTTGCTCATCTCCACTCTTTATGATGCCTATACTTTTGAACAGGAATCACGCCTGAGCCAGAAACTTGTTGGCGAATACCACGAGCTGAAGTTAACGACTATTCCCAGGATAACCAACGTTCCAACAGCTGAGGAAGCAATTGAAAAGCTTTCAGAACAGCATTACGACCTGGTCATAACCACCATGCGCGTTGCCGGATTATCCGCCTTCGAACTGGGCCGCAGGATCAGGGAAGCCGATAGTGAGGTCCCGATTCTACTTTTGCTGACCAACAAGGCGGATCTAAGCATTGTTGAAAGTAGAAAAGCGGAAATGGGCTGTTTCGAGAATGTTTTTCTATGGAATGGAGATTCCAAGCTGATCCTGGCCATGATCAAATATATAGAAGACAAGAATAATGTGGGGTACGATACCAGTTATGGTATGGTGCGGGTCATTCTCCTGGTGGAAGATTCTATCGATTTTTATTCCATCTATCTGCCTGCTCTTTATAAGGAAATCATGCTTCAGACACAGCGTCTTATTTCTGAGGAGCTTAATGATGCTCAGAAGTATTATCGCATGCGAGCCCGGCCCAAAGTGCTCTGTGCGCGCAGTTACGAAGAAGCCATGGCAATCTGTCGTAAATACAAAGAATACATGCTCTGCATTATATCTGATATATGTTATGAAAAAGAAGGGAATCTTCATGATCAAGCGGGAATTGGGTTGATAAAAATGCTAAAAGAGGAGCAGTGGGACATCCCCATCCTCCTGCAATCTTCCGAAATGCTTGACCGGCAGCTGGCTGAATCGCTGCAGGTGCACTTTATCCACAAATATTCTCCCAACCTGCTTTTTGAATTAAAAACTTTTATTCTCGAGAACCTCGGTTTCGGTGATTTTGTTTTCCGGAATAAAAGAGGTGAAGAGATAGATCGGGCTACGTCGCTGGCCGACCTGGAAAGAAAGATCAGGCTTATCCCCACTGAATCGCTGCTTTACCATAGTAAACGAAATCATTTTTCGGCCTGGTTGATCGCCCACGGTGAATTTCAGGTAGCCCGTAAAATCAAGCCCATCAAAGATTCCGATTTTCCAGATACAGAGATGCACCGCCAATTCCTTGTCGATATCTTCAACAGGACCCGTAATCAGCAGAAAAAGGGTAAAGTAATTGGTTTTGAAAAAAATTCGTTAACGTCCGATGATGTTATGATCAAAATGACTGAAGGTTCCCTGGGTGGCAAAGGAAGGGGCCTGGCTTTTTTCAACAGTATCTTTGCCACCATTGATTTCAACGGTTACGATAAAGAAGTTGATATAAAGGTGCCAAAAACATTCATTATTGGAACCGATGAATTTGATCATTATATTGAAAAGAATGATCTCCGCTTTTTGATGGGCAGCAGCAGCGATGAACAGGTTCGTCAGGAGTTTTTACAGGGAGAGCTTTCTCCTTCCCTGATAGAACAACTGACTGATTTGCTGGAAGTGATTAAGAGACCGCTGGCTATCCGATCTTCAGGCCTGCTTGAAGATTCACAGTCTCAGCCCTTTGCCGGTATTTATGACACCTACATGATTCCAAACAACCATCAATCGCTTTCCTGCAGGCTGGTTCAGCTGGTAACCGCGATTAAGCTGGTATATGCCTCGGTTTACCTTCAGAATACCAAAAGTTACATCGAGGGTCTCAACTGCAGGCTTGAAGAGGAGAAAATGGCTGTGGTTATTCAGGAAATTGTCGGTCAGGAATCCGACGGGTATTATTATCCTCATTTTTCGGGTGTGGCCCAGTCGTATAACTTTTACCCAACTGCCCGTCTTTCCCATCATGAGGGTGTGGCTATGCTGGCGGTGGGATTGGGGCATCACATTGTTGAAGGCGGCAGAACACACCGTTTCTGCCCCCGCCATCCAGAGATCAATTATTTTTCAACAGAAGATCAGGTTCGCTTCACCCAGACTGAAGCCTATGCTCTGGATATGCAGTACAACAGTGAGGAGATGTCCGGAGATTCAATGGCTACCCTGGCCAGGCTACCGGTGTCTGCAATTGAGAAGCATAATAATTTACGCCATCTTGCTTCTGTCTGGGACGCTGCCAACAACAGGATTGATGATGGGCTAAACAGGCCTGGGCCACGGGTGATAAACTTCTCCAATATCATAAAATATGATGTTTTCCCCCTTTCAAGGATTCTGATTGATATTCTTGATATTTCTGAAGTTGCCTTCGGGGTTCCCGTGGAGATAGAGTTTGCTGTGGATCTAACCAGGAGTGATAATGAAGGTAAAAAACCGGCTTTTTACTTTCTGCAAGTCCGGCCGCTGACAGTCAACAAGGAGGAACTGCAGCTAAACTTTGAACATGTTGAGCGGAAAGCAATTTTCCTGTATACCGGTGAGGGTATGGGCCATGGCATTATCCAAGATCTATACGATATCGTAGTGGTCGATCCGGAACGATTCGACAAAACAAAAACAGGCCAGGTAAAAAAAGAAATAGATTATTTTAATCAAAAATTAAAAAAGGAAAACAGGCGATATATTTTGATTGGCCCTGGCAGGTGGGGTTCGAGAGATCCCCACCTTGGGATACCTGTGGAGTGGGGTCACATTTCCCAGGCCCGGATTATAGTGGAAGCCTGTACTCATGATTTTAATATTGAGCCATCGCAGGGGACTCATTTTTTTCATAACCTGATTGCCATGAATGTCGGTTATTTTTATATTCCACCAGGTGAAAGAGGCGGTTTTGTTGACTGGCAGTGGCTCAGATCGCAAAAAACAATGGAAAGAAAACAATTTACTTTCCATATCCGGGGCGACAGTCCTTTCGTTGTAAAGATGGATGGCAAAAAAGGAAAAGCCTTGATCTATAAAAATCAATAAAAATCAATGAATAATTAAGTGGTATTTTAAAAACCATCTGTGCGATTCAATGTCTTTCTGTTACTTTCAGTTGGGCAGAGTTATAATTAAAGTTGGTTTGATAATCAGGGGAAATACGGAGGGTGAAAAATGTTCTGTCTATCTAAAAAAGCATTGAAGGGCGAACTGATTATTTGCCAGGATCGATGCAGAAAATGGGGCACTTATGCAACAGTTTGTCCCAACTTTGCCTTAGCCGTGGTTAAAGGGGTGACATCCTGAATGTCTGAAACGAAGCCTGTCCTTATGCAGGGGAACCAGGCCTGTGCTGAAGGCGCCCTCAATGCCGGGGTAAGATTTTTTGCCGGTTACCCAATTACTCCCTCCACCGAGATTGCCGAGATAATGGCAGCTAAGCTACCCGACATTGGTGGTGTTTTCATGCAGATGGAAGATGAAATTGCGAGTATGGCTGCTGTCATAGGAGCATCAATCGGGGGAATGAGAACTTTAACTGCTACCAGTGGTCCCGGTTTTTCATTGAAACAGGAAAATTTGGGTTTTGCGGTCATGGCTGAAATTCCCTGTGTCGTGGTTAACGTGCAGCGAATGGGGCCCAGCACCGGTGTGCCTACTGCGCCCTCTCAGGGCGATGTTATGCAGTCCCGCTGGGGCACTCACGGTGATCACCCAATTATTGTCTTTTCACCTGCTTCAGTTTATGAAACTTATTATCTCACCATTGCCGCTGTTAACCTCAGTCAGAAGCTCAGACAGCCGGTGGTGTTGCTTCTCGACGAGGCAATTGGCCATATGAGAGAAAAAGTGCTCATTCCTGGAGGAGGCAAACTCATCGTTGAAAAAGCCAGCGATAAAGCGCCGGCAGACTGGAAGCCCTATGATGATAAAGGGGTTACCCCCCTGGTGCCTTTCGGCTTCGGCCGCTATTATCATGTAACAGGCCTATTTCACGATCAGTATGGTTTCCCTACCAACGATCCTCCGCAGGTGGAAAGAGCGCTTGACCGGCTCCATGACAAACTTAAGAAATATCGGGAAGAAATTGTCCTTACCAATTATATCGGCCACAGGGAACCAAAGGTAGCTATTGTGGCTTACGGCTGTACTGTTCGTTCTGCCAGGGCAGCAATCAAAAAGGCACACTGGCAGAATCGGCAGCCTGTGGGCTTACTCAGCCTGCAAACAATATGGCCTTTCCCGGACCGGGAGATTAAAGAGCTGGCGGAAAAAGCCGATGTCATAATTGTGCCCGAACTTAACATGGGTCAGCTGGTCAATGAGGTTGAACGCTGTGCTTGTGGAAAAGCGGAAGTGATCCCTCTTAACCGGTATGATGGAGAAATGATTACTCCGGATCAACTTGTTGAAATAATGGGGAGGTGGCTGTCATAGAACAGCTTAGCCGTAATTTTTTAAGAACCAGGAAACTACCTCATATCTGGTGTCCTGGATGTGGGAATGGAATCGTTACTGCAGCTTTGATCAGGGCAATTGAGCGTACCGGTTTTGATCAGAAGGATGTAGTCATTGTATCAGGTATCGGTTGTTCATCACGGGCATCCGGATACCTGAATTTCAACACTTTACACACTACCCATGGTCGGGCACTGGCTTTTTCCACCGGATTAAAAATGGCCCGACCGGAACTGAAAATCTTTGTAATCATGGGCGATGGTGATTGCAGCGCAATCGGGGGCAATCATTTTATTCATGCCTGCAGAAGGAATATTGATTTGAACGCAGTAATAATCAATAACCAGATATACGGGATGACCGGAGGTCAGTATTCCCCTCTCACCCCGCAGGGGAGCAAAGCCAGCACTGCTCCCAGGGGGACCCTGGAGAGGTCTTTTGATATCCTGGAACTGGCCCGGGGTGCAGGAGCCACTTTTGGGGCCAGGGGAACGGCTGCCCAGCCCAGGCAGCTCGAGCAGTTGATTGCCCGGGCGGCCGCGCACAAGGGTTTCTCCGTCGTGGAATCATTTTCTCAGTGCCCGATTTCCTTCGGACGGCGCAACAATCTTGGCGGGCCGGTTGAAATGCTCAAAAGTATGAAGGAAAACAGTATTTCTGTTGAAAAGGCTGCATCTATGGATAAAAAAGAACTGCATGGGAAAATCCTGACCGGCGTACATTTTTCCAATGCAGCCCCTGAGTATGCTGAAGAGTATTACCGAATCGTAACCGTGGGGGAAAACCGCCAAACGGAGTGATGTTTTTGGGTAATAGAAAGGAAATACTGCTTACCGGGGCCGGCGGACAGGGGTTGATCCTGGCTTCAATTGTCCTGGCCGAAGCGGCGGTTAATGACAATAAAAATGTTGTCCAGACCCAATCATACGGACCTGAAGCCCGGGGAGGAGCCAGTATGGCGGGAGTGATCATCGATGTGGATACCATCGATTACCCCAGGGTAACCAAACCTTCCATCCTTCTCTGCATGAACGAAACCTCTTTCAATAAGTACCTGGCCAAAGTGGATGCAGAATGTACAGTCTTTGTTGATTCAACTTTTGTCAGGGGGTCCTTCAGAGATGATTACCGGATATCTTCCTTTCCCATTACCAGAACTGCCAGGGAAGAGCTGGGCAAGGAAGTGGTGGCCAATATGCTGGCCCTCGGTGTAATCAATGCCGCTACTGCGCTGATTGATCGACATGTTTTCAGGGAGAGTATTTACAGACTTGCCCCCGGGGGGAGTGGTGAGCTTAATCAGAAAGCTTTTGATGCGGGTTACCGTCTTTATGAGCAAGGTCCGGACGGTGGTATCGGATTCCCTGTTCAAAGTAACCAGTAGAAGAGTTATCCTGGTTGTCACCATGATGGTAGTCGCCATGTAAACTGTTTATCATGACCCACATTGGTCCTTTTCGTTTTTTATCGGCGCAGTATAGTGCCTTTCATTATAAAAATGAATAATATCAAAACTGTGACAGGCGGTTTCAATACCCCTTTGCTGCTTGTCTTCGGTGGATCTATTGCGGTTTCCAACCTTGCCAGGGCTTTGATCATGTCCCCTGGGATGGGGCAAACATTAAGAATTCAATTGACACTCTGGATCGGGAAATCAAGAGATAGATCGGTTGTAAATCCCATCCTGATGAAAAAGGGCGTTGCTGGCATTGACTTTGCGTAATTGAAGATATAATATTTATTGGTCCTTGTTTTATGAACGGGTCGTAATTATTCCCGCCAGGATGATATAATAAATAGCAAAATGACAATAGGAGTATACCGGATAAAATGGGTTTGTGAATCTGCTTGTTCCAATGCCCATATTTTTAATATCCTTTTATACCTGAGGTGAATATATGTCTGAAACAACTCTCCCCCCGGTCTATGATCCGGCCGGAGTCGAAGAAAAAAGGTACCAATTTTGGTTGCAAGGAGAATACTTCAAAGCTGTCCGTGATCCGAAGAAGATCCCCTTCACGATTGTCATTCCTCCACCGAATGTAACAGGATCCCTGCATATGGGCCATGCCCTCAACAATACAGTGCAGGATATACTGATCCGCTGGCGGCGCATGCAGGGATATGATGCCCTCTGGTTGCCGGGGAGCGATCATGCCGGCATAGCTACACAGAATGTAGTGGAAAAACACCTGGCAGAAGAGGGGATTGACAGCCGCGAACTCGGCCGGGAAAAATTCCAGGAAAAAGTCTGGGAATGGAAGGAAAAATACCATTCCCGCATTGTCAGCCAGCTTTACCGGCTCGGGGTTTCCTGTGACTGGTCCAGGGAACGTTTTACCATGGATGAAGGTTGTTCACGGGCAGTGCGGAAGGTTTTTGTCGATTTGTATCGTCGCGGGCTGATTTACCGCGGCGATTATATGATCAACTGGTGTCCCCGCTGTCATACTGCCTTATCTGATATTGAAGTTGAACATGAAAACGAGCCGGCGGTGATCACGCACATTCGTTATCCGCTTGCTGACGGTTCAGGGCATATTGTAGTGGCGACTACTCGACCGGAAACAATGCTTGGGGATACTGCAGTAGCTGTGCATCCTGACGATGACCGGTATAAGGGCCTGGTAGGCAGGAAGGTCGTTCTACCGCTTTTAAATAGGGAGATGCCCATCATAGCCGATGATTATGTAGATCCGGAATTCGGCAGTGGAGCGGTTAAGGTGACTCCGGGGCATGACCCCAACGACCTGGTTATCGGCCAGCGTCATAGTCTCGAAGTGATTAAAATTATCGATGAAGAAGCCCGAATGACCGAAGCGGCCGGGCTTTACAAAGGACTTGATCGTTTTGAATGCCGTAAGCGGGTGGTTGCCGACCTGGAGAAACTTGGACTGATTGAAAAAATTGAGGACTACGAACATTCTATTGGACGCTGCCAGCGCTGTCACACTATCGTGGAACCGCTTATTTCTCGCCAGTGGTTCGTCAGGATGAAGCCGCTGGCCAAACCGGCCCTGGAGGCACTCAATGAAGGTAAGACTGTTTTTATCCCTCCCCGCTTCACTCGTATATATGAGAACTGGGTCGAAAATATTCGTGACTGGTGTATATCACGGCAGCTCTGGTGGGGACATCGTATACCGGCCTGGTACTGCTCATGCGGGGAGGTAATCGTCGATTACGAGGAACCGCAGCGTTGCCCTTCATGCGGCGGAAGTTCCCTTGAGCAGGATCCCGATGTTCTGGACACCTGGTTTAGCTCCGGACTGTGGCCTTTCTCCACGCTTGGCTGGCCTGATCAGACTCCTGATCTGAAGCATTTTTTCCCCACCAGTGTTCTGGTAACTGCATATGACATCATCTTTTTCTGGGTTGCCCGGATGATGTTCATGTCTCTCGAGTTTATGCAGGAAGTACCCTTTCACACAGTTTATATAACCGGTCTTGTTCGCGATGCCCAGGGACGGAAGATGAGCAAATCACTCGGCAACGGGATTGACCCCCTCGAGGTAATTGAGGAATACGGGGCTGATACTCTTCGTTTTACCCTGATAACGGGTCAGGCACCAGGCAACGATCAGCGATTTCGCCAGGAGAGTGTTGAAGCAGCCCGCAACTTTGCTAATAAAATTTGGAATGCTTCTCGATTTGTTTTGATGAACCTTTTTGATGAAGGCGAATCGGGATCTTTTATCCAGCCGTTTGATCCTGCTGTACCACCGGAAGGATTAAAACGAGCTGATCGATGGGTTCTGCATCGTTACAACGAAACAGTGCAAAGGGTAAGTGAACTGCTGGAAAATTATGAGCTCGGTGAAGCAGCCCACCTGATTTATGAGTATCTGTGGAATGATTTTTGTGACTGGTATGTGGAACTGAGCAAACATTATCTCTACAGCAAGAAAGATAGCAGGGAAGCACAGGACAACAGGAAGCTTACCCGCAGCCTGCTGGTTTACCTCCTGGACGGAGTGATGCGCCTGCTACATCCTTTCATGCCCTTTATTTCCGAGGAAATATGGCAGCAGCTCCCCGGTCGCCGGGAAGAAGCCCTGGTTATCGGAGCCTGGCCGGAGGTGTCGTCGGAGATGCACTTTCCACAGGATAATGAAGAGATGGAGTTGTTCCAGGAACTGGTCCGGGCAATCAGAAATTTGCGCAACCAGATACAGATCCCGCCCGGCCGTAAAACCAGGGTTATTGTCAGGGCGTCAGGTAAGACTGCCGCCTGTTTCAGGGAAGAAAGCCATCACCTCAATCGCCTTGCTTTCACCGATCTACTGGTAATAGATGTCGATGCCGCCAAGCCAAAACAGGCTCTCACAGCCATTATCGGTGAGGGAATAGAAGTTTACCTGCCCCTGGAAGGGATCATCGATCTCGAAGCGGAGACAGCCCGGCTGGAGAAAGAACTGGAACAGCTAAAAAAAGAAATAGAGAGAACTGAAAAGAAATTAAACAACCCGCATTTTATTAAAAAGGCGCCTCCGCAGGTGGTCCAAAAAGAGAAAGACCGCCGCGGTGAACAGGAAACCCGTTTTTTGAAACTACAGCAGCGTCTGCAGGAGTTGAGCTGAATGATGCACCAGGAATTGGCGGAGTACCACGAAGCGCTTGAATGGATTCACGGCATGGGCCGGTTTGGCATCAAACCCGGCCTGGAAAGGGTTGCCGCCTTGCTGGAGGTGCTTGGCAATCCCCACCACAATCTTTCTTTTGTTCACATCGGCGGGACTAATGGAAAAGGATCAACTGCAGTTATGCTTGCTTCTGTCCTGCGGGCGGCCGGGTATCAGGTTGGCCTTTACACTTCTCCTTACCTGCTTTCATTTACCAACCGCATGGCTATCAACGGTTCGGATATCAACCCTGAAGAGCTGGTTGATCTGGTAAAGGAGATCCGCCCACTGATTGAAAAAATTAAAATTGATCCCAACCTTGGCCAACCCACTGAATTTGAAGCAGTCACGGTTCTGGCTCTCACTTATTTTGCCCGTCGGAAGGTAGACCTGGTGGTTCTGGAAGTGGGTCTCGGCGGGAGACTCGACGCGACCAATGTCGTTGATCCTCTCTACAGTATCATAACCAATGTCAGCCTGGAGCACACGGCCATCCTGGGGGATACCGTGGAAGCAATTGCTGCTGAAAAGGCGGGGATTATTAAAAAGGAAAGACCTTTACTTACCTCCGCTGAAGATGAAAAAGTGCTCAAACTGCTGAAGGAGTGTTGCCGTAAATTAAACTCTCCTTTCTACAGGATCTATCCCGCCCTTGCCAATCATCATGAACAGGCACCGGGGCCGGCTGCAGTTCTTGAGAAAATTACCAAAGAAGGGCAATATTTTTCCTATACCGGTTTTTCCCGTCATTTCGATGAACTTTTCATTCCCCTGCGGGGCCTCTACCAGCTCACCAATGCCTCCACCGCAGTGGCTGCTGCTGAACTGCTTTCGGGTATGGGTTTTACGATCCCTGAAGATGCTTTCCGCAGGGGGCTGGCGGCAACAGAGTGGCCTGGCAGGCTTGAGTTGATGCATGAAAAGCCGCTCCTGATAATGGACGGTGCACATAATCCGGCTTCGATGGAAAAACTGGCCGATGCAGTGCCCCGTTATTTTGACTATCGCCGTCTTATACTGGTGCTGGGAGTTCTGGCCGACAAGGATATGAAAACGATGCTCGGTCATATTTTACCTCTGGCCAACAGGGTCATTTTTACCAGGCCTGTGCTGCCGCGGGCAGCCGAACCGCAAGATGTAGCCAGGTTTGCATCGGCCAACTTTTCTTTGTCAGACTCGCCAATAATTGTCGAAGATTACAGGGAGGCGCTGGACAAAGCTTTGGCGGAAGCCGAACCGGAAGACGCCGTCCTGGTAACCGGCTCTCTCTATACAGTTAGTGATGTTCGTGCTTACTGGATAGAGAAAAATGCATATAAAGATGGCGGAGGAAGACAAACTGCAAAGGAATGATAAAAAAGAGTTCATCAGCAGGATTTTCAGGAGATTTCACGAAAATATTATCGGTATTTGTTTTTGTCTGCCAATATCAGTACAAAGAATCTTACTATTACAGGAAAGGGTGAACATAATAGATGGGCAGCACAGTTTTTAAGGGAGGCGTTCATCCGGATTACCGCAAAGAGATAACCGCTTCGCTGGCTGTTACGAAGATGAAACTCCCCTCAAAAGTAGTGATTCCGCTGCAACAGCATATTGGAGCACCCTGTGAACCGCTCGAAGGAATCGAAGTGGGAGCAGAAGTTAAAACAGGGCAGAGAATTGCCGAAAGCAGCAGTTTTGTTTCGGCGCCGATTCATGCTTCAATTTCTGGCAAAATTACAGAAATTGGGTTGTACAATCATCCCCTTGGTCGACCGGTCCAGGCGGTTACTATTGAATCTGACGGACAGGATCAATGGGTGGACGGTTTAAAACCGGCCGGAGATCTTTCTTCACTTACTTCCCAGGAAATTCGAAAGGCTGTTCAGGAAGCAGGAATTGTCGGCCTCGGTGGGGCAACCTTCCCCGCTCATGTAAAATTGTCACCGCCGAAAGAAAAACCCATCGATGTCGTAATCATCAATGGGGCAGAATGTGAACCCTATTTGACAGCCGATCACAGGGTAATGCTCGAAAAAACTGAAAAAATAGTTTTTGGTTTAAAAATAATGATGAAAGCCCTGGGGGCGGAAAAAGGGATCATTGGTATTGAAGATAATAAGGCCGATGCAATCCAGGCGATGGAACAGGCCATAGCTGAAGAAGATGCCATTTCCATAAACCGCCTGCACACCAAGTACCCCCAGGGAGCAGAGAAAATGTTAATTTTGGTAACAACGGGGCGCAAGGTGCCATCGGGTGGCCTGCCCATGGATGTCGGGGTAGTCAATCACAACGTGGGAACTGCCGTGGCTGTCTGCGATGCCATTCGCGAAGGGAAGCCTCTCATTGAACGAGTAGTGACTGTAACCGGGGAAGGCGTCAATACCCCGGCCAACTTGCTCATCAGGGTCGGAACACTCGTAAGTGATGTCCTGGAAACCTGTGGAGGGCTGAAGGAAGAGACCCGGAAACTGATTATTGGTGGGCCGATGATGGGACTAGCCCAGTCCAACGCAGACCTTCCGGTGATTAAAGGGACTTCAGGCATCCTTGCCCTCACGGATGATGATGTTTATCTGGCTGAAAGCAGCCCCTGCATCCGCTGTGCAAAATGTGTTACCGCCTGTCCCGTTCAGCTCGTGCCTACTGACATAGCGCAGGCTGCCGAGCACGGACTTTTCAAAAAGGCGGAAAAATTACATGCTCTTGATTGTTTTGAATGCGGTTGTTGTGCCTATGTTTGTCCCTCAAAAATCCCTTTGACACAATTAATCCGGATTGCCAAAGCGGAAATAGTGAAA
This sequence comes from Bacillota bacterium, assembly GCA_034189085.1. GTDB lineage: Bacteria > Bacillota > Dethiobacteria > DTU022 > DTU022 > M55B129. Next base: position 7,429 of record JAXHVH010000007.1, on the reverse strand, counting down.
GCGAAAAAAAGGTAGCGGGCTGCGCGAGGAAGGGAAGTGATGGAAATGGATAAAAAATTAGTTGTTTCATCTTCTCCGCACATACGAAGCATTGATTCTGTGCAGAGTGTTATGACCGATGTTTTGATTGCTCTTTTTCCGGTAGCACTAATGGCAGTGCTGCTGTTTGGTTACCAAGCTTTGCTGACGATGGCCATTTCTGTGGTGACGGCCATGCTGGTCGAAGCCCTCTGGCTAAAAAAAAGAGATATTTTCAGTGATAGAAGTGCTGCTGTCACCGGCCTTTTATTTGCCATGGTTTTACCGCCAGCAGCTCCCTGGTGGCTGGTGGTTATCGGGTCTGCAATGGCCATTATCATTGGCAAACAGGTTTTTGGCGGAATTGGTTACAATATTTTTAACCCGGCTCTGGTCGGTCGGGCCATAGTAGTAGTATCGTGGGGTAGCCATATGGTAGGAACGGTCTGGTCAACCCCCGAGCCGTTTGCTTTTGGTGCGGATATTGCTGCTGTGACTACGGCTACTCCGCTGGCCGGAGAGGCTCAGGCCCAGGCGGTAACTCTTGCGCAATTGTTTGTAGGGAATGTGGCCGGTTGCCTCGGTGAAACTTCGGCTTTTGCCCTGCTGGTTGGAGCGGCATGGCTTTTTTACAAGGGGCATATTGACTGGCGTATTCCGGTTGGATTTATCGGCACTGTCTTTGTTCTGGGCGCCCTGCTGGGTGGAGGTTTTTATGAAAATCACCTCCTGACAGGCTTCTTTCATGTGCTCGCCGGTGGTGTAATGTTGGGAGCTTTGTTCATGGCAACCGACCTGGTAACTTCTCCTGTTACCCCGGTTGGGAAATTGATTTTTGGGATTGGCTGTGGCCTTATAACAATCCTGATCAGGCTGTGGGGGACTATGCCGGAAGGTGTCACTTTTGCCATTTTAATAATGAATGCTTTAACACCAATTATTGATAACTTTACAGTTCCAAAGCAGTTCGGGGGGGTGAAGAAAAGTGCGTAATATTCTGCGTCTGTCGCTAACCCTGGTTGTGGTTGGTGTAGTTTCGGCTGCTTTACTGACCGGAATGTATAACCTGACCACACCAATTATTGCCGAACGGAAGGAGGCCGAATACCGGGAGTCCCTTAATTGCTGCTTCCCTGATTTTGACACTTTCGAAACAGTGGAGATAGAAGAAGATAAGTTTGATCTCCTTTACGATGAAAACGGTGACCTGATAGGGATCATGGCCACTGCAGTCCAGCAGGGTTATGACGGTGATATTACCTATAATCTTGCCTTTGACGGTGAAGGAAAGATCATTGACATCATAATTATATCCCATACAGAAACTCCCGGTGTTGGTGAGGTCATTACCACCGACGATTTTCAGCAGCAGTTTATGGGTAAAAGTTATGAAGATCCCCTTACGGCCGGTGAAGATGTGGATACAGTAAGCGGCGCCACTATCAGTACTTCTTCTATGATCGGGTCTATTCGGCGTGTGACCGGTGTGGTAGCCGAAAATTTCCTCGGTGTGGAAAGTGAAGAAATTGATATTAATTCCGTACCGGACGGAGTTTACAACGGCAGTGCACCGGGTGCGGGCGGACCAATAACGGTGGAAGTTGAAATTTCCGGTGGTGAAATCACCAGGATCGATATACTGGAGCAAAATGAAACGCCCACCTATTATATTGAATCTTATCCTGTGATTCCGGAACAGATTATTGCCAATCAGAACCTTGATGTGGATACAAAAACCGGCGCCACTATAAGCGCCGAAGGGATAATAAATGCTGTCCGCGACGCTCTATCCGGCGCGCTGGAAGATGGAAGCTGAGGTGAAGGATAAACTATGAAATCCGATAATGTTTATTTGGGAGATCTTACGCGTGGTATTGTCAAGGAAAACCCGGTATTCAGACTGGTGCTTGGCATGTGCCCCACCCTGGCGGTTACCGTTTTTATTGTTAACGGTTTTGGCATGGGACTGGCGACAACAGCGGTACTGATTGCTTCGAACCTGGTTATATCACTATTCCGCAAGTTTATTCCATCGGAGGTGCGCATACCCTGTTTCATTGTCATCATTGCCACCTTCGTGACTATTATCGAAATGGTCCTGCAGGCTTTTCAACCGGTGCTTTATGAAGCGCTGGGCGTTTTCGTGCCGTTGATCGTGGTTAACTGCATTATACTCGGCCGGGCTGAGGCTTTTGCCAGTAAAAAGCCGGTTCTTCGTTCTCTTGCCGATGGGGTAGGAGTGGGGATCGGATTTATCGTAGCCCTGGTAATTTTATCGACAGTGAGAGAAATACTTGGTCAGGGGACCATCCTTGGCCCTGATCCGGCAAGCGCCATTCATCTCTTTGGAGCTAATTTTGAACCGATGGCCCTGTTTGCTCAGCCCTCGGGTGCCTTCATTGCTCTCGGCCTGTTGATGGGCCTGGTAAATGTTATTTTTAAACGTTTTAATATTTAATCGATCCGGCTGTATGGTTTATGCCAGGCAGCCGGGCTGAAGCAGGAGGATATCATGGAAAAGATTTTATCAATTATCTTTATCTACATTCTGGTAGAAAACTTTGTCCTGCAGCGGTTTTTCGGGATTTGCCCCTTCCTGGGTGTCTCCCGCAAGACGGAAACAGCCATGGGGATGGGCATGGCAGTTATTTTTGTCATGACTTTGGCTACCCTGGTAACATGGTTACTTTACACCTATGTCCTGGTTCCCTTTGGTCTGGAGTATATGCAGATAGTAACATTTATTCTTGTTATTGCAGGCCTGGTGCAGTTCGTGGAAATTGCCCTGCGCAAGATAAGTCCGGTCCTTTATCAGGGGCTGGGTATTTTCCTGCCATTGATTACTACCAACTGTGCGGTGCTGGCTGTAGCACTGCTGGCGGTGCGGCAGGAATTTACTTTCATTGAATCAATATTTTTTGCCATTGCCGCTTCAATAGGTTTTTCTATGGCCCTTATTATTATGGCCGGTATAAGAGAGCGGTTGGAGATGGCCGAAGTGCCACAGGCCCTGGAAGGGACGGCGATTACCCTGATCACAGCTGGTATTTTATCCCTGGCTTTTCTCGGTTTCAAGGGTATGCTGACCCTGTAAAAAATTGTTATTGCCAGAAAAACGGATTATAAGTTGCGAGGTGGAGAAAAGACCGTGCTTATGACATATGCAATTCTTACTTTAGGTGTACTGGGACTGGTTTTCGGCCTGCTTTTGGCGGTGGCGGCACGTGTTTTTGCTGTCCAGTCAGATCCGCGGGTCGATGCGGTCAGAGAAGCGCTCCCCGGTGCTAACTGCGGAGCCTGCGGTTATGCAGGCTGTATGAATTTTGCTGAAGCGGTTGTCCAGGGAGAAGCGAAGACAAACGGCTGCATCCCCGGTGGTGAGGAAACAGCCAGAGTAGTTGCTGAATTGCTGGGGCAGAAATTCGAAAAATCTGTCCAGCCGGTGGCAACTGTATTTTGCATTGGTGATGTCACCAGGGCTGCTGACCGGTATATTTATGATGGTGTGAAAGAATGTTCCGTAGCCAACAGTTTTTATGGTGGTTTTAAAGCCTGTCAGTACGGTTGTCTCGGGTTTGGCGATTGTGTAAGGGCCTGTATTTTTGATGCTATCAAGATGGGCAAACACGGACTGCCGGTTGTCGATCCTGAAAAATGCACCGGCTGCGGACTTTGCGCGGAAGCATGCCCGAGAGATATTATAAAAATGCTGCCGAAAGAAGAACAGGGCCACCTGGTCCTTTGCAGCTCGCATGATCGGGGTAAAGCTGTGTCAAGTGTCTGTTCTGTCGGCTGTATAGCCTGCAAGGCCTGTATTAAAGCATGTCCGCGGGAAGCCATAACAATGGAAGACAATCTGGCTGTCATTGATCTGGAGAAGTGTGACGACTGTGGAGAATGTGTCCTTAAGTGCAAGCCCGGGACTATTCACAAGCGTTCGGCTATTCCCTCTGCCGATGAGGCATTTGCTGCGGCGGGATCGTCTGAAGAAGGAAAAGAAGAAACGGCCTAAAAAGTAGCTGATAGAATGAAAAGAGAGAGGCTAAATTATATTGCTATAACATCAATCCTATTCCTTTTCTGGATTGCTGTAAGCGGCTCCACAAAGTGGCCGCAGCTTGTGGTGGGTATGGCTGCGGCTTCTTTCATTACTTATTTTAACCGTGGCTTATTGATTAAACCGACGGAAAGGCCCCCTGTTAACCTTAAAAACATTTGCTGGCTGATTGGTTATTTCCTGCAGTTGCTGCGTGACATTGTATTTGCTAATTTTCAGGTAGCCAGGTTGGTCCTTCACCCCCGCATGCCTATCGAACCCAATCTGGTTTCCCTTAAGGTAGGCCTTGATAAGATAACCGGACGGGTCCTACTGGCCAATTCCATAACTCTGACCCCCGGTACCCTCACCATCATGGCCGACGGAGATGAATTTCTGGTGCATGCCATGACTGTGGAGAGCGGTGAAGGATTGAATGATTGGGCTCTCATTGACAGACTGAAGCAGATGGAGGGAAAAGGAAATTGAACAGCGGGCAGATACTTGATTATGCTTACAATCTGGGAGCAGTCATCGTTATGCTGTTGATATTTCTTTCCCTGATTCGGGCTATGATCGGTCCAACAGCGCCAGACCGGGTGGCGGCAATAAATATAATAGGGACCAAAACGCTCGTTATCATCACTCTTATCGCCAGGATGTATAATCAGGCTTATTTTCTGGATATTGCTATGGTTTACGCTTTAATGAGTTTCATTACTACTGTCGGCGTAGCCAAGTATTTGGAAAAGGGGGCCCTGGACTGATCAATTTCGATCTGACGATAATCCTTGATCTGCTTGCTCTTATCTGCCTGCTGGGAGGTCTTTTTTTCCTCTTTGTAGGCACACTGGGATTACTGCGCCTGCCCGATGTCTATAACCGGTTGCATGCTACTACCAAGTGCGATACCCTGGGCGTTGGCCTGGTTTTACTTTCATTAATCCTGCAAAGCAGCCTGGCCGTTGGCGTCAGGTTGGCTTTGCTCATAGTTTTTATCCTGGCCACCAATCCGACTGCTGCTCATGCCATTGCCAGGGCTGCTTATAAAACAGGTATCCGGCCCCTTACAGGCAGGAGGGATGATCGTGACTGAAATACTGAATATACTTCTGCTCCTGTTTTTGGTTATCTGCGCCCTGGGTGTAGCCTGGATCCGGGATTTGTTAAGCGCGGTTATTCTTTTTTCCTCTTTTGGTCTGATCATGGCTATTATCTGGCAGCAGCTCAATGCTCCTGATGTGGCCATGGTTGAAGCTGCCCTGGGGACGGGGGTAACCACGCTGCTGCTGATTGCGGCGATCAGCAAAACCAGGAGAGTTGAATGAGCGCAGATGCAGGGAGGATATGCTGAATGTCCTATCTGGGTATAATTTTTCTGATCATTTTGACCCTGATTCTCCGGTTTATGTTCGGAGTTCAAACAAGGGCCTTACTGACTCTCTATATCATGGGATTGATCATAGTTCTTTTTGCTTTTACTGTTGCCGAAATGCCCCCCTTTGGTTCTGCCGCCAATCCTGTTTTTAATGAAATATCTGCCCGTTTCCTTGAAAAAGGAGCAGAGGAAACGGGAGCAGTCAATATTGTGAGCAGTGTTATTCTAGATTATCGCGCTTATGATACCCTGGGCGAAGCTACGGTGCTTTTTGCAGCCATTGCCGCGGTTATTGCCACATTGAAGTCACACTGAGAGAAGCGGAAGGAGAGGTTAGGTTATGGAGGATCAAATTGTCCGTTTGACCAGCCGCCTGGTGGTTCCCTTTATTCAGCTTTATGGAATCTATGTGATACTCCACGGCCATCTTTCTCCCGGGGGTGGCTTTTCGGGAGGGGCGATTTTCGGGGCAAGCCTGGTGCTGGTTGCTGTTTCATTTAACCTGGAAGCAGGGGTCAAGCAGATCTCACCACAAAGCGCCTCCATTTTGGAGAGTGGAGGTGCTCTTGGTTTTGCCCTGACCGGCTTTGCTGCTGTGGTTATGGGTAGTAGTTACCTGGCCAACCGGGCGGCCGGTTGGCCCATGGGTGAAGCGGGAACATTGTTTAGCTCCGGAGCAATTCTCATCATCACACTTTTTCTGGGAGCAAAAGTGACCAGCACCATTGTTACCCTTTTCTATAACATCATCGAAGGAGAGAAGAGCAATGGAACTCCTGAGAAACATAGCAGATAATTATTACTACCTGTTTGCTCTTGTCCTTTTTGCTATTGGTATGCATACAATGCTTACTCACTCCAACATGATTAAAAAAGTGATTGCCATGAATATCATGGATACATCTGTTTTCCTCCTTTTTGTATCGGTGGGTTATCTTTCGGGTGGGCGGGTACCCATTGTTGAAGAAGGGGTATCCTCCTCAGCCTATGCCAACCCTCTTCCCGGTGCCCTTATGCTGACCGGTATAGTGGTCGCTGTCAGCGTCACTGCTTATGCTCTAAGCCTGATCGTTAAAATTTATCGATATTATGGAACATGTGATTATGATGAAATCACCGATCTAAGGAGCCGGGAATAGTGGATCCTCTTGAACATTTGCCTGTTTTGATGGTGGTACTATTTTTCTGCGGTGCCTTTCTGATGCCGCTGCTGTTTCGCTGGGCCAGGCCGATTTGCGCCCCGTTGATGATAGTGATCCTGGTGGCTGCTTCGGTCATGGCTATCATCATCCTGCAAAGAGTTTATCAACTGGGGCCTCAGCTTTACCATCTGGGAGGCTGGCCTCCGCCGTGGGGTATTGAACTAAAGGCTGATCTACTGCGGGTTTACATGCTCCTTGTTCTTTTCGTGATCAGTCTCTGGATTTTTATCTATGCTCTGCGAGATCTGAGAAATGAGCTGAGAGAGGAGCTCATCGGCTGGTATTATACTCTCTATGCTCTGCTGGTGGGTTCAATGGCCGGGATCGCCCTGACAAATGATCTTTTCAATCTCTTTGTGATGATGGAAATTTGCACTATAACAGCATGCGCGATCATATCCATCAAGGAAGAACGTGAATGCCTGGAAGCCAGTTTTAAATACCTGATTCTCAGTGCCATGGGCACCGGTTGTTTTTTGCTTGGTGTGGCTATGCTCTACATGGCCACAGGCTATCTTAATTACGATTATTTATCCGTATCCCTGGTTGAGGCGATTGCTCTTTATCCTCGGAATTTATTGCTGGCGGCTGCTCTTTTTATCGTTGCCTTCGGGACGAAAGCGGCTCTCTTTCCGCTGCATGTCTGGTTGCCGGATGCCCATGCCTCAGCTCCTTCTCCATCCAGCGCCATGCTCTCGGGACTGGTAATTAAAATTTATGCTTTTGCCCTGCTCATAGCTTTTTATGAAGTCTTTCCATCTAAGATGCTTCAGGGTGTGCCATTGAATGAAATTA
>JAXHVH010000069.1:0-4380 GCA_034189085.1 Bacillota bacterium | reverse complement strand
ACTTAGTGTATTTGCTCAAGAAACCTTTAAAGCTAAGTATGAAAATGAAGAGTATGGTTTTATCATCAATTACCCAAAGGAGTACATTAATGAAAAACCACGGCCAAAGGAGGTCTTTCGAGCTAGATCAAAGTACAGGCTTCCACTTCTGACTATCTCTATTGCCAATATTGCAGAAGACACTACATTTGCCAATTTAAAGGACATCTATTTAAATGCACAAAAAGCCGGTGTTAAGTTTGTGTCTGAAAAGGAGATAACTCTTTCAGATAACGTTGTCCCGGCCTTTGAGTCTGTTGTTGAATCCAAGTTTGGGGAATATGATTTGAAGACTCTAAATCTCTGGGTAAAAACCCGTAACAAGTGGCTCCTGGTCGCAGCCACTACTACACCACAATTATGGCCTCGTCACGAAGCCGAGATGAAAGCAATTATCCGCTCTTTTGCCGTTCCGAGCTGGAAGGAAGCATTGGAAGAGACACCCGTCATCCCCGAGAAGCTGCTATCGATGGAAATTCTGGAACAAGTCTCAAATTCAAAGGTCATCAACCAAGAAGGGTATAATAACCTGAAGCGTGAGTTTCACTCCATGATCGAAGAGGGGCTTCACCCGGGGGCACAACTTGCCGTCTTTTATGATGGAGAGCTTGTCATCCATCTGGCAGGCGGGGTCAAAGGGCCTGATGGTAAGAAAATCATGACAAGTGCCGAGTTGTTGGAATGGCATGCTAATGAGAACAAAGGGCCTGGTCACGAGCCCGTCACCTTTAATACGCTCTATCAGGTTCGTTCAGTAACAAAAATCATGGTCACCCTTGTCATGATGATGTTTCACGACCAAGGACGATTGGATTTTGATGATCGAGTAGCGAAACATTGGCCAAAGTTTGCCAAGAATGGCAAAGAGAATATCACTATCGCTCACATCTTGAGTCATCGGGCCGGTATTCCGTTTTTGAGTCATAGCTTGTTCGTGGAGCGTCCAGTTGCCCGAGTGATCATTGGTAATCGAAAAAATATTGCCGGTGCAATAGAAGACACGCGTCCGGTGTGGACACCGGGTGAAAAAAACGGATATCATGGAATGGCCATCGGAATGGTTCCGGATGAAATTGTTGCTCGTCTGACCGGCAGTTTTCCTCCCATGGGTGATATTCTGCGAAAAGAGGTTTTTAAGCCCTTGGGATTGAAAAACATCTATTTCGGATTGCCAGAATCGCAGTATGATCGAATGGCCAAAATGAACGTTTTAGATTCACAAACAAAGAACCGTAAGGGAGGCAGCGATTTTTTAAATTCGAAAAAAGGCATTCAAAACGAAATGTCATGGGTTGGATGTGTTTCTACCGCTAAGGGCTTTGCCAATTTCATGAACATTTTTGCGTATGAAGGCACATACAAGGGTAAACAATTCTTCTCAAAGGAAGTCCAAAAACGTGTAAGCACACCAACAAACAAGGTAGGGGAAATCGATGAAATTCTAATGAAGCCTGTTCGCTGGGGACTGGGTTTTATGCTTGGTGATACTAAAGATTTTTTTGGAAGCACTCCGCGCCCTGGAGTCATTGGTCATGCAGGCGGCAGCGCAAACATTGCATGGGCAGACCCAAAGAACAAACTTGCAGTCGCTTTTCTATGTAATGGGATGAAAAATAGAAAATCAATGGAACGTTATCGTAGGATAGGCGATGGTGTTTATGGGGCGCTCAATCTGAATCCAAAATGAAGACATCAACGACGCGCTCCACCTGAACAAAAAGCTGTGTTTTTCGGCAGGTGAGCTTGAATGTTATGGGACGGGATGGGGGACGTCCATCACCAAGTAAATAACATGACATGATGTCCATATATTAATAGAAGTTTCATGCCAAGATTAGCCCGCCTCGATGCGCCCGGTGTTCTGCACCATTTTATGATCCGTGGGATAGAACGTCGAAAAATAATTAAGGACAAGGACAATTTTCTTGACCGCCTAGGGACCCTGTTACCTGAAACAAAGATAACCTGCTCGGTATAAATCCATTATTTGCCAAGAGGATGCCTATCTCAAAGAGCCGTCAAAAGACAAGGGCGGAAGCAAGGGGGTTATATTGTTACTGGGCTGTTGTGGAACTGGGATATTCATTGGCGGACTTGGCAAGACTTCTTGGCATGACCGGTCAAGGGGTCGGGTATGGGGTTCGAAGGGGTGAGCGAATCGCTAAAGAAAGCAAATATAAACTTATAGATTGAGTTAATTGCTTATTGATGGACATCTCCCATTTCTCTCCAGCGGTTGATTTTCTAAGCCGCCTATGCGGCGGTGAACACGCTCCCCGCTATCCACAACTGACTTACTAATTTCTAAGCCGCCTATGCGGCGGTGAACTTTTGAAACAGCCATTTGTCTGTTAAAATATCTTTCTAAGCCGCCTATGCGGCGGTGAACGCGACCTTGTAGCGGGTAGCGGGTATATCGCGTTTCTAAGCCGCCTATGCGGCGGTGAACGTCGGTGGCAACCCCGTCGGACGACAGCAGCATTTCTAAGCCGCCTATGCGGCGGTGAACTTCTGCCGGAGACATATCTTCGAGCTTTTCTTTTTCTAAGCCGCCTATGCGGCGGTGAACTATAGGAAAGGAGGTTTAATAAATTTTTTACAGTTTCTAAGCCGCCTATGCGGCGGTGAACCCGACAACATTGGCCCCTGTCCTAAATTTTAATTTCTAAGCCGCCTATGCGGCGGTGAACTGGCCTTCGAAACTGACCTAGAGCGTAAGGAATTTCTAAGCCGCCTATGCGGCGGTGAACATCCTTCTACCGCTGCCCGTGCCCATGCGAGATTTCTAAGCCGCCTATGCGGCGGTGAACCTGTTTGGTTACTATTAGCTGATATTAGGTATTTTCTAAGCCGCCTATGCGGCGGTGAACATCCTTCTACCGCTGCCCGTGCCCATGCGAGATTTCTAAGCCGCCTATGCGGCGGTGAACCTGTATTCTCAGCAGCTCTTGCCTGTCTCTCTTTTCTAAGCCGCCTATGCGGCGGTGAACTTGGCCGGATGGTCGATAAACTCCCGCTGTTTTTTCTAAGCCGCCTATGCGGCGGTGAACTCCCGCCCGGATGACCTTTCTTTTGGCCGGATTTTCTAAGCCGCCTATGCGGCGGTGAACTATACCGTGCCCGACCCCACTTACGTTTTGTGTTTCTAAGCCGCCTATGCGGCGGTGAACCTCAAGTTTAAGGGGTTCATGCCGTTTGGTGTTTTCTAAGCCGCCTATGCGGCGGTGAACATCCTGCTCAATCCGGGTAGACCGGTTTGACATTTCTAAGCCGCCTATGCGGCGGTGAACGATCGAGATTGCCGTGAAAGGTTTACTGCATATTTCTAAGCCGCCTATGCGGCGGTGAACGAGAAGCAGGTTATTCAGAAACATATTGCAATTTTCTAAGCCGCCTATGCGGCGGTGAACTGTTGTGTATATTATTGCCTTTAACAGCCGATTTTCTAAGCCGCCTATGCGGCGGTGAACGTACTATGTCGACATTAACGGTCGATTGGAGTTTTCTAAGCCGCCTATGCGGCGGTGAACCATAAATGTCTCGCATCGCCACCGCACCAGTATTTCTAAGCCGCCTATGCGGCGGTGAACTTTCTGGTTGAAAAACAGGAAGAAAGAGGAATTTTCTAAGCCGCCTATGCGGCGGTGAACGATGAGCTGGATAAACTGAGCCGCATTGTCAATTTCTAAGCCGCCTATGCGGCGGTGAACAGCCAACCGCTACAGGCGAGCCCAAGAAGCCGTTTCTAAGCCGCCTATGCGGCGGTGAACTCGGCTTGGACACCGCAGGGTTTACCCCTATCTTTCTAAGCCGCCTATGCGGCGGTGAACTGGCAGGATGGTCAATAAACTCACGCTGTTTTTTTCTAAGCCGCCTATGCGGCGGTGAACAAAGATGTTGTGACACTTGGCGGTGTGCTCACTTTCTAAGCCGCCTATGCGGCGGTGAACTCAGTAGCAATGAGTGGGATTGGGATGCTGACTTTCTAAGCCGCCTATGCGGCGGTGAACGAAAATGAGGAATTGGTTAAAACCGAACTTGATTTCTAAGCCGCCTATGCGGCGGTGAACATTGGCTTTGTCTCAGGCTCCATGAACATGCTTTTCTAAGCCGCCTATGCGGCGGTGAACCAGAGCTTTTGATAGGTGCAAGTTTTATGGACTTTCTAAGCCGCCTATGCGGCGGTGAACCGAACCAGGAAGGCTTTTACAACCGCCCTGAATTTCTAAGCCGCCTATGCGGCGGTGAACATTGGCTTTGTCTCAGGCTCCATGAACATGCTTTTCTAAGCCGCCTATGCGGCGGTGAACCAGAGCTTTTGATAGGTGCAAGTTTTATGGA
>JAXHVH010000068.1:0-4515 GCA_034189085.1 Bacillota bacterium | reverse complement strand
AGTATGGGTGAATATAGAAAGGAGGCCCACACTGTGTTAAACAGAGCAGCTATTGAGAAAAGTATTTTGATAAGAGGCAGGTATTTTAGCTTTCAGGACCTGCTGGAAGTAGTTGAAACGGGGTGTATGTTTCCCCGGCTCAGTCGCAGGGAGCTGGCGCTAACGATCTGTTTTAGGCCAGACCAAAGGGCGCGGCCGGATGGACCGTTACACAAAAAGGGCCCTTACCCGCAAAGACATCTACGTCTATCCGTTAGCGGCTGATTTTCGCGCCCGTTTAAAAGGGGAGACGGCCCATGAATAATTCTTCTTTTAAGAATCTGGAGGTTTACAGACAACTGCTACCGGGGCTGTTAAAAAAGCTGGCCCGGATTCCCGATCCCGGGCAGCCAAGAAAAATCAAGCATCAAATGACCGTGTTGCTGCTCTACGGAATCTTAATGTTTGCCTTTCAGCTTGATGCATATCGCCCGGATGCTTAATGAAATGGCTTTTCACTCGATTTACTTAACAGAGCACGTTAAAGCAGTCGGCTTCCAGGCCTTCATCTATATCTTGAAAACGGCACTGGTTAACCGGGAGCTGGATAAAGAAAGGCCTGGCTACTTAAGAGAATCCCCCGGCCAGCTGCGGTTGGTTCTCGAAGATAATTGGAGAACCAGCCGGCCGGCGGCCTAAAAAAGCCTCGGCGCAGCCTGAAAGCTTTGGCCAACGCTACCTGTCTGCCCGAATGCATCTAGCGATGTGTAAAAATCGGGCAGCAGTGCTCTGAAAAGTTTATGCTGCCACCGATAAAACGGTTTATTCGGTAAAACGATAGACAATAGCTGAAAAAAGCATGATTTTTCATCTATCAGCAATTCAAAACTATTTCATGCGTCAGCTCCGGCCAACCCCGATCAACCTTGCAAAATCAGTGGCGGTGATATCTCCGTTTTTCCACATCGGGTAATACTTCTTAAAGCTGGCGCTGGCTGTTATTTGCCGCGGTGGGCGGCCAACAGGGCGGCCGGTCTTCGTGCCGTAAATTTTTGCTTTGGCCATGCCCTCGCGGATCCGCTCCACGGTTAGCTTGCGCTCCATTTCAGCAACGGCGCCCGGGATGTTCAGCATAAATTTAAACATGTTATTGCCGTTGCCAGTGTTGAAGCCTTCCTGGATGAAGTGAACAGTGAAAGGAGTAAGGTCTCAATGTCTAAGATTCGTCAGGTAATTATGGTGATTATTCATTTGGCGCAAGGAATTTTTAGAGCATTTCCAAGAAGCGGAGGAACGTTAAAAAGGGGCCCGTGAGGAGGACTTTATCCCCGCGGAATAAGCTATGAAGAAGTTGGGACTAACTGAAGCCAATCTTGAAACAGCAAATAATAAATAGGGTATTCTATTCTGCGTGCTTACCACCAGGAAGCAACAATTTGTGATGTACCAGACTAGCGGGGTCCGACTAAATATCGGGTTCATGGCCCCAAACATTATCGACCTCAATTCACCAGCTGCAAAGAATATATTCGATAGCACACGAGTTCTATCCGTCTGATAGTATTCCCGGACCTTAGGAGACATGAAGCCTATTTGATTATTACTGTTCTTCAAATATCTCCACAGTTAACTACAGGTTCCGGGTTCCCCGGGGGACCACACAGATGAAATCGAGCCTTTCACCACCGCAAATAAAGTGATGCTGCTCCCCGGGAGCAACAAAGACGGCATCACCCGGTTTGAGGTCCCTTTCTCCATCTTCGCTGCGGCATTTTCCCTTTCCTGCCACAATGAAAACCTCATGTTCCCAATCATGGCTGTGCCAGTCGGTAGTCACATCTCCCGTAAGCGAAAAATAACGCATCTCGAAATTCGGCGCTCCTTCCGGTTCCCCCAGCAGCCAGCGAACGGTAACCCCTCCCTTTTCCTTCATCTTGTCGGACGTAATATCAATTTCTTCTGTTTTTTTAAGATCAGTGGTGTACAATATGAAGCCTCCCTTTCAATCAAGATCCTCATCCCATCTGCCCGTAAACTTTTTATATAAACTCAGTCAGGACAAAATCGGTCAGGCTGCGCGGTTCACGCCCGAGAAGCCTCTGCAAGGTAGCACTGTTTCCCCACAGCCCATACATAGCATAGTACTCAAACATTTTGACAAGTGTTTCCAGGGCATAACCTTCAAGGCCAGTTTCAATAGCTCTGCGCCGCCAGGTTTTCAGGTCTGTTTCTGCGGCCACCACTTCCCGCTGCAGGGTCTTACCGATTACAGCAGCAATTTCCGCCTGGGTCAGGACTCCTGTTCCAACCAACTCATAGATTGCCCCTTCGTGCCCCGGGTCAAGCAGAATTGAAGCCACCGCCTCGCCGACATCAGTCAGATCGACCAGGCTCAGGCGGGTCCCCGGCGGATAGGGCACTGTATAACTACCTTTTTCCATGATCTCTTCCCGGAAAGCAAGAATGTTCTGCATGTAAGGCGCGGGCTGCAGGATGGCATATGAAAGGCCTGACTCGAAAATCATTTCTTCAACTCGCATCTTCTGCCAGTGATGAGGCATCTTCTCTGTATGAGGGTGGAGCACGGAATGATAAACAAAATGCTCCACTTTCTCGGCCTGCGCGGCTTCAAGAGCCAGACGCCCAATTTCCCTTTCCTGAGGGTGCATGTTGGGACAGATGTGATAAACCGCCCGCACGTCTTTCATGGCCTGCAGAAAACTGCCGGCATTGGTCATATCCCCGATAACCGACTCCACGGCCCCCTTCTGGAGCAGTTCATCAGCCTGTTTCGGCCTGCGCACCAGTACCCGCGTTTCCGCTCCGCGGCGGGCCAGCGCTCCGAGCACTGCCCTGCCGGTTTTCCCGGCGGCTCCGGTTATCAGAATCACAATTCTAACCCCCTTTCCGGGAACCAACTAAACATTTTGGACCAAGATATCCCGCAAAGGCGTGTATTGAAGTCCGAGAGACGAGGCGACAGCCTTGTGAACAATTTTCCCCTTACAGGTATTGACCCCACGAGCCAGAGCGCTATCAGTTTCCACGGCTTTTCCGAATCCCAGATCAGCAATCTCCAGGGCATAGGGAAGAGTGGCATTTGTTAAGGCCAGGGTGGCTGTGCGGGGTACCGCGCCGGGGATATTGGCCACACTGTAGTGAATTACGCCATATTTTTCCCTGACCGGATCGCTGTGAGTTGTGGGCATGGAGCAGGTTTCAATGCAGCCGCCTTGATCAATAGCCACGTCAATAACCACCGATTTTGGCTTCATGCTTTTTACCAGATCCTCACCGACAATATGCGGAGCTCTTGATCCGGGGATCAACACAGCCCCGATAAGAAGATCGGCATCGGCAATTACTTTTTCCAGCCAGTAATGATTGGACATTACAGTGTTAACCCGCCCGTCGAATATGTCATCGATGTAACGCAGTTTCACAGTGTCAATGTCAAAGATACTGACCCTGGCACCCATACCCAGGGCTACCCTGGCTGCATTGATGCCTACTGTCCCTCCACCGATAATGACAACATGGGCCGGAGGAACACCCGGAACACCGCCGAGGAGAATACCGACTCCGCCGGACGGTTTCTCCAGGTAGTGGGCCCCGATCTGGACCGCCATTTTGCCTGCCACTTCGCTCATCGGGGCCAGCAGGGGCAGGGATCCGTCTGCTTTCTGAACTGTATCGTAAGAAATGCCGATTATTTCATTTCTAAGCAGCTCTTCGGCCAGTTCTGGCGCCGCTCCCAGGTGAAAATAGGTAAAGATGATCAGGCCGCTCCGTAAAAATTTATATTCCGAATCCTGGGGTTCTTTGACTTTCACAACCAGATCCACACTGCTGTATATTTCAGAGGGATCCTCAATTATTTCCGCACCGAATTGGCTATACTGCTCATCTAAAAATCCACTGCCTTCACCGGCTGACTTCTCCACCAGAACCCGGTGTCCGTTCTTGACAAATGACTGAACGCCGCCCGGTGTAACAGCAACCCGGTTTTCATCGCACTTAATTTCCCTGGGTACGCCAATGAGCACATAACCATCTCCGTTCCTTTAAATGGAAAACAATAATGTGTTTCGACGATCTCCAACTCCGAACCTGCTCAGAACAAAATGTTTTTAATAAATATTTTTACCAGTCTACTGCTCATCATATTGCCCGGGTCGTGTATGGCAGATCGGGAAAGGAACTATTAACATAATTATGCCACCGGGAATTCTTTACACTGTAATACTGGCATTGTGCATTTCTACCAGTTATCTGACTATAGTCAACCCCAGCCTTAGGCTTCACGCAAAAATAACTTCCGGTTTTTGCGCTGTTAATAAATTGCGATTATTTTTGTTTGCTGTTTGACAACTGACTTCACCCAATACAAAAAGCCGACTTTGCTCCGGATGCAAAGTATAATTACCTTTTGGTTGCACCTTATGCGGGGATATCATGAGCTCCGCTTTCTGGGCATCTGAAATTTTCATACCCTGTTTCAAGAAAATAGGCTTTTACCTTAAGACCTGTTTTTGT
>JAXHVH010000067.1:0-4870 GCA_034189085.1 Bacillota bacterium | reverse complement strand
TTTCATTCATTCTCTCCTTCTCTTTTAAGGAAAACTTCCCAGACTTAATTCTACTAAAAATACTTCCCAAACTAAATGCTACACCGTGGTCCACTGTAGAACTTACTTTGGGAATTAACAGTGTATATCTGGCAGGGAATACAGCTGTTCGGCTGGTTGACAATTCAATGGGGTTGCTTTAAAATGATTAAGGAATTGCTGAAAAATTAAAGTGGTTAATTATCGGGGCGTGGCGCAGTTTGGTAGCGCGCTTGACTGGGGGTCAAGAGGTCGCTGGTTCAAATCCAGTCGCTCCGACCATTTATTTAAAGGATTATTTGCAGGGGGGTGTTCAACAAAATTTAACGATTTCATTAAACAGGCAGGAAAGGATGTGTCTCTTTTTGTCTAAAAGAATAATAACGGTTGCTATAGTCGTACTGCTGGTAATATCTCTGCCGGCAAATGCATTTGCTGTAGATAACAATGATTATGATTACGCCTACTCGGGAATTGCTTTTAAATTCAGCGGTGATTTCTTGGAGCAGCGGGAAATGGACTTTTTTAATGGCAGCGCCCTGATGCTGGCCCAGGGGCGAGGCAGAGCGGGAGGAAGTCACTCCCTTTACTCTGTGGATCTGGAAAACCTGAACACCGTAAAAACACATATTGAACTAAGTCTGAAGGGGACAACAGATCCGGCCAATGCCGCTGCCATTGTCAGGATGGAGAATGATGCTATTAATCACATTGAAACCATGCGGCTCAATGCTATTGCTGAACTGAACAGTCGCTTCAAGAGCGATTCGAGTATGGACGGGGAAGACTTTGCCGGTGAAATGGAAAAGATAAACAGTTATTTTGATCAAATGCTGGTTGACGTTAAAAAAAGTTACAGTGAAGCAAAGAAAAATGTACGGTTGATTAGCTTGATCAGCCTGCCGGGCCATAATGCAAAATCGAATGTGGGAGTGGAAATGGATCCCGGTGAAAGCGGCTCAATCAAGCAGGAAGTATATTCTGCTGAAGGGCCGGATGGTAAGTACCTGGAGATGAACAACCGTTTCAGCAATACCGGTGGCGTAACCAAACGGGAGCTTGTTGTAGACGGTTTTATCAATGAAAAAATGCGTGTTGATGGTTATGCCGAGGTCTGGGATTCGACAGAAGTAAGGAGCGGCAGTATGAAAACCGGTTTTTGGGATCCGCTTTTCTAAAAATATAAATTTAGCTACAAAGTTATACTGGGAGATGGAAGGCCCATGGCCTTTCACCTCCTTTTTACTTTGACACAGAAAATGGAAAATAGTATACTATAATTAATAATAATACAGTGATAACCCCAAATGGAGGTATGCCAGGAGAATGAGCAACGGAAATGAAATGAACGAAAAACACGAGATATCACAAAAAAGAGCTGAAGAACTTAAAGCTACTTTAACAGATTATCGTGAGGCTGTTAAGAATATCCCTACCGGTTTTACGGAAGGGGAAAGGATAAAAGCAAACCAGAGGAGAATCAGGGAATTTTTTAATGCTTCAGAAGAAGATTGGAATAACTGGCACTGGCAGTTAAAAAATCGAGTTACCAATACAAAAGTTTTAAAAGAACTTTTACCACTCGAGAAAAAGGAAATTGAAGAAATTGATAAGACCGGGTCATATTTTCGCTGGGCTGTTTCTCCTTATTACTTGAGTCTCATCGATTCGGACAATGTGAATGACCCGGTGAAGATGCAGAGTATCCCTTCAATCAATGAATATCTTGACCAGGCCGGGACTGATGATCCCATGGCTGAAGAATATACTTCACCAACATCGGCTGTTACACGACGCTATCCCGATCGCTTGATTATCAAAGTAACCAATCAGTGCGCTATGTACTGCCGGCATTGTCAGAGGCGCCGGTCAATAGGTGAAAAAGATTTAGCTACATCAAGAAAAGAACTCGAAGCAGCAATCGAATATGTTCGCCTGAATGAAGAGATTCGTGATGTACTTCTCACCGGTGGGGACGGTTTTATGCTCGATAACCAGACCATTGCCTGGTTGCTTGACGAACTGGATGCCATTCCCCACGTGGAAATCAAAAGGTTCGGTTCGCGGACACCGGTAACGATGCCAATGAGAATTGACGATGAACTATGCCGCATTCTATCGGAACACCTGCCGGTTTACATGAATTCTCACTTTAATCATCCCCTCGAAGTAACTCCGGCTTCCCGGGAGGCCTGCTTTAAGCTGGCCAGAGCAGGTGTGGGACTTGGCAACCAGATGGTCCTTCTTAAAGGGATCAACGATGATTCCTTTATTGTGCGCAAGTTGAACCAGGATCTGCTCCAGATTATGGTCCGCCCCTATTATATATTCCATGCCAAGGCAGTAAGGGGTACCACTCATTTTCGCACCAAAGTGGAAGAAGGAATCGAGATCATGGAAAACCTGCGGGGGCATACTTCCGGGCTGGCGGTTCCCTATTATATTGTCAATGCACCCCAGGGACAGGGTAAAACGCCCATGCTTCCAGAATACCTGGTCAGCAGTGGCAGCGATCATATCATGATCAGAACATGGGAAAATAAAGTGCTGCGCTACGACAACTAATTAACGATGCAGTGTAAATAACTAACAAAATTAAAAAGAGTGGGAAAACTTTTAATGTTTTCCCACTCTTTTGATCTTCAATAATTATTGCATAACTGCATTATTTCAGCAATGTGGATTTAATTGATCTTTGTCCGTAACCACTCACCCTCAGTTAGATATAAAGCCACACAGTTCTTTGAAAACAAAATAAATCTCTAAAATACCAATAAATGTCTGTACAAATATTGTAATCCATGGCATTATTAGAGCATGGGAAATATGAGACTTAAAAACAACCTCTATCTGCGATTGCCCTTTACCCTGTTTTATGGAGGACGGCCCGGATGAGGTATAACGACTTTTTACTAGTACTACAACGAAATTTTGTGCTGATAATCCTCCCCCGATTTGCTAGACACTGAGATAAGAGACTATAATCACTTATGGAGGTGCTTGCAAGATGGCCGAAGGACGGAGGAAACACAGTGAGGATTTCAAAAGGAATGCTGTAGCATTAAGTTACAATTCAGAAAAGAGCATAGCGGAAATAGCAAGAGATCCTGGTATTCACAGGAGCGTCCTGGTCAGGTGGCGCAAAGAGTGTGACGAGCTGGGTGAGAGGGCTTTTCCCGGCAATGGCTTACGCAAGCTGAGCCCTCTGGAAGAAGAAAACCTGCGGCTCAAAAAACAGCTGGCCGATGTTACCGAGGAGAGAGACATCTTAAAAAGTAAGTGCACATCTTTTCGAAAAAACCGAAGTAGCCTACCGGTTTATAGCCAGACACACAGCAAACCATACTGGGGAAAAGATGTGCGAACTATTAAATGTTTCCCGCTCAGGTTATTACCGGTGGCTGAACCGAAAACCAGGCCCGCGTGAGAGACGGGACCAAATATTAAAGCAGGAAATCTTAAAGATTTACCAAAAAGGGCGTGGCTACTATGGCAGCCCCCGGATCCACCGGGACCTGCTTAAAGCAGGGCTTTCCTGCGGTAAGAAAAGAGTGGAACGGTTGATGAAGGCACCGGGTATTAAGGCCAAGCATAAAAAAAGATATAAAACGACCACCGATTCCTTACCCAACCACCCGGTGGCCGAGCGAGAACCTTCTCAACCGCAATTTTAAGGTCCTTGGGCCCAATCAATGCCGGGTATCAGGTTATAACCTATATCTACACCAAAGAAGGATGGCTCTACCTGGCTACAGTGATGGACCTTTATTCCCGCAGGATAGTGGGCTGGGCGATGGAACAATAGTATCATTAAAGACCTGGTTATTGAAGCCCTGCAGATGGCCGTTATCAATCGCCATCCCGGCCTGGGGCTGCTGATACACTCAGATCGCGGAACTCAGTATGCCAGTCTTGAATATCATAAACTGTTCAAGAAGCATGAGATGATTTGTTCGATAACAGGATCAGATCTCATTCAGCAATCGGCTATAACAGCCCGGAAGAGTACGAAAATCTAAGAAAAGTTGCTTAACTATGTGTCTACAAAAGCGGGGGAAGATCACTTTGCCGGAAAGAGGATTTTTTCTTTTCCTTAAAGCCTGGCCAGAATTAGGCCCACATATGCCAGGGTTTGATCACTGTAGTGGTAGGGCACGGCGTACTTCTTAGTTAAATCAACCACATCGATGCCGTAGGCTTCCAGGGAGGAAAGGGCAAGGTTGGGATGGCGGCATGGCTCCCCATCAGTATAGGTGCAGTGTTTTTTACATAGCTCGCAGGCCCCGGCACTCAGAATCAGGGCATCCTCGGGACGGTATTCCTTAAGGAGATGACGATAAACTTTGCGCAATACCTGTTCGTGTTTTTTCTTGGCGGTCATCATGCCCTGCCAGTCGAATGAACCAGCTATGGGGTGCAGGGTTTGGAGCAGTATCCCGGAGGAAAAACTACGTGCTTTAGCTTCCAGCTCCGAAACTTCCCCTACGGCGGGCGGGCAGGACCAGTTGCGGCCGTACTTGCCGCAGTGGTTCATGGCGCAGTAGCGGCGCACCTCAGGCGAAAAATTAAGGTCTTCCAGGTCAATAACTACGGCCTGATGGGCACCTTTTTCTTTTGCCCAGATTGCCAGCTGTTCCAGGGAATTCAATGGTTCGTTCACATCCTTTTATAATTTTTACGATTTACGGCAGATATTAGATAAAAAGTTTGTAGCCACTCACCCCCAGTGAGTTTAAACTGAAGCTACACCGTTCTTTGAAAACACCATATTGAGTTTTACTGTTGGGGCATCAAAGGCCTGTTCAAAAAGGCATCATTAATAGCCTCCAGGACAGGCAGGGAGTTTTTCTTA
>JAXHVH010000066.1:0-5020 GCA_034189085.1 Bacillota bacterium | reverse complement strand
CTGAGCGCAACTAAAAAAACTTAAAAAAAGCAACATCTTACTGTAAATTCAAAATGCCGTTAAACCCTTACAACATAAGGGCTTAGCGGCATTTTCAATCAATTTTACTGCAAAAGTCAGGTTATATCGCAAATATTTTGTCAATACAAGAGGTAAAAGGCTATATATGGTATATATTTACTGCGGAATTTAATTTATTTTTAGAAATTGGCCTGTACCGAAGCTAACAACCGTTAACAGAACTGTGTAAAGAAACTCCGTGGGAACAGTTACAGCAGTGAAAAAGGTAAGCAGGATTTAACGTTTAACAGGAGAAACTTAATATATAAAGAAAATCTTTACAGTATTAGTTGAAGCGAGGTGTGATATAGCTTTGGAAGAAGAACTGGATCTTTACGCGATATGGCAGGTTATAGTAAAACGATGGAAATTAATAGTGCTGTTGCCCATTCTGGCGGCACTGGCCAGTTTGCTGGTCAGTATATTTTTAATTACTCCGCAATATACGGCTTCGACTACCCTGATGCTTACCAGGCCAACCGATACTTCGCAGATTCTCTACCAGGATATCCAGGTCAGCCGCCAGCTGGTCAATACTTACCGGGAGATCATTCACAGCCGGCGGGTGCTGGAGGTGGCCATCGCCAACCGCAGCCTGCCCTACAGTGTTATTGAACTGCGGGAAAAGGTGGATGTGCAGGCGGTGCGCGATACGGAGCTGATTACTGTTGATGTGACCGATCCAGATCCGCACCTGGCCCGCGATATTGCCAACGAGTTGGCCAGCGCTTTCATGACCGAAATAACCGAGATCATGCAGATTGAAAATGTCAGTGTGGTTGATGAGGCTGTCTTACCGGAAGCGCCGGTGAGCCCGCGTGTTAAAATGAATGTTGCAGTAGCTTTCGTGGTGGGGCTGATGGCTGCCTTCGGGATTGCCTTCTTAATTGAGTACCTGGATCGGACTATCAAGGATCCGGAGGAAGCGCAGAAACTGCTGGAGATCCCGGTAATCGGGGTAGTTCCGGCGGTGGAAGGGCAGAACCTTTTTACGATGGAAGATCCCCGTTCTCCCGCTTCCGAGGCTTTCCGATCCCTGCGGACCAATATCCAGTACAGCAGTGTGGATAAGCCGATCAAGAAAATTCTGGTTGCCGGAGCAAACCCGTCCTGCGGCAAATCAACCATAACGGCCAACCTTGGAGTGACCATGGCCCAGAGCGGCGGAGCGGTGCTGCTCATTGATGCCGACCTGCGCCGGCCGACCCTGCACAAATTTTTTGAAACAAAGAGCGAACCGGGGCTGACCAACCTAATCTTCAAGGAAGATATTGAACCGGCCAGGGTGCTGCGTAAAACGGAGCATGAAAAGCTTTATCTCATGCCCAGCGGGCCCATACCACCTTACCCGGCTGAACTTTTGGCCTCGGAGAGGATGAAAAAGCTGATCGAATATTTTGCAGAGCGCTTTGATTACATTATTTTCGATTCGCCGCCTATTATTGCCGTTACCGACGCGGCTATCCTGTCGCGGCTTGTTGACGGGACTTTGCTGGTTCTCGACTACGGGCGGGTGCGCAAGGAGGAAGCGGCGGGGGCCCTGGATCAGCTGGCCCGGGTCCAGGCCAATGTGATCGGGGCGGTAATCAACGCTGTGCCCCAGAATTCTTCCCACTACGATTACCACTACTATTATTACTACGGGAGCAGCAGCGATTCGCCGCGCAAAAGCCGCCGGAAGTTGAAGCAGAGGAAGAAAAGTATGGAGATTGCAGAAAGTTAATGAATTGTCTGTTCCATCGCTGGGGAAATAAACTTTTGCCAGCGCTGGCTGCCAAGCCAAATGGTGACAAAAGCTGCAGCAGAAATACTCCGGCCTCGGCCGGAATTATGTTTAATTAACAAAAACATCATTTATGAAAAGACTGCACCGGCTTATGGATTATAAAAAGGTAATTAAACCGGTTGTTTTATGGGTCCCGGCAGGGGCCTGGATGGCTGTAATCTTTTACTTTTCTGCACAGGCAAAAGGGAGCCCGACCCTGGAACACTTCCCGGCACCGGCCGGGATCGGGCATTTTGTCGGCTATGCGTTACTCGGTTTTTTGCTCTACCGGGCCTTCAACGGGGGCCTGAAAGGCTGGAGCCTGCAAGCGGCAGGGTATGCCCTGCTGGTCGGTTTTTTATATGCTGTCAGCGATGAGCTGCACCAGTGGTTCGTGCCCGGCCGTGAAGCGGCCTTTTATGATGTGCTTATCGATTTGGGCGGGACAGCTATGGGGGTATTATTACTACGAATAGGCAATTTATCGATTCTTCGGAAACCAGGTAACTAGAGGTGGTTTAATAAATACCAAGCACCTATGGATAAATCTGAAACAATATTTACCAGTAACCTTTGCAAGTATATTGTGCCGTATCTATATTCAGAAAAACATATTTACCCTTGACAGGTACTGGGGATAAGGCTACCATAGCCATAGTTCAATATTTGAACAAACATTTAGAATAAGAGTTAATGGTTATTTATGTAATCTACAAAACTGTTCAATATTGAATTTGTGTGGTAGATGTTTATTGAATACTGTTTCTAATTAACTATCAGTATAAGAAGCGAAATATGAATAGTACAGATTGGAAGTCGGATGGAGCAAAATGAAGGGTTAATTATTAAATGCTGGCAACCTTCAACAAATTAAGAAGAATATTAAACCGACGGGAAAAGTGGCAGGTTTTAGCCCTGCTGGTTGCTATTATTGTCATGGCTTTTTCCCAGGCTCTCGGTGTCGCTTCAGTGCTTCCCTTTATCAGCCTGGTGATGGAACCGGACATGGTTTTCGATAACCAGTATTTAAACTGGGCTTACGAGCTTTTTAACTTCAGCAGTGTTAAACGCTTTATTATCTTTGTTGGTCTGGCCATGCTGCTAATTATTGTCCTGGCTAACGCCGTTTCAGCTCTTGCTACCTGGCTTAAATTACGTTTTGTATGGATGAACAACCACCGCCTTTCCCGACGCCTGCTCGAAAAATATCTTTCGATGCCCTATGTTTTTTTCCTCAATCATAACAGCTCGGACTTAAGCAAGAACGTCCTTGCAGAGGTAAACCAGCTGACCAGTAATTATCTTATGCCTCTGTTAAATATCATTACGAGAGCTATGATAGTGCTGTTTATCCTGGCAATGCTATTTTTTGTTGATGTTACAGTTTCCCTGGCGGCCATTGTTTTAATCGGCGGTGCCTATGTTGCTATTTACTGGCGAGTTAATAAAAACCTGAAGTATCGGGGGGAGAAAAGGCTCAGGGAAAATTTAATGCGTTTTAAGGCAGTTAACGAAGCTTTTGGGGGAATCAAAGAAATTAAGGTTATGAACCGTGAACCTTTTTTCCTGGATAGCTATTCAAAGCATTCTTACCAGCATGCCCTGCTTGTATCCTGGAATGCCGTTATCGGCCAGCTGCCCCGGTTTGCCCTGGAAGCGATTGCTTTTGGCGGTGTGATCATATTTGTCCTGATCCTGCTGCTCAACAGCGATAACGCTGCCCAGGTCATTCCCATCGCCAGCGTCTTTGCCTTTGCCGGTTACCGCCTGATGCCAGCTATCCAGGAGATATTTACCAGCTTTACCCAGATGAGATTTAACCAGGCGGTGCTGGATCGGATTCATGATGATATTACTTATCGCCAGGACCCGGGGGATTCTTTGGCCAAGAAGAAACGGTCAGTTGAGCCTTTGCCTTTTGAAAAAGAGATTAAACTAAATCATGTGACATATTATTATCCAAATACTAAAATCCCGGTTATTGAAGACATTGATCTCAGCATTATGCATAACACTTCAGTAGCCTTTGTCGGCCCGACAGGGGCAGGTAAAACTACTCTGGTTGATATTATTCTCGGGTTACTCACTCCACAGGAAGGGCAGTTGCAAGTCGATGATGCAATCATTAACAGGGAAAATCTATTAAACTGGCAGCGCAACATCGGCTATGTGCCACAGTTTATATACCTGAGCGATGATACGATTGCCAGGAATATTGCATTTGGGTTGCCTGATAAGGAAATCGATGAAAACCGACTGGAACAGGCCGCAAAGATAGCCGATATTTATAATTTTATTAAAGAAGAACTGCCGGATGGCTTTGATACAGTAGTTGGGGAGAGGGGAGTGCGCCTTTCCGGAGGCCAGCGCCAGCGCATTGGCATTGCCCGGGCCCTTTACCACGACCCGGCAGTGATAGTTTTTGACGAGGCCACCAGTGCCCTCGATGGGGTAACCGAAGAGGCGGTGCTGGGAGCCATGGAAAATGCGGCCAAACTGAAAACTTTAATCATCATTGCCCACCGCCTGACAACGGTTAAGAACTGTGACATGGTCTATATGCTGGATAGAGGAAAGATAACCGATCAGGGGGCATATGATCAATTACTTAACAGCAATGAACAATTTAGAAGTATGGCGAAAATGAATAAATGATTTGTTTCTCTTGAAAACGAGTTATTATTCAATTTATTTGATCTCCATGGTTATCAGTAATTCGAAAAAGAGGTGTAAGTTTTTGAAGTTATCAGGTGTTGCTATGGTCAAGAATGAACAAGATATTATAGAAGTATTTGTGAGACACAACTTAAAATATCTTGATTCGCTCCACCTCATAGATCACGATTCATTTGACGAAACTGGGTTAATTCTTTCCAAATTAAAAGAAGAAGGGTTACCGATTACAATAGAAGTTGAGAAAAAACTTGAACATTGGAGTGAAAAATACATTACTAAGCTTGCAAGAAAAATCTTTTACAATTATAATCCTGACTTTATTTTTTTACTTGATGCAGATGAATTTATAAAGATTAACTCTAGAAGATGTCTGGAGGAATCTTTATTAACACTTGAAACCTGCATTCCCGCAATTTTATACCTATGAGGTTGAAAAGCCTTATAGATAAAGGAATACTGGTTGACTTTCTCCTCCCATAGGTATAAAATATACCTATGGGAGGAGATACAGATGGCTCG
>JAXHVH010000065.1:0-5094 GCA_034189085.1 Bacillota bacterium | reverse complement strand
GCATTTACATACGGGGCTGAAATTGCCACCCTGCTAGGCATTACTTCTGTTTCGGCAAATGAAGTAAATCAATCGCCTAGCTTGCTTAGAAAGTAACTTAAACCACGATAAAATTCAAGGGGAATTTCCCATTCTAAGTTCCCAGTACATTGAAGTTAGTCTGAAACACCAGCGGATCAGGCTTGTTTGCCTTGCCATTTTTTAACAACTCTCAGCCATTTTAACGCCATTTTTAACCTTCAATGATTCCTTGCTGAATATTTCTCATACTTAAATCCGTTGATTTTTCAGTGTTATCGCAACACGCTTCCTACTGTAGAACTTACTTTGGGAATTTACGGTCGCAAATACAGTGTCGAACAGCCGATGCGGCACCTTAAATCAAAGATCAAGATCAAGCCGATATTTCTGCATATCGACGAAAGGATCAGGGGCCTGGCCCTGGTAACCTTCATTGCTCTGATGGCTTACTGCATCCTGGAACACCTGGCCAAGCAGAAGCTTGACCCAAAGGCTACCACTAACCTGTTGATGAAAGAGTTTGCCGCCATTGTTTATTCGGCAGGAGAGATGCTCGACGGGACTCAGTTTCAAACTGTTGGTAATGTCAAAGATCGGCTTATCCGCATAATCAACAAGCTTGGCCTGGCTAGCGGCAGCTATGCTGCCATTTCTGAAGTGCGATTAGAGTAACTCCCATATTATGGCAATCAATAGGCTGATTCAATTGGCCCAACCTGCGAAATATGGGCTAAGACAATTATATCACAGAGGCATAAGGTTTTGTCTCAGAAGACCTGAGCCGGGGCTGTGCGAAGTTTATGATTTTACCATCTACCGTGTTAATAGGGTTTAATTTTTGTCTTTGACGAAACCCAGTTTTTTGGCCAGCTCCAGGACGGGGATTGGGACCAGGGCGAGAAGCAGGGCATAGATATAATAGGCAGAAGGGAGGGTTACTAATCCGAACATCAGGGCGAGGAAGGGAGTAAAGGCTATGATCACCACAAGGGCAAACGAAAGGCCTGCCCCGTAGTTAAGGTACTTATTGGTGAATGGGCCGATTGTAAATAATGAATAATTGGAACGCATATTATAAGAGTGTAGAACCTGGGACAGGGCAATCACCAGGAAAGCCATAGTCCGGCCAGCATTAAGATCGCCGGTGGTTTTCCACCCGGCGGCAAAGCCGACCAGGGTCAAAGCGGCGAACATTGCCCCCTGCAGGAAAATGCGTACTCCAAGCCCCCCGGCAAAAATACCCTCATTCTTCGGCTTCGGTTTCCGTTCCATGACATCTTCTTCCACCGGTTCCATCCCCAGAGCTATAGCGGGGAAGCTGTCGGTAACCAGGTTGATCCACAGCAGCTGCATGGACAGCAGGGGAGTTTGTTTCCAGATCAGCATGGCCAGGAAAACGGTCAACAGCTCGCCGATGTTTGTTCCCAGCAGGAAGCCGACCACCTTTTTGATATTGTCGAAAATGCCCCTCCCCTGGCGGACCGCTTCAACAATAGTGGCAAAATTATCGTCCGTCAGGATAATATCGGAAGCCTCTTTGGCTACATCCGTCCCGGTGATGCCCATGGCACAGCCTATATCGGCAGCTTTGAGGGCAGGGGCATCGTTAACCCCGTCCCCGGTCATGGCGACTACCGCACCCCGTTTCTGCCAGGCTTGGACGATCCGTATTTTATCGGAAGGTGAAACCCGGGCATAAACGGAAATTTTGTCGACCTTTTCACGGAACTCATCCTCGGTCATCGCAGCCAGTTCCTTACCGCTGATCTTTTCATCTTCCTCAAGAAGGATACCCAGCCTGCAGGCAATTGCTGAAGCGGTGAGAAGATGGTCGCCGGTGATCATAACCGGTTTAATACCGGCCAGGCGGCAGAGTGAGACTGCCTGTTTGGCTTCAGGCCTTGGGGGATCGATCATGCCCAATAAACCCAGGAAGGTTAGACCCTTTTCCAGCTGTTCAGGTGTTGGGTTGTCGGGAACCTCTGAAATTTCTTTGGTTGCCACGGCCAGAATCCTCAGTGCTTCCTTGCTCATTTCATTTGCATATTTTTTCCCTGCTTCCACATTTCCTGCCGTACACTTTTTGGCCAGGACTTCGAAAGCTCCTTTTATTATTACTACATTCGTGCCGTCGATCTGGTTGACAGTGGTCATTAGTTTTCGATCTGAATCGAAGGGGATCTCGGCCACCCTGGGGTATTTCTTATCCAGATCATTTTTGTCCATTCCGTTTATATGTGCGGCGATAATTATAGCCGTTTCTGTGGGGTCACCGATATGTTCTTCGTTACCATCCTCGAAAACCACCTTGCCGTCGCTGCAGAGTGTGGCGTAACGAAGCAAATCTTTGATCACCTGGGAATTTTCTTCATTTATTTCTTCCTTCAGATTTTCTTCGGCGGCAAAAGCCCGGGTTAAAGTCATCCTGTTCTCGGTAAGAGTGCCTGTTTTATCGGTGCAGATTACCGAAGCACTGCCCAGGGTTTCCACAGCAGGGAGCCTGCGGATAATGGCTTTTTGCTTGACCATGCGCTGCACGCCGATAGCCAGAACTACAGTAACAATCGCCGGCAGCCCTTCAGGTATGGCTGATACAGCCAGGGCTACCGAGATCATGAAAATATCAATGGCGGGCATCCCTTCAAGGAGACCGATCAGGAAAATAACAGCACAGGCAACCAGGGCTGCTATCCCGAGGTATTTGCCCAGAGCAGCCAGTTTTTTTTGCAGGGGGGTCTGCTCTTCTCCTTTTCCCTCCAGTAAATTGGCGATTTTACCCATTTCCGTATTCATCCCGGTCTGGGTGACTACAGCCCTGGCATTACCGTAAGATATGACACAGCCGGCAAAGATCATATTGTGCTTGTCGCCTGTGGGAGCGTCTTCAGGGACAACGGCGGAATCGTCCTTTTCAGCCGGGACTGATTCGCCGGTCAGGGCTGACTCTTCTGATTTCAAGTTGGCTGCGCTCAGCAGCCTGGCATCAGCGGGGACAAAATCTCCGGCTTCAACAAAAATGATATCGCCGGGAACCAGGAGAGGTGCCTCAATGATGGTCTGTTCTCCGTTGCGCAGGACCCGGGCGTGGGGAGCGGAGAGGTTCTTGAGCGCCTCCAGTGCTTTTTCAGCTTTGCTTTCCTGGACCACACCGATTATGGCGTTCAGGAAGACGATTAGTACGATCAAGATTGGTTCGTGGAATCCTTCCCCTTCATGATAACTGACAAAAAAAGATATTGTGGCTGCGGCAATTAGAATGAGGATCATAACATCTTTAAACTGTTCAATGAAGCGCTGTAGATTGGTTTTCTTTTTGGTTTCCCGCAGCTGGTTTTCGCCATGCTCGGCCAGCCGTTTTTCTACTTCAGTAGAGTCAAGCCCGCGCTCCGGGTCGACCTGCAGGGTTTCGAGAATAGTCTTCAAATCTTCATGATGGGCGATCAATAAAATAACCTCCGTAGTTTAATATAATGACAACCATAAAGGCAGTTCCCGTTCTGTTTCTGTCTGAATCTATTATAGACTATGTAGTTGCTACATGCTGCCGGTTTATTGGGGAGAGGACAGGCATTCCGTAAATGATCTTTGAAAACCATAAAACAACCTCAAGTGCCAGGGGTTATTGGCCCCCGGCTTTTATTTTGTAAATTCGAAAATTCTGTCGATCAATTTGATCGATTGGATCGATTGGATCTATTTGGAATATAACAACTTTAATACAATAAAAAGGAAATCCCTTTTCTTTATCAAAGTGATTCTTTAGCAAAAAAACACCTAAAAGAAAGGGATTTCCCATGAAGCCACGCGCGCGTCAGCTCTGGCCGATATTGACCTGTGTTGCATAGGAATAGCCACTATGCCTGAGGGACGGCAAAATCATTTGTTCAAGAACAAGGCCTGTGCTGGTATCACGCGGCGCCATAGTTATATTCCTCTCGTAGCCAGGACTTCTTTTGCCGGAGACCGGTCTCCATTGCAGCTAATTCTTCTGGGCGCATCATAGTATTCTATCTTAAAGCCGGCGTCCGTATAAAGTTCAACAATACGTTCTGTAGCCTGGTTGGAAAGCACAACCGGCCCCGGATGTTTTGTCAGCCATTTAATCAGACGTACTTGGTCTTCCCAGGCAAAGCCGTCTTTTGAGTAGCTGGTGAATTCAACATCATAAGGCGGATCAGCGTAGATAAAATCATCTTCCTGCAACTGCAGCTTTTCAAAATCAACACAGCTGAACTCCCACTGCTGGAAGACAGCTTTATAGGGCGTAAAATCGTTAACATAGTTGATGTTTTTGTAGCTGCCAAAGGGAACGTTAAACTCATCTTTCTGGTTAAACCGACAGAGGCCATTATAGCCGGTGCGGTTCAAATAGTAAAATAGCTCTGCCGCTTTTTTAGTATCTCCCTTTTTTGCCTTGATCAGGGCGTTAAAGTCGCTGCGATACTGATAATAAAGCTCTTTATTATTTTTGAGGGGAAGTTTGATGACCAAACCTTTCCGGACCCAGCGGAAATAGTTTATGAGATGCTTGTTGATATCGTTAAGCAGAGCACTTTGCGGCATCAGCCCCAAGGTAACTGCCAGGCCGCCACAGAGCGGTTCAACCAAGCGGCTCTTATCATATTGTTTCCATATCGGTAAGATATAAGGTACCAGCCAGCGTTTGCCTCCGGCCCATTTAAGCGGTGGTTTTAAGCCATTTCGGTAGATGTGATTATTCACGGAGCAGCTCCCTACTGGATCTATATCGTATAGCAGTTTGCATGTTTTACATTCCCATTGTCTACTATTCAATGTGAACAACCTAAACACCTGCCGGTGATAAAACCCAGCTGGCTGGTCAGCGGGAAGAAATAAGTAAACTGCGCAGTAAGATTGCTGAACTGGAAGAGGAGAACTACATCTTAAAAAAACGTCGGCCTTCTTCGCCAAGCATCAAAAGTAGAGGTCATCGATTACTATCAGCTGATGGAAGGTGATTCTTGCTTTGCCAGGGCGAAGTGGGCTGAAAAGCTGGGTGTATCGACATCTGGATATCATGAGTGGCTGCAAAACCGTGAACACCGCCAGCGC
>JAXHVH010000064.1:0-5338 GCA_034189085.1 Bacillota bacterium | reverse complement strand
TAAGAATTTTGATCTATATGAATCCGAATATGAAGAAGTAGAGCCTGGGATTTTAAACATAAGAATAAAAGGGACACGTGTATTCGCGGTGCGTCCTCAAGATGGAATAAATGCTGCAACAGGAATGATTGATTTTCTTTTTCAAATAGATTTTCTAAAAAATGAGATTGGAAATTTTTGTGTATTTTATCTAACAAAATTTGGATATTCACATGATGGTTCAAATATTGACTGTGATTTTCGCGATCAAATTTCCACTCCGCTAACGTTGAGTCCTGATTTATTCGACTTGGAGAACAATGCAATTACCTTCTCCGTTCATTGCCGATTTCCAGTGACTATAGATTTCGAGACAGTTATTTCTAAAATTAAAAGTGGAATTGTGGAGGAAAATGTGTTTATCTCTTCTGAAAGGGTTTCTCCAGCGCATTATATCCCGCCTGATAGCAAACTTGTTTCGTCCCTGATGGCAGTATATAGGGATTTTACAGGCGATAGTGCTGCGAAACCGGTTACAATGGAAGGGGGAACTTATGCCCGGATGCTTAAAAATGCTGTAGCTTTTGGTCCCCTCTTTCCCGGAGAACCGCAAGTTGCACATAGTCCGAATGAATATCTTAATCTGGACAGTATTATAAAAGCGACGAAAATCTATGCCAGATCGATATATAAATTAGCTTGTGATTAAAATGAATAGTTAGTGATCTGTTTTAATATAACGGGGTGGTTAAGTAGAAAAATTGGTAAAGGAAAAAATGACAAAATAAGAATTAAAAAGACTAATCTTTGGTAAAATCGATTTGAATCGTGATAATTGGCGAAGAAGACAAGGTTAAAAGCACTTGACGCTGATGACTATATCGATGGAATTAAGATTGTAGCTGGGCTGAGTATTGATTAGTGAAACAGAAAATTTTTTGGTAACTAATATGTAGGTTGGGTTAGGTTATTTCAGGGTAAGAGAGTTTGCATGAACCTGGTGAAGATCAGGAAAGAAATAGAATTTTAACAAGGAAGGTGAATAAATGTTAGTGATTGAACTTGAAACTAAAAATGTTATCGAGATAGAATTGCATCCGGAATGTGCACCTAATACGGTTAGAAACATAAGGTATCTTACCAGTAAACGTTTCTATAACGGTTTGGCAGTTTACCGGACGGTTAAGAATAAATTAGTACAGATCGGTTGTCCAAAAAACATCGGAAAGTACGGCCCGGGATACACAATTTTCGGCGAATTCGAAGCGAACGGTTTTAAGAACTCTCTTCCAGGAAAGCGAGGAAATGTTTTTGCCGGACGATACAGTGACAATTACAATTCCAACAATTCACAGTTCTTTATTAATCAAAGAGATATTCATGAGTTAAATGGGAACTATACAGGATTCGGAAGTGTGGTTAAAGGGATGGATGTTGTGGATTGGCTTTCCGAGATGGAGACCTATGACGGTGAACACCCAATAGACCCTATTATTATTACTCGCATGTATTTGAAAGATGATTACGATCCTATTGTTGTGCCGGACAAAATGCCAAAAGAATTTTCACAGAGTTTAAAGTTCCCTATTTTCGAAGAGAATGACGAGTTCTGATACTTTTAAATCGTAAGCGGTAAATCTAAGAGCGCTTGTTCTCTGCACCTCAGCGCTTTTGAGCGTAAGCGGTAAATCTCTCCTTCTTGTAATTTGAAAAAGAACAATTATACTTCTGCAAAGTAACCGCTCCACAAACCACACCGGTTAAGATGAAGGGGTGAGCAATTTTTCTGCAGACAAATTCTCCGGCAATAGATCTTCCCAGCCGCTTCCGGTCGATTCGTAACCGCTCCACAAACCACACCGGTTAAGATGAAGGGGTGAGCAATTTTTCTGCAGACAAATTCTCCGGCAATAGATCTTCCCAGCCGCTTCCGGTCGATTCTATCTCAGGTAGTTTCTGCAACACATACCGAATGTACCAGTACGGCTTGAGCGAAGCTGACTTTGCCGATTCGATAAGACTGTAAAACGCAGCCGACGCATGAGCACCACCGGGCGTGTCGGCGTGCAGCCAGTTCTTTCGTCCGATGACAAAAGGTCTGATCGCCCTTTCGGCTGCATTGTTATCAGGGGTAATACAGGCGAGGTCGAGGTAATTGCGGATCTTCGGCAGTGCTTCCTGAGTGTACTTCACCGCTCTACCCAAAGCCGTTGACGGAGCAACATGCCGGCTTTTCTTTTCCAGTTTTTGATTCAGCTGCTCTATCAGCGGGAGAGCTCTTTCCCTGCGCAGAGATACAAACTCTTCGTCCGAGAGCTCACGGGCACGAAGTTCTTTCTCCACGCGGTAGATTTTCTGAATAAGGGCGATGAACTCTCTGGCCGCAGGACTTCCGCCGGAGACTTTGGTCGCCTCATCAAACTTCCGCCGTGCATGAGCAAGGCAGAGCACATGAGTGATCTCAGGTCGTTCACCGACTTTTGTGTAACCCTGATACCCGTCGGTCTGCAGATACCCCGAATATTCACACAGGTATGCCTCCGGCACTTCCGCTCCCCGTGAAGGGTGATAGAGATAGCGAATAAGTGGTGCCTGTGGTGACCCTCCCCGTACGACCCACATGTACGACTGACTGTGGTCGGGCCGACCGGACTCGCGATGCACCTGCATTCTTGTTTCATCCATCTGGATTAGCGGTCCTGAACGAATCCGCCCATCCATCAGTTCCAGCAATGGGGAGAGCCGTGCGGCGAGCTTGATAATCCAGCGGGCCATGCTCGCCCGGCTTATCTCCACTCCCATTCTCTCGAACATTTTTTCCTGGCGGTACAGTGGAAGGCTATCACAATACTTGCCGGTGATGATGTGACTGACCAAACCCGCTGAGGCAATGCTTTTGGGAAGCAGTTCTACCGGAGGCGGGGCAATTCGCACCGCCGGATTTTCCTCATCGCCGCTTCCCTCACATACCCGGCAGGCATATTTGGGACGAACATGTCGAATCACCTTTATCTGAGCGGGAATGATTTCAAGCTTCTCGCTGACCTCTTCGCCGATGCGCACCATTTTCGCCCCGCAGCCGCACATCTTCTGCTCCTCGGTAATGTCGTGTACTATCTCCTCGCGGGGTAGTGATGCCGGGAGACTGGCACGTTTGCCGCGCTTTTTCCGTGTGTAGGTAGCGATCCTCTCATACTGCTCTTCATCTTTGCTCTCCTGTTCAGCGGCGGCTATTTCCGCTTCGTTAAACAGGCTTGCCTGCAGCTTCTCATCTGCCGTCCATTTTTCACTGGATCGGCCGAAAAAGGCGTGTCTGAGAAT
The DNA here is from genome assembly GCA_034189085.1 of Bacillota bacterium. GTDB lineage: Bacteria > Bacillota > Dethiobacteria > DTU022 > DTU022 > M55B129. The sequence goes on along the minus strand of JAXHVH010000064.1, from coordinate 2,038 downwards.
CTCATACTTTTCCTGCAGCTCCAGGTAGTCCTGTACTTTCTCTTTCAGCTCTTGAGATTTTAATCGGCGGGCTTCACTGTGCCGTTGATTTTCTTCTCGTAACTTTTTGATTTCACGATGTTGCCGAAGAGCGAACTCCTGTAACTCTTCCATACTCTTCGGCAATATCTGTCTCTCCGCTGCACCACTCATAACGGGGTAAAGTGTAGCAGAAAGCGAATTTCATTACTAGCCCTTCAGGATACTTTTGTGTACTTTATTTGTTTGTGGGCTCGCCAGATATCAAGCCCCTCAAGAAGCAGTCGCAGTTGCCTCGCATCAATTTCCCGCGCCTGCTGCTCATCCCTCGGCCAGGGGAAGGTATCCTGTTCAAGCCTCTTCTGCCACAAACAGAATCCATTCTTTTCCCAGTACAGCACTTTCAGAAGGTTTCTTCTTCTGTTACAGAAAAGATAGAGGCTTCCGGTAAACGGGTCTGCTTTCATGATGTTCTGTACCACCGCTGCCAGTCCTGCCTGCTGCTTCCTCATGTCCGTGGCCCCCGGTTTGACGAAAAGTTTTGCTTTTGACAAATCGATGAACATCAGCGCACCTCCAGTACATCAAGTACTGCGTGTAGCGTCGGTGCGTGAAAGCCTGCCGGAACAACCAGGTTGTAGCCATTACCAAGGGTGATGCCGATTGATTTTGGGTTTTGCTCTCTGTCCCTCGACTTCATATCCTCTTTCTTCATCACTTCGACAAAAGCCTGTTCAGTTTTTTCCTGCTTCTCCCTACCTGCGTAAAACCAGCTATAGAAGGTGTGAGGGTTCAGGCCGATCTGCCGGGCATAGGCAATTTTGCTCATGCCGCTTTCTTCCCACATCTGCATGTGCAGTTGTTTTTCCGTCTCATCAATTTTCATTTTGATTCCCTCCGGTAATATTTTACCGGAAGTTTGGCCGAATCTTACTATCCTGTGCAGGTGGGGTTTGTGGAGCGGTTACGTTTTTTCTCAGCAGGTTATCAACCATTGAGTAAAAAAGCTGTTGATAAATTTCACTACTTCTATTGTTATTCGCATAAGCTAAGGTTGAACGCCTTGCCGGTTGTATTCCAAGGTGGTAGTTTTTCTTCTCAGTCGCCTGCAATCCAGATTCGATTCCTCGTAGCCCTGTCTGCCCTGAAAGTTGACCGTAGAGCATTGCCGTAAACTGCTGCCAACAGCTAAACCCTTTCGCAGCGAATTCACCGGAGTGAGATTTTACTGCTTTTTGAAACTCATATCTCGGAATAAATTGTAGTATTTGTCTAAATGTGGTATCCTTGTAAGCCATAACCTGATTTCCTTTCTGTAGTTCGAATTAGCTTGGTCGCTTAATTCATTATAGACTGGATTTCAGGTTATTTCTAGTTTTTATTTTGGACAGCTATGATAAATTTACATAATGAAATCTCAAACAAGATACGATATAGTAAAGATATAATGTAATCATACGGGAATACAATGAAGAAAACTTTCGCTGTTTCAATAGCTGCATTCGCCACTCTGCTGCTTGCGGCGCTGCCTGTATTCGGGCAGAGCCGGATTCCCTCGGGATCGGGCAATTATCTGCAGACCACTGGGGATACATCCAACGGAGACCGGGATTCCTATATGGTCGCTTTTTTTGAAGTACCCGACACAATAGATTCCACCCTCTATTTCGCGATCAACCACGGGGGGATCGATATACTGACTCCGGCTGTCGACAATCCCGATCAGGGCGCAGCGGGTCCCAACTGGAACTATTATCTGGTCGGCGGATCAGGTACCGTTTCTTCTTCAGTTTCACGGCAGTTGACCTTCGCAGGCCTTGCCGAGGCGACGACGGGAACCGTACTGGATACCCAGTCCTACACGAATGAAAACGGCTGGAATTATTTCGACGGTGTATCTCCGAGCCAGGGTGAACACATCGGGAATAAATACTACTTCAAAATAGTGGCAGAAGCCGGGGGTAATGACAAAAACGGCTTCCAGCTCGATGTCTCTTTTTCGAACAGCGGAACCCCTTCC
>JAXHVH010000063.1:0-5439 GCA_034189085.1 Bacillota bacterium | reverse complement strand
TTCGTTCCATGACCTGAATAACCTGCAAAGTGGTGACTCGCTGAAGCAGCTCTACCATTAGATCTTTACGTGTTGGATCAAGGTGTTGAACAATAATAAAGGCCATGCCGCTGTCGTTGGGAATATTTTTCAGAAGGAGTTCCAAAGCCTCCAACCCGCCGGCAGAAGAACCGATGCCGACTATAGGAAAACCTTCCTCTGTCATCTCTGTTTCAGGAGAGTTGTAAGCCTCATCGCTCAGGCCAATCTCTGCTTGTGAATCAGGCTTCTTTTTTTTCGCCATTACTATCTCTCCGTCTCTTAATTGTTATTCACCGGAATTATTTCACGAATCCTTAACTTAAACACAGTAATCCTTCATATCATATTTGTTGGGTTAAAGATTGTTCATTGGCAGGAGTTTCCCAATCAAATCACATAATTTTCACAGGGCAATTGATAATTTTCCCGGTGTAATAATTAGTTCAACCAGAGTGTCTGCTAATTGCTCTGGTAGTTAAAGGCTGATTATATCAAAATTTCCTGATTATTTAGTTGCCCAGTCTACATTTCTACTTTAATCTTTTTTCTAATTATACAATAAAGGGAACAAGGCATACAAATATTATGTTCCATTATTTAGCAAGATCTCACCTGTAAAAGAAGCGCCCCGGCCCACTGCTGACGGGCATTTATCATCATGTCCTCCGGCCTCTTCAAACAACCGTCGCTGCTCGGGGTCCATGATTAGATAAGATCTGCCCATAATTTTTTCCTGTATTTGGGTACATGTGTAGCTGCCATATTTTTGAATGAAGTTTTGCTTTAATTGAAAGGCATATTCTTCTGCTTTCCATAACGTTTCAATACCTGCTCTGGTTTGTCCAAAATAGTCTCCAAAAATCAGGACACTTGCAATGAATCCTTAACCCGGCGAAGGGAATTTTGTTGTTACCTCTTCGCTGGCTTCATGGAATAAAGCCCCGAGGTCATAATGGCGCGTCTGGTTAAAGCAGTGTAAATCATCGAACTTTTCAACAATTTAAGTTTGATATTATTGCGCAGAGAACCAGCCAGTTTATTGTAGCCAGCAGCAGGATTGACAAGCCCACTGACAAGTGCTTCTGAAGCCAGCAGGGCGCTGTTGAAGGCGTATCTCAACCCTTCGGCTGAACTGGGGACTGATCAGGCCGGCTGCTTCACCAATGAGGATAACCTGTCCCCTGCCCGTAAAAATCTCACCGGTGAGGGCAGGCCGCAGGATTAATGCACTTTCCTGTCTTACTGCTTTTTTAAAATTAAAACCATACTGATTAAGCCGTTCCTTTAACATCAAGTATTTTTGAAATGCATTTTGGTCGGGAGGCAGGGCTGCTCCCAGCACAAGAAAGTTCTCTTTTGGGATAGTCCAGGAGTAAAAGTCGGTTATTGCTGGATCGAATACAGCAGCATAATAGGGCATCATTTCAGTGGCAGGGGACCATGCCTGGATAGCAAGGTAGCGGCGTGGCCTGGGGGCGGAGGGAAAGAGTTGCCGCCGCACTATGGAAGAAGCACCATCGGCACCCACCAGCACTTTGCATTCAATGATTTCCTTTCCACTTTCACTGTATAAGTGGATTCAGTAACCGTTATTTGATTCAATCCCGGTTAAACGTCTACCAAACCTTGTTTCTACAGCCGGGGGTAGGAGTGAAATCAACCAGTGGTCAAATTTATCGCGATCCATGTTAATATAGAAACGCTGGTAATATTTTTCGAGACCTGCCTGCAGGTCGATTGCTCTAACCTTGAATATCTGCGGCCCCACAAGAACATCACGAGGTAAAGCTATCCCGATCCGGCCCAGTGCCTTCTGGGCATCCGGGGCCAGTAAACCGCCACAACATTTTCCACGGATTGATTCATGCGCAGGATCAAACCTTTTATCCACTATAAGCACTTTATATTTTGAGCTGATCAACCGGGCCAGAGTAGCTCCTGCCGGACCGGCGCCCACGATTACAATATCATACAACCTGATGATCCCCCAATCAATCTATTTGGTTTTTTGCTTTTATCATTGAGCACAAGGAACGTGATTCACTGACTGGTTATTAGTTCATCACAGCGAAGTACAGTTTGAAGCATAATATATTTTATTTGTTAATCATAGAACAGAGAATAATAAGTTGAACCTGTTATATTAGGTAATACGGAACACGGGGTTATTAATATGAGCAGATGAAAACCATGTCAGGGTAATACTTCATCAGCTACTTTGCAGTAGTCTCCCGGTTAATCTTACGCGAACATATGCTTTAATGCCTGCTGTTATGTTAAGCATCTGGATTGTCACCATATTCGGAATAAATGCATCAGGGAACGTTGCAGGTATTGTGGGTAGAATATTGAATTTATATATAATAGAGTGTTTTTCATACAGTTCTCACATCCGGTCAGCCTTGTAGTGATTCAATCAGTCCAAAAAGGAGTGAAAAGCTATGCTATCAACAGGAGAAAAACCGGGTAAAGGCGATTACAAGTGCACCAATTGCGGTAAGATTGTGCATCTTGATGCAGATACTGACATTTTACCGCCGTGCCCTCGTTGTGGCAACAGGGAATTTGAAAAAGTATAGACAGATGTGTTGATCTTATTCTGCGGGAGACGATAATTCGACTTGCAAAGCAAAGGGGACGCATTTTTATGTGCCCCTTTTTTTAAAAGGGGCACATTAATAAGATAAATTCATGGATCTCCGGAATTGATAACGGGTTTTAACCGGGGAAGGGTGTCAAAGTGTGGCCTTTATCATAGAGGAAGGATGAGCATATGTGAAATTAACTACGATGGCTGCTGGAACCGCTTTTTTAAAAGCGGTGGAACATTTTACAGAGCCGGAGAAGCGTTTGTTTGAAGATCCATATTCCTATCATTTTTTACCGCCCACGTTTCAATCGATGGTCTACCTGATGAGAACAAAATGGTTCTATACCTGAATGCTCCAGGTCAGGGAAAAAACAACGCCCGGAGTCTTGGGTGGGATATACTGCCGGACCCGCTATATCGATGATGCAATCAGGAAAGCGGTGGCAGATGGCTTTGATGCGGTGGTCAATCTTGGCGCCGGTTATGACACCAGGGCTTTACGGATTGAAGAATTAAGTCAGGCCCGGATATTTGAAACCGATCACCCCGATGTAATTGCTGCGAAAAAGGAGCTACTGAACAAAAAGCCGCTATTTTCCCCTGATTACCTTGTATTGGTCCCCATCGATTTTGAAAGGCAGGATCTGGCGGATGAAATGAAGAAAGCTGGATATGCTGCTGATTTGAAAACACTTTTCATTCTCGAAGGGATAACCCAGTATATTTCACCTGAAGCATTTTCTAAAACACTCCGGTTCATTGCATCCACAACAGCAGGCAGCCGGGTAGTTTTCACCTACGTCCTGAAAGATTTCATTGAAAAACCTGAACGCTATCCTGAAAATAAGAATATGATCAAACAGTTTAAGATGGCCGGTGTTACTGACATTACCGGTATAGATCCCCTGGAACTTGAAGGGATGCTCTTGAGAAATAATCTAATATTGAAGGAAGATGTAGGAGCGGAAGAATACCAGAAACTTTACCTTGAACCGCTTAATCGTAAACTTAACATCATGCCAATTGAGCGGATTGCTATGGCTGAAAAAAATAGGTAATGACTGATATAGCCATTGCCACAAAGAACTTCATGCACGGGTGAAAAACAAAAATATTTAGCAGATCAAGCATTTGCAGCATGGCATTCGCTGGCGACTCCTACCAGGGATGCAGTAAATAATGGCATGTAAGGAAAAAGGTTGGTCCCGATCGCGGATAACGGCTAATTTGAATGTCCTGTTATTAACAAAAAATTAGATAGATAAGGTGTCCAGGAACCATGAAAACATTTGTTACTGCTGTTGCCATTGCGATATTGCTGCTGTCTTTTGCTGAACCGGTTTTTGCCCAGGAGGGCTACATGAATCAAAATATATCATATCATGCTGAGGGAAGCGACAGCAGCGAGGACTACAGGTTATACTATGAACAGTATTTACCCAGCACAGGTGAGCAGTGAAACATTTTCTTCTAACTAAAGGATAACGTTGCCTGTGATTATTTTGATGAGACAGCAATCGCTTTTATAAGGGTGTTCATGAGTTATACCACATGTATCGGGGGCAATGTAACCCATTGGTTTTTCATTCAGAGCTTAAAAATTGCCGACCGCCAGGCTTTCTCATCAAAAACGCGTAATAGTAATATGATAAAAGGGGGCTGCTTTTTTGTTAATAAGCAGCCCCCTTCAGGTTATTAAGATAAACTTTAAGTTTACTTGATAGTGTATTCAGCCATTACCGTTGCCTTTACTGTTACCTGGTCCGGGTTGATCGGTGTTGGTGCAGCGGCCATCTCCGCTTCTTCTCGCATCATGCCGTCACTGGCAGTAAAGGGGATATAGTCTGTTCTTTCCTCTCTGATGCTATAAAGGCCGGTGATGGAGTCGCCGGTGCTTCCGGCAATTGCCTCGGCCTTAAGCGAAGCCTGCTCTGCAGCCATGGCCAGAGCCTTCATCAGCAGTTCCTGCGGATCTGCCAGTTCAAAGTTGACGTAGTTTACATTGTTGGCTCCCGCTTCGACAGCCAGGTCAATGATTTCACCCACCGACTCAAGCTCGGTCGTCTTGATAATAATCTCATTGACAGCCTGGTAAGACATCTGGCTCTTTTCGCCCGTCAACCTGTCACCAACCCATTCCTGGTAACTGTAAATGCTGTAAGCGCCCGTTTTTAAATCATCTTCGCTCAGGCCATAATCAAGCAGGGCATTCCAAACCGCATTGGCGAGCCGGGCATTATCTTCGGCCACGGTACCCGCATCTGTACCACGGGTCTGGATGGCCACGCTTATCTCAGCCAGGTCGGGTTTGGCCTTTATTTCCGCCTCACCGTAGGTCTGAATCACTCTCGGTGCTTCTGCCGTACCGGGGTTGCTCTGATCATCACTCCCGCATCCGCTCAGCGACAATACTATAATTACAAGCAGAGCAACAGTGTAAAAAATCTGTTTCTTCCTCATTGTTCTAAGCCCCCTCTATAATATCAATCTATGATGATGACCATGAAGGGCAGGAACTGGTTCCCGCCCCTGTAATAATAATTTGTGGGGGAATAAGGGATTTACGAGGAGCCATTGGTGATGGCATAAACGCAGCTATCCTCAATTAACTTATTTTTATCACGCTGCTTTTTAATATTCCTTTAAGTTTGAAGGCCGCCTTCTCGAGGACTTTTCGGAGGGCTTTATTTCGCGCGTAGGGCAGGGCATATATTCTGATAATATCATGATTGTTGAAAAGCCAACTTAGCGGTCTCTTTCCAGATCGTAAATTATTTTTTCCAGGTACCATTCTTCAGTACGGCCTGGATAACGCTTCTGCAAAACGC
>JAXHVH010000062.1:0-5842 GCA_034189085.1 Bacillota bacterium | reverse complement strand
CGTGACCTCTTCCTTTTCCGGAAATACGTCAACAGTCACGGTTGTTCTTAATTCAGGGTTTTCAGGGAAATAATTGAGCTCCTCAAAGTGATGCTGTTGTTCATGGGTCAATGGACTGTGATGGTCATATCTAAAGAATTGATCTTTTGATTTTCGAAAATCGTTTAATGGTGTCATTTTTTATACTCCTTTTTCCTGTTACTTAACTGACGAGGCGTTATTGATAATTCTTACCTGCACATCGTCGATTGGGAAATCTCAGGGGGGGGGTAATATTTTGGGTCTACACCTCGTCTCATTAAATGAAACATTCACTAATCAAAGGAGTTTATTAAATGGATTACCCAATGCGTGAAGATCTAAAAATCGGCGCCAAATTCCCAAACTTTGAACTACCGGATCATAACGGAGAAAAGCACAAACTATCTCAACTTTTGCACGGTTTCCCTGGTGTGTTAATCTTTTCCAGGGGTTATTTTTGCCCTAAAGACCGAAGACAAATGGCAAATTATGTTCAACACTTACAACCTGAATTGCGGGTGAATTACACCAACTTGATCACTGTCTCGGTTGACGACGCGATGACCACCCGAGAAGTGCGTGACCAGTTAAATGCCAACTGGACCTTCCTGTGCGATCCAGAACGAGAATTATTGCATGATCTGGAAATGGTGGACACAACGGACTCTGTCCACGGGGAGATCTATATCCCCTACACCTTCATCCTTGATCGCGATCGAACCATTTATAAAATTTACAACGGCTGGTGGTTTTTAGGACGACCAACCGTCGAAGAAATTCGAATGGATTTACGAGCCTTAATGAGCCAACGATCGGATTGGGTTTATAAACCTAAAGCGTGATCAGTTCGACGGAAAAACGACTGGCTTTTGAAGTGTCAGTCAGGCGTTTTTTGTGCTTAGATAGTATCTTTTATCCATACTAATTGGCGAGGAACCAAAAACATCTTTCAACCCCCCGAGTAGTTGGAGGGTTGAAAGATTGTATTTGTTTGGAACTTTGTGTTTTAGCGGCGCAGAAGGCGGGTTACAAGACTTTTAAATCAGCAGTTTCGAAATAGGTTTTCAGGTCTCTCAAGAACTCTGCTGCTGGAGCGCCGTCCACAGCTCGGTGGTCCACAGTCAGGCTTAATGGCAGGATCTTTCGCCAGGCGAGGCTGTCATTCTCTTCCGTTGGTGCATTGCTTACGCCGCCGATTCCTAGGATCGCGATCTCAGGCAGGTTTATGATTGGGGTGAAAAAATCCACCCCGAACATGCCCAGGTTGGTTATTGAGAAAGTGCTTCCAGAAATTTCTTCGGTGCCTAATTTTTTCTCACGGGCTTTTTGAACCAAGGCTTTCGTCTCCCTGGCGATTTGGAGAAGGTTTTTGTCGTTTGCGTCCCGTAGGACGGGAACAATCAGTCCCTCCTCCAGAGCGACGGCCAGGCCAATATGAATTTGCTTGGGAAGGTGGATTTTTTCGTTTTGTAGCCAGCCATTGAGCTTGGGATGTTTTTTCAGCACTTCTGCAGTGGATTTGACAATCACATCTGTGAAGGTGATTTTAACCCCATCAGCACCAGCCTCGTTTAATGCTTTGTATTGCTCGAACAGGCTGGTGACATCCGCAGTCATCGTCATAGTGAACTGGGCAGAGTTTTGCAGACTTTCGGCCATGCGCTGTGCGACGACCGCACGAACGCCGGAAAGTTGGATCTCGACGCCATCAAATTCGGCTGGCGCCGTTTCTCTGGCCTGCCGCACGTCCTCTTCCAGGATTCGACCGCCAGGCCCGCTGCCCTGAATTTGGGTCAGGTCCAGATTGAATTCCTTTGCTAATTTGCGGGCGATCGGTGTAACCTGGACGGGTTTGTTGGTGTTGGGCTGCACTCGTGAGGCGGGTTGGGCAGCGGATTTTGTTTCGCCTGCGCTTTCCGTACTCTCCCCCGGCGCCTCGGTTTGCGCATTTAGTTCTTCAAGCGAGCCAAGCAAACAGAGCGTTGTCCGGACGGGAACCGTTTTGCCCTCGGGAATCAAAATTTTGATGATGTAGCCAGCTTCCGGGGCTGAAATCACATCGGTCACCTTGGCCTCATCAATTTCAGCGATTTCCTGGCCTGCTTCGACTTTATCCCCCTCGGCAATGAACCATTCGCTGACGATCCCATCCTGCAGACCCATAGCCCATTGTGGTAATCGTATTTCAGTTGCCATTTCAAATTCTCCTGCGGTTTATGCCATAGTTTTATGGACCGCTTCCACAATTTTCTCTTTTGTGGGGTAAACCTGTTGTTCCAATGTGGGGCTAAAGGGAATTTGAACGTCCGCGGTCGCCACAACCTGGATGGGGGCATGCAGGCTCCAGAAACCTTCTTCAGCAACGATTGCCGCCACCTGACTGGCAGCAGAGCATGTTTTATGAGCGGGGTCTGCAACCACCAGCCGGCCGGTCTTGCTGACGGATTCAAGGATAATGTTCTTGTCCATCGGGACGAGCGTCCGGGGATCTATCACTTCCGCGGAGATTCCTTCCTGGGCCAGCGCTTCAGCAGCCTGCAGCGCCAAGGCGACACAGCCCGCAATGCCAACGATGGTGACATCGGTACCCTCACGTTTAATATCGCCGATACCGATTGGAACGAGATATTCCTCTTCAGGCACGGGGCCGGTGGAACTCAGCACGGTGCCATCTTCAAAGCAGAAAACGGGGTCGTCATCCCGGATTGCCGATTTGAGCAGACCTTTCATGTCATAGGGCGTGGCGGGCATGATGATCTTTAATCCTGGTACGTTCATCAGGCTGGGATAGGGTCGGTCAGAGTGCTGGGCGGCATTTCCGCCGCCATAAAACATAACTGCCCGAAACACGATCGGCACTTTGGCCTGACCGCCATACATATAGGTGGCTTTGGCCGCCATGCTGACCAATTGGTCCATGGCAACAAAAATGAAGCTTGCAATGCTGTAGTCCACAATTGGGCGCATGCCGACCAGTGCTGCGCCGATCCCTACACCGGTAAAACCAGACTCTGAAATGGGTGTATTCCGGACGCGCTCAGCACCAAATTCTTCCAAAAAGCCGGCTGTAGTGCCGTAGATGCTATATGTTATGTCTTCGCCCATGATGAAGACTTTCGGGTCACGTTTCATTTCCTCGAATTGAGCTTCCCGGATGGCCTGTAAATAATTTAACTCGCGCATTATATTCTCCTTTAGGCTGAAATGGGGGTACTGTAGAGCCCTTCAAAGGCCTCTTGTTGCTCGGGAAGTGGACTCTCTTTGGCATAAGTAACGGCCTCAAGAACCTCTTCATGAGTTTCCTGATTGAGATCGTCTGCCTGGGCTTCTGTTATGACGCCCATCTCCACCAACTTTGCTCGGAACAAGATGATGGGATCACGCTTGAGCCAACTGTTATATTCTTCATCGCCGCGATAGTGGGAGGCCTTCCCGACGGATTCGAACATGGCTCCTTCTGCGTGTTCGCGATAGCGATAAGTCTTAGCTTCCACAAGGCTGGGGCCGTTGCCCTTGCGGGCGCGTTCGGCGGCCTGTTGAACGACCTCATAAACGGCAATCACATCCTGACCATCCACCACTACGCCGGGCATGTCGTAGCCCTGGGCGCGGTCGGCGACATCTTTGACGGATACGGAATAACTGGCAGCTGTGGTCACCGCATAGCCGTTGTTTTCACAAAGATAGATCACAGGCAGCTTCCAGATCGAGGCCAGGTTCATCGATTCGTGAAAAGTCCCCTGACTGGAAGCGCCATCGCCGAAGAAGCAAAGCGAGACTTTGCCGTTATTGAGCATTTTTGCGCCCAAAGCCGCACCAGCGGCGGCCGGCAGGCCGGAACCGACAATGCTGGTTTCTCCCAGGCTGCCGATGCTGAAGTCTGCCAAATGCATTGAGCCGCTTTTGCCGCGATTGACACCCGTCGCGCGCCCAAGCAGTTCCGCCATCAGGGGTTTGAGTGCAGCTCCTTTGGCAATCGGATGCCCGTGAGAACGGTGAGTGCCCATTTCATAGTCATCGGGTGCAAGAGCCATGCAGGCCCCGACATGGGTGGCCTCTTCGCCTATGCTGGTATGTGCGGCGCCGATCAGCTCACCTGCGGCAACCAATTCGATCACTTTTTCTTCAAAGTGACGAATACGGTACATACGGCGAAGCATTTCAATTAATGTTTCGTTGGAAATTTTCATTATGATTAGTACTCCTTTTGGTGTGAATCGATTGAGATACAACGGGGTAAGTTAAGGTGCGAGTCAATAAAACTTATCTGAGCCTCCTTTCTTTGCTGTACAACCGTAAGAAGCGGATTGAGGCTTATGATGGCCTGAATTGAGAAACTGTAATAACCAATAATTTAAGGGTGGGAACAAAGGGATCGTGGCCTGATAGGTGCGGCCAATTTAACTGATTAGTCACTCAATATCATTTGAAATAAGTAATACCTGGCAATGATGCTCCAATGAATTTGCAGATCATTTCCAGAAAATCCTGATCATTTTGATAATTGGGATGGCTATGTAAAAAGGTAAGCGTAAATATGGTAGCGTGTGACGAATTAGTTTAGAGCCGAATCCAAGATTTTCTTTCTTATTTCTTGCATCTCGCTTTTTAATTGAGTGCTTAGTCAATTTTCAATATGACTCCTCTGTTAAAAGGCCGACTAATTGAAAAAGACCTTGTTGATATCCCACTAACATGCACAATTTCTGTCGTTTTGTGGGATGAGATCTTCAAAATAACATAAAATTGATACAGCCCGCCCCACTTTCGAAACACTGTACCCCTTTTTTAGTAAAGTCAAAAATATTTTACCCGTTTCGGTAGAATTATGCAACCTTTTTTCTGTAATTTTTCTGTAAATTGAGTCAGAAATATCCAAAAGATCCTCAAAGAATCTAAATCTCACTAAGACAACATCGTCTTCCAATTTGCCATTTTTCACCGGTCTCCATCAAAATTGCAGAGACCAATCTCAAACAAGAGGCTTCGTTCGGGAAAACTCCCACAACCCTGGTTTGCCTGCGGATTTCACGATTTACCCGTTCCAGACTGTTGGCTGTTCAAATAAACCTTCGATGTTTGGTCGGAAAGTCAAAGATTGTGAACCCGTCTGCTAGATTTGCTTCCAGCCAGCTCGAAAGACGGGGCGCAGATTTGGCATGCTTCTTAATGAATATCTTCAATGACATTTCAGCTATGGACCGATCAGGAGCATTGAAGATATCTCGGATATCTACGGTCCCTTCAGCTGCATGCTCTGTCGGGGAGCTAAGCACCTGCATTTTGCTAAAGACGGAAATAGCAGCGCTGCCATGGGATACCGCCAAAGACATCTCTTCTGGCAGCCCCCACCCCTTCATGGGGGTCACTGATAATCATTTTGATGTCTCTCAATCCACGATCTTTCGTTGGTGTCTAGTAAATAGAGCGCGCTTAAATATTTATAAAATCTTCGTCCGGGGCGGCATCGCTTTGGAGAGCCGATTGGTTTATTTGACACGGTTTAGGGTTCAGGCCGGCGGCATTATACCGGACCTATCCACCGAAAAGAGCCGGCGCCGACTGGCAGCCTGTAAGGCGCGGCTAACATCCACCACCCGGGGGCCTTGCCGATTGAAACGAATGGCCACCGGGGAGCCGGAATGCACTTCGATTTCTCGTTCTCCATCCAGAGCCAGCACAGAGGGGATTATGTCGATGGATAGAGTCTGTCCGTCCGTCAGCGCCGAATAATTTGAAACGGCAACGGATTTTACGAGGCCGGGCGCAATGGGGGCAAGAATTTCCTGGACATGCGGATCGCCAGGCTCTGCCAATTCAA
>JAXHVH010000061.1:0-5927 GCA_034189085.1 Bacillota bacterium | reverse complement strand
GGCTTATCGCCGACAGTTTAAAAGAGTTAGCGTTAACCATTGTTAATAACCTCCGGTTTTATGATTTTTGTGCGTTTGCTCGCACACATTAATCATAACCGGGGGTTATTAGTTTTTCAAAAACCATTTTCATTCATTACAGGAATGCTGTAATATAAATTTATATTTGTTATATTCTCGATATTAATAACAGTTCCTGCCTCTATAAAATATTCTTATTCAGTATGATCAGCCTTACGGTAGCGCGGCTCTAACGAAACTTTCTTCAGGCGAAGTGAATTGATCACCACGTTGAATGAACTGAAGGCCATTGCTCCAGCGCCGATAATAGGATGCAGCAGCCCGAAGAAAGCAGCGGGAATAGCAAGGCCATTGTAGAACCAGGCCCAGAAATAATTCTGACGAATCTTTTTGAAAGTAGCCCGGGACAGTTTAATCGCTGACACCACTGCCCCCAGGTCGCCGCGCACCAGGGTGATATCGGCTGCTTCGATAGCTATATCGGTTCCAGTGCCTATGGCAATCCCTACATTAGCTTGTTTGAGGGCTGGAGCATCATTAATCCCATCACCGACCATGGCCGTGAGGCCGTGCTCCCGCTGCAGCCTCTCCACTTCTTTAACTTTCCCTTCCGGAAGAACTCCAGCCAGGACTTCATTAATCCCGATGCGCCGGGCAATGGCCCGGGCAGTTACCGGGTTATCCCCTGTGATCATCGCCGTCTTCAAACCCATCTCTTTCAGTTCGGCAACCGCTTTAACCGCTTCATCTTTAATGGTATCAGCAACGGCTATGATACCGGCCAGACGGCCTCCGAAAGCAGCCAGGACAGCTGTCTTGCCTTCTGCTTCCAGGCGGCCCATTGTTTCCGCCTCCCCGTCGCAGTCAATATTTCTCATTTCCATCAGGCGGCGGCTGCCCACCAGGATAGTTCTCTCTCCGATCCGGCCTTCCACCCCCAGACCGGTAAGGGAGCTAAATTCCTGTACTTCGCCGGGAACAATGCCCCTGGCGGAAGCCTCTTCAACCATGGTCTCACCCAGGGGGTGCTCTGAAGCCGACTCCACCCCGGCAGAGCCGGCAAGCAAGTCTTTTTCGCTGAAACCATTCAGGGCAAGTACATCGGTTACCCGGGGTTGCCCTCTGGTCAAGGTGCCTGTTTTATCAAAAGCTATAATCTTAATATCTTTCATGGTCTGGATCGCTTCGCCGTTCCTGATGAGGATACCCTTTTCTGCACCAAGGCCACTGCCAACCATTAAAGCAGTGGGGGTAGCCAGTCCCAGGGCACAGGGACAGGAAATAACCAGGACGGCCGTAGCGGCCATAAAAGCAAGAGTAACAGCAGGCACCTCAAGATTGGCCCAGGGCGGATTAAAAAATTCCACAATAGAACGGTGGAAATCGGGAAAGAGCAACCAGGAAGCAAAAGCCGCCAGCGCCATTAGCAGGACAGCCGGGACAAAGTAACCGGTGACTCTGTCGGCAAATTCCTGAATCGGGACTTTTGATCCCTGGCATTCCTCAACCAGCCTGATGACCTGGGCCAGGAATGTATCCTTGCCCACCCTGACGGCTTCAACCCGCAGCATGCCCTGGCGGTTAACTGTCGCTCCAATGACCTGGTCTCCAGCTTTTTTATCCACCGGCATGGACTCCCCGGTAGCCATGGATTCGTCAATACTGCTCGACCCGTCGACAACCACCCCATCAGTGGGGATCTTCTCGCCTGGCCTGACAATCATGATTTGGCCCGGCTGCAGTTCATCAACCGGTATTTCTCGCTCTATACCGTCGACAATGATACGAGCAGTTTTGGCCTCCATGGCCAGCAGTTTTTTAATGGCCTGGGAAGCTCGGCCGCGGGCTTTAGTTTCCAAAAACCGCCCCACCAGGTGCAGAGCCATAATGCCGGAAGCCATCTCAACAAAAGTGGTCAGGGGAAACCAGAACCGGAGGGAACTCAACAGATAGGGCAGGGTTGACCCGAGGGTAACGAGAGTATCCATATTGGCGCTGAAATGCTTCAGGGAACGAAAGGTCCCTATGTGGGTTTCCCAACCGGCAATAAAGACAGCCGGAAAGGCCAGGACCAGGCTGATGGTAAAATAACCTGGAATGGGGAAAATAAACATGTTGATCATCATTAAAATCATAATTAACCCGGCAAAAAAAACGGCCAGCCACATCCGCCGGGCTGCCCGGTTTATGTCAGCTTCTTCGCGATGGTCCCTTTCAACCGTTGTCCCCCGTTTTCCAGCTGCTGTTTTCCCCGGGATAACCCGGTAACCAGTTTTCTCCACCACTTCAGCCAGGGCTGAAGGATCGGTTTCTGCCGTGGAAAACCTGACAAAAGCCTTCCCGGCGGCAAAATTAACCGTCGCTTCCTTTACACCGGGAGCCGATTGAAGAGCCCCTTCCAGGCGCCGGGCACAGGAAGCACAGTGCATCCCTTCTATTTCCATAACAGCTTCCGCTGTTTTCCCACTACCGTCGGTAAATTTTCCTCCAAATCCAGTATCTACGATAATTCGCAGGAGATTCTCTCCCGTTATTATATCCGGATCATAAGTAACATTAGCCTTACCGGAGGCAAAGTTGACAGCCGCTTCGGCCACGCCTTTTTTGTCCTGTAGAGCTTTTTCCAGGCGCCGGGCACAGGAAGCACAGTGCATTCCATTTATCTCAACAGTTCTTTTTTCCATCTCTCGTAAACCTCGCCTTTAATAGTCAAGCCCGTTATTTTGCTTTCGAAATCACTGCAGTATCATTCTCCGAAAAGGACAGTTGAAATGTACCGTTCGGCCAGATCGGGAAAAATTGCGACAACCAGCCTGCCTTCCATCCCATCTCTTCCGGCCACTTCCAGGGCGGCAGAGCAGGCGGCCCCGGACGAAATACCCACCAGCAGGCCCTCTTCTTTCATTAAACGGCGGTTAGTTTCAAAGGCGTCTTGATCGGCTACCTGGACAATCTCATCGATCAGGTCAACCCTGAGAACAGGCGGGATAAACCCGGCTCCTATTCCCTGGATGCCGTGAGGGCCGGGAAGACCTCCTGAAAGGACCGGGGAAGCTTCCGGTTCCACGGCCACAACCTGAAGAGCAGGCTTCCTTTCCTTCAAGAACCCCGCTGTGCCGGTTAAAGTACCACCGGTGCCAACACCGCTGACCAGGATATCAACCTGCCCGTCTGTGTCTGACCAGATTTCCTCCGCTGTGGTCCGGCGGTGCGCATCCGGATTGGCTCCGTTGGCAAACTGCATGGGCATGAAATAACGGCGGTCAGCAGCAGCCATCTCTTCGGCTTTCTCTACCGCTCCTTTCATCCCCGCCGCACCAGAAGTTAGAACCAGCTTAGCACCCAGAGCTTTTAGTATACGTCGCCTCTCCATGCTCATTGTTTCAGGCATCACCAGGACGCAGTGGTATCCCCTGGCTGCGCTGACCATGGCCAGGCCAATCCCGGTATTGCCACTGGTCGGTTCAAGAATTATGGTATCGGGACGGAGTAAATCCTGCTTCTCGGCAGCTTCAATCATACTCAAGCCAATGCGGTCTTTTATACTGCCACCGGGGTTTAAAGATTCAAGCTTGGCCGCTATCTCCGCTTTGCAGCCTGCCGAAACCCTGTTCAAGCGAACCAGGGGCGTTCCGCCAATTAATGCTGTGACATCCGGGGCTATTTTCATTTTCAACCTCCCACCAGGGTAATATCATCCCTATAATTTTGATAGGAATTATATTAATTCCAGTTTACCCAACAATAATATTCCTGTCAATCAATCGGGGGATCAACCGCCGAAAGGGAAATCATCCCATCGGCAGGAAAGTTTGCTTCTTTGTGTAATATATCCTGTATCATCCTAATTATAATGGATCAATCGCTGCGGTGCACATTGCCAGGGCTGAAGAGAGGAGATGCTCGGATGGATCATTACGAAAAACTGGCGGTCTTTTACCTGGGGTGCCCTTACAATCTGGAGGCCAAAAAGCCTGGAGAAGGCTTGCTCTTTATGATTCCAAGGATCTGGTAACCCACGGCGTCTGTGTGGGAATGACCGGAAGTGGCAAGACAGGGCTCTGCATCACCCTGCTTGAAGAAGCAGCCCTGGACAACATCCCGGCAATTGTTATCGACCCGAAGAGCGATTTGACCAATATGCTGCTAACCTTTCCTGAACTGCGGCCGGAAAATTTCCGTCCCTGAATTAACGAAGACGACGCCCGCCAAAAAGATATGTCTTCCGAGGATTATGCCGCCAAACAGGCTGACCTGTGGAAAAACGGACTGGCTTCATGGCATCAGGACGGTGAACGGATCAGGTTCCTGAAAAATGCAGCCGGTTTTGTTATTTATACACCGGGGAGTACCGCTGGCATCCCGGTTTCTATCCTTGACTTTCTGGCTGCCCCTGCTCCAGCAATTGTTAAGGACCTGGAACTTTTACAGGATCGGGTCAGTGGAACGGCCAGCAGTTTGCTCGGGCTGATTGGCATCACCGCCGATCCCATCAACAGCCGGGAACATATTCTGATTTCCAATATCCTTTCCCAGGCCTGGCAGAAGAGACAAAATCTGGATCTGGCCGGGCTGATCCAGCAGATACAAACGCCGCCTTTCAGCCAGGTAGGAGTAATGAATCTGGAATCTTTCTTCCCTTCCAAGGATAAATTCAGCCTGAGCACGCAGCTGAACAATCTGCTTGCCTCACCAAGTTTCGCCGGCTGGCTGCAGGGTGAACCACTGGATATCGACAGCCTTTTGCATACCCCGACGGGCAAACCTAAAATTTCTATCTTTTCTATCACCCACTTGAGCGACAATGAACGGATGTTTTTTGTCTCCCTGCTTCTGAACCAGGTTTTAAGCTGGACTCGTTCACAATCGGGAACAAACAGCCTGAGGGCTTTATTGTACATGAATGAAATCTTCGGTTTCTTCCCCCCGGTAGCCAACCCTCCCTCCAAAGCCCCTCTCCTGACTTTACTCAAACAGGCCCGCGCTTTCGGGGTCGGGATTATGCCAACCACCCAGAATCCAGTCGATCTCGATTATAAAGGCCTGTCCAACACAGGCACCTGGTTTGTCGGACGACTGCAGACGGAACGGGATAAAAACAGGTTGATAGACGGACTGGCCGGGGCGACGGCAGCCCAATGAAGGGACAGGAAGATGTAAAACGAGCGATGGAAACCCTTGAAGTGCAGCGCCAGAAACTGCAGGATCTGGAAGAGGAATTTAAACGCGAAACCAAACTGTTAAGTACCTCCATGGATCCGCTGACAGAAGAACTGGAGCAGTTTACGGTCAAGCCTTATAAAAAAAGATATCCTTTTGAAAACTTTCGCCCTGGCCTGGCTTCCTTACCGACGTACGGCAACCGGAATTACTAAACCGTCATGGTAATACCATTAACAAACAAAATAAAGGTGAAGATAAAATCTTTTAATCGGGTAGGAGGCTGACCCTTAGTAGGTCAGCCGACCTCCCCCAGAACCGTACGTACCGTTCGGTATACGGCTCCTCCCATGTTTACACACGAACAGACTCATAGTATTCGAGAAAATTAAAATACCCGGCCTTCTTAAGTCTTTCAGCAGAGATGGCTTTGGCAATAATCAGGTTACAGGCACAACGCCAGTAACCTTTTCTTATGTTCGCGCCTTCCCTTGCTACCCAATCTATAATACCCAGTTTCCTGAGTATTTTGTATCGCGTTCTTACTCTTTTCCACTGTTTCCAGATAATCATCCGGATACGTCTCCGTAACCACTGGTCTGTCCTTTTCAGCAGATTCTTCATGTCCGCAAGTTTAAAGTAGTTAACCCAGCCAGTTATGAACTGCTTGAGTTTTAACTTTCTCTGCTCGTATCCCATTCCGTTGCTTCTTGATGTTATTTGACGGACCTTTGCTTTCATTTTTG
>JAXHVH010000060.1:0-6999 GCA_034189085.1 Bacillota bacterium | reverse complement strand
AGAAAGAATAATATTAAAACCAACCACAACAGTCAAGCGGGGAGGAAAAAGTTGATGGAAGTAAGCCAAAACGCCCGAATTACTTATGAAAAACGTTATTTAATAAAAGATGAAAAGGGCAAACCGATTGAGACACCGGAAGATTTACTGCGCAGGGTAGCAGCCAATATTGCCCTGGTGGAAAAAGAATACGGGAAAAATGATAACGAAATCAGGGCGATAGAAAAGAAATTTTTCACCATCATGTCCGAGGCTCTTTTTATGCCCAATTCACCCACGCTGATGAATGCCGGCCGGGAACTGCAGCAGCTCAGCGCTTGTTTTGTCCTCCCACTTGAAGACAGTATGGAAGGAATCTTTACCGCGCTAAAAAATATGGCCCTGGTCCAAAAAACAGGCGGCGGGACGGGGTTCTCTTTCGATCGCCTGCGGCCCAGCAATGATCTCGTTAAGTCAACCAACGGGGTAGCCAGCGGTCCAATATCTTTCCTTAAAATATTTGATGCTGCCACTGAAGCAGTCAAGCAGGGCGGCACGAGGCGGGGCGCCAACATGGGATCCCTGATCTACAATCACCCGAATATAATCGAATTCATCTGCTGCAAGGAAAAAGAAGACGAAGTCAACAACTTCAATTTATCTGTTACTGTTTCCGACGAATTCATGCGCAAAGCAACCGGTGAAGATCCTGATCCCCTGTATACCCTGATCAACCCCCGGACCAGGCAACCCTATCTCGATCCTGAGAACGACAACGAGGTTCAGCTCAATGCCCGGGAAGTCTTTGATTTGATTGTCCAGAAGGCCTGGAGTAAGGGCGATCCAGGAATCATTTTTATTGAACAGATGAACCGCTTCAACCCCACCCCGCACATTGGCCTTTATGAAACAACCAATCCCTGTGTTCCTGGCGATACCTTTGTCCTGACTGCAGAAGGCCCGAGGACGGTAAAAGATCTGACCGGGAAACAGGCCACCCTGATAGTCAATGGAAAACCTTTCCAGACTACAGAAGCAGGGTTCTTTTCAACCGGAACAAAACCGCTGCTATCAATTCAAACCAGGGAAGGATATACCTTCAGGGCTACAGGTGATCATCCGGTTTTAAAAGTTATGCGGAAAACAAGATACAGCATTGACCAGGAATGGATTGAGGCTAAAGCTCTGAAACAAGGTGACGAAATAATGCTTCACGACCACCGGGAATATTCCGGCTGGAGCGGCCTGTACGGGGAAAAAGAAGGTTACCTGATCGGTCTGCTTACAGGAGACGGCACCTTAAAAACTGATAAAGCTTATCTGTCTGTCTGGCAGGATCAGGAAGATGCCTCCGGGATTATGTCTGCAGCCTATGAAGCTGCCCGGTTACTGCCCCACCGGAGGGATTTTTCTGGCTGGTGGAAAGTAAGAGGAAGAAATGAATACAGGATGAGTTCCGCAGCAATTAAAAAAACTGCCCTTTCCCTCGGTATGCAGCCGGGAAGCAAAACAATTACGCCCTACCTGGAAACTAAAACCTCCTCAGATTTTGCCAGGGGTTTTTTGAGAGGTTTCTTTGATGCCGATGGTTCAGTTCAGGGTTCCCAGGAAAAAGGTATTTCCATCAGGCTGGCCCAAAGTGATATTGAAAGGCTCCAGGCTGTTCAGCGCATGCTTGCCCGTTTCGGCATTGCCAGCTCCATTTATCCCAACAGGCGCAGGAATAGAGAAACACTTCTACCAGACGGGAAAAACGGAACCGCTATCTATAAAACCAGGGCTCAACATGAGCTGATTATTTCCAGGGCCAATGTATCTGTGTTCGCCGAACGAATCGGGTTTTCGGATACTGCAAAGCAAAGTCGTCTCACCGAAGCACTTAATTCCTATCGCCGCAGATTAAATCATGAGAGGTTCACCGCCACAGTTAAAGAAATAATTCCCGGCGGCTGTGAAGAAGTATTTGACGTGCAGGTCCCGGGAATCAACGCTTTTGACGCCAACGGCGTCATAGTCCACAATTGCGGCGAACAACCCCTGCTTCCCTATGAAGCCTGCTGCCTTGGCTCCCTGAACCTGGGCAAATTCGTGAATAAAAATCGCCAGATCGACTTTGAACATCTTGCCGAAATAGTCCAAATTGCCGTCCGCTTCCTGGATAATGTAATTGATGCCAGCAATTATGTGATCCCGGAAATCGCTAAAATGCATAAGGAGGGCAACCGCAAGATCGGTTTGGGAATCATGGGCTGGCATGATATGCTGGTGCGACTGGGACTTAATTACGATAGTGAAGAAGCACTTGAAACGGCAGAAAAAGTCATGTCTTTCATCAACAGCGAGGCAAGGAAGGAATCAGTTAAACTGGCTGCTGAAAGGGGCCCTTTTCCCAATTTCAAGGGCAGCGTATATGACACCAGCAGGGAAGAAGATCACGTTCGCAATGCCACCAGGACCACCATTGCCCCAACCGGGACCATTTCCATCCTGGCTGGAGCCAGCAGCGGTATTGAGCCTTATTTCAGCATCGCTTTCATTCGTAAAAATATCCTTGGTGGAGTTGATTTGCCCGAGGTCAATCCGTTATTTCTTGAAATTGCAGAAAAAGAAGGCTTCTACAGCGATGAACTGATCCGCGAGATCGCCGTCAGCGGGAAAATACCCGCCGATGCCGATGTTCCCGAAAAATACAAGGATCTTTTCAAAACAGCCATGGATATTGATTACAACTGGCACGTCAGACACCAGGCTATATTCCAAAAATATACAGACAATGCTGTCAGTAAAACTATCAACCTGAGAAAAGATGCTACGGAAGATGATGTAAGGAATGCCTACATTACTGCCTGGGAAGCAGGCTGTAAGGGTATTACCATTTATCGGGACACTTCGCGAACCAAGCAGGTACTAAATGTGGGAAACGGCAGCCAGGAAGATAACCTCAAACCAACCAAGCGCCCCAAAACCCTGAGTGGGAACACCACCAGCATCCGGACAGCCCTGGGCAATCTCTTTGTCACAGTCAATACTGCCGACGGCAGGCCTTTTGAACTCTTCGCCCAGATCGGCAAGGCGGGAAGCGATGTTATTGCTTTTACCGAAGCGATTGCCCGCCTCATTTCGCTGGCCCTGCGCTGCGGTGTAAGCGTCGATGAAATTGTTACCCAGCTTGAAGGAATCGGCGGTGCCCGGTCGGTTGGCTTCGGCCCGAACCGGATCATGAGTGTCCCCGATGCTATCGGCCAGGCTCTCCACAAACTGGCCAGTACCGAAAGCAACAATGTCATTCAGAATCTCAGTGAAAATCGTGAAATCTGCCCTGAATGCGGCACATGTGCCCTGGTCAGAGTTGAAGGCTGCCTGAAGTGTGAAGCATGCGGCTACAGCGAATGTTGAGAATATGCAGATATTTAATTATTTTTTTACGCATAAAAAAAGGAAATTTGACCTATATGTAGAATTACTGGTATTTGACAGTGGAGATACTGCTTTCCAGTAATCAGACCGACATTCGGTTTGTGACGGCAATCAGGATCTACCAGCTGAAGTTCATTGTGGAGGAACAGCCATGGCCAGTGAAACCGATGATAAAGCAAGAAAAATTGAAAACATTATTTCACAAATCCAGGGAGTTGTATCCGGGCGCCTTGTTTGTGAGGATGACAAAATTGTAGAGATTCACGTTCTCGCCGATTCATCCAGGTCTCCAAAACAGGTTGTCCGGGATATTGAATCAGCCGTCCTGATAAAAATGGGGATTGAACTTGATCATAAGCAAATCAGCGTAGCTCAGCTGGAACCGGGAGTAGCTCCTCCTCCTTCCAACGGGGTCAGGCTTCTGCTGAAAAGCATTAATTACAAGACTGAAAACAGCCAGGCTTCGGTGACTGTCGCAATCAGCAGCGATGATGCCCAGTTTTCTAAAACGGCTATCGGTCAAAACAACCGCCAGAATCGTCTGCGCCTGACAGCCTCAGCGACGCTTCTGGCAATTGAACAGTATCTCAAGGTTGAAAATATTTTATTTGTCGGTGATATTCAGATAACTACCCTTTACGGTTGTGAACTGGTTGTCGTCGCCGTGTGCCTGCATCTGGATAACCGTGAGGAAATTCTGCTGGGCACAGCTCTGAACAGAGGTGACGACCTGGAATCAGCTGTTCGAGCCTCTCTGGATGCTATAAACAGAAGGCTCTCAGTCTTTACCCAAAGTTAAAAATTTGAAGCCGGCGGCGGTTATAAAACAGGGATTATTTTTTACACGAGCGAATTCAGAGCGGAGCGTCGCCAGCGGCTATAGCGGAAAACCGCTGAGCACCTGGAAAAGGGGGCTATACTATGAAGCTCACCCTGGTAAAGGCGCTCATCGCACTGTCCGGCCTGATTCTTGCCGGTGCTGCGGTTTTCAAGTGGTAATAAGAGAAAAATAACCGCCAGCCGGCTTCAAACTACTACATATTGGAGTGTAGCCGAAAATGGACGAGCAACTTCCCAGAAAAGCACTCATTTATATAGCTTTAATTGTCTGCGCATCGGCTACCATCATAGCTTATACAGCAGGAACAATGGACTGGACCAGAGTAGAGTGGTTTCCCATTTTGGTCTTCCTGCTGCTAATTATATTTTCTGATGCTTTCCCGGTTACTCTTCCCCGCGGTGGCAGTGTAACAGTAAGTTTCGCTACTATTGCCGCCTCGATTTTGCTGTTTCAACCCCTGGTCGTAATCGTCATTGCCATATCTGTTGAATTATTCATGATTATTAAAGAGAAACCTCGTGTTAAACACGTGTTTAACGCAGCACAGCTGACAATATCAACCGGTGTGGCAGCCCTCATATATAACTATTTAACCCCAACAGGTTTGGAGTTATCTATCAGCCATGTTCCCGCTTTCATTATTTCAATGATCATTTTTTTTCTCCTAAATAGCTCTTTCGTCACACTGGTGCTGGCCCTGGTGCAAGGCGAAAAGCCCTATTCTATCTGGTTGTTCAATATCAAATGGTGTACTCTGACGTTCCTCAGCATGGCCCCCCTGGGAGGGCTGATTGCTGTAATTTATATTAATATCGGTTTCTGGGGCCTGGTCCTCTTCCTGCTGCCTTTAATTCTGGCCCGCCATTCTTTCCAGTCATATATGAATATGAGGCAAACTTTCCTTGACACCATTAAAAGTCTTTCTGTGGCCATTGACGCCAAAGATCCGTATACTAAAGGTCATTCCTCACGCGTAGCAGATTATGTTGTCTCACTGGCCCGCGAACTGAAGTGGCCGGAAGACCGGGTTGAATTCCTGCAGTATATAGCCCTCATTCATGATGTGGGCAAGGTAGCTGTTCCTGAGGACATTCTGAAGAAAAGCAGCCTGTTGTCAAGAGAAGAATTTGCCGTGATGAAAACCCACAGCGAAGCAGGTGCCAACATCCTGAAAGAAATTAAATATTTTTCCGCGGGGGCCGATATCATCAGGCATCATCATGAACGTTGGGATGGAAACGGTTATCCCGATAAAATAGCCGGAGAAGAAATTCCCGAAGGGTCTCGAATCCTGGCCGTGGCCGATACTTTCGATGCCATGACCAGTGACCGTCCTTATCGCAAATCACTTAGTTCCGAGGTGGCCCTGCGGGAGCTGCAGGACTGCGCGGGGACCCAATTTGATCCTAAAATGGTCAATGCTTTCATTAAGATTTATCCACAAATAAAAGATGACTTGCCTGAAAAAATTGCCGAAGAAAAATGTGAAGATTACCGGGAAGAGGAAAATACCTGTACTAAAACCTATCATTAACAATCACCTTTAAATGTTCAGGGGAGGCTGGTTATTGCTCTGGGAAGCTATTTTACTGGGGATGGCTATAGGCTGGCTCCGGGGAGGGTCATACAAATATTTAAGCCGGGTAAATCTAGTCGGATGGCCATTGATACTCCTGGCTCTTTTGCTTCAGGCAACACTTCGACTTGACTTCAATTATTACGACAGCACTTTCTCTTCAGTATATCCTTTTCTCTATATCCTGTCCTTTATTCTCCTGCTGGTTTTTGTAATACTGCAGAAAAAACAGGCTGGCATTATTATCTTTGGGCTTGGTATAATGCTGAACCTCCTGGTGATAAGCGCCAACCAGGGGAGGATGCCTGTCGCTACATCGACCATGCCGGCCGAAAAAGCAGCTGAGCTGGATGCCGGAACAGCAAGCCCGTTCCATATGACTATGATAGAAGACACCCCCCTGGCTTTCCTCGGTGACATCATACCCCTGCCCTACAGTGAAAACAAGCTGGTCAGCATCGGCGATATCCTCCTCGGGGCAGGAACCGCAGTCTATATCCAGCAAAATATGAGGAAGAAAAAGAAAACACGAAAATGGAGGCCCTGAAAAGGTAAAATTTATGTTTGATGTTTTACTCTTCATTGTTAATATTTGTCTACAACAAAATGGCAGCAAAATGGCAGCAAAACGGCAAATCGGCAAAAAAATGACCACCCGAAAGGGTGGCCGTTATCTTAAAAAAGCCTTATTTCATGGTGCCGGAGACCGGAATTGAACCGGTACGGGCATTAGATGCCCGAGGGATTTTAAGTCCCTTGCGTCTGCCTGTTCCGCCACTCCGGCTATTAAATGGAGGCGACACCCGGATTCGAACCGGGGATGAAGGATTTGCAGTCCTCTGCCTTACCACTTGGCTATGTCGCCAAAAAAATGGAGCGGAAGACGGGATTTGAACCCGCGACCCTCGCCTTGGCAAGGCGATGCTCTACCACTGAGCCACTTCCGCACGATTGGTGCCGAGAGGCAGAATTGAACTGCCGACACGCGGATTTTCAGTCCGCTGCTCTACCGACTGAGCTATCTCGGCAAATGGCGGAGCTGACGGGACTCGAACCCGCGGTCTTCGGCTTGACAGGCCGATATGTTAACCATCTACACCACAGCTCCATTTGCATAAATAAGTATACATAAGCGCCTTCAAAAAGTCAATACAATCGGGTTAGTCATCACTGAAAAAGCAGGACA
>JAXHVH010000006.1:0-74625 GCA_034189085.1 Bacillota bacterium | reverse complement strand
GTTCAACCATGGCCAACTCTTTTTCAACCAGATGCCATTTAGTTTCCATTTCAGGCCCTCTTCTCCTTTCTGTTTATAATATGTAAAAAAACAGCGGAAAGTTAAATTCGCTATATATATGCAATATTCCTTTTTTTTAATTGAAATATTCCCTTTTAAGATGATTTTTTTGTACCGCAATCAGCTCGGGAGGGATACCGGTTTTATTAAGCAAATGAAGATGGACAGAAGAAAATTGAGCCGGATCAAGGGAGCGGCACAGCGACAGCAGCATTTCTTTTTCTTCTTTTCCTGCAGGATGGCCGGGGTACAGAACTATCATAACTACTCCTCCCGGCTCCAGCAACGCAAAAGCCTGTTTGAGGCTTTTTCCCGTTGTCTCCCGGGTTGTTGTAACTTTATGATTTCCTCCCGGGAGATAACCAAGGTTATAGATAACAGCATTAACCGGGCCTTCAATATAGTCTATCATCTTTTCATGGCCATCACAGATACACCTGACCCACCCGGCCAAACCGGCCTCTTTTAAAACCTGCTCTGTACCCTTCAGGGCTTCCTTCTGGATATCAAAGGCATAAACCAGGCCTGACGGACCCACCTTTTCGGCCAGGAAAAGGGTATCCTTCCCATTTCCGGCTGTAGCATCGACAACCCGATCGCCCGCTTTAAGAAAGGGACAGGCAAAATGATGGGAAAGGTCAGTTATCTGCTGTAATCTGATTGCAGTCATATATCCCTTCTCCTTTCGTCTGATCCTTTTTAATTCTAGTATTTTTCAATTTGCGAATCAATAATCCTTATTTCACTTTCCCGATCCAGAAAATCAAGGATTTTTTCCATTATCCGGTCGGCACCCGCCCCGTTGTGACAAACTGCAGCAATCCCCAGCTCGGAACGCTGCCAGAGATCTTGACTGCCAATTTCAGAAACAGATATGTTGAAACTATTACGAAGGCGATGGATGATGCTCTGTAGAATTTTTCTTTTTGCCTTCAGGGAAGATGGCCCAGGTATGTGCAGGCTGAGAACGCAAACCGCTACCCTCACTCAATCACCGCCTGTTTCATGAAATAATTTCCTTAAATAATGTTAGCCTGCGAGAGAGGCATTTCCCCAATTTTCTAAAACTACTGCGGGTTAAATGCCGGCTGTTCTTCGTAAGTACTTCTTCCTCGAGAAAGGGCACAGTAACCTGTGCCCTTTGATTCATAAATTATGGACAGCCGCTGCACCTGCTCTTTAGTGCCCTGTGGATAGATAATTTTTCAGCAAATCCCACAGTGCCTGCGGCTTGAAGGGTTTGGTCATGTAATCATCCGCACCCAATGCCAATGCTCTCTGCTTATCTTCTTCTTCAGCCTTCGCTGTAAGAACAATAACCGGGATCTCTTTTTTTGCTTCGTCTCCCTTGACAATTTTCAAAACCTCAAACCCGTCAACTTTCGGCAACAGTAAATCAAGAAGAATAAGGTCCGGAGATTCACGGTTGATATACTGAAGGGCTGCTTCACCATCTTCAACAATATCAACCTGGTAACCTACCGCATCGAGACATGTCCGCACACCGAGGATAACATTTTTCTCATCTTCAACCAGTAAGATTCTCTGGGACATCAGTTTTCCTCCTCTGGTTCATCATCGGGAACATTCACCGATTCATCTCCCCGGTAAAGAGGGAAAGTAAAAGTAAAAGTGGTCCCTTCTCCCACTTCGCTGTCAACCCATATTTCTCCACCATGGGCCATAACTATGTCTTTAGCGATCGCCAATCCCAGTCCAACACCTCCGCCGGCTTTTTTTAAACCCGGTCCTCGTACCTGAACATATTTCTTAAATATTTTATCCTGATGTTCCTTGGGAATACCGCAGCCGGTATCTTCGACAGAAAAGAACAGACGATTTCCCCGTTGTCTGGCACGCACAGTAATGGTACCACCGGGATCGGTATAGCGCATTGCATTACCTACCAGGTTGGCAAGAACCCATACTGACTTGTTGAAATCGGCTATGACCGGTGGCAATTCAGGGGGCAGATCGGTAACCAATTCGACTCCCTGTTTTTCCGCCTGTATTCTCAGAGGACGAATTGCCTCGTTGACCAGCTCGTAAACATTGGTCGGTTCTGTTTCCACATAGATCTTTCCTGATTCAATGCGGGAAAGTTCCATCAGATTGTCAATGAGCCGGCTCAACCTTTCACAATCGCCTCCGATAGCTTCCAGGACTTCTTTCCCTCGAGGAGTAAGGTCACCAAGCATACCTTCCTTGAGCATTTCCACGCCAACGATGATTGTGGTAAGCGGTGTCCTGAATTCATGAGACACAACAGAGACAAAATCGGTTTTTATTTTCTCCATTTCATGAAAACGGGTCACGTCGGTAAACTGAATCAGTGCACCCCAGAGGTCATGATTATCAAAAATAGGATTGATGGCTATCTTGAAGAAATATCTTTTATCAAGGCGTTTTACTTTTACCGAGGCTTCTTCATAGGAACAATTCAAGGGCTTCCTCTGCTCAAAGACGTCCTGCAGCAAACCTTCCAATTTTTTAATCCCGGTAAGCTCGATAATATCCTGGTCGCGAGCCGATTCAAGAGGGGCATTGAAAAATTCAGCCGCTCTTCGATTCAGCCAGGCAATTTTGAATTCGCGATCAACCAGGAACACAGCATCGGACAAATTGTCAGTTACTGTATCCAAACTCATAGATTCCGGTAATTTACTCAATTCCACACCTGCCCTTCTAAAAAAAATTTTCATGGGTGTGATGGAACATGCTTTTACTTTTTAATTATAACATTGTCAGGAGTTGTTGAAAAGATGACCAGTTCATTTGGGAAGAAAGACGTAAAAAATGACACTGGAATTAAAATTGGCTCATCACTGCCAAAAATGATTTTGTAAAGCCTCTTTCTTTAAAGTAAATTTCTACCCGGCTATTTTCTGTTATACTGATAAAGATGCAGTGCATCTTTCACCGGGGGTTAATCGTCGATGCTAACAACTGTCGCTTTTATTATTGCCCTTATTCTATTTTTAGTCGGCCTGGCAGGCACAGTGCTGCCAGGCCTGCCCGACTCTCCTTTAATCTGGCTGGGGATGATCGTTTACGGCCTGATAACCGGTTTCGATAATCTCGGCCCCTGGTTTTTCACAGGACAGGCTTTCATTGCTCTAGCCATAATGGGGACCGATTACCTTTTCACGGCCCTGGGCAGCCGTTATTTGGGAGGGACAAAAGCCGCTTTCTGGGGTGCTGCTTTCGGCCTCCTGATCGGTCTGTTTTTTATTCCGGCAGGCCTGCTGATAGGCCCTTTTCTCGGGGCTGCTATTTTTGATCTGCTGTCCAGGCGTCAAACTGGAAAAGTCCTTAAATCAGGATTTGGCGCCACCCTCGGGATTTTAGGAGCTTTACCCATTAAACTGCTGCTGGAAGCAGTTATGATTATATGGTTTATTTTCAGAATTATTTAAGGTTACTCTAAATTATACAATATTTTTAACTTAGCAGGAATTCAGAATATCAAATCGAATATTTTATTTATTGAATATCGCGCTTAAAGCGCAAAAGGAGGAAAAATATCTTGGAAAAAGTGTGGCTAAAGTCTTATGAACCTGGAGTACCTCACAGTATTGATTATCCTCCGCACAATCTATATCAATTATTTCAAAAAGCTGCTCAGACATATAAAAATAATCCAGCTATCCACTTTATGGGTCGTGAAATAACTTATGATAAACTGGATGGCCAGGTTCAGAGTATGGCCTCTGCCCTGTCCGATCTGGGAGTCAAAAAAGGGGATCGTATAGCTATTCACCTGCCTAACTGCACCCAATTCCCCATCGCTTATTTTGCCGCCCTAGCTATTGGAGCCATAGTAGTCCCCTGCAACCCTCTTTATGTAGCCAGGGAAATGGAATATCAGCTGAAAGATTCAGGTGCTGAAACAATTATTACCCTGACTCGTTTTTACAAAATGATCAAAGGCATCCAACCGAAAACCGGCCTGAAAAATATTATCGTTTCAAACATTAAAGATTATTTCCCCGGATTTCTAAGCATCCTCTACACTGTAGCCAAAGAAAAAAAAGAAGGCGACAGGGTGGAAGTCGCCGGCGAAGACTATATTTTTAGCGAACTAATCAACAAGTACAGGGGCAAAACACCTCCCGCAGTCGATATAACTCCCGATGACCGGGCCCTTTTTCTCTATACCGGCGGCACGACCGGCCTATCCAAGGGAGCAATTCTACTGCACCGCAATCTTGCCGCCAACATGTTCCAGGTCAAAGCGTGGTGCACCGATTACAAGGAAGGGAAAGAAACTATTCTCGGGGTTCTGCCCTTCTTTCACAGTTATGGATTAACAACCGCCCTGAACCTGGGTTTGATGAACGGAGGTAAACTGGTCCTCCTGCCTCGTTTTGTCCTGGCGGATGTTCTTAAAACAATTGACAAACAGAAACCTACCCTTTTCCCCGGGGTGCCAACTATGTATGTAGCCATCAACAATGCTCCAGATCTGCAAAAATATGATATCAAGTCAATTCGTGTCTGCATCAGCGGAGCTGCACCCCTGCCGGTAGAAGTACAGAAAGTATTCGAGCAAAATACGGGTG
This sequence comes from Bacillota bacterium, assembly GCA_034189085.1. Classification (GTDB taxonomy): domain Bacteria; phylum Bacillota; class Dethiobacteria; order DTU022; family DTU022; genus M55B129. The sequence continues at coordinate 70,003 of JAXHVH010000006.1, read as the reverse complement.
GGAAACTGGTTGAGGGTTACGGCCTTTCTGAAACCTCTCCAGTTACCCATGCCAATCCCATTTATGGTAAACGCAAGGCAGGCAGCATCGGATTGCCTCTTCCCGACACAGATTACAAAATTGTTGATGTCGAAACAGGTGAAAAAGAACTCCCCGTGGGAGAAATCGGGGAACTCTGCGTCAACGGCCCCCAGGTTATGGAAGGCTACCTGAACATGCCCGACGAGACGGCAGAAAGCCTGCGTGACAACTGGTTTTATACCGGGGACATAGCTAAAGCCGATGAAGAAGGATATACCTACATCGTTGATCGGAAGAAAGACATGGTCATCGCCGGTGGCTTTAACATCTATCCTCGCGACGTGGAAGAAGTTCTTTTTGCCCATCCCAAAGTCATGGAAGCGGCGGTAGCCGGGATAACCGATCCATACCGCGGTGAAACTTTGAAGGCATACGTTGTCCTGAAGAAGGGACAAACCATGACGGAAGAAGAAGTAGTCAGCTATTGCAAGGAAAATCTTGCCCCTTATAAAGTGCCAAAGCTCATTGAATTCCGCGATGAACTGCCAAAAACAATGATCGGGAAAGTACTCCGGCGCATGCTGAAGGAAGAAGAAGAAGAGAAGAAAATGCAACCATAATGACAACCGGCTTATGCAAATGCGCTTGTGCCGTCCGTGAGGCTTCCCCGGGTAAAAACGCAGTCTTTCTCTCCATCCACCTGCCGCATTTACACAAACTGATTCCGTGTAGCTATTGGACTTCGACTTGTTTGGCAGCCTTATCCTCAGCTTGTGCCTGATGCAGTTCCTGTTCGTCAGGCCGGAGATTTGCCTTAAGCCTTCCTTCACCCTCCACCTCGCGAGGGACGCGCTTGGCCCTGGCTATACACTTCCCGCTACCGGGCGTGTTCGGGACTTCCACCCGTTAGACTGCGCCCATGCCCGGGCGCACAATCATATAAGCGGAGCCTGGACAAGGTTCCGCCTGTTAATTAACCGTATAAAGCCGCCACCAGCTTTTCCTGATGGTTATCCCTGAGGCCGTTTCAAACTTTCCCGGAAACCGGGCGTTCTCAATGATCGCGTTATCCCGGGTCGCACGGCATTTCAGCTGATCTGCCCTATTCAGTTCTGTGCGCGGACAGGGCGGCGCGAGCTTTGTGCAGTTGTTCCACTACGGCCGCCGGTGCCGTGCCACCCCGGCTGAGACGAGCTTCCACCACCTTGACCGGATCAAGGAGCGCTTCAATATTTTCAGCCAGGGCAGGATGAAAACGGGCTCTTTGTTCGGGCGTCAGTTCTTTTAAACGATTATTTTCTCGGCGGCAGAAAGCAATTAACTGCCCCACAGTGTGATGAGCTTCCCGAAATGTGGTACCCCGTCGCACCAGGTAATCGGCCAGGTCGGTAGCACAAAGGTAATCGTCGTCCACTGCTTCTGCAAGCCTCTCCCGGCAAAAGACCATTGTTTCCAGCATTCCGCTGAGGGGCGGCAGCAGGCTCTTAAGGGTATCAACAGTATCAAAGAAGCCTTCCTTGTCTTCCTGCAGATCCTTGTTGTAGGCCAGGGGCAGTCCCTTTAAAACGGTTAGCAAACCCATGAGACTGCCGTAAATTCGCCCGGTTTTCCCCCGGATCAGTTCAGCCACATCCGGATTCTTTTTCTGAGGCATCATGCTGCTGCCGCTTGTATAAGCGTCATCCAGTTCAATAAAACCAAATTCAGCGGTGGACCAGATGATGATCTCTTCACACAGACGGCTGAGGTGCATCACAGCAATCGCGGCAAAGGCTAAAAATTCAACCAGGTAATCACGATCACTGACCGCATCGATACTGTTTTCGTACAGGCGGCTGAACCCAAGATAATCAGCCACCTGCTCCCGGTCTATATCAAAACCTGTTCCCGCCAGCGCTCCAGCTCCAAGAGGCATCAGGTCGGTCCGTTCTAAAACTCCAGCCAGCCTCTGTCGATCCCGTTCAAGCATCCAGAAATAAGCAAGCAGGTGATGGGCCAGTAAAACCGGCTGAGCACGCTGGAGGTGGGTATAGCCGGGTATCAAAATATCCTCATTTCTTTCAGCCAGCCCGATGATAACCTTCTGCAGGCGGTGCAACCCTTCATCGATGCTCCTGCATTCATCCCTGAGATAAAGGTGCATATCGAGAGCTACCTGGTCGTTACGGCTGCGAGCGGTATGCAGACGGCCACCGGCAGGACCCACCTTTTCTGTAAGCCGCTTTTCAATATTCATATGGATATCTTCAAAAGAAAGATCATAGGGAAAAGAACCGGCGGCTATCTCTTCAGCAATCTCTTCCAGACCCCCGCGTAAAAGGGCTTCTTCATCGGCTCCAATTATAGAACGGGAGGCAAGCATGCTCAGGTGAGCGAGACTGCCCTTTAAATCATAAAGACCGAGGCGACGGTCAAAAGACAATGAAGCGGTGAAATCAAGGACCGTCGGATCCATTTCTTTTTGAAAACGCCCCTGCCATGGTTTTTTCAGTTTCTTCGCACCCCCTGAAGTTCTTTTTTCCCTTTCCGATCCATGATGCCTTTGATCTTCAAGGGCAGACCGTAAAGATTGATGAAACCCTGGGCATCTTTCTGTTCAAAGAGGTCGTCGGCCTCAAAAGTGACCATGCCGTGATGATAAAGAGTGTTTTCTGACTCTCTCCCAACAACGCAGACATTGCCCTTGTAGAGCCTCAGGGTTATAGTCCCATTTACCGGCTCCTGGGTCTTGCTGATAAAACCATCAAGCGCCTCACGCAGGGGTGTAAACCAGAGACCGTAATATACCATTTCCGCATATTTCAGAGCCATGTTCTCTTTAAAATGATATGTTTCCCGATCCATGGTATATTGTTCCAGTTCACGGTGAGCATAGGCAATGACCGTTCCTCCGGGGGTTTCATATATGCCGCGCGACTTCATGCCCAGGAGACGGTTTTCAACTATATCGATTCTCCCCACGCCATTTCTACCGGCAATTTGATTCAATTTATCAACCAGTTCCACCGGTGCCAGTTTAACTCCGTTAACGCTGATAGGGATACCCTGCTCAAAACCGATAGACACTTCCTCCGGTACATCCGGGGCATCCATGGGATCACAGGTCAGTCTGAACATATCTTTGTCCGGTTCAACAGCCGGATCTTCAAGGATTCCTCCTTCGAAACTGATATGCCAGATGTTGCGATCGATACTGTAGGGTTCTTCAACAGTAGCCGAAACTGGAATGCCGTGTTTCGAAGCGTATTTCATACAGTCGGTGCGAGACCGCAGATCCCACTCTCGCCAGGGAGCAATTATCTTCATGTAAGGATTGAGGGCTTTGATGGCAAATTCAAAACGCACCTGGTCATTCCCTTTACCGGTTGCTCCATGAGCAATAGCCGTTGCCCCAACCTTTCCGGCAATCTCGACCAGCTTTTTGCCAATCAGGGGTCGGGCAATGGCTGTGCCAAGCAGGTATTTACCTTCATAAACCGCTCCCGACCGGACCATTGGGAAAATGTAGTCCCTGACCAGCTCTTCTCTCAGATCTTCCACGAAAGCTTCGGATGCTCCTGTTTTGATGGCCTTTTCTTTGAGACCTGTCAGTTCTCCATCACCCTGTCCAACATTGGCAGTCAGGGTGACAATGTCATATCCGTATTTTTCCTGGAGCCATTTGACAATAACTGATGTGTCAAGTCCGCCCGAATAAGCCAGTACTACTTTTTCTCTGATCATAAATATCTCCTCCTATGCTTGTTAATGATCACCACTTAAAATTTCTTTGAGCGTATTGTCGATTATATCTATTCCATCCTGCATCTCGTCCATGCTGATAATCAACGGCGGCAGCAGGCGCAGGGTGGTATCCCCGACCGCATTGATCAAAAGCCCGGCAGCAGTGCACTTTTCAAATATTTGACGGGCTATCGGTTTTTTAAGTTCAAGAGCGCACATTAGTCCAAGGCCGCGGTATTCAGAAACGAGATCCGGATAAGATAAAATCAATTTTTCCAGGCCTTTCTTAATAAAGATCCCTTTCTCCCGCACCTCGTCCAGGAATCCTTCTGCCAGGATAATTTTCAGGACAGCCATAGCCGCGCTGCAAACCACGGGATTTCCGCCGAAAGTGGAAGCATGGTCACCTGGTTCAAACACTGAAGTATAATCTTCCGCTGCAACCAGGGCCCCGATGGGCAAACCTCCTCCCAGTCCCTTTGCTATCGCCATCAGATCCGGACGGACACCCCAGTTTTGATGAGCCCATAGTTTACCGGTCCGGCCTATGCCGCTCTGAATCTCATCATAAATTAGAAGGATACCCTCACGGTCACAGAGTTCGCGCAGCCCCCTGATAAAATTTTCTTCGGCAACATAGATACCCCCTTCACCCTGGACCGGTTCGATCATAATTGCCGCAGTTTGATCATCAATCAGGGCTGCAAAAGATTCAAGATCATTATAAGTAGCATAAGAGAATCCCTCCGGGAGGGGATTAAAATGTTGGCGATATTTCAGCTGGCCGGTAGCAGTCAGCGCCGCAAGAGTCCTTCCGTGGAAAGAACGTTCTGCCGATACGATCTTAAAACGGCCCGGTCTATACCGCCTGGACAACTTGATAGCCGCTTCAATCGCTTCAGTTCCGCTGTTGGCAAAAAAAACTTTACCACCGGGCATGGTATTTTTAATCAACTGCTCGGCCAGTTTAACCTGGGGAACTGAGTAATATATGTTCGAAACATGGCTTAAAATTCCGGCCTGCTTGCAAATTGCTTCCACCACCTGTGGATGGCAGTGCCCGATAACATTAACTGCCAGGCCGCCCAAAAAATCAAGATATTTTTTACCCCCTTCATCCCAAACGTACACTCCTTCTCCCCTGACCAGGCAGGGCGTCAAACCAGGTTTACGATTATAAGTATTGATTATATATTTCGCTTCCAGCTGTTCGGTTCTACTCATCTGCTTTTCCCCTTTCTTTATCTATTACCTGGTGACCATTGTTCCAATACCAGCATCAGTAAATATTTCCAGGATCAGAGAATGCTCTATCCGGCCGTCTATAATATGTGTTCGCCGCACACCGCCGTCCAGGGCCATAAGGCACGATTCAACCTTGGGAATCATCCCACCGTTTATCTGACCATCCGAGATCATATTCCTGATTTCTTTCCTGGTTATTGAAGAGATAAATTCCCGTCCTCCCTCTTCGTTTTCCCTGTACACCCCGTCCACATCGGTAAGGACGATCAGCTTCTCCGCCTTCAACGAAACAGCAAGCTCGCCGGCCACATGGTCTGCATTTATATTCAGGCTTTCTCCGTTCAAACCGGAGCCAATTGAAGAAAGCACTGGAATATAACCGCTGTCGCTGACAGTATGTATCAGGGATGGATTGACCTGGATTATCTCACCGACACGTCCAAGGTCAATTGTCTCCGAGCCTTCATCATTTTCAATAATCGGGCCTTCTTTGCGCCTGGCCTGCAGAATACCTGCATCGCGTCCGCTCAAACCGACTGCCGTTCCACCGTGACGGTTAATGAGGCTGACAATGTGCTGGTTTACCTTGCCCATGAGGACCATCTCTACTATTTCCATCGTTTCATCATCGGTTACCCGCAGTCCGTTTACAAAGTTCGGCTTTTTACCAAGTTTTTCCATTACAAGGTTGACTTCTTTTCCCCCGCCATGCACCAGAACAGGTTTAACTCCAATGTACTTTAACAAAATCAGATCGAGGACTACCGATTCCATCAGTTTACTGCTGACCATTGCCTGTCCACCGTATTTGATGACGAAATATTTACCGGAAAAAGCCCGCATGTAAGGAAGAGCTTCAACCAGCACTTCCGCCTTGGGGATACTACGCATTGCTTCCTGGTTCATTTCATTCACCCGCTTTCCATCCACTTCATTCAGGAGCGGTAACTGCTGTTGATATCCACATACTCGTGGCTTAAATCGGTCCCCCGGGCTGTTACTTCCTCCGGGCCGCTTTTTAGATCAATCAAGACCGAAATATATCGCTCGCCCAGCACTTCTTTCATCTTTGCTTCATCGAAGAATACGGCACAGCCGTCGGACGCAACCTGATACGGCCCGATAAAGATATCCACCCGGCCAGGGTCAAAATCAACCCCCGCATAACCAAGAGCAGCGATAATGCGGCCCCAGTTGGCATCCTCTCCGTAGAAAGCGGTTTTAACAAGGGGAGAATTGAGAACAGTCCGGGCCATCATCCTGGCTCCGATTTTTTCAGGAGCACCGGTTACGGTAAGGGTGATTAGCTTGGTCAGCCCTTCACCGTCTTCGACAATTTGCAGGGCCAGTTCACTGCAAACATGATTGAGCATTTCTTTAAAAGTATGGAGCAGTTCACCCTCTATTCCTATTTCAACACCGGAAGCACCGTTGGCCAGAATAAGGGCCGTATCATTGGTCGAAGTTTCCCCGTCAACGGTGATCAGGTTAAAAGAATCGTCTGTCGCCTCATTAAAAAGATCCTGAAGAAGCTGCCTTTCAATTTTCGCATCGGTTACCAAAAAAGCAAGCATTGTAGCCATGTTTGGACAGATCATGCCTGATCCCTTGGCGATGCCTGCAAGATGAAACTCCGCTCCCGGGACAGTACAGCGACAGGCGCTTTGTTTTATGCTGGTATCGGTAGTTAAGATTGCTTCGGCAACGTCAGTATCAAACTGAGGACCACTGCCCAATTCAATTGCAGCAGCTTTGATCCCCTCTTTTACAGTATTTATGGGTAAAGGCACTCCGATGACCCCGGTTGAACAAACAAGAACCTGGCGGGCATCGATATGAAAAGCTTCTGCAGCAGCAGCAGCCATTTCTTCAGCATCTTTTTCTCCACTTTCCCCGGTGCAGGCATTGGCATTGCCGCTGTTGATCACTATCGCCCTGATTGGGTTTTCAAGGTGCGCCCGACATAAATTTACGGGCGCTGCCTGAACCAGGTTGCGGGTAAAAACACCTGCCGCTGCCGTATTGATTTCGCTATATATTAAAGCCAGATCTTTCTTTTCTTTTTTCAGGCCGCAGTGCAATCCTGCCACCTGGAAACCAGCAGCTACGGTTAAATTCCTATTTTCTATTTTCATCCAGTTCTTTTCCTTGTTCAATGCAGATAATCCCCCTTGTGCAAATGATCGCCTCTGAGATTATGTCCTAACTGTGAATGTTTTGCAGTGCCGACCATCAGCCCGTCTTTTAAAACGGCACCTGGTCCAGGCCGGTTTCCTCCGGGAGACCGAACATGATATTCATATTTTGGACAGCCTGCCCTGATGCACCCTTGACCAGGTTATCGATCGCCGCCAGTATAATCAGCCTGCCTGTCCGGTTGTCAAACCTGCAGGCCAGATCACAAAAGTTGCTGCCGCGGACAAACCGCGTTTCCGGCAAATCAGGCCGCTCAAAAAAGCGGACAAAGTAGGAATTGCCGTAAATGTTTTTGTACAGATCGGTCAACTCGTTTTCATTCCACTTACCGGCTGGATAAGCATAAATGGTGCTCAGGATGCCCCTGATCATGGGCACAAGATGAGGGACAAATGTAACCCTCAGTGTGCTGCCGGAAAAACGTCCCAGCTCCTGTTCAATTTCAGGGGTGTGCTGATGTGCGGCAACCCGGTAGGCTTTGAAATTGTCGCTGCATTCAGGGAAATGGAAAGCCTGTTTCGGAGAACGCCCTGCCCCGGAAACGCCCGTTTTGGCATCGATTACAATACCGTCTGTTTCAACAACCTTTTCTTCAAGCAGCGGAGCAAGAGCAAGAAGGACTCCTGTGGGAAAACAGCCAGGATTGGCCAGCAATTTGGCATTCCGGATTTCTGAACTGTATATCTCCGGTAAACCATATACCGAATCCTCCAATTTTTCACTGCAGGGGTGTTCTCTCTTATACCACAGCGGGTACAAGGCAGCGTTTTTCAAGCGAAAATCAGCACTTAAATCAATAACGCGAAAACCCCTCTCCAGCAAATCGGGAACAACCGGTGCCGATTGGCCGTGTGGAAGGGCACAAAAAATAATATCGGTATCGGCAGGTATACTGCCAGCATCCATGTGCTGTAAGCTCTGGTCGATCTGGCTGTAAAATTGAGCGTGAACAGCGCTCAGTTTCTGACCAGCATGTGATTCCGAACTGAGAAAAACTATTTCCGTTTCCGGATGGCCATACAGCAGTCGTACCAGTTCCATACCCGTATAACCCGTTGCTCCCAGGACAGCTGCTTTAATCATTAACCATACCTCCCCCAAAAAAAAGCCTCTCGCCCTTTAAAGGACGAGAGGCTCGCGGTACCACCTTTATTGATCGGCCAATTAGCCGATCCTCTCAACCGTTTTCACGGAAAACGGCCTTGATAACGGTATAAAACCGGGCCAGCCTACTCACCGGCGCATCGCCGGCTTCAACCGCCGCCTCGGGGGTGCGCTTCACCGTCTGCTTTCGGTCCGGACTTTCACCAACTCCGGCTCGCTAATACCTCTGCACAACGGCTACTCTCCCCGTCAAGGGCTTTATAATATTGTTTAAGATTTTATTACATGTCTTTTTTTATGTCAAGGCTTTTTTATTTTATTTTTTAGAGCGGTATGTTGCCGTGTTTGCGCATCAATCTTTGCTCCCTCTTATTTTCCACCATTTCCAGTCCCCGGATCAGGTAAGTACGGGTATCGCGCGGATCGATAACCTCATCAATCCAGCCCCTGGCGGCGGCTATATAAGGAGTGGCATAGCGCTCCCGGTAGCTGTTGACCAGCTCCTGTCTTTTCTCCTCAGTATTGTCTGCCTGTTCAATTTCACGGCGGTGAATTACATTGACTGCTCCCTCAGGTCCCATGACCGCAATTTCAGCAGTCGGCCAGGCCAGGCATAGATCAGCACCGAGGGAACGAGAATCCATGGCAATATAGGCACCGCCGTATGCTTTACGCAGAATAACCGAAAGCTGGGGTACAGTCGCCTCAGAATAAGCATAAAGGACCTTGGCCCCGTGGCGGATGATCCCTCCCCATTCCTGCTCGACCCCAGGCAGATAACCGGGAACATCAACAAAGGTAACCAGGGGGATATTGAAACTGTCACAAAAACGGACAAAGCGGGCAATCTTATCGGAACAATTAACATCGAGGCAACCGGCCTTAACCTGGGGCTGGTTGGCTATTATGCCCACCGAGCGACCATTTAAGCGGGCAAAACCGACTATGGCATTTTTGGCATAATCCCGGTGCACTTCCAGTATCTGACTACCGTCGAAAATCCGTAGAATTACATCCCGGACATCATATGAACGATTGGGATTCTCCGGCACAATGTCAAGCAATTCTTCCTGTTTTAGCTCCGGCTGACATGGTTCCGCCGTGGGAGGATCATCGACGTTGTTCGAAGGTATGTAGCTTAAAAGTGACCTTATTTGAGTAAAACATTCTTCTTCATTTTCGGCAAAAAAGTGCGCAACGCCGCTGGTCTGGTTATGAGTGGTAGCTCCACCCAGTTCTTCGGCACTAACGCTTTCACCGGTAACTGCCTTAATAACCTGCGGACCGGTGATAAACATGTTGCCGACTCCACTAACCATAAATACAAAATCAGTTATAGCAGGCGAATAAACTGCACCTCCCGCGCAGGGCCCCATTATCACAGAAAGCTGGGGAATAACCCCGGAACAGACGGTGTTGCGGTAAAAGATAGAGCCGTAGCCGTTAAGGGCATAAACACCTTCCTGGATGCGCGCACCACCGGAATCATTCATCCCGATGACCGGTGTTCCATTCTGAGCAGCCAGATCAAGGATGCGGCATATTTTTTCCGCATGCGCTTCCCCCAGAGAACCTCCGGCAACAGTAAAATCCTGGGCATAGACATATATGCGGCGGCCATTTACCGTTCCATATCCGGTAACCACACCTTCCCCCGGATTGGCAAAATCGAGGCTGCTTGCTTCTTCCAGGCCTGTCTGGGCAAAAGTACCGATCTCCACAAAACTGTGATCATCAAGCAATTTACTCAATCTTTCTCTTGCTGTAAGCTTGCCTTTGTCATGCTGGGTCGTTATCCGCTCTTCGCCCCCACCGGCGATAGTCCGGCGGCGTCTTTCCTCAAGCTGTTTCAGCTTATTCTCCAAAACAATCACCACTTTCTCCGTTATTAATCCTGATTCAGCGCTGACACAATTCAACGAGGACCCCGCCGGTCGATTTGGGATGGATAAAAGCAATTTTTGCTCCCCCGGCTCCGCTACGGGGTTTCTCGTCAATCATCACTGTTCCCTGTTCCTTTAATTCCCTTATTTTTGCTTCGATATCGGAAACACCAAGAGCAATATGATGCACTCCCTCACCTTTTTTCACAATAAATTTCCCGATAGGCCCCTCCGGATCGGTGGTCTGGAGCAGTTCAATTTTACTCTCGCCAATGGGGAAAAATGCCGTTCTGACTTTTTGATCGGGTACTTCTTCTTCGCCTTTATATTCAAGTCCGAGCTGGTCTCGGAAAATACAGACCATTTTTTCAAGGTCACTGACGGCGATGCCAATGTGATCTATCTTTTTGAACAACCGGCTCTCCTCCTCTCTAGTCCTGCCGGGCAGCTCTTTTCCTGATAAAATCAATAATCTCGGTAGTGGAAACCCCGGGGGTAAATACTTCGACCACGCCCTGTTCTTTCAGATAAGCAATATCTTCACGGGGAATAATACCACCGACAATGACTATTATATCACGGCTTTCCTGCTCGCGAAGCATTTCCAGCACCGGTGGCACCAGCTGCATATGTGCTCCCGATAAGATGCTCAGGCCAATTACCTGGACGTCTTCCTGGAGCGCCGCTTCGACAATTTGTTCCGGAGTCTGCCGCAAACCCGTGTAGATCACCTCCATTCCGGAGTCACGGAGGGCCTGGGCAACCACCTTGGCTCCGCGGTCATGTCCGTCCAGGCCGATTTTACCCACAAGCACACGTACAGGCTTAACAGCCATTTTAATATTACCTCCTTCTTCCATGCAACTGAACAGCGGTTATTACAGAGTTATATGCTGTTTGTACTCGCCGAACACATCCCGCAGGACTCCGCAAATTTCTCCCAGGGTAGCGTAAGCCTTCACAGCAGTTAAAATATAAGACATCAGGTTCTCGTCACCCTGTGCGGCGCGGCGCAGTTCCTGCAGTGCTTCGGCAACCTTGCCCTGATTACGGCTCAGGCGGACTTCCTTCAGCCGTTCCACCTGGCGCCTGCTCACAGCCGGATCCATCTTCAGCAGATCAATGGGCTGATCTGCACTCATGGTAAATTTATTAACTCCCACCACTACCCGATCATCATTCTCTATCTCTTTCTGGTAGTGGTAAGCGCTGGCCTGAATTTCCTGCTGAATGAATCCCTTTTCAATCGCGGCAACCGCCCCGCCAATTTCATCAATTTTTTTAATATAGCCAAGTACTTCTTCTTCGATATAGTCGGTCAGATTTTCAATGAAATAAGAGCCGCCCAAAGGATCGACCGTATCAGTTGCACCTATTTCATAGCCGATTACCTGCTGGGTGCGCAGGGCCAGCAGCACGGAATGTTCAGAAGGCAGAGCCAGTGCTTCATCGCGCGAATTGGTATGAAGGGATTGAGTCCCACCAAGAACGGCACTGAGAGCCTGGAAAGCCACCCGCATCAAATTGACATCGGGCTGCTGGGCAGTGAGAGTGCAGCCGGCAGTCTGAGTGTGGAATCGAAGCATCATGGAGCGATCTTTTTTTGCGCCAAAACGTTCTTTCATCAAATGAGCCCAGATCCTCCTGGTCGCCCGAAACTTGGCTATTTCTTCAAAAAAGTTGGAATGGGCATTAAAAAAGAAGGAAAGCCGCGGTGCAAATTGATCGATTTCCAGCCCGGCCTCCAGGGCTGCTTCCACATAAGCAATGGCATTGCTCAGAGTAAATGCGGCTTCCTGAACGGCAGTGGAACCAGCTTCCCTGATATGATAACCACTGATGCTGATGGTATTCCAGTTGGGAATATTTTTGCCGGCATAGGCAAATATGTCCACAATGAGGCGCATTGACTCGCGGGGCGGAAATATGTAAGTGCCCCTGGCCACATATTCCTTGAGAATATCGTTCTGAATCGTTCCCTTAATTTTATCCATGGGGATACCCTGTTTTTCAGCCACCGCCATGTACATGGCCAGCAAAACTGCCGCTGGGCTGTTGATGGTCATGGAAGTGCTCACCCGATCAAGAGGAATATGCTCCATTAAAACTTCCATATCGGCAAGAGAATCGACGGCAACACCTACCTTCCCCACTTCACCCCGGGCCAGGGGATGATCTGAATCGTAGCCGATCTGGGTCGGCAGATCAAAAGCAACGCTCAGTCCGGTCTGCCCCTGTTCCAGAAGATAACGGAATCTTTTATTCGTTTCTTCGGCGCTGCCAAAGCCGGCATACTGGCGCATTGTCCAGAGGCGCCCACGGTACATGGTCGGCTGGATACCTCTGGTGAAAGGATATTCACCAGGCCAGCCCAGCCGGTCAGGATAATCAAAATCTTCCATGGTTAGAGGGTCATAGATCCTTTCAACGGGAAGGCCGGTGTCAAGCTTAAACTCCCGCCGTTCAGGATGTTTTTCAAGGGTCTTTTCAACCCTTTTCATCCACTCTTTCTTGGCTCGGATAAGTTTATCTTTTTTGCTCTGCTCAATCAATTTTTGCCGAAACCTCCTTTCAACAGCTGTCAGCAGTCGCGGCCAGGAAATTTAGTATGGCTGGCTGTTCAATTGCTACCGGGGAGTAGTGAATCGATCATTTTAGGAACTTCAGCGGGTAGCTCGGCCACTGCCACTCCCGCCTCCTGCAGGGCCTTAACCTTGCTCGCAAAGGTCCCCCGGCCTCTTTCAATAATAGCCCCGGCATGGCCCATCCTTTTGCCTGGAGGGGCACTGCGGCCGGCCAGGTAAGCCACAACCGGTTTACTGAAGGTCGAAGTAATAAAGGCGGCCGCTTCTTCTTCGGCGCTGCCGCCGATTTCTCCCACCAGAATAACTGCTTTTGTCTCTTCGTCTTGCTCAAATTTTTTCAGAACATCGATAAAATGCAAACCCACCACCCGGTCACCGCCAAGGCCGACTACAGTGGTTGTCCCAATTTGGTTATCCGTGAGGTGGCCGACAATTTCATAACAAAGGGTCCCACTTCTTGATACCACTCCTACCGGGCCGGCTATAAAGTAGCGGTTCGGCATAATCCCGATTTTGCAAAGTCCGGACGAGACAAGCCCGAATGTATTTGGCCCCACAACAGTTGCTCCCCTGGCTTCGGCAGCAGCCATAATTTCCATAGCATCGTGAAGAGGAATATGTTCGGTTATCAGGACCAGAATCTTTATTCCCGCATCGAGCGCTTCTAAAGCGGCATCTTTGGCCAGAGAAGCCGGAATAAAGATAACGCTCGCCTCAGCCAACTCTTTTTCCATCGCCGCAAAGACAGTATCATAAACAGGAACTCCTTCGACAAGCTGTCCGCTTTTGCCGGGAGATACACCGCCGATTATCTTCGTTCCATAAGCAAGCATCTGTCCTGTATGGAATGAACCCTGGCGCCCGGTAATACCCTGGACTAAAACCCGGGTATCCCGATTAATATAGATGGCCATTGTTAAAACACCTCTCTTAACGAATGTCGTTGAACAGGGCTTCAGTGAAACCGTCATCACGGCCGGTTCAGGAAGCCCGGGACAGTTTCACCGCGTGGCGTACAGCATCATCCATGGTGGTAAAGCTTTCAATGCCCACCTTCTGCAGGATAGCCCGCCCCTCTGCTTCATTTGTTCCCACCAGGCGGAAGGAAACCGGCAGATCTATGCCCCGGGTCTCTTTCACCCGGGCAAAAGCCTCGGCTACCACATCACAGCGAGTGATTCCGCCAAAAATATTGATCAAAAGCACTCTCGGATTGGTACCGAGAAGCAGCTCCAGAGCCTGAGCCGTTTTTTTTGTGTCCGCCCCGCCGCCGAAATCAAGGAAGTTGGCCGGTTCTCCACCATAGTGCTGAACCATATCAAGGGTAGCCATGGTAATTCCGGCGCCATTGGCCATTATCGCAATATCCCCTTCCAGTTCGACGTAGGATAGATCCAGTTCTTCAGCCTTGAGCTCAAGAGTTGTTTTATCACTGATCACAGGCAGCTGAGGGTGGCGATAAATGGCATCGTCATCAATAGTTAGCTTGGCATCGGCAGCTATCAGGCCTTTCTTCGTTAGCGCCAGGGGGTTAATTTCGGTCAATTCGGCATCCCTGTCCCGAAACAGCCTGTAGAGCTTTGGTATTAAGGAAGCAAACTCTTTTTCCAATTCCCCTCCTACTCCCAGGCGCCGGCAGATCTCGCGCACCATGTAACCCTGGAAACCGATTGATGGGTCAACAGGCCATCTGATCATCCGCTCTTCAGGAACATCTTCCACATCCATGCCACCATCCAGCGACACGAGAACAACTGGCCGCCGGGTGGTTCCATCAACCGTAAGAGCAAGATAGAGTTCTTGTTCAATATTTAATTTTTCCTCAACAAGCAATTTCGATACCCCGGCAGTACCGAAATCCATCTGCAAAATTCTCTTCGCTTCACGGTAAGCTTCATCGGGGTCCGAGGCAAAAGCAATGCCGCCGGCCTTGCCTCTCTTACCGGAAAGAACCTGTGCTTTAATCACTACCTCTCCCAGATCAGCGGCTGCCTCGGCTGCTTCGGTGGCACTTTCAGCTAATTTTCCGCGGGGAATCGGAATATCATAGCGGAAAAACAGCTTTTTCCCGAGATGCTCATAAAGTTTCAAATCTATTCCCCCATTCTCCTGATACAGTTTTTAAAAACTGCTTTTTTTCAGCTTATTATACAAAGTGGCCAGTGAAATATTTAAAGCCTGAGCCGCCTTCTTTTTGCCTTCAAGGGTTTCTCCATATCTGGTCAGGGCCAGTTTGATCATCATCTCTTCCATTCTATCAAGGGGTATTATTTCATCAAAAATGGGACCTTCCGAAGCACCCGGACGGTTGCCGCTTATGGCCAGATGGTTATATTCAATAACCTGTCCATCCACCACCGCCATAGCCCGTTCTATAACACTGTTTAACTCGTTGATGTTACCGGGCCATTCATACTCGGAAAGCTCCTGCAGGGCCCGGGGTGAAATTTCAGTGACGTTTTTACCCAGCTTGCGGTTCAGACGATCAATAAGGACTTCAGCAAGCATGGGAATATCTTCAGATCGTTTACGTAACGGCAGTAAAGTGATCGTGACCTGGCTCAGACGGCGATAGAGTTCTTCGGAAAAATAGCCCTGAATCGAAGAGGCAATAAGTTTGCTATCGGCCGAAGCAATAATCCGCACATCGGCGGGAATGGGCTTGTCGCCACCAATGCGGCAGAAAGACTGCTCGTCGAGGACGCGGAGAATCTGGTCCTGGAGATGAGCATTGAGAGAAGTAATTTCTTTGATAAAAAGGGTGCTTCCTGCGGCCAGTTCCAGTTTACCAAGTCGTGTCCGCAATATCCCGGGCATGGCCCCCTTTTCGCAGCCAAAAAATTCTATTTCCTGGAGGGAGTCGGGAACAGCGGCGCAGTCCACAATAATGAGGGGTCTTTTCCGGCGAGAACTGTTGTTGTGAATAGCCCGGGCAAAGAGACTTTTCCCGGTTCCATATTCTCCCCTGATTAAAAGGGAGGTTTCACTGCGGGAAGCCCGGCGGGCCTTTTCAACAGTAGCTATAAAAGCTTTGCTCTGACCGATGAGTGAGTCAAAGCTGAACCGGCTGCCCGAAATCTTTTCAATCTGGGCATAAAGATTGTCAATGATCGTATTGCTGTATTTCAACTCGTCCATCAGTTTTAGAATATCTCTGACCGGTTGAAAAACGACAACTGCTCCCATCAATTCCCCGTCGACAATAATCGGCGAAGCGTTGGAGATCACGTCAGCTTCAGATCCGCCGACATAAGTCCGATAGCCGGTAACCGGTTTCTGCTGGATCAGCGATTGAGCCAGAGCTCCGTGCGGTGAAACATCAAATATACTGCGGTCGACCCTTTCGCTTTCAGGAATTCCGGAAACCCTTGTAAAGGCGGGGTTTACATATTTGATAACCCCTTTTTCATCAACCACTTCAATAGCGTCCTGGACCGCATTGAGAATGGCCAGCAGCTCACCTTTTAAAAGCCGTGTTTCCTGGAAATGCTGCCTGGAGCTAATAACGGCGCTCAAGATAGAATCGGGATGTAGCTTTTCTATTTTCAGTCTTCCGTTGAGAATCTTTCGCAGGTACTCATTTACCGACTTTTGGCCGGTTGTGTCAATTATAGTGTTCAACCCAGGAAGCGCCGCTATCTTATCCAGGTCGGCAGTGACATACAAATTTTTTCGTTCATTTTCCGTCAGCCAGCCGATTTGACCGTCGGGACAGGCTACGGCAACCAGGTTCACTTCCGGTGAATGATCAAATAAACGGACCAGGCCGCTCCCCTGTTTTTTTGTAATGATCAGCGCGGTATTGATCACAGCCTCGGTCTGCCTCCTTTCTTCACCTTAGAATATTCGTAAATATTAGAAGAAATCCTGCCTTAAGCAGGTTATTTTCGTAGAATAAGCGGAAATTTGTTCTGGAACTTAAAATCATTGCTCCGCTAAAGGGTCATAAATTGGCAAAGATCAGCAGATGAACCGGCCGTCAATAAAAATGTCCAGCGCATAAAAGTTAAAACATTTTCTAACGGGAAAGAATGTAATTCTGTTGAAAAAAACATGCAAGCAAAATGATGAGGGAAGTTGAATTTAAGAAAAAAAGCCTTTATAATTGTAAAGGTGGAAAAGAAGCGGGCGTGGCGGAACTGGCAGACGCGCTGGACTTAGGATCCAGTGGGAGCAATCCCTTGGAGGTTCAAATCCTCTCGCCCGCACCATTTATTTTAAAGGGTTTTAGAAGGTTATCAAAAAACTTCAAAATCTTTTTTTATAAGCCACGCCTTTGTCTACAGTATGTGAACTGGTAATAGCTTTTTGTATTAACGGCAACCAATAGATTCTCGCACCAGGGGCAGGTCGTTGCAAATACCCCTACTGAATAGTAGTTGATGAACATCAAGCCCGCTGCACATAAATGAGTTACTGCAGCCCAGCAAATAAAGACGCCACATCCGAACGAAACGTTCACCGTATTTTTCCCTGACTTTGTCGACTACTCTTTCAAAGTTTTCAGCCCAGCGGGTTGTAGTAAGAGCATAATGCATCCGCAGACTCTCGGCATCAACAAGGTGGAAGGAAAACTCCGGCAAAAGCCATATTATCTCGCGCAGGGAAGGAATATATCCTCTGGGATAAATATATTTTTCAAGCCATGTAGCTGTAGGCGATTCAAGAGAACGGGTAATTGTGTGCAGTAGTGAGAGGCCCTGGGGCTTGAGCATTTTTTGCAGGCAACGGAAATAGGTCGGAATGTTTTCTTTACCTACATATTTAAACATCCCCACACTGACTATTTTATCAAAAGTCTGATTTTCAACAGCCAGGTCACGGTAATCTGCAAGGCGTACTTCTACCTGTTCCTCCAGCCCTTCATGCTCAATCCGCTTCCTGGTTTTTTCCTCTTCTTCTTCACGTAAAGTAATGCCAAGGGCTTTAACACCGTATTTACGGGCTGCCCTTATAATAAGCCAACCCCAGCCGCTGCCAATATCAAGCAGTGTTTCTCCTTCTTTTAAATGCAGCTTATTGAGGATGTGGTCAATTTTCTGCAGCTGGGCCTGATCCAGTGTATCTTCCGGGGTTCGGAAGTAAGCACAGGAGTAACTAAGCGTGCTGTCAAGCCACAACTTAAAGAAATCACTGCCGAGGTTGTATTCAGTCTCCACGTTCTCGGATTGCTTATCAGTTGACTCACTGCTGCGGCTCTTCATGAGGCGCTGGAAAAGGCCATCTCTTTCGGTACTCTTGAAAACATCTACATTACGCAGCAAAAGGCTAAGCAGGGCAGAAAAATCACCCTCAACATCAATTTGCTGGTCCATGTAGGCCTGACCAAATCTGGTCTCCGGATCTTCGAGCATTTCCCGCAGATTAAGTGGTTCATTGAAGATAATTCTGAATGGCAGATCCTTCAATTCTTTCGGTCCATATACTTCAGTTTCACCGTCCCAGTAAGTCACTGCAAAGGAGATACTGGAAATGCTGCGGAAGACTGCCCTGAAAAGCTCTTTATGCATTTTGCATTGTCCTTTCAATTAACGACTGCCGATCACCTGATCCGACCGGTATGTTTTATTAAGCGGACCCGAGCTTGAGTCTTATCAACTTTAGTATGCGCTATTTATTTTAATATTGCAACAATTACTTTCTTAAAATCAAATCATTTATCAAAATGTTCTGTAGAAACCAGTTCGTAAAGTCTACAGTTTCCCAGCACCAAAGATTTTAGATTTGTTTAGATCAGCTCACTCTGAAGGCTAAAAGCTCTACGCTCACAAAAGATAACCAAATAGGTGCTGCTTGCGGTCAAACCGGGTAAATTTTAAGGCGTAAATAAT
The DNA here is from genome assembly GCA_034189085.1 of Bacillota bacterium. Classification (GTDB taxonomy): domain Bacteria; phylum Bacillota; class Dethiobacteria; order DTU022; family DTU022; genus M55B129. Next base: position 51,415 of record JAXHVH010000006.1, on the reverse strand, counting down.
CCCACTGCATCAGTAACTGGCCTTGCCTTTCATTAAAACAGTTTTAAATTGCCAGCCCCGGCTGGTGATCAGGCGCTTGAAAGCTTCCCTCAGGCTGCCGTAATCAAACTGGTAATCATAAACCAGTTCTCCCGTTGGGCTGTAACCTCTTTGCCTGCTCTGCTGAAAAAGTTCGACGCCTTTAATTTTTTTCTTTTCAAACCCTACCCCGAAAGAAAATCCGGCTGATGATTCCTTGAGCATTTCCCAATTCCGGAAGAGAAACCATTCCATTTTCACCGCGCTCCTGTCTTGTTATTTTTTTCGAACCGTGAAGTAAACCAATGCTTATGTGAACAACGTTCAAATTCTTTTAGTATCAATCTTTCATAAAAAAACTGATGTGATTACCACAACTCGTTTTCCAAATATTTTGATTGTCAATCACTACCATTTCTTAAGCAACAACCTCAAGAAAAATTGTCTTACGGTGATATTGACAGGCTTTCAGATAATATTTAACACAGGTTAATTAATTCCTTCAGGCACTGGTGAGCTGTTTGGAAAATTTTTTATGAAAGCTCATTGCGACGGCTTGCTTGATCTAAAATACTTTTTTATCCCATGTTTTCAAAACAGTAAATCCGCTATGAATGCCGTTGTTATGCTCAGGATTCTTGCCAATTCTCTTGACGTTGTTGAGCAGTTAATGATAAAATTATAATAATATAAAAATTATTTAGAAGAGTTAAAAATATGTTTGTAAAGAAGGAGGAATCAAGCATGACTGTTGTAAAAATAACCGAGCTTGTAGGTACGTCAAGTAATAGCTGGGAAGAAGCAGTCCAGAATGCTGTTAAAGGTGCAGCCAAAACTGTCCATAACATGACAGGAGTTGAAATTCTAAAAGCAACAGCCAAAGTTGAAGATGGAGAGATAATTGAATACAGGGCTACTGTTAAAATTGCTTTCGCTTTGACAGACAGGTAAACACAAAGATTAAAAGCTTTTACACTGCAATACTATATTCAGGAAACGCAAAAAACCCCTGCTTTAAGGATAACGGATCTTAGCAATATTTTCCTATCCTAAATGCAGGGGTTCTGTATGCTTATTGTGTTTCTGATTATAAACCGAGATATGCCTTCCGGACATGATCACTTTCCAGAAGGGAATCGCATGAACCTCCGGAGACGATCTTACCATTTTCCAGGACATAAGCCCGATCAGCTATCTCCAGACTTTGTTTAACGTTCTGTTCGATAAGGAATACGGTGATCCCATTATCACGCAGTGTCTCCAGCATCTTGAAAGCCTCCATAACCAGCTTCGGAGCCATGCCATAAGACGGTTCATCAAACATCCCCAGTTTCGGGCCCGACATGAGGCTGCGGCCCATGGCCAGCATCTGGCGCTCTCCTCCGCTAAGGGTTTTGGCCAGCTGCTTTCTTCGTTCCTTTAACAGGGGGAATATTTCATAAACCTTCTCCAGCCGCTCATTCCTTTTATTCCAGGAATTCTTTAGATAGGCCCCCATTTCCAGGTTCTCAAGCACTGACATGTCAGGAAAGAGCCTTCCTCCTTCAGGTAGATAGGCAATGCCTCTCTCCACTATGGCATTGGAAGAATAACCGGTTATATCCTCGCCGAGGAAAGTAACACTGCCCGAAGCAGGTTTAACCAGGCCGGCTATGGCATTGAGGAGTGTTGTCTTTCCTGCTCCGTTGGCGCCCACCAGGGCAACGATCTCTCCCTCATCAACCTTCAGGCATACATCCCATAATACCTGGACATTTCCGTAGGAAACATTTAAAGTATTTACTTCCAACATGAGTTTGTGTTCACTCCCCAAGATAGACTTCAATAACAGTTTTGCTGGTTGATATTTCTTCGGGGGTCCCTTCAGCAATTTTCTGGCCGTGATGAAGGACGATAATCCTTTTACAAATAGTCATGATCGCTTTCATGACATGCTCGATCATGATTACGGTTATCCCCTTTTTTTGGATTTTTTGAACCAGTTCCATTGATTCTCCCACTTCTGTAGGATTAAGGCCGGCCATCAATTCATCCAGCAATAAGAGTTTTGGTTTGGTAGCCAGGGCTCGGGCTACCTCCACCCGTTTCTGGTTAACCAGGGTCATACTCCCCGCTATCATATCTGTGCGATCAGACAAACCGATGAAATCGAGAATTTCCTCAACTTCAGATTTCGCCCGGGACCTCGATTTTTTCTCCGGTGTGCCAAAAAATGCTCCCAGCAGCACATTTTGAAAGACATCCATTTCGGGAAACACTTTCACGTTCTGAAATGTCCTGGCAATACCCTTCTGACAAACTACATTGGGTTTTTTGCCGGCAAGGTTTTCACCATTGAATAGAATCTTTCCTGAATTAGGCTCATAGGTCCCGGCAATCAGGTTAAATGTTGTCGTTTTACCCGCCCCGTTGGGGCCGATCAATCCCAGTATTTCACCTTCTTCAACCTGGAAGTCAACCTCTGATACCGCCGCCAGGCCACCAAAATTTTTCGTTAAACCTTCAACTTGAAGTATCTGCATGTTTCCCTCCTATAAACCGCTGCCTGATAATTTGGTACAAACCGATCAAACCGTTAGGCAGATAGAGTATAGTAATCACCATAATTAAACCAAAGATTAACATGTAGGAATAAGGGAACCTGGTGATAAGCGTTTCCTGCAGGTAAGAAAATACCGCAGCACCCAGCAGGGGGCCAAATAGATTGCCCAAACCGCCGAATATAGCCATCAATGGCGGTAAAAAAGAATAGAATGTATCAAAAGCGATATAAGGATCAATGTAACTCCATCTTGTAGCCATGATTGTCCCCGTCATGCCGATAAAAAAGGCACTTGAGGCAAAGGTAATAATTTTAAGATTGACTACATTGATACCAATGTGTATCGCCGCCTCTTCATTGCTTCCAATACTTGAAAGGGCCATACCGTACCTGGAGCTTTTAAGAAAATAGGTAGTTAACAAAAGGGCAACCAGTATGGCAAGCAAAATATAAAATACAGTTGCATTGTCTGCTCTCGGGACAAAACGTCCCCGCACACCGACAATGTTAATTTCCCACCACAACATGAGGTGCTTGATCAACTCTACCAAACCGAAGGTAAAAATGGTAAAGTAGATACCCCGCAGGCGGAGAGTAATGGCTCCAATTATGAATGCCAGTACAAAACTGATCAGGCCTCCGCAAATTACCGCCACAATAAGAGGAACCGAGTCACCCAGTATCCCCGCCATGTAAAGCCCAAGGCCAAAAAAAGCAGCAGTGGCCAGGGAGGTGTAACCGGTTGGCCCGGAAAAAAGAGTCCAGCTTAAAGTGAGAGCAACATACATGAAGATGCTGCTTAGCAAAATAATTGTATATGGTGCAGTGATATAGGGCATGGCAATAAACAGCACCAGGATCAGAATATATAGTGCAGGATAAAAATACCTGTTATCTTTGATCGTTTTTAAATTCATTTTTCTACCTCCCCAGGATGCCCGATGGTCTTACCAGCAGCAAGATCATAAACAGCAAATAATAAGCTGCCAGGGTTAAACCTGGATCAATTGTGTTTACTATACTGCCGATAATACCCAGAATAAATCCTCCGAGCATGCTGCCCGGAATACTGCCAAGTCCGCCCAGGACAACCACGATTATGGCAATGATGGTATACGGCAACCCCATGTTTGTCTGAAGCTGGTAGGCCATGCTCAGCAAAACACCGGCAAAACCGGCCATCATCGCTCCGAGAGCAAAGCAGAGGGCAAGCATTTTATTGATGTCCACTCCCATCAGACTGGCAGCTTCTGGATCCTGGGCCGCAGCTCTGATCGCTTTTCCCGGCCTGGTTCTGGTAAGAAACAGATAAAAGAGCCCGCATAGAACAAGTGCAAAGAAAAGAATTAACAGGCGGTTGGCTGAAAAGCGAATATCTCCCAGGTAAACCGAATAAGCCATATAGTTGTATCCTTTTATGGAGGTCCCCCATAAGTATATGGCTATACTTTGAATAACAAACATGATCCCAAAGGCCAGCAGCATTGAATTTCCTTCAAACGCTGCGGGAGAAGGGATTTTATCTTTTAGAGTCTTAAACATATAACGATGAATAATAAAACCGAGAATAAAGAGTATTGGTCCTGCTACAGCCAGGCATATTAGCGGGTTAACACCAAGGCTGGTATAAAGCATCCAGGTAATAAAAGCACCAACCATAATAAATTCTCCGTGGGCGATGTTAAAAATACGGGCTACGCCGTACTGCATACTCAGTCCGACGGAGGTCAGCGCATATATACCCCCCAAAATTAAACCGTTGACGAGTATATTGATAATAGATGTCATATAGTCAACTCCCGTCCGGGCATTATATAAACGGCAGGCTACCTTCATGTGTCTGCAGGAACCGCTGACGATTCCAGGCTCTACAGCGGCAGGACCATTCAGGTAGCCTGCATGCATGCAAATCTATCCTACTTTTTCTCTTGTTTAAACTTCAAACATCAGCTTATTGACCGGGCCATGCCGGTTTGGGAATGATCGGTTCAGCAGTAGCTTGATCAGCGGGAGCAACCACTTCAAAGATCCCGTTCTGCCACTGGCCGATCTGGCCAGGATAACATTCGGCAGGAATACCACCGTTTTCAAACCAGACTTCGCCCATGACTGTATCAAATTTTTCAGTAGCGATAACATCCTTCAGCACTTCATGGTCAATGGTGCCAGACATCTCGATGGCCTGCTCGAGGATCTGCAGCCCGGCATAGTAAGGAACCTGGCCCCACCAGTCAATATTGCGGCTGCCTTCATGTTCAGTTATCCTCTGTACCAGATCAGCTGCCTCAGGCGAGCTCTTCTCGTTCCAGGCTCCCCAGCCCATTACACCTTCAGTAGCAGGTCCGAAAATGTCATGGAAAACCTCAAAGCAAACACCAGGTCCAAACAGCATCATGTCCGGGTTGAAATCCATCTCGATGGACTGTCCTACCATGAGGAAGTTTTCATCGGGGTAGGCATAGCAGAGAACAGCATCAACATCAGCTTCCTTCGCTTCATTGATCAGCGCCGACATGTCGTCGATGCCCAGCGGGACACTCTTGGAAAAAGCCACGTCAATACCGTTCATCTCAAGAAGGGGAATGGTATCCCCGGAGTATTCAATACCGTGCTGATCAGCAATAAAGATAATCGCCACTGACTCGATTTCGTTCTCTACCAGCATATCAACCAGCGCCGGAACCTGGTGGGTAGCATAGTTCAGCACAGAAAAGAAGTAAGGTAAGCCGGCCATCATCGGTTCCAGTTCCTTGGCCCCACCTTCAGCCCCCATGAGAAGGTAACCGTGTTCGTTGCAAATCGGGGCAGCGGCATGCAGAAATGCGGTACTGATTGGTGCAAGCAGGAAATCAACTTGATCCTCAACCATCAGTTTTTCCAGCAGCCTGGTCATGGTCCCCATATCAGAGGTGTCATCATATATCTTGAGTTCCACTGGAAGCTGTTTCCCGTATTCCTCCACATAAATACCACCGCGGGCATTTACCTCATCAGCCCACATACGATAAACAGGCCCGAAGCATGATTCATCCTGAATCGCCAGCGGGCCGGTTAGAGATCTGGCCCCACCGAAAACAAGGACATCCTTGTCTTCCACCGGGCCTTCACCTTCAGTTTCTTCCCCATTTTCAGGCTCAGTCTCAGGAGCTGCTCCTTCTTCCGCGCAACCTCCCACAACCAGTGCGACTGCCATAAAGGCAATCAATACCAGAAATAGAAAACCTTTTTTTGTCATTTACTATACCCCCGTTAAATTAAAAATATTGGGAAAACCTTTCCTGAAAAGCATCTACTTTCCAGATAATGAAACTGTACCTCCTTTCCCTTATTTTATTGTTTCTCTATCCTGCTTCCATAAACCTTCTGGATTAAAAATACTCTGTGCTTCAGGTGCAAGATGTTAATCTTATATATATATATATAAATCATTTAACGTTTTCTGTCAAAACTATTATTGCCATAGTATACTTTATATTTCAATTATAGCATATATTAGTTCTAATTAAGCAGGTCAATTCCCTGTAACTCCCGCGAAAATGGTTGTTTTAAAAAGCCTGAAACATCTACCCTGAAAAACCACATTACAATTATCCTTCATCGGATGGTGCTATTTTTTTTAAAGAGCATAGATGTCTAATAAGCAGACTCATTAACTTTGACAAAAAAGATTTCATTCGGGTAGTATGAAAGAAAAGTTCCGGCCTTATAAAGCTGCCCTGCCTGTTCATTTTTGTTTTTTAGGTTCAAACACTACTGAACCCGGATGTGATCTTTTGCCCTTTAAGTGGAAGGCTCTGCAACCACGGCTGGCCACCCGACTAATATATGTAATTATTCTGGCTTTTATCCTGATCATGGCCGGAGCCGCCCTGGGTAGTATTTTCCAGGGAGGAAAGAACCATATTATCAATGAAGTAATGACCAGCAACCGGTGTGTTATCGCCGATGAAAACGGCGATTACCCGGACTGGTTTGAAATATATAACCGCGGCGATAAAGCAGTGTCACTTGACGGCTACTGGGCAACAGACGATCCGGCAGAGCCTTATAAATGGGCATTCCCCACTGTAAACATCGGCCCCGGCAGTTATCTAACCGTTTTGCTTCAGGAAGAGAAAGAGCCGAACCGGGTAGTTCAACTCTGCACACCAATTTCCAGCTCAGCGCTTCCGGCAGCGATCTTTTACTGATCGATCCGGAAGCATCGGTAATAAATAGTGTTTCAGTTCCGGCAGTGCTTTCGAATGTTTCCTTCAGCCGAAAACTGGATACCAGGGAAACATGGGTTTATTTTCTGGAGGCCACTCCCGGCTCTGAAAACAACAGCTTTTCATATGATCAGGTTGCAGAAATGCCAATGGCAAAGAAGCAACCAGTCATCATTAATGAATTTCTAACAGCCAACCGCACTTCAATCCCCGACGAGGACGGTAATCTCTCCGGATATCCAGTTAATCTTGAAAATTATGGGTTATCAGACAGTAAAGAACAGCCCCACAGGTGGCAATTTACCACCATTGTAATAATGCCGGGGGAATACCTGCTTCTTTTTGCCTCCGGCAAAGACCGCTGCAACCTCGAAAGTCCCTTTCTGCATACCAATTTCAAAATCAGGGCAAGTGGCGAAACCCTTGTTCTCAGCCATCCGTCCGGAATGACAATTGATCAACTGCCCACCGGAAAACATGACGGTGATCTCTCCGCCGGCCTTCTCCCGGGCAATTCTACGAAAAGATACTTCATGGAGAACCCTTCACCGGGAGAAGAAAACAGGGGGCCCTTTCTTGATGGTTACACCATGATGCCGCAAATCTCACCGGCTGGCGGTTTTTACAATCAGCCCTTCGAGGCAATAATTATTCCCCCGGGCTCGAAAACTGAAGTTCGCTATACTCTTGACGGTTCCGAACCAACAGCCGAATCACCCCTTTATACTGCTCCCCTGTGGATTGAAGAAACAGCAGTCCTGCGGGCACGGGCCTTCAGCGAAGATGCAATGCCCGGTCCTGTTACCAGCTGTTCCTATTTTTTTAACACCGACCACGAATTGACCGTTGTATCGGTTATGATGGAGCCTGATGATCTCTGGAATCCAACTGATGGGATTTATGTCCGCGGTTATAACGCTTCAAACAAATTTCCCTATTATGGTGCAAATTTTTGGAAAGATATAGAAAAACCAATCTACATAGAAATGTCCGAACCTGACGGTACACTGGGCTGGGGCATGAACGCGGGGATCAAGATCGGCGGCCAGTACAGCCGGGCTATGGACCAGAAGATTTTCAACGTTTTCTTCCGTAACATTTATGGACATAATGAAATACGCTATCCCCTCTTTGAAGATAAGGATCTAACCCTTTTTAAAGCTCTCACACTGAGGACATCAGGACAGGATGCCCTGTACAGCAAGATCAGGGATATTATGATGACCAGCCTGCTTGAAGTAACCGGCCTCGATTACCAGGCTCACCGCCAGGCGGTCCTCTACCTGAACGGTGAATACTGGGGCATATACAATATAAGGGAAAGGGCCAATCGCTACATGGTGGCCCATAACCACGGGCTGGATCCCGACAGGATCGACCTGCTGCAGGGTAACTGGCGGGTGCGGGCCGGGTCGAATGAGGAGTATCTGGCCCTCCTGGATTTCGTCAGGAATAACAACCTCTCCCTTGAAGAAAACTATGCTTACGTCAGGGGTAAAATGGACATAACCAACTATATTGACGCCCTGGTTGAACAGGTTTATTTTGCCCAGACTGACCAGGGCAACATCCGCTACTGGCGCGAACAGAGCAACGAAGTAAAGTGGCGCTGGCTGGTCTATGACCTGGACTGGGCTTTCTGGCCAGGTCACCTGCAGAACAACACCCTGGCTGCCATGATCAGCCCTGCCGTTACCGGGGTATAGCAGAGCGTAGACACGAATCTTATAGTCAATCTTTTGCGGAACAAAGATTTTAAAACCCAACTGGTCGAAAGGTTTGCTTATCATTTAAACTATACCTTCACACCGGACCGGGTTGTCGATAGAATAAACACCCTGGCTGCCAATATCGAGGGCGATATGCCCCGGTAGTAGCGCTGGTAATGTTTTTCATCCGCGGCAACCTCGTCCTGTCCCTTGGCTTGATCGGCTCACTGGCTATCGTGCGCTTCCAGACACTGATTAAGGATACGCGCGATATGGTTTATCTTTTCTGGGTGATTGTTGTAGGCCTGGGCTACGGAACAGAAAACTGGAGCATAGCTTTGCTGGCCACTATTTTGATCGCCATAATCGTCTTCCTCATGTTTGCTTTCGAATACGGCCGTCCCCGCCATTCCGATTTCGTCCTGGTCGTCTCGGGCAGCAGCGAGCAGTTCCCTGAAGAAACAGCCGGTATTATACAAGATTACAGCTCCCGTTCGAGGATCAGATCCCAGGATCTGATCGACAACGGCTGGGAGATTGTTTACGAACTGCGCTTCACCCTGGAACAGGAACATAAAACCGAAGAATTTATCCGCAGGTTAAAAAGCCTGCCGGGCATCGAAAAGGTATCCCTGCTGGCTCCCCAGCTGGCCCTGCCCATGTAGCACAACCGGAGGTTTTTTATGCTAATTAATAATCTCACCCAGCAGGTCATTCCCTGGCGGTTTGAATACAAATATCACCTGTCGGCGATCCAGTACTACCGCCCCAGGAATGCATCCCGCCTGTATCTGGAACCCGATCACTTTACGCGAACAGCCCCGCAGAACCGGCACCTCGTCCGCAGCCTCTATCTTGATAACGAACACTTCGAGACTTACTATGAAAAAATTGAAGGAAATTTCGGGCGGATTAAATGCCGTATAAGGACATACAGCAAAACGATGGACAATGGGACAGTCCTTAAAGCGGAGCTTAAAAATCGGTGGGGCGAATCGATAGAAAAGTACAGCAAGGTCATCTCCACTGCTGATTACAACCACTTCATGAAAACGGGCCACTGGCCGGCCATGAAAGACCCTGTCCTGGAAGAATTTGAAAGAATTAATCACCTGCGCTCTTCGCACCCTGTGGTTCTCGTCCAGTATTACCGCGAAGGCTGCCGTCCCAGGAATCGCGAAGACTTAAGGATTACCTTTGATCATGATGTCAGAAGCTGCCTGGCAGACACTCTATTTCCGTCCTCAACACTTTTCAAAAAACATTTATTCCACATGATTATCCTGAAGATAAAATGCCGTCATCATCAACCACTCTGGCTTAGCCGGTTGGCTCGTCTGCACGGCTTGAAATATGTCGCCAACAGCAAATATACCCAGGGGATCGAGGCAGTCCGCCCTGATCTGCTGAGTCCCTATTAGTTTTTTACGTCCGGCCATCTCTGCCAAAGGCAGCACTAATATTATTTCGGCAACTGTAATTATCGCAGGAGTAATCCTTGTTCAAAAACCAGGGTTCGACCAATAAAAAAAGGGACTGATACAGTTCCCTCCTGCTATGTTTTTTGATCTTGCCTGGCAATAATCTTCTAATGAAGTTCGTCTTCGCCACCGTCTTTGGCAATGATATCCTGGTAGTCGTATGTAAATTCTATTAATCTCGTCTCCATGTATATTGGGGCTTCTAAACGCAAAGCCAGGGCGATGGCATCGCTGGGCCTGGAATCGATAACCAGGGTTTCACCGTTCTGCTGAAAATAGATTTCCGCGTAAAATGTACTTTCCTTGATGTCGGTGATGACCACTTTTTCCATAACAGCACCCAGTCTTTCACACACTGATTTCAACAGGTCATGGGTCAGCGGGCGGGGTGGTATCTCATCCTGCAGGACAAGGGCAATTGCCTGAGCTTCAAGAGGACCGATCGATATGGGCAACACTTTTTTTTCCTCTTCATCCATTAGCAAAATCAGAAAATTGCCCCCATGATCAGCAGTTACTGTCTTTACTTCCATCTTAATCATTATGCAATTCCCCCTTATAACTTCTTATTTTTATTTTATCACAATCAGAACAACGATTAAACAAATGACACCAAAAGAAAACAAATCATTCCTGTTACAATAACACAGGCGCAGTTACCGATATCGCTCGCTGTGAAGCAGGCTAATTTTTGCTTTAGGACATACCTGTTCCTTCCTGTCTGCAAAAAGATACTGAACATAGGATGCACAGGTAATGCCTGCAAAGAAGCTTTGACATGGGAACCGTAAGAAGTTAAAATCAATGTAGAATGTAATTAAATTTATGGAAATACTATAGAATTGTGAGGTAAAAACAGTGCAGTTTTCAACTAAAGTGCGCTATGCTGCACGGGCGATGATTGAACTGGCCGTCAATTACAAGGAAGAAGCCATACAGCTTAATAATATCGCCTGCAAACAGGACTTATCGGTTAAATACCTGGAACAAATCATGGCCCCCCTGAGAGCACGAGGATTTGTCAGAACCCGCAAGGGCAGTCAAGGCGGATATCACCTTTCTGTCGATCCCACCAAAATAACCCTTTTCGATATTGTGGAAAGCGTCGAGGGTTCTATCTCTCCCGTTTCATGTGTTGACGATGATTTTTACTGCAAAAGGGCGGATCAATGCGTAACCCGTGACGTTTGGATAAGGGTCAGAGATGCTGTTAAAAGGGAACTGCAGTCAAAAACACTGTCTGAGCTGGCTGATGAACAGAAAAAGATTGATCAGAGCAAAAGCACCCTTTCATAAAACCAGGATCGTTTTCTTTTCCAGTGCTCCATGAAGATCAATCTTCGGGGCAACTTACATAATAGCCCTCCTCCGTAAGTAGTTGGAGGGCTTTCTGCTGCTGATCCCTGGTTTTAAATCCCAGCTTTATGCTTCCTCCGGAAAGCTCCCTGATATGCATAATTTCGATAGCATCAATGTTAATCCCGGCATCACCAAGGATCCCGGTAACCCTGGCCAGAATACCCGGTGTATCACGAACCAAAACAACAAGCGTATATATTTCAGGTAGAATGCTGCGGCCCCGGTAAGGGATGGAAGAACGATAATCCCTGGCCTGTAAGAGGTATTCTTGAATCCCTTCAGCATTCGGTTCCGCCAGATATTTTTCCAGTTTATCAATGCTGGCTTTAAATGATTTGAGAGCAGCCAGAAGGGCCCAGCGATTACTGATGCAGATGTCGCGCCATACCTCAGGGTCGCCCAGAGCAATCCTGGTACTGTCGCGAAAACCACCTGCCGCCAGAGTGCGCACCAATTCCACATCCTCTGTTACGGCAACGCTCTGGACCAGCGATGCGGCTGCGATATGAGGCAAATGGCTGACCATAGCTACGATACGATCATGTTTCAAAGGATCGAGAACGATGGGCTGAGCACCAATACTTTCAATTAGAACACTCAGCCTGCCAACAGCCTGTTCGGAAGTCCCCGGTGCCGGTGTTAAAACATAGATGGCATTTTCAAGAAGAGCAGGATCAGCACTTTCGATGCCGCTTTCTTCGGATCCGGCCATCGGGTGGCCGCCGATAAATGAAACACCTGCCGGCAAAATTTGCTCCACAGTGGCCATGATTGCACTTTTCGTGCTACCAACATCAGTGATTATCGCCCCACTGCTGATTGCCGGTATTATCTCCCGCAGCACTTCCACTGCGCTGATCACCGGAACGGCCAGGATTACCAGGTCGGCATCCTGAACTGCTTCCGACGGTGATTCCACCGCCAGGTCAACTGCTTTTCTCTGCACCGCTTTTCTGCAGGTTGCCTCATCACGATCGAAACCGGTTATTTCACCTGCCAGACCTTTTTCACGGAGAGCCATTCCAATACTCCCCCCGATCAAGCCGGTGCCAATCAGTGCCACCTTCCGAAATATAACCTTGTTGTCAGATGATTCTTCCCACACTGGCCGCCACTCCTTTCAGCGACCCCACCAGCTCTTTGAACTGCCGGGGAGTTAACGATTGCGGTCCATCGGAAAGCGCCTCCTGGGGATTGGGATGCACTTCGATCATCAGGCCGTCGGCACCCGCTGCCAGCGCTGCCCTGCTCATGTATGGAACAAGTCCGGCAAGCCCGGTACCATGGCTCGGATCGACAATGATCGGCAGGTGGCTCAACTGCTTAACCAGCGGGACCGCGCTTAAATCAAGGGTATTGCGCGTATATGGTTCAAATGTGCGTATTCCTCTTTCACAAAGAATCACCTCGTAATTACCACCACTCAAAATATATTCTGCCGCCATTAACCACTCTTCAATAGTTGCCGACAGGCCTCTCTTCAGCAGGACAGGCTTGCGAATCTTGCCCAATTCCCGCAGCAAATAATAATTTTGCATGTTTCGGGCACCGATCTGAATGATATCGGCACATTCGGCTACTTCAGCTACAGTGAATTGATCCATTACTTCAGTGACAATATACAGACCGGTTTTTGAACGGACCTGATCCAGAAACCGCAATCCTTCATTTTCCAATCCCTGGAAACTATAGGGGGAGGTGCGCGGTTTAAAAGCTCCACCCCTGAGCACCCTGGCTCCTGCTTCTTTAACAGCAACAGCCGCTTCCATCAGTTGTTCCTCATTTTCAACCGCACAGGGTCCGGCCATCAAAACAAGCTCTTCTCCGCCAACCGTAAGATCGCCGATTTCAATAACCGTATTTTCCGGATGAAATTCACGGCCGGCCAGTTTAAAAGGTCTGCTGATAAATACAACCTTTTCTACCTCTGGCATGGCTTCCATGGTCTGAGCTACTTCTTCCCGACGCTGACCTATTACCCCAATTACGGTTCGATTTTCACCGGTCGAGAGGTGTACCCCGTAACCCATATTCTTTAACCTGGCTGTGATTCTGTCAATTTCTTTCCTCCCGACACCGGGATTCATAACAACAATCATTGTTGGAACCTCCTTAAAACATGTTACAGATGGCAGGGAAAGACAATACTCCACAGGTATACCCTGTGACAGGAGCCATTCCCTTCATCAACCGGAATAGAAACTTTTCAGATAACACTGAAGGGCTGGCGCGGGATAAACCGGCCGTGCCCCACAGTACCGGTATATTTCCCATGCTTAAAAATTAATGTTCCGCGGGAAAAAACAAGCTCCGGCCTTCCCTTCCCCCTGAAACCCTCATAGGGATTATAATCGACATTCTGGAACTGTTCTGCACTGCTCAAGGTAAATTCAGCTTCCGGATTGAAGACTACCAGATCGGCATCGCTGCCGACGGCAATAGTTCCTTTTTGCGGATAGAGGCCAAAAATCCTGGCCGGTGAGGTGCTGACGAGATCGACAAATTTATGAATGCCAATACGCTCTTTAACAACCCCGCCCGCAAACATCAGCTGGACCCTGTTCTCAAGCCCAGGAGCACCGTTCGGAATTTTGGTAAAATTATTCCTGCCCAGTTCTTTCTGCTCCTTCAAGTTAAAAGAACAGTGATCGGAAGCAACAACCTGCAGGTTCCCGTAACGCAAGCCAGCCCAGAGATGATCTTCGTTGCCCTTTTCACGCAGGGGAGGAGACATAACATATTTTGCTCCGTCAAAGCCAGGCTCATTGTAACGATCGATCGAAAGAAAAAGGTACTGGGGACAGGTTTCTGCGTAGATCGGCAGTCCCCTCAACCTGGCCGACGAAACAAGGCGTAGAGCACCTGCCGTGCTCAGATGAACAATATAAGCCGGATAGCCGCTCAACTCGGCCATGGCAATGTAACGGTTTACCGCTTCTTCTTCCGCCAGGGGCGGCCGGCTCAGGGCGTGATAAAGTGGAGCAGTTTTCCCGGCAGCCAGGAGCTCTCCGGTCAGCACCTCAATAACATCGCCGTTTTCCGCATGAACAAGGACCAGCCCTCCCGCTGCTCCGGCCTTTTTTAAGACCTTCAGCAAGGTAGCATCGTCGATCTGAAAAACTCCCTTGTAGGCCATAAAAACCTTAAATGTAGGATAACCTTTTTTTACCAGTTCAGGTATTTCATTTAGTGCATTTTCATTAAGATCTGTCACTGCCACATGAAAACCATAATCGACAGCGCATTTCCCTTCCGCTTTTTTATGCCAGGTAGCCAGGGTTTCCTGCAGAGTGTCCCCGGGAGTTTGAATGGCATAATCCAAAATACAGGTGGTTCCTCCCGCTGCAGCAGCAATAGTACCGGTGGTGAAATCATCGGCCGTAACTGTACCACCAAAGGGCATATCAAGGTGAGTATGCACATCGATAGCTCCTGGCAGAACCAGCTTGCCTGTAGCTTCAATTGTTCGATCGCCCAAGCGGGGTGAAAACCTGCCTATCGCTGTTATTTTCTCTTCCTCAATGATGATATCGGCCCGGGAACTGCCGGAAGCGGTAACCAGAGTCCCATCTTTAATAACTGTCCGCATGATGCCCTCTCCTTTTAAATTATTGAATCATGGAGTGCAGATCCGGCCGTATGTCTCAGGCCGGCGATCCCGGAAAAACTGCCAAACATTTCTCACTTCCCTGATCATGTCAAGATCGGCATCACCAATGACCACTTCTTCATCCTCTCTGCTACCTTCGGCAATGATCTGGCCACGAGGGTCGCACAGGTAACTGCTTCCGTAAAAATGTCCCATATTCCAGGGTGCTTCCGTCCCAACCCGGTTAATTGCTCCAACATAGTAACCATTGGCCACGGCATGAGCAGGCTGCTCAAGCTTCCAGAGGTGTTCGGAAAGACCGGCCACCGTAGCCGAAGGATTGAAAACAATTTCTGCTCCGTTGAGCCCGAGAATACGGGGACCCTCGGGGAAATGGCGATCATAACAGATATAAACACCAATTCTGGCAAAGGAAGTCTCGAAGACAGGATGTCCAAGATTTCCCGGACGGAAATAATATTTTTCCCAGAAACCGGTATATTGGGATTCTCCGGCCTGGACATGCGGCAGGTGTATTTTACGGAATTTGCCCAGATACCGACCGTCAGCATCAATAACTGCCGCCGTGTTATAGTAAAGACCGGTGATCTCTTCTTCATAGAGGGGGACAACCAGGACCAGGCCGTGTTTTTTCGCCTGCTCCTGCATCAACTTCGTAGTCGGCCCCTCTGGAACCTTTTCCGTCGCTGCATACCATTTGCTGTTCTGTTCAGCACAAAAATATGGCCCGTAAAACAGTTCCTGGAAACATACTACCTGGGCTTTTGCTTCAGCCGCCCGGGCAATTAACCGCAGGTGTTTCTCCAGCGCCACTTCTTTGTGTTTCTTAACCGGTTCATCTCCATTAACTTCATGACTGGCCTGAATCAAGCCCACGCGCACCACCCTGCTCATAACAAAACCTCCCGCTTTAATTTGATTAACCTTTTCGGCAGGCAAAAAATCCCTTCCTTAAAGAGCGGACCTATCTGCCGGTTTCCTTATCCTTCTCTCAGCTGTCAGGCAGCTGTATCTGATTACAAGAGGATCCATTCGCCAGCCATAAAGATCTGGCCCATTAAAGCAGAGCTGTTTCGCGGGCGGAAAATATTATAAAATGTGAGCATGTCAGTGGATGCAGGGCGATCCCCGGTTAGAAATTTCCACCGGGATGCGGCGATTAATTTTTCAATAAGAGCTCGGCAATCTGAACTGAATTGGTGGCGGCTCCTTTTCGAATATTATCAGATACAACCCACAAATGCAGGCCATTTTCAATGGAGTGATCTTTCCTTATACGCCCGACAAAAACAGTATCATTCTCTTCAGCCTGCAGGGGAGTAGGATAAGCAAGATCCTCAGGATTATCAATCACTTTCACCCCGGGAGCAACAGCAAGTAGATCGCGGGCTTTATCGGGGCTCATGGGATCAGCAAATTCAACGTTCAGGGCAATGGCATGTCCGGTAACAACAGGCACGCGAACCGTAGTCGCCGTCAGGCGAAGATTGGGAAGACCCATTATTTTTCTCGCTTCCCGAACCATTTTTAATTCTTCCTTGCAGTATCCGTCTTCGACAAAAACATCGATCTGGGGAACAACATTATAAGCAATCTGATGAGGGCGAGAAGCGCCCTTGTGGGGGATGCGCTCTGCTTTTACCGGCTGATTGTCCAGGACAGCCCGGCACTGGGCATGTAGTTCATCCACCGCTTCTCTCCCGGCACCGGAAACAGCCTGATAGGTAGCAGCTACCACTCGCTTAATTGGCGAAGCTTTCTGGAGAGGTTGCAAAGCTACTACCATTTGAATAGTTGAACAATTAGGATTGGCGATAATGCCCCTGTGTTCAAACACCGTAGAGGGGTTTACTTCCGGGACCACCAGGGGAATATCGGTTTCCATTCGAAAAGCATTACTGTTGTCAATTACAACTGCTCCTCTTTTCACAGCTTCCGGAGCGAATTGATGGCTAATCAATTCACCGGCGCTGAAGAAAGCATAGTCGATTCCGGTAAAAGAATCAGCAGTTAGCTCCTCCACCGTGTAAAAATGATCTTTAATTTTTACTTGGCGATCCGCCGAACGAGCGGATGCCAGCAGCCTGAGATCGGCAAAAGGGAACTCTTTTTCCAGAAGGACGTCGATCATTTTTTGTCCAACCATCCCGGTTGCTCCAACCACTGCTACATTGTACTTTTTAACCATTTTGTCGCCTCCTGATAGCATTAATGAGCTCTTTTAATCCCTGCATTCAGGCTCCTCAGCAATGAGAGTTGTGATTACCGGCTTGTATTTAGGGTCATCTTTGACCCGGTTGTCCCAGATTCTGATCAGTATGAAAGCAATTATCATAACACCAAAACCGATGGCTACGGAAATCAGTTCCTGATTTTCAGTAAATCCCAGAGAAGCTGCTGCTTTCAGCCACGCGAATATGCCGGCCACCAATCCTACAAGGGGTACTACATAAAGCATAAAAGCAACGAAAAGAACCTGCCGGTCATCAGATTCCAGCATCACCCGCTGGCCGGGTTGGGCTTTGATAGGATTGAGGGCTTCGATAACTACATCCTTCCCCCCCGAACCGCTTAACATACCGCAACGGCCACAGTTTTTGCAGGCCAGGTGCCTCTGCAGGCTTACCTTTGCCCTTTCATCGTTCGTTTGAGTTACCACTCCATACTGTTCCATTTAGCAGCGCCTCCTGAAAAATAGGCCTTTCGGGAGTGTCATATTTCTGACTGTTTTTCCCGAACCGGGAAATTAATATTTAAGTAAATATTAGCACAAGTAAATGAATGGAACAAGTAAACACCTGTCACTCTTCGATGAAAAACGAGAGCTTCCCCCTTTTCGGGGGAAGCTCCAGGCGGGAGAATTGATCTTCTTTCGTCACAGGGTTAAAATCAACCCCAAAAATAGCTTTTCAGGAATCCATAGCTTTCCCTTTGATAATATACCTTGTACAGATCAAGCAAACGCTTCGGGAACATTTTTCAGCACCGAATAGCAGAACACAGGCCCATCCTTACAAACATAGAGATTACCCACGTTGCAGCGGCCGCATTTGCCAATACCACATTTCATTCTGTTTTCAAGTGTAGTGTAGATCTGTTCATCGGCAAAACCAAGTTTCTTCAGGTTTTCCAGGACAAAACGGATCATAATCGGCGGACCGCAGGTGATAGCAATTTTATTTTCCGGTGAAGGATTAAGGTCCAGCAGCATCTGTGGCACGAAGCCCACATTATGCTCCCAACCTTCTTCTTCAATATCGATGGTCAGGTGGCATGATAAATCATCACATTTGCTCAATTCGGCAAATTCATCTTTATAACACAGATCTCCTGAAGTACGTGCTCCGTAGATCACTGTTAAACCTGCATATTTATCCCCTTTGGTTTTTACATATTCGATAATCGGGCGAAGAGGGGCCTGACCGATCCCTCCGCCAATGGTCAAGATATGTTTGCCTTCCCACTCTTCCAGTGGAAAACCGTTGCCATATGGACCCCGAATAGTCATTTTATCACCCGGGTCAAGCTGGTGAAGGGCCTGAGTTACTTTTCCCATACGCATCACCGAGAACCGCAAAAATTGACCTTCAGTCGGCGATGCAGATATGGAAATCATACTTTCTCCCACCCCGAGGACACCGATCATGGCACATTGCCCTGGATGATGATTCCAGTTTTCGCGAACCTCTTCATTATCAATGACAACTTTGAAAGTTTTAATGCAGCGCTCTCCACCGGTTTCATACCAGGCATCTTCTATGGTTGCCAGATAGGGGATGTAAGGGTTATCGCTGGTTTTCATAGTGCCTCCTTCACCTGCCTCAGTATATCCACTATATCGATATTGACAGGACAATAATTGATACATCGTCCGCAACCAACGCAGGCTATGAGATCAAATTTATCGACATAATAGCTGTATTTATGGTTGATCCGGTTTCTGGTTCTTTCCTTCCTGGTGGGCCGGGGATTGTGTCCTGAAGCATGGCGAGTGTATTCTTCAAACATGCAGGAATCCCAGGTACGGTAGCGCCGTGCTTCAAATCCCTCTGTTTCATCCTGGATGTCAAAACAGTGGCAGGTAGGGCAGAGGTAAGTACATGTTCCGCAGCCAAGACAGGAAGCAGAGACTCTCTTCCAGAGAGGATCCTCCCACAGCCCCGGCAGACCTTCCAGTATGCCTTCAACGTTTACAGAACGGTTTATCTTACTCTCTGCATCTGAAATTGATTCATCTTTCTGTTTCAGCGCATCATCGCCAGCTTTTTCAAAAAGGCCTTCAGCTTCCTCAAGCAGAGCTTTCCCCTTTTCAGTTATATCCTCCAGCAGATAGTAATCATTTAAATCAAACATGATTACGTCAAGGCCTTCCGTAGAAGCCGGACCGCCTCCTACGGATGTGCAAAAGCAGTTAGGCCCCGGTGAGCTGCAGGCAAGACCAACCAGGGTGGTCATTTCTCGACGCTTGAGGTAATAAGGATCATCCACGCCCCAGTGGAAGAGACTGTCTACAATTTTCATTGCCCGGGCATCACATGGACGGATGCCGACTATGACGGTCTTCTCATCCGGCTGAGGAGCTTTTATTTCATAACCACCTGCTTTAAAGCGATACAGGGTCTCGGTTTCCGGAAAAACAATTTCCTTTGGTGGGATCCTGGTGTTGCAAAACCGGGGGAGTTCTGCCTCTCCTCCTGATAGGGGAGCAAAGCAGATGGCATCACCGTCTTCTACTTTTGGGACCCAGACTTTTCCGGACAGCTTCCCAACAAATACAGGCCATTTATCTTTATTCAACAGCACCGCTGACACATCATTCACCTCTACAGTATGAAATCCTCGGGATCATCAGGCTTATAGCTGGCCTGGAACGGTTTACCGTCGGGATCAAGACCGGGTTCAAAACCGTACTTACCCCGCACCTCGCGGGCCAGTTTGCGATTTAAACGGCCCAGGGGAATATTTACCGGGCAAACTCTTTCGCATTCGCCACATTCAACACAGCGTCCAGCCAGATGAAAAGCCCGGGCAATATGAAAAGCAGTATTTTCGGAAAAATTTACCGCCCGATTAACCCAGGTCGGATTAAGTCGATCAAGGATACAGTCTTCACAATAACAGAGAGGGCAAACATTGCGGCAGCTGTAACAGCGGATACACCTGGCAAACTGCTCTTCCCAGTATTCCCACCGTTCCTCAACGCTTTTTTCCTCGATTTCTGACACCCCTGGATCTTCTTCCGTTTGCCACGGTTTTACCGGTTCCCCGATTGTAATATCACTGATCACCGGGTTAGGGTAACGGCAAAGGCGGCATTTTTCGGCCAAAACTTCTTCTCTTTTGACAGGGATCTCTTCTCCACCCCGGATAAGGGTAAAATCTTCCCCACTCCATTTTAGTTCTGTGTTCTCTGCAATTTCCGGGTATTTAGCAGCCAGGAGATCCACGTCTACAACCCCCGGGCAGGGGCAGCCGATTACAATGATTTGCTCACGTTCAATCCCCTTTTCAACGAGAATCTGGGCTACTGCCCGGCTGTCGCATCCTTTAACCATCAGAGCCACTTTACGGATGTCCGCCTTCTGACCGCGTGGTAGTGGTGGTTTTTCAACCAGGGTCAGGTAGGTGGCCAGGTTGGAGGTACAGAGGGGGGAAAATATCAAATCTTCAGCATCAGCCTCGTTTTCAATAAAAACCGGTGAAACCCGGTAACCATATGTCCCTTTTTCCCAACCAATCAGATACTTAACATCATCCCGGGCTGCAACTTCAGCAGTAGTTTTCCGTAATTGTTCAAGATCCATCTTTTCCAGGGCTCCTCCTACCAGTCGATCTGCCAACGCCTGAAACCTTTAAAAGGCCCGGCAGCGCGAACATCTTCAACTGTTTTTTCCACAACTTCTTTCCACTTATGACCTTCAGAAGCCGAAACCCAGCTCATATGGAAACGGCGCGAGTCTACACCGACAAACTCAAGCAGTTCTTTAAAAATACCGAGCCGGCGCCTGGCATAATAATTACCTTCCATATAATGGCAGTCCCCCGGGTGACAACCCGAGACAAGGACACCGTCGGCTCCCTGCTGCAGTGCATTCATTACATAGAGCGGGTTAACCCGTCCGGAGCACATTACCCTGATTACCTTGATATTAGCAGGGTAATGCACACGGCTGGTACCCGCCAGATCGGCTCCAGCATAAGAACACCAGTTACAAAGGAATGCTACAATGTTTGGTTCAAAATCTTCGCTCATGACATGCCCCCCAGTGCCGCAATTTGTGGTAATATCTGGCGGTCGCGGAATGATTTTGGCTGTATGGAGTCTGACAGGCAAACAGAAGAGCATGATCCGCAACCTTTGCACAGCGCTTCATTAACCCGGGCTACTTCCACCTCGTGGCCAAAGCGGTTAATCGTTACCATCTCAATGGCCGAATAGGGGCAGACATTAACGCAGTAACCACAGCCGCGGCAGGTTGATTCATCAACAGTTGCCACCTGGGCATTAATTGTCACTTTACCCCGGGCCAGGGGCACCATGGCGGACGAAGCCGCTCCCTTGGCCTGGGCTACAGTATCAGGAATATCTTTTGGCCCCTGGCAGCAACCAGCCAGGAAAACACCATCAGTCGCAGTATCAACAGGCCTTAGTTTAGGATGAGCTTCCAGGAAAAACCTGTCGCCCGACTGGGATAGCCGGAGCAGATCCATAACCTGGCGCATATCGGCGCGCGGTTCCAAACCGACAGCCAGAACCACCATATCTACTTCATCCTCCAGGGGAGTCGAAGTAAGGGTATCCTCAACTTTAACCACCAGTTTATTTCCCCGTTTAAAGATTTCGGAAGGGTTGCCCCTGATATAGCGGACATTTTCCCGGCGCACACGATCATAGAATTCTTCATATCCCTTGCCGAAAGCCCGAACATCCATATAATAGACCCTGATCCTGGCATCGGGAATCTTCTCCCTGAGCAGGTGAGCCTGCTTGGCAGTATACATGCAGCATACCCGCGAGCAGTATTCGTTGCCCACACTGGCATCACGCGAACCGACACATTTTATAAAGGCAATTTCTTTAGGCACGATTTCCTCTTCGCCGTTGAAAACCTTAATTTCCCCGCCGGTTGGACCGGAAGAAGAAACAAGCCTTTCCATCTCCAGGCCGGTAATCACATTTGGATAATCGCTGTAGCCATATTCAGGTTTTCTTGAAGCATCAAAGGTATCGAAACCTGTTGCTACAATAATAGCCCCAACCTTGAACTCAACTATTTCATCTTGCTGTTCAAAGTTTATCGCTCCAGCCTGGCAGGCCTCTTCACACCTGGGGCCCTTGCCGCATTTGCCACGGGTCAGCATGAGGCAGTTCTCGGGATCGATGGTATACTTTGCCGGCACCGCCTGGGGGAAAGGTAAATAGATAGCCGAACGTTGACCCATTCCCTCATCAAACTCACTGGAAATACGGTTGGCAAGCCGGCAGGCCTTGGCACACTCGCCACATCCTGTACATATGTTAACATCAACATAACGGGCCTTTTTACGCACCCGGACTGTAAAGTTGCCTACGAACCCGTCAACCTCTTCCACTTCCGAATAGGTCATCAGCTCAATATTGGGATGGCTGGCACAATCAACCATTTTCGGGGTCAAAATACATGCCGAACAATCCAGGGTCGGGAAAGTTTTGTCCAGCTGGGCCATCCGTCCTCCTACCGAAGGGCTTTTTTCAACCAGGTATACCTTAAACCCGGCATCTGCTATATCAAGGGATGCCTGAATACCCGCTATACCGGCGCCAATGATCAGGGCGGCCGGCTCGGCATCAACTTCCTTACTTTCAAGCGGTTCCAGCAGCCTGGACTTGGCCACTGCGGAGGCGACAATTTTTTTAGCCTTGGCAGTAGCTTCCTCTTTGTTGTCGTGGACCCAGGAGCACTGTTCTCGAATATTGGCTATTTCCAGGAAATAAGGATTGAGGCCTTCTTCCTGCACTGCTTTCCTGAAGGTGTTTTCGTGCATCCTGGGCGAACAGGAAGCAACTATAACCCTGTTCAGTCCCTGTTCCCTGATATCCTTTTTGATCAGGGCCTGTCCGGGATCAGAACACATATATGAGTAAGTACGCGCTAAATGAACATTGGGCAAGTTTTGCGCATACTCCGCGACTGCTTCCACATCGACTGTTGCAGATATATTTATCCCGCAGTGGCAGACGTAAACGCCAATTTTTGGTTTATCCGTCATCTGGTTTTTCATCCTCTCGCAGAGATTGGCCCTTATAAGCTTATCAACCTTTTAGCTCTTTTAGCTTTTCGGTCAGCTTAGGGACAACCTTGAACATATCCTCAACGATTGCATAGTCGGCTACATTGAAGATGGGAGCCTCAGGGTCCTTATTGATAGCTACCACCGTTTTTGCTCCTTTCATACCGGCTACATGCTGGAAGGCGCCGGAGATACCCAGAGCAATATAGAGCTTCGGTTTAACCGTCTTTCCGGAGGTCCCAACCTGGCGATCCTGTGCAATCCAGCCGGCATCGGTGGCCGCACGCGAACCGGCGACATCTGCTTTTATCGCTTTAGCCAGATCTTCAATGAGGGAGAGATTTTTATCCTCTTTCAGCCCCCTGCCAATGGCAACCAGGACATCCGACTGGGTTATATCAACATCTCCTACCTCTGCTTCAATATATTCGACAAATTTGCGGTAATCGAGATCTTCCTTCAGGGGAGACTCAATTTTTTCTACCGGCCCTGCAGAAGCAGGTTCGGGCGCTTCGGCTACCCCTTCTCTTATGGTTACCAGGTATGTATCTGCCGGTTTAAAAGCAACAGTGGCATTGACCTTACCGGAATAAAGCTGGCGGGTCGCTTTGAGAGCCCCGTCGGCATATGCCAGGCCGATCGCTTCCATGACCAGGGGCAGCTTTTTCTCCACAGCCAGGGCCGGCATAAAGTCAACACCCTGCGCTGTATGTCCGGTCATTACTACCAGCGGTTTAAGATCATCGATTACAGCCGAGATTACTTTCTGATATTTTTCTCCGTTAAAGTTTTCAAAAAGCGGATCGTCAACAACCAGAACCTTAACCCCATATGAGGCAATCCTGGCGGCCATTTCATCCATGCCGCTCCCGATAAGAAGGACTACGGCTTCTCCGCCCATATTTGAGGCCAGCTGTGAGGCAACGGCCAGCATTTCAAAGGTGATTTCCCTTAAGGTTCCCTGGCGGTGCTCCGCCAATACCAGGATATCTCCCATTACAGCAAACCTCCTTTAACCAGGATGGATGCAAGTTTTTCAGCTTTTTCGTCAGGTTCGCCCTCGATAAATTCGGCGGCAGATTCAATTTCAGGAACATAGAGGTTTTCAAGGACCAAACCGGAGGCTTCAGGGCCAACATCTTCCGGATTGAGGCCCAGATCTTCCAGGTTAACTACCTTGAGCTCTTTTTTCTGGGCTTCACGAATGCCCCGAATTGGTGCGTAACGCGGCTCGTTGATACCGGTCTGAATGGTCAGAACTGCCGGCAGAGCAACTTCCACTACTTCCATCAATCCACCTTCAAGCTCCCGGTAAGCTTTAACTTTACCATCAAGAACTTCAACTTTTTTTACCATTGCAGCATGGTTGAATCCAAGCTCTTCAGCCAGGGCCACACCGGTTGCCATGTGCCCGTCGTCACCGGCCATGCACCCGGTTAAAACAAGATCACACTCCTGGCCTTTGATCGCTCCGGCCAAAACTTTGGCCACCATCAAGGGATCATGACCGGCAATTCTATCGTCTTCAACCCGAATGGCCCGGTCACAACCTTTGGCCATGGCCATCCTGATCATCACATCGGATTGTTTGGGACCGATGGAGACGACGGTGATGTCACCACCCCTGGCTTCTTTGATTATAACTGATTCCTCAACGGCATAATTATCAGCATCATTAATGTCAAAAGAAAAACGGCTGCTGTCGACAGTTACACCGTCGGGGTTGACCTTTACTTCCGCTTCAGAAGTATCAGGCACATACTTGATACAAACAAATGTTTTCATTCTTAACTCCACCTCCTGCCAGAATTTTAATTTAGTTTATTCTTCCACAACTTCTCCGAGCAGCTCCATTATCTCAGCCACCCGCATTTCTTCTTCAAGGCCAAGCCCTTTGAGAGCATCTTCAAGAGTGAGCAAACAGAAAGGACAGGATACAGCTACGATGTCAGCCCCCAGAGCCCTGGCATCCTTAATTCTCGTTTCAGCCAACCGTTCTTTTTTGGAATTAGATTCAACCCACATTTTACCACCGCCACCTTCGCAGCAAAGGCTGCGTTCGCGACAGCGATCAAATTCCAGCAGTTCAACACCCGGTATTTTTTGCAAGACACGGCGCGGCTCATCATATACACCACTCAATTTACCAAGGTAACAGGGATCGTGGTAAACAACTTTTTTCTGCAGCTCGCCCCCCCAGGGAATCTTGTTTTCCCCGGCCAATTCTTCAAAAAGCTGGGTATAATGAGCTACCTCGCTTTTGAGATCGGGATGGTAGGTGTTAAAAACACTGAAACAATGCGGTGAAAAAGTAACGATTCTTTTAGCTTCGAAGCTGTTCAGAAGCTCCGTGTTATCTTCGATTAGCATCTCAAAAAGGCCTTCTTCACCAAGAGTACGCACTTCACTGCCGCAGCATGTTTCATCGGTGCCAATGAATCCATAATCAAGATCCAGTTTGTTTAGAATACGGACCATGTTGCGGGCGATAACCTGCAGCCGCGGATCATAAGCAATGGTACAGCAAACAAAAAAAAGGTTTTCCACAGGTACACCCGGCTCGGCCATTTTTACATCGAGACCCTCCATCCAATCACAGCGAGTCGCCCGCGGTTTCTCCCAGGGATTCCCTTCCAGTAAAACACTCTGCAGGGCATCACGTACTGTTGGTTCAACCTTGCCGCTCTCGACAACCATGGACCGCAGGGCAAGAAGGACTTCAAGCGGTTTCAGGCCCTTGGGGCAGCGAACAGCACAGGTATTGCAGGTGGTGCAATCCCAGATTTCCGCAAGCCTGGCCAATTCTTCAAGTTTTTCTTCATTGTAGGCATCGTAAACAAAGCGGCGCACATTGAGATCTGCCCGTACAGTAACGGGACATCCTCCTGTACAGCGTCCGCACTGAATACAGCCGAGCAGGTCATATTTTTCAGTGAAAGAATCAATTTCGCTTATCATAATCATACCCCGCATCATAAAATTTATTTACCGGCATCATTTTTTAAGAGCAGGCCGGAGAAATCGGCATATTTTTAGGGTTACCGCCAGCACCTCCGGCCCCTTTTAAGTATAATATTTAGACAATTGCAACAAAGCAAAGATATAAGTTAGTTTTCGACATTACCATGTTTTATCCTGCTGCCTTTTCCAGAAATCCCGATCATTCAACAGCACCAAAATTTGCCAGGTAATACCGGGTTATGCAACATTACCCTAATGTACAACTTTTTTTGTTTTTCGGTGCTTCCCGGTAAATTGCCGGTTTCTTCAGGATCATTTTTTTTCGTCTTTTTCCTTTATGCATCAATGTTTTTTAAACGCATGGGAACCCGGTAATCTTCGATCCTTCTGGTATACTTTTTCTGATCAAAGTGCTCAAGAAGAGCCTGGGCATATTTGCGAGAGCTGCCGGTTAGATCTCGAAATTCAGCCAGCGTGATTTTATCATTGGCAGCAAAATGTCGTTTCAGGAGAGCCAGCGCTTCACGGTATGAATCAGCATGATAATATAGCTCTTCGTTGATTTTAACCAGTGTTCCGGTCATTTGAAGATAACGAAGATATTCGTCCCATCTCTCCGATTTCACACTTGCCCCGGCAAAAGCTTCCCTGACAGAAGGCGGTTGCAGCCTTCCGGAACGATACAGATCCACCAGCGTATCAATGCGTTTTTGTTCTTCCGGCGAAGGGGCAGGTTTAAAACCATATTCACTGACCAGGTCATCTTCAGCGGAAATCTCTTTCCGCTCCTGGAGATTTTTTAGAAAAGAATCATACTCACGCTGTCCAAAAGAAGATGGCAGAAATCCTTTCAGGCGAGCCCTCGATATTCCCGGAGAAAGGGGATGGTTTTGATGATATTTGTCCAGTTCGGCAAGCAGCTTCTGCCTGTGTCGTTCCAGTTCAGCAGAGAGAATATAGGCTTCGCCCAGTTTTTCCATCTCCCCTCTTGAAACCATCTCTTCAAGAAGTTGAACCGTTTTTTCAAGATCTAAACGGGCTTCCCTGGCCAGGCGTACAGCATTGGCTATGAGCATCTCTTCAAGTTTATGGCGCAAAAAAGGGGCTTCCCCGGCAGAATCAGCGGCATCTTCAAGTTCCTGCAGTTTTTTAATCACTGCCGGACGGAAACGGTGGTGCCTGGCGGGATGGGGATCGAGAACCTTTCCTCCTCCGATAGTAGTCATGGGGGAATAAGAGCGAATTACAAAGGGATCACCGCGTTCGGCAACGATTGGTTTTTCCAGCCTGCACTGGGCTAGAGCTGTTTCTCCCTGATGCAGTTCATCACGGTCTAAAAGCAGGACCCGGGCAGCAGTCCTGGCAGTACCGAGGAAAAAATGAACAGGATCAAGATTTTTAAGTCGCCTTGCGGCGCGCGGAAGAAGAGAAAGCGATACATCGAGCAGCGCAGTTTCCCGGTAATACCCGGGGTTGCTCACCACGCTGCCCCTGACAATACTGCTTTTTTCAAGTCCCGAGAGATTGAGAGCCACTCTCGTCCCCGCTCTGGCTCTCTTGACATCCTCATCGTGAACCTGGATATTGCGTACCCTGGCCTCAAGCCCAGGCGGCACCACTTCCACCCTGTCGCCTACTTCTACTTTCCCCTGGATCAGAGTACCTGTAACCACGGTACCGAAACCGGCAATGGAAAATGAGCGATCCACCGGCAGGCGGAGAGGTCCCGCCTCGCTCCGCGGTTCAAGATTGGCAGTCTGGTGATCAATCAACTCTTTCAGTTCAGCAATGCCCCGCCCTTCGACCGCCGAAACGGAGTGGACAGGTGCTTCTTCCAGGAAGGTGCCCCGCAGCTCTTCACGAATTTCTTCTTCAACCAGCTCCCGCCATTCTTCATCCACCAGGTCAATCTTGGTAATTACAACAATGCCGTTTTTTATTCCCAGAAGCTGAAGGATATCCAGGTGCTCCCTGGTCTGGGGCATGATCCCCTCTGCAGCATCAACCACGAGCATTACCAGATCCATCCCTGCGGCTCCTGCCAGCATATTGTGGATAAATCGTTCATGGCCGGGGACATCAACTACTCCGGCCAACCGGCCACCCGGGAGGCGAAAGGGGGCAAAACCAAGATCAATGGAAATACCCCGTTCTTTTTCTTCCCTTAACCGGTCAGTGTCAACTCCGGTCAGCGCTTTGATGAGCACTGTTTTACCGTGATCAACGTGACCCGCTGTCCCTATGATTAAATCATCCAAGAAAGGAACACTCCCTGCAAGTATATATAACAATTTTTCGGTACCAGGAAATCAAGAAGGACAAAAAGATCATTCCAGGCAGGCTTTTTTTACTGCCAGAACCAGTTCTTCTTCCTGCTCACTGTCGACTGTTCGCAAATCAATCAGAAGTTTATCCTGTTGCAAACGGAGGATAACCGGCGGCTCACCCAGACGCAGCCTGGCAGCCAGTTTAGCCGCTGAAAGAGGACCATCCTTCAAATCAATAGCCACAGGATAAGTCGGCAGTTCGGCATCCGGCAGCGCCCCTCCACCAATCCGGGACGATCCTTCCACCACCGCCACTTTACCCGGCCCGAAAAATTCAGCCAGGCGACCGGCTATTTGCTCAGAGCGTTTTCTGAGTATTTCCGGGGCGACAGTAATCATCTGCCAGACCGGTATTTTATCTACGGCATCTTCTTCGTCGAGGTAAAGCCTCAAGGTTGCTTCCAGGGCGGCAATGGTCAGTTTATCAATGCGCATTATCCGGGCCAGCTGGTTTTTACGCATGTAGTTGACCAGGTCACGGCGACCAAGAATGATGCCGGCCTGGGGGCCGCCAAGCATCTTATCGCCGCTAAAAGTGACCACATCGGACCCGGCGGAAAGGCTATCCTGGACGCGCGGCTCGGCAGGCAGGCCGTATTTGCAGGTATCAATTAAGACACCGCTGCCCAGATCCTCGATCAGGGGCAGGTTATTTCTGTGAGCCAGGCGGGAGAGGTCTTCCGTGTCCACAGTGGCTGTAAAACCAATTATATGATAATTACTGGTATGAACCTTCAACAGGGCGGCTGTATTTTCATTGATCGCCGCCTCATAATCACGGAGATAAGTTTTATTGGTCGTTCCCACCTCGACCAGGCGGGCACCGCTTGCCGCCATAATTTCCGGGATACGAAAAGATCCACCTATTTCAACAAGCTGACCGCGGGAAACAATCACTTCACACCCGGAGGCGATGGTATGAAGGGCCAGGAAAACAGCGGCAGCATTATTGTTAACCACCAGCGCTGCTTCAGCTCCGCTTAGCTCACAGAGCAGGCTTTCCAAATGTTCCTGGCGCGAACCCCTCCGGCCGCTTTCCAGAAATATTTCCAGGTTGTTATAACTGGCAGCCACTGCGGAAAGAGCTTCCACGGCTGGCCTGGCCAGCAAGGAACGCCCCAGGTTGGTGTGAATAACCACCCCCGTGGCGTTGATCAGCGGTTGCAAACCCGGTCGTCCTTTCCGGGTTGCCAGAACAGCTGCTTCTTCGGCCATTTTTTCGGGTGACAGATCAATTTTATCCAGTTTTTGTGGATCTGCCCGTCTATCCATAACCATGTCCCGGTAAGAAGCAATCGTCTCCTGGACAGCCTGCAGGACCAGACGCCTGGGCAGCCGTTCAAGCGCTTCTTCCACCGCCGCTTCTTTCAGCAGGCGATCAACCGCCGGTAGTTCCCGCAGCAAGGAGCGGTAATCGGTCACTGATATCCCCCATTTCTTCTGAAACAGCAGGTTCATATTACCTTAAAGGGCTGGAAGCCGACTTCTTCACAACGGCTTTCAGCCGCAATCAATTATATCAATTAGCAGAGACTGTTGGCAACTCGAACAGCCCGGCCGGCCAGCCTATCTCAATTATCTTTCTCCAGGGTATAACCAAGGGTAAGGTTGAGAGGAGCAGTTTCCAGGTAATTCCCGGAGCAAAAACCGAGCAGGCGGGCTTTTCCAAAATCAATCTTCCCCCGGGCGTCTGTAACACAGTCTGCCACATAGGATGCAATTACCCGGCCGATGAAGAGAGTATGGCTGCCCAGAGAAAGGGTCTGTTCGACAAGGCACTCCATGCTGACAGGGCATTCTTCAATCAGGGGAGCACATGAGAGCGTACTCCTGACAGCAGTCAAACCGAAATGCTCGAATTTATTTGTATCTCTTCCACTGATAGTGCCGCAGCCATCCACTTCAGCGACCTGATCAACGGATGGAAGATTAACCGTGAATTCTCCACTGTCGCGGATCAGATTGTGGGAATAACGGTTCGGACGAACGGCAATAGAAAGAAACGGAGGATTGGAATTGACCACTCCAACCCATGCCAGAGTAATTATATTGTTTATATCCCCGTTGCCACAGCCGATCATGGCGGCAGGAACAGGGGCCAGCAGCAGCTGCGCGGGCAGTTTATTTTTTGTCATCGATTTGTCTCCTCCTGAATAATATATGTTTTACCTTCCCTGGCCGCTTCGACTACCGGAAAGATTTTGGCTGCTTCCCGGATTGCATCTTCCGGATCTCTCTCCGGGTGATGATGGGTCAGAACCAACCGGCCAACTCCGGCCTTCCGGGCTATCCCGGCCGCCTGTGCGGCACTGAGATGATTGGGCAAACCGGCCCGGATATCTTCTTCCCGGTAATTTGCTTCACAGAGAAAGAAATCAACCCCTTCAGCCAGGTCAACCAGATCCTGACAGTATTCGGTATCCGCTGAATAGGCAAGTTTTTTATTGGAACATTCCACTCGCATGGCCAGGGAAGGGACAGCATGGATACCCGAAGCGGTGTATATTGTAAAAGGGCCGACAGTTAACTCTCCCCCTTCGCCAAGTGGTTCAACCCGGTAAGCATTTTTATAGGACAGCCGTGAAAATTCAGCCACCGGTTCAACCGGCGCGTAAAGGCGCAGCGGCTCGCTGCGCAGGCTATTTTTAAAAGCCATCTCCAACCCGTAGCGCATAATAAAGACATCTGAGATATGATCGGCATGCAGGTGAGAAAGAAAAACAGCCGCCAGCTCATAAAATGGGAAATGTTCCTGCAGACGGCTGAAGACTCCGTTACCGCAGTCCAGCAGCAAAGAGCAGCTATCTTCTTGAAGCAGGTAACCGGAACAGGCTTTACCTGCAGCGGGATAAGGGCCATAACAACCAAGCACTGTCAGCTGCACAATCGATTTTACCTCCTTTAAAATAAATTCTCATAGAAAAGGCAGGCCTGCCAATCCACCAGGACTGTTCTCTGCAGAACTTTTACGGCGCCTGCCTGTTAATACTGAATTCTTTAATTAAGCGACAGTCGATTTTTTCCTGCAGGGCTCTTTTAATTTCTTCCTTGGCACTGAAGTAAAGAATTTGCCACCCGGCATCATTAATTTCGAAAAGCATTTCCAATAAAGTGGAGAGACGTTCCGGATCGGCTTTAACAAAAGGATCATCCAGGAGGAAAAATCCCTTTTCTCCTTCAAGAATTTTTTCGCCCAGGGCCAGCCGTATGGCAAAGTACAGCTGATCAAAGGTCCCTCCCGAGAGCCGATCTGCTTCCAGCATGCTGTCATCAGGAAGGTGAACCCTGATCATATTTTCCCGGCTGTCATAAGAAACATGGCGGTAATTGCCCCCGGTGATGCGGGCAAAATACCTGCCGGCTGCGCTTGCCGGGCCGAAGAGAGAAGCCACCTTATCTTCTTCTTCATCTGCAAGCCTGTCCAGGATTTCCAGGGCCTTCAGGGCTGTATCCCTGCCTTTCTCATGCCTGTCGATCCAGCAGCGTAGTTTTTTCTGTATTGATTCCAGATCGACAACTGTTTGACAGTATAAGTATTCTTCCCCTTCCCCGCCCTGAAAAAATTCGTTGATTTCTCTTTCAAAATCACGCATCTTTTCAAGATGCCGTCCCATGCGTTCCTGGAGGTTTTCAATTTCCCGGTCCAGCTTATCCCTTTCAGCCTCCAAACGAACCACTTCCGCCGGGTTGCAATCAATATGAGGAACAGATCCGGCATATTCGGCCAGTTTATTGACCTGTCTCTGCCAGAAAGAAATCTGAGAACTCCCGGCCGGGTTTTCCCGGCCGCCAAAATAACCGGCCAGCAAACTTTTCTGCTTCTCAATTTCCAGGGACAGATCTTCCTTTCGCCGGAGTAAGGCACCGTATTGATCCAGGGAATCCGCACCGGATTGCCGGCGGATTGTTTTGGTTTTTTGGGCTATGCCGGCAAGAAAGCGCTTCTTTTCCTCCCCATCGGATTCCAGGCGGTTTATTTCCTTCTCCTTCCATTCAATTACCTTTACCATTTCGTCAGCCAGAGATACTGATCGGGAAAATGAATCCTTACAGCAGGCCAATCCCGCACGAATTTCACCAACTGAAGAAGCCGGCAGTCCCTTCTTCTCTCCCTCAATTATTATTTCCGTTTCTGTCGCTGCCAGATTCGTTCTTTTTATCAAAAAGAGAGCCTGCAGCAAGCCAAAAACAGTAACAACTACCCCTGAAAAAATGAGCAGTGCTTTTTGCCACCACTCCGCTCCAGGTGAAATCACAGCGAGGAGAAGCAAAAAAACTGCAGCAGCAAAAGCTGCACAAAAACGGAGATTTTTTGCCCCGGCTGCGGTTTCGAATTTTTTCAAATCTACACTCTGCTTTTCATGATTGTCCAGCAGAGGCTGCAGTTTTTCTTCCGTTTTTGTTAATTTAATTTCTTCTTCTCGAACCAGCCTATTTTTCTCCAGGAGGCGTATATGCGCCGATTGCAATTCTTTCTTCAGTTCTACTATTTTTGTCTCGATATTTTTCAACTCGGTGGAATAATAGTCCAACCTGGAAGCAGCCTGCTGCCAGGTTTCATAAACATCCCGGTTGACATACTGGAGACGCCTGTATTCTTCCTGCGATTCAGCGAGGCCAGCCAGCGCTGTGCTACCTCTTTCATAAAGATCTCTTTTGTCCGCATCATTTAAATCCTTCAGACTTTTTGTTAATTTCCTCCGCCTTTCCTGCAGCGCAGCCAGTTCTTCTTCAAAACAGCCGAATCCTTCTTCCTGCAGTGCAGCCGCCAGGTTTTCGGTTTTCGCCATGAGCGAACGTGCGGTGTTCAATTTATCTTTCAATTTTTCCGGGGCTGTATTGACAAATACGCCAGTTTCCGTGATTCTGCCCAGCTCATTAATCTGCAATTTAAGCTTCTTGATTTCCTCCGTCCGCATCCCTGTGAGACGACCGGTAAGATCGCGGAAAAAATCTCCTTCTCCACTGATGAGCAGATCACTGTCGCGGATGACAAATATACTGCCGAATTCCCTGGCATTGAACTTGAAGTGATCTTCCAAAGTCCCCTCTGCAGGCAATTTTAAATGAAGGCCCTTTCCATCGATCAATAGAAGGTAGCCCTCCGGCAGCTCCTCCACTCTTTTCAGCCGGGTAAAATGGCGTTGTGCCTTTTTACCAAGGAGCATTTTTAAAAGAGCGTCAAGGGTCAGCGTTTTTCCATCTTCATTGGGACCGTAAAAAAGGTTAAAAGAGGAAAGAATCAACCGGCCGCTTTCAGGGAGGGGACCGTACCTGCTAACGGCAAATTCTTTCAGGAACATGTTTTCACCACCCTGAAAGCCCTGATGGTCATTTCTCTGATCTTTTGTTTTTGTTCCGGGCTGTAATCTTTTTTAGCGAGTATATTGTTAAATCGCTGGAAAAGATCATCTTCCAGGACATGCCGGACATCGGAAAAATTAAACTCCGTTGCTTCTGCACCTCTCTTGTCAAGCATTTCCCTGATAGAAGTGGCCAGCTGCTCTTCTGAAAGCTCCTGAAGCGAACCGTCATAAAGGCCTTCCACAGTCAGGAGCACCCTGGCAGCAGAATCACTATCTTCTATTTTATCTTTAATTACGGCCAGCGGATCACGGTGAATAAAAGGATCGAGGGTTAACCTGATTTCCTCATAGTGAAAGGTATCAAGCGGCACTTCCATCGGTGTTTGCCCCGTAACGATCAGATTCGCCACCCTTCTTCCTGTTTCCCGCCTGGTGACAGATACAGGTGACCCGGGATAAACAAAATATCCGCCGCCCGGGATTTGCCAGGCAGTGTAGCGTGAATGAAAATGTCCGGCCAGGACATAATGCAGGGGAAGCATCGAAAAATAGCCCAGTTTGACCGGCATGTAGCGCCGGGTACCTTCAGATCCGAGGTCCCGGGAGGAAAAATAAGCATCAAGAAGATCGCCGTGAAAAAGTAGTAAATTGTATTTTTCTCGGCTCATTAAAGAAGAAATTTCCAGCAACCGGCTGACCAGTTTTTCACCCTCAAGCGGTTCATAGGGCAGGCCCCATAGATCCACTCCATCAAGG
Source organism: Bacillota bacterium (assembly GCA_034189085.1). GTDB lineage: Bacteria > Bacillota > Dethiobacteria > DTU022 > DTU022 > M55B129. Next base: position 16,867 of record JAXHVH010000006.1, on the reverse strand, counting down.
CGGACCGGTTCACGCCAGTCGGTAATGATCTGCACTCCTTTGCCAAAAAAAAGACCGCTGCGATAAGCCCTGCTGTCGTGATTACCGGGAATAATTACTGTCATGAAGCTTCCGCCACCGAAAATATCGCGGAGCCTGCTTCGAAGCATTTCCGCATCGACATTTTGGTCAAAAAGGTCTCCTGCAATCACCAGGACCTGCACTTTCTCTCGTTTTGCCGTTTTTACCAGTTCGCACAAAGCAGCCCACCGTTCGGGGGCCTGCTCACTTAAATGAAGATCGGCTGTGTGGAGTAATTTCACCGCGAACTCTCTCCTTGAGAGGCTTAATTTTTAAGCGCGCCTGATCAAAAAATTATTGAATCGCAGAATAATCCCGGCTCTTCAGCCGGGAAGTGGAATGCCATTACAGAAATCAGCAACAGCGGAAACAGCGAAGTGGACAAAATATTACGATCTAATTTTTTTTAAGAGCTGATCGCCCCACTGGGAAAGGACAATGAGGATGACACCGAATATTACCATCCAGACAGCCACCTGCCCGAAACGATCAAAAGCAGTCTGGACATAAACCCGGGTAACGGGACCGATGAAAATGAAGAATGCTCTCTAACTATTCGCTCAGCCGGATGGATTATCCTGCCAAGATATACCATCATTTACCCCGATACTTTCTTTTACCTCAGCATCCAGCTGGCAGTCGTAGATCCGGGACAGATTATGGTCTGTGACCGGTCCGGCCCGACGGAAATAATCTCCATTCTCACGCCAACCGCTTCTTCCATTGCCTGCAGGTAGTGTTGGGCGGCCAGCGGAAGATCTTCAAATGTTCGAACATTAGACAAATCTTCATCCCAGCCGGGGAAATCTTCATAGACCGGCTCGCATTCCTTCATATCGGAGGGATCCAGCGGGAAATGACGGATTATTTCTCCCCGGCAGCGGTAGGCCACCGCCATGCGCACAACATCCATTCCACTGAGGACATCAAGCTTCGTCACCGCCAGGCCGGTTAACCCGTTTATCCGTGAGGCATAACGGGCTATAACACTATCAAACCAGCCACAGCGGCGTGGCCGGCCGGTGGTAGTTCCATATTCATTGCCTCTCTCCCGGAGCTGGATACCGGCTTCACCTTTTTCCTCGGTCAGGAAAGGTCCTTCGCCTACCCTGGTGGTATATGCTTTTAAAACACCGATCACATTGTTTATCGAACCGACACCGACTCCCGTTCCCGCTGAGGCAGAGGCAGCTACAGTAGAAGAAGAGGTGACAAAGGGGTAGGTCCCGTGATCAATATCCAGGAGGGCTCCCTGCGCTCCCTCAAAAAGAATTTTTTTCTTGTTTTCTATCTCTTCAGCAAGCAGGAGATCAGTGTCGATGATCATAGGACTGATGCGGTCACAAAAAGGACGATAAAACTCACACAGTTCTTCATACTTGAAACCGGGGTGACCGTAAATATCCTGTAATATTTTATTCTGAAGGGGCAGAATACCGGCGATGCGTTCACAAAAACGGGAAAAATCAAGCATATCAACAGCCCTGATTCCACGCCGCAGGGCCTTATCGGCATAAGCCGGGCCAATCCCACGGCCGGTAGTGCCAATTTTCTTTTCTCCAAGCATCTTCTCATTTGCTTCATCCATGGCCTGATGATAGGCCATAATCAGATGAGCCTTTCCGCTGATGCGCAGGTTATCAGTTTTGATACTTCTTTTTTCCAGGTCCTCGAGCTCACGCACCAGGACCTGCGGGTTGATAACCATACCGTTGCCGAGCAAGCATAAAGTGCGTGGATTGAGAATACCGGAGGGGATGTGATGCAGTTTAAATACATTAGCCCCGTAGACTACGGTGTGGCCGGCATTGTCACCTCCCTGGAAACGAGCAACAACATCGGCCTGTACCGCAAGAAAATCGATTACCTTTCCTTTCCCCTCATCGCCCCACTGGGCACCGACTATGACCAGCCTGTTTAGATCGTCATTTCCAACCATCAATACACCACCGTTCCTCAATTAATCAATTCTCGCAGCAATTCCTGCACCTTCCCGGGATCAGCACGTCCGGCAGTGGCAGCCATTACTCTGCCTACCAGGAAAGCAAAAGCTTTTTCCCGCCCCTGCCGAATACTAGCAACCGCATCCTTGTTTTCGGCAAGCACTTTTTCGACAACCGGCTGCAGCGTTTCCCGATCAGCAATCCGGCCCAGGCCTTTTTGCTGCACAAGTTCACGAGGATCCGTGCCATTTTTCACTATATTATCGAGAAGATCCTTGGCCACAGGCCGATTAATTTCTCCCTCGTCGAGCATTGTGAGCAGTTTGATCAGTAAAAATGGATCTACTTCGGACGGATTTCTATCACTACCCTTGAGCAGGTAGAGCAAATCTCCACGGACCCATCTGGCCAGGTTACGGTAATCTTTATATTCTCCAGCGGCCGCCTCGAACAAATCACCCAGGGAACGGTTCTCCGTTAAAATAGCAGCATCGGCGGGATCAAGGCCGTATTCTTCCATCATCCTGGCCCGCCGCGAGGAGGGCAGTTCGGGCAGACTGGCAGCAAGGGTTTCAATATAATCCGGTTTCAGGATCAGAGGCAGTAAATCCGGCTCGGGGAAATAACGATAATCCGAAGAACCTTCTTTTCCTCTAAGAGGAATAGTTTCCCTGGCCCCTTCATCCCAGTGACAGGTCTGCTGAACAACCGAGCCACCGGCGGAAAGAACGGCAGCCTGGCGTCCGGCTTCGTAATCAAGGGCCATCTCCACGGCCCGGAAAGAATTCATATTTTTAACCTCTGTCCTGGTACCCAGTGTTTTTGAACCGGCAGGGCGCAGAGATATGTTGGCATCACAGCGAAGCGAACCCTCCTCCATCCGGCAGTCCGAGCTGCCACTATAGAGAAGGATGCAGCGAAGTTCTTCCAGAAACAGCCTCGCCTCACGCCCGTTGCGCAGATCTGGTTTAGTAACTATTTCCAGAAGAGGAATCCCGGCCCGATTATAATCAACCAGGGAATAGTCAGAATCGAGAATTGATTCACCACTGTGCATCAGCTTCCCGGGATCTTCTTCAATGTGAATTCGCTCCAAATTGATTTTACGCTTAGCACCGTCCATCTCCATCTCGATAAAACCACCAAGGGCCAGGGGCCTGTCATACTGGGAAATCTGGTAGGCCTTGGGTAAATCGGGATAATAATAATTTTTGCGGTCAAAACGGCTTTCGGTTTGTACTTCGCTCTGCAGCGAAAGGGCAGCAATAATTGCCAGTTCCACCGCCTTGCGATTTAATACGGGCAAACTGCCTGGCAACCCCAGGCAAACAGGGCAGCAACTGGTATTCGGTTCACTGCCGAAAGCAGTGCTGCAGCTGCAGAACAGTTTAGACCGGGTCTGGAGCTCAAGATGGATCTCAAGACCAATAACAGTTTCAAATTCCATTTCTACAGCTCCCTTCCACCGGTAAAATTGAGGGCCGGCCGACGGGGGATGAATCGTTACATTTTTCCAGGACAGCGGCAGCCTGGAAGAGAAGTCCTTCGTTCAGGGGAGCAGCTGTCAGCTGCATCCCCATCGGCAACCCTTTTGAATGGAGTCCGGTCGGTATGGAAAGCGATGGTACCCCCGCCAGGGCATCAGTAATATTGCAGACATCGCTGAGGTACATCTGGAGAGGATCATCAGCTTTTTCACCCAGTTTAAAAGCCGGTGTTGGCGTAGTTGCCCCAACAATTATATCAAAATTTTGAAATGCCTTTTCATAATCACGGCGAATCAGGGTCCGCACTTTCATAGCCTGTAAATAATAGGCATCATAGTAACCGGCGCTGAGAGCATACGTGCCGATCATGATCCGGCGTTTAACCTCCGTGCCGAAACCTTGCCCCCTGGTCCGGCTGAAAAGGCTGAAGATGTTATCCCCGTTGGCACTGAAGCCATAGCGAACCCCATCGTACCTTCCCAGATTTGAAGCCGCTTCAGAAGGAGCGATCAGGTAGTAAGCACTGAGCCCATAGTCGGTGTGGGGAAGGGACACTTCGGTTACACTGGCACCGTTTTCTTCAAACAGGGCTGCCATTTTAAGGACAGCATCCTTGATTTCCGGATCAAAATTCGCAGAAATATTTTCCTTGATCAGTCCAATCTTCACCCCTTCAAGCTCGCGGTCTACAGCAGCGCTGTACTGAGGAACTTCACGGTGCAAAGAGGTAGAATCCCGCTGATCATAACCGGCAATCGCTTCCAGCAACAGGGAACAGTCAAGTGCATTCAGGGCCAAAGGGCCAATCTGGTCAAGCGATGAAGCAAAAGCAATCAGGCCATAGCGGGATACCCGCCCGTATGTGGGGCGCAGGCCTGTTATGCCGCACAGGGCTGCCGGCTGGCGTATTGACCCTCCTGTATCAGAGCCAAGGGCAAAAGGGACCATCCCGGCAGCAACCGCGGCGGCAGATCCACCGCTTGACCCACCGGGAACACATTCCAGATCCCATGGATTACGGGTAACAAAAAAAGCGGAATTTTCAGTTGAAGAACCCATGGCAAATTCATCCATGTTGGTTTTACCAAGAATGGGCATGCCAATGCTTTTGATCTTTTCCACTACGGCTGCATCATAGGGTGGAATATAGCTTTCCAGTATTTTTGAAGCACAGGTCGTTTTTATCCCTTCAGTGCAAAAATTGTCTTTAATGGCAACGGGAACGCCGGCCAGGGGATGCAACTTTTCATTTTCCATCCTCCGGTGATCTACTGCAGCAGCTGTCTCCAGGGCCGAATCAAAAGTGCAGGTAATAAAAACCTTCAACTGCGGATCAACTTCATCCACCCGTTCCATGAAACTGTTGAGAACTTCAACAGCCGTAATTTCTTTATTCTGAAGCAACCGGCTCAGCTCAGCTGCTGTTTTCTGATATAGCTTCATCTTTTTTCTGTCTCCTTTAACCAGCTTCGGCAATATAGACCGGCTTTCTTAAATTCTACTCTTCTTCAATGGCGGTAATACTGGGGACAAGAAAATAGCTTTTCATCTTTTTTGGTGCATTCTGTAAAACTTTTTCCACGGGAAGAGAAGGAGAAATAGCATCCTCTCTCAGGAAAGCTGGAATAGAAAAGACATGAGCAGTCGGTTCAATTCCCGCCGTATCGATTTCCCGCACCTTTCGAGCTGTATCGAGAATGGCGCCAAGCTGGTCGGCCATAAGCTCTTTTTCTTTGGAATTGAGCAAAAGGCGGGCCAGGCGGGCTACATGTTCCACTTCCCTGATAAAATCATCACTCATCGCCTCTACCTCCCTGGATCAACTTTGTTAAAACAATTAACCGGCTATCAGAAGCCGGTTAAAGTTCAAAAATCCTACCGGTAATGGGCACACTCTGGTTCTCGGCCTTTTTCAAAAAAGATGGCCGCGATTTTTTTGGAAAATGATTCCTCATTACAAAATAATTTTAATCTATTTGCCCTGTCCAGTCAAGAAAGTTTGACTTTTTTTGACCGGAAAGCGGCTCCGCGGCTATAATCAAACCAGAGGGGTTGCTGCAACGCCCACTACGGGAGAGGTAATGATGAAAAAATTGATCAAAAAACCGCCGCTCATGGTAACGAATTCAGAAAACACTCATATGACCTGGCCGTAATCGGCGCAGGCCCGGCAGGCTCATTAACAGCCGCCCTTGCTGCCACTGCCGGGTTAAAAACGGCCCTCATCGAAAAGGAAAGGATGCCCCGGGATAAAATCTGGAGATGCAGCAGGCCCGGTAGATCCTTTTTCCGGGGAAGGTTTGTTCAACACATTCATCAGTGCAAGAATGGCTGTTTCAGCGTTGACAACTGCTGAAAACAGTGCTCAAACTGCGGCAGTGATCTACAACCGCCTGATGGCAGATTATTTCCGGAAAGGTTTTTTACCCGCAGTGGTAAGTGCGGTTCTATTGCACAGCCGCTCCATCCTGCAACCTTCATCCATGCCTGTGAGGATGGCGGCCCTGACTAAAAACAGGCTTTTCTTCAACAGGCATCCATCACTGCCGGAAGATTGAAACCTCTTCCAGCAATATAAAACACAGAATCGGCCGGTTTTCATCCTTCTGATGGTGCCCCCGTTGTGTGGGGGCATAGGGGTCTACTCTGAAACCAAGGTCAAGTAAACAATGGTACCCTGTGGCTGCAGGGGAAATGAGTTAACAACCTGTTTGTGGGTGAAAAAATTATGTGTCAACAACTTAAGCTGCAGTTTCTACGGTAACCTACTACTTTGAAAAACCAGGTCAAATTGGATAAGAATATAATGTGACTGCGGAAGATCAGAACCAGCAGCCTTCTTTCTTGAAGTTTTAACTTCATGGGGTCTAATAAAAAAATGTTAAAAGGTACGGTCTTCAATAAAATCATGAATTGAAACCAGCTTCTTGTGGCGGAAATAAAGACGGGGCACACGCTTATCAATGGAGCAAAGCAGTTCATAATGAACTGTTCCAATCAGGGAAGCCGCTTCTTCCACAGTTATTTCTTCCCCTCCCTGTCTTCCATAGAGCACTACCTCATCGCCTCTCGACACACCTGGGATGTGAGTCACATCAACCATCAGGTGATCCATGCAGACACGCCCTGCTATGGGAGCTCTTACACCCCGGATAAGAACCTCCCCCCTGTTTGACAACAAACGGCTGTAACCGTCAGCATAGCCGACCGGCACCGTAGCGATAACCGATTCTGCCGATGTTCGGAAAGTACATCCATAACTGATGGCCGTCCCTTCCGGCACTTTTTTAACATATACAATCCTGCTTTTAAAAGTCAATGCCGGCAGCAGGTCAACAGGTTCAGTACCCCTTCTCAACGAAGGGTAATAACCGTAGAGTGAAATCCCTAAACGGATCATATCGTAACGGGAAAGAGGATGATAAATAGCCGCAGCGCTGTTGGCGGCATGAAGGAGGGGGATGTTAATATCCCTTTTCCGGCATTGATCGACAATGCGATCGAAGAGGAGCAACTGCTCATCGGTATAAGAAGGGTCTGTTTCATCAGCCGCCGCCAAATGGGTCAGCACCCCTTCAATGCACAGGCCGGGTAGCTTAACAATCTGCCGGATTACTTCAACTGCCTCGTCGGGCAGCAAACCGATTCTGCCCATACCGGTATCAATCTTCAGCTGGAGAGGCAGGATAATCCCCCGTTCGACAGCAGCGCGGGAAAAAGCAAGGGCAGTGTCCAATCCGAAAACCGTGGGTGTCAGGTTATGTTCAACCAGGGCTGGGAAATGCACCGGATCCGTATAACCGAGCAGCAAAACGGGTGCCTTAATTCCCGCCCGGCGAAGTTCAATTCCTTCTTCAACAAAAGCCACTGCCAGGCAGTTCGCCCCGGCTTCAAGGGCTATTTCAGCCACGGCGACTGCTCCGTGCCCGTAACCATCGGCTTTAACTACAGCCATTATTTTTCTCTCCGCACCGATCAGCTTCCTGAACCGGCTTACATTGTGTGCTATATGGTCCAGGTTTATCTCCGCCCAGGCCGGTCGGGACCCATAATGAGATGACAATTTTTTTCCGCCTTTCGTGTTTTATCCTTCCCGGTAGATCAACCAAGCAACCGGATCATGCTGTGATCAGGTTTAACTGCCGGTATATCCATTACCTTAGCCAGGGCACGGTGAAAAGAATCTTCCCGCACATCATGGGTAACGAGGACTATTTCAGCCAGGCTGCCAACACGGCATTTTTGGATGACCATATCAAGGCTGACATTCTCGTCACCGAAAACATTGGCCAGGGAGGCAAAAACACCAGAACGGTCTTCGGCCAAAAAACGCAGGTAAAAGCGGGCTTGCAATGCACCAACAGGGATGAATTCCGTATGGCCGCTCTTGCTTATGAAAACACCGTCGGCTATGCGGTAAAGGAGACAGCGGGCGGCCTCAACTATATCGGCAAGCACGGAACAGGCAGTTGGCAGTGCTCCGGCACCGCGGCCATAAAACATTACTTCTCCCACAGCCTCACCTTCGATAAAAACGGCATTATACTCTTTTAAAACCGACGCAAGGGGATGATCAAGCGGAATCAGGGTCGGGTGCACCCTCAGGGCCAATCCTTCAGGATACTGTTCACCTATAGCCAGCAGCTTCACTGCGTAACCAAGTTCCCGGGCGTAGACGATATCCTGCTGCTTGATGGCAGATATGCCTTCAACGTGGACCCGGTCGGTGGTGATGTGTTTACCAAAAACCAGCCCGGCCATAATCACCAGTTTATAAGCAGCATCGAACCCCTCCAGGTCGTTACCCGGATCAGCTTCGGCAAAACCTTTTTCCTGCGCTTCGGCCAGGGCTTCCTGCAAAGACATCCCATCCTGGGACATGCGGGTAAGAATGTAATTTGTCGTACCATTGACAATTCCCACGATGCGGTGGATACGATCAACAGCGAGGCTGTATTGAAGCGGCCTGATTAAAGGAATTCCCCCGCCCACACTTCCTTCATAAAATATATTGCGGTTGTACCGTCGAGCCGCTGCCAGCAGCTCCGCTCCATGGGTAGCCATTAATTCCTTGTTTGCTGTTACTACATATTTACCGTTGCACAGGGCTTGTAAAATGTAACGGCGGGCCGGTTCAATCCCTCCCATCAGTTCTATTACTATATCAAGGTCGGGGTTCTCAAGAATTTCCGCCGGGTCGGTTGTCAGGCAATCCTCAGGCAAATCCACCGTTCGCGGGCGGGACAGGTCTCTAACCAGGACTCGTTCCAAAACAATATTTGCATCAATTTTTTCCTGAAGAATGGTTTTATTTTGCTGCAGTAAAGTAGCTGTACCACCGCCGACTGTGCCCAGACCCAGCATACCAGCCTTGATCGTTTTCTTGTCCATTGTTCGGTTCTTTCCTCCCCTATTCCAGATCCAGGCAGCAGTAATATTCACCAAATTTTCGGCCGCCCGGTTTCGCTATTCATATATTTTTTCGTCAACCATATCCGCCGCAGGGGCATCCATCTCTATATCACGTTTATTGTGGTTTTCTTCAGCCAGTTCTTTGTAATATTCGTGCTGGACAATCAAATCCATAATCTCATTGGTCCCGGTCCAGATCATTATTAGCCGCACATCCCGAAGCATCTTTTCGATGGGATAGACACTGGTATAACCAATTCCACCAAGCACCTGCATGGCGTTGTTAACCACCTTCCAGGCATTTTCGGTAGAAACCTTTTTTGCTTCAGAAACAAGGCGCCGTGATCGGCCGGCAGGATCGCCCCCGTCCACTGAACGGGCCGCCAGGTAAACAATAGCCCTGGCTGTATCAAGCAGCGTAATGCTGTCGGCAATTTTAAAACTGACAGCCTGAAAATTTTTTATGGCGGTCCCAAATGCTTGGCGGTGCTTGCTGTAGCGGGCCGCAATCTCGAGCACTGCCCGGCTCATCCCCAGCGCTCCGCCGGCACTGGTCATCCTTTCTGGAATCATCATCCGGTAAAATATTTTCCCCCCGCCGTTTTCCTCTCCCAGCAGATTTTCCGCAGGCACAACCACATCATTAAAAACCAGCCTGCCTGTTCCGCCACCTCTCGTGCCCATAAGGTCGTAAAGGTATTCCACCTTCACTCCCGGGCCGCGATCAACCAGGAATGCACTGATCGACTGGTGAGGAGGACCTTCGGGATCGGTCCGGGCATAAACCATGAAATAATCGGCCCCCTCCGCACCGACCACAAATCTTTTCTGGCCATTGAGGATATAATGATCTCCATCCTTCACCGCCGTGCAGGCAGCCCCAAAAAAATCCGAGCCGCCACGCGGTTCAGTTAACGCTTCCGCCGCTGTCAGACGCCCTTCAATGGTCGGGCGGAGATATTTGGTCTTCAATTTTTCAGACCCAAAACAGTTAATAGCTTCCCCGACGATGCTTACCAGGGAATAGAGACAACCCAGGGCAGTACCCAGAATACCAATTTCTTCAAGGGCTACTATTTCAGAAGTCCAGGGCATACCGCGACCACCGTATTCTACAGGGAAACGAAGGCCCAGCAGGTTTCTGGCTGCAGCCTTCTCAAGGAATTCACGCGGGTAACGGATTTTATCAGCATCCATGTCCTGCAGCAGCTGCCTGTCCACATCTTCCCTGACAAAAGCCCTGGCCTCATCACGCAGTTCCTTTTCGCCGATAGATATCAGGCAGTCAAGCATTACAGATCCCTCCTCATGTCACTCTCTTACTGAAATGCATGCTCTTTTCCGGCATGCCATTAGCATCTACGGGCCCTTTTCCAATCTCATTCTTCTTCGGACAAAGGCCTGATTGCTGTCAGGAAAGGATTTTCAGGTACCCTGTGTGAAGCACATTCAAGACGACAAAAGGTTTCTTTATAACGGTCTAAAATATCACGGGCCATGTACCCGCGCCCCGGCGGAAGAAGATCTCCGGCCAATCCGTGGATGAAAGCAGCACTTCCTGCAGCATTTTCCGGACTCAATCCCTGAGCCAGCATCGACACGACTGTCCCGGTCAAAAGATCACCGGATCCGGCAGTAGACAGTGAAGGCCCGCCTGTGGGATTAATAAAGGCCCGGCCGTCCGGTAAAGCAATAATGCTGTTTGCTCCTTTCAGGAGAACAATACAGTTCCAGAGCACAGCATGTTCTCCTGCCGTAGCCAGGCGGCTGTTCTGCACATCCCCGGCAGCCTTGCCAATCAAGGCGCCCATTTCTCCTGGATGGGGTGTGACAACAGGCGTATATTTTGCTGAGCGCAGCATATTGATTTGGCTGGCCAAAGCTTTCAATCCTCCTGCGTCAATAACTATGGGCACAGGGCTGAGCTGAATTAATTTGTCAAGCAGTTCAGTAGTATTTTCACCCGGATCGAGTCCGGGGCCAACCGCCAGGGCGTCACATCCCCTGGTTCGCTCGACAATAAGATCCGCCGCAGAGGGATCAATAATGCCGGGTTCTTTTTCCGGTAAGGCTATGATAATCACTTCCAGAGTTTTTGCTTCAAGAACCGGGCATACACTTGCCGGAGCAGCCAGGTAAACCAGGCCAGCCCCACTTCTCTGGGCCGCCTCGGCAGCCAGAATCGCTGCACCGGTCATGCCCGGCGAGCCGGCTACAATAACTGCCTTGCCCATCGATCCTTTATGGGAGTCAAAAGAGCGTTCGGGAAGAGCAAGACGCACGCGGGAAACCGTATTCAGCTCCACAGGCTGATCATCAATTAGATTTTCCGGCACCCCGATCTCCCCAACGAAAATCTGCCCGGCCTGATTACAGCCCGGGGGGAAAAAGAGTCCTAACTTGGGGCAGGCACAGGTTATCGTCCACCGAGCTTTCACGGCACAGCCCATTACCGCCCCGCTGTCGGCATGCACCCCCGAGGGGATATCGACAGAAAGAACCGGTTTGCCACAACCGTTAACGGCGTTGATTATCTCAGCGAGCATGCCCGATATTTCGCGGTCGGTACCAATACCCAGGAGAGCATCAACTACCAAGTCCGCCCTGCTCAGGCTTTCCCTAAAATTATCCAATTTTCTTTTATCGTCAAACCTCTCCACGGGAAAAGGTAATTTCAAAAGATAGTTTTCATTTATTTTTGCATCGCCCCTGTAATTGCCAGCCTGGACCGTGCTCCAAAGAGTTACAACTACACCAGCTTTTTCAAGCAGTCGGGCAATTACCAGCCCATCACCGCCATTGTTGCCCGGCCCGGCTACAACGACAACCCTCTTTACCGGAGGCCGCCGGTTTAAAATAAAGCCGGCCGCTCTTTCACCAGCTTTTTCCATCAAAACTGCGCCCGGCATACCGTATTTTTCCATCGTCAACCGGTCAGCTTCTCTCATCGCCGCAGCACTAACAATTTTCATTTCCGGGGGCTCCCTTCGGCAGTAAAAATCTGCAATCAGCTTATGTTTGTTTCGATAAAAAGCCTTTTTACTCCTTCTTTAAATGTAAATGTTGCCTGTCTCGCTGTCCGGGAGATATAAATTTCTTAAATATTAGAAGCAGCACAGTGTAAAGTTATTGTAGGGAATAGCAGGGAAAGGGAATAAAAGTAAAGAAAGAGGAACCTCATGTTCACCAAGAACAGAGCTCCCATATAAGGAAATAGAGATTTCTCATGGATTTAGTTCGTTTGATAGAGGATAAAGTCCTGTCAGAAATAAATAAAGACTGTCAACAGCCAGTGAAAATGTCACCCTAAAAGTGCTTAATATGGACTGAGAAAATGTCTCCTCCCATAATGGTGACATTATCTCAGACCGCTTACAGGGTGACAATATCATAGGCCGACCACAAGAAATAAATAAAGACTTGCTTTTTGTCGGCACTGATGATAATATTTTAATGTTTTAACGGAATGGTAAGGAAGGAGGTTATGAAATTGCCAAATATTAGATCGGCCGCCAAACGGGTGCGGCAAAATAATAAACGCGAACTAAGGAATCAGCGGGTTAAAAGTATGGTTAAAACTGCCATTCGCCATTTTGAGAAATCGTTGCAGGGCGAAGATATGGAAGAGGCCCGGACCAGGCTTTATTCGGCTGTAATCCGTATCGACAAAGCAGCGGCCAAAGGTGTCATTCATAAAAATAATGCCGCCCGGAAAAAATCGCGCCTCAACCGCCTTTTCAACAACAAAACCGCTGTTTAGAAATTGCTAAAGTATTATCTAGCAGCAATATAAAAACTGTGCATTACTCTGCTGATAAAGCACGGATAAGAACAAAACCGGCCACCGCCTCGCTGAAAGGAGCGGAGGATCGGTTTTTCTTTATACTGGCCATGTTTCAGATCCGGTTGAACATGGTAACCATTTTTCCAGCAGGGGATATTATTGTTCAAGAGTGTCTCCACCGGCAGTCGATTCCCTGCCCGGCGACAGAGGACCCCTCTCACTGTGCCTGCCCACTTCTTTATACTCGAGGTACTCATCACGGTCAATAAAAGATAAACTCATCTGTTTACAAACATAATTGAGCAGCTTTTTACACTCAATTTAAACTTTGTTTGATGTGGATCAACCCTCTCAGGATTATTTCGATCCACTGCAAATCGAATCCGCTTTATTCTGAAGGTGATTGATCTTCTCCAGGGTCAGGATAAGAGCCTGTTCCGGGTCAATCCTGCCGGTCTTTATCTTGAGATCAATTCCCTGGAGCAAAACCAGAATGTCCTCGATTACATGTCTCTTGCAGCTACCTGCCTGCCGTAAAAATTTACGGGCAGCATAGGGATGGACGCCCAGTGCCGAGGAGAACTCCGCAGCCGGCATTCCTTCTTCAAGCAAGCTGTGCGCATGCAGTAAAAGACGGTAATGGCGAACCAGCATGAAAAACAAAAGGAGCGGTTTTTCCCTTCGGCGCAGGAGAAGGGCAAGGATTGAACGAGCGGCATCCGGATCGCCCTCTGTAAGGGCATCAGCCAGCTTAAAAACATCTCCCTGAATGTCACCTGTAAAAAGTGTTTCCACTGTTTCAGCCGTTATAATCTTTTCTTCATCCGACAGGTAGGTGCAGTATTTTCCCATTTCGCCGGCCAAAAAATGGAGGCTGTGGTTACCGGCATTGAGCAATTTTTCCACTGCTGCCCGCTCAATTCTTTTCCCCAGGTGTTCTGCCCGTCGGCAGATCCATTCAGCCAGTGCATCACCTTTCAAAGGCTTGCATTCAATAACGGCTCCTTTTTGATCAATGAGTTTATACAAACGCCTTCGTCGATCCACCCCGGCTGCTGTGAAAATTATAATGTTTGAAGGTTTCCCAGCCTGCTCATTTTCCATGAATCCCATCAGCGCTTTGACCCGGTGATCTTTTTCTTCTCTATCTGCCGGGGGATTCACCTTTTTGGAATTGTCGCCTCTCGCCGGTGGTATTATATAAGGAGGATCTTCAATTATCAGCATTTTTTTCTCAGAAAAAAGGCCTCCGCAGAATAGCCCTTCTACTGCTTCCTCGAGGTCACTATTTTCACCGCTGATCTTTTCTCGGCCATATTTCTCTCCCGAGCCCAGGAAAGCATCCGCCAGCCTGTCAGTCAGCTCTTCAATGATGTACCTTTCTTCACCGTAGAGCAGGTAAACCGGGAAAAAATATTTCTTGTCGATTTTTGCAGTAATGTCACGATAGGTAAACATTTTTAATAATTGCTCCCTTTCTCCTTGCCAAACTGATCCGGCTGCTGTTATAAAAACAGAATAAGTATGTAAGGCCGGAAAGTAAAAAAAGAGACAGCGGCTACGCTGCCTCATCAGGGAGAAAAATTTATAAACTATATTCCTGACCGGCAGCCCCTACGACCTTCCAGGGCGTGAGCCATAGGCTTTGCATCCCTGCTCAACGGCAGACATGCATACTGCGGTCCAGATACCTGAGAAAATTATATACCATCCACGACCTGATGACAACCTTAATTTTGATTAACAAGGCAAAAAGATCACCCTGATTTTTTTACCGGATTGGCGAGCCTGCCAATCCGGTCGATAACCACTTCAAAACGGTCACCTGGTTCCATTGCTCCAATACCTGCCGGAGTGCCGGTCAAAATAACATCACCTGGCAGTAGAGTCATACAACCGGTTATAAATTCTATGATCTCACTGACCGGAAAAATGTGATCGGCAGTTGAAACATCCTGCACAACCCTGCCATTAAGCAACCCCTGAAGCTTTAATAATTCCGGATTATCAATGTCTGTCTCGATAACCGGACCGAGCGGGCAAAAAGTATCAAATCCCTTGGCGTAGGTCCACTGCCCCCGGGCAGGCTGCTTGTCACGGGCGGTAACATCATTGGCACAGGTATAACCAATCACATAGTCAAGTGCTTCGCTGCGATTGAGGTGGTATGCTTTACGGCCCACAACCACCCCGAGCTCTGCTTCGTAATCAAGGCGCCTGCTCTGGGGAGGATAGATAATTGCTTCTTCCGGTCCAATAACCGCCGTAGAGGGTTTGAGAAAGATCATTGGCTTGCGAGGCAGCTCCAGTTTAACTTCTTCAGCATGAGAACGGTAATTGAGGCCGAGGCAGACAACTTTTGAAGGAGCACAGGGAGCAAGCAGTTCAACATTTTCAGGAGATAAGCGGCGGCCTGTTTCCCGGTTGAGTGCAAAGAGCCCCTCCCCTTCACCTGAAGTAAGCTCGATAACAGTGTCGCCTTCCAACCGTCCATTGCAAATTTTGTTTTCAGCCTTGAAGCGAATCAGCTTCACAAAAAACTCCCACCCTAATTTTTTTTAATACCTGCCAGGTAAAACAACCTATTTGTGCTGCACTTCGGATCCATAGCTGCTACCATTTTTCGCAGATCACCTCAAAACATCCTCAGGGTGATCACATGGGGGAGAAAACTCCAGCACTGCTTCTCTTTCGTAAACGTAACCGCAGCTCCGTCAAAACCAGCGAACTTTTTTCTCTTCCTTGGAAACTGTCCCCTTCTCCATACTGGCAAAAAGGACAAGGTATCGTTTTTCATGCTGCTTTTCCGCTACTGCTATGGATTCAAACATATCGGCAATACAATGATAATGTTTTTTATTTGACAAAACTAACCGAATACCTGCCCGGAAGCCTAAAATGTTTTTAGACAGAAATAAATCCGTGAATTGGCAGGAGTTTTCATCACCTTTAGCCAAGTTATCTAGTTATTATATCTGCAGGGAGGATAAAATTAATGGCATTAATGTACTATGACCAGGATGCGGACCTGAGCATCCTGCAAAACAAGAAAATTGCCGTGCTGGGTTATGGCAGCCAGGGACATTCTCAGGCCCAGAACCTGCATGACAGCGGCCTTGACGTGATTGTCGGCCTGCACAGGGAAAGCAAGAGCTGGAACCGGGTTATTGAAGACGGACTGGAGGTTGCTACCGTCAGTGAAGCATCTGAAGCAGCGGATGTTATTCAGATTTTAATTGGCGACAATGTTCAGGCAGCCGTCTACAAAGAATCTGTCCTGCCCTTTCTCACCGAAGGAAAAGCCCTGGGGGTAGCCCACGGTTTCAATCTTCTTTACAACCAGGTAGTACCCCCGGAAAATATTGATGTATTTATGATCGCACCCAAAAGTCCGGGGCACCTGCTGCGCAGGCTCTACAAGGAAGGCGCCGGTGTACCGGCACTACTGGCCGTTTATCAGGACTTCACCGGAAAAACAAAAGAGCTGGCCCTTGCCTTTGCCAGGGGTATTGGCTCCACCCGAGCTGGAGTAATCGAAACTACGGTGCAGGAAGAAACGGAAACCGACCTCTTTGGGGAACAGGTCATTCTCTGCGGCGGGGTATCATCGCTGATCAAAGCTGCTTTTGAGACTCTGGTTGATGCAGGATATCAGCCGGAAATTGCTTATTTTGAATGCCTGCATGAACTTAAATTGATCGTCGACTTGATCTACGAAGGCGGCCTGGAGAGAATGCGCTATTCAGTAAGTGACACCGCCGAATACGGCGATCTGACCAGGGGACCAAGGGTAGTCAACGAGGCAGTACGCGATGAGCTTAAAAAAATACTGGGTGAAATTCAAAGTGGCCAGTTTGCCCTGGAATGGGTATCTGAAAACCTGGCCAACCAGCCCCGATTCCAGGCACTTCGCAAGATAGAAGCAAAACACCAGCTGGTGGAAGTGGGAAGCAGGCTGCGTAAAATGATGAAGTACATCAAGCAGCCGGAAGATTAATATCGAAGGCCGGAATCTCAGCTTTCTGAAGATCAGAATCGGGTAGGAGGCTGACCCTTAGTGGGTCAGCCGACCTCCCCCAGAACCGTACGTACCGTTCGGTATACGGCTCCTCCCATGTTTACACACGAACAGACTCATAGTATTCGAGAAAATTAAAATACCCGGCCTTCTTAAGTCTTTC
>JAXHVH010000059.1:0-7027 GCA_034189085.1 Bacillota bacterium | reverse complement strand
CTCGTTGAGAACTGGGAACAGATAGTAGGTCCGGCTTTGTCCGATGTGACCAGGGCGGAAAAATTGGACCATGGAATAATGAAGGTTTCAGTAAAAGATTCAGTATGGTCTTACCACCTCTCATTGATGAAAACTCAGTTAATTGATAAACTAAACAGGTATGCAGGTAACAAAATGGTCCGAGATATTTTTTTTGTTATTGATGAGCCGGACCAGAAGGAATAATGAACAAGCAGTGTAATTGTATTATCCAGGGCCTGTAACTCATCTTAGAGCACAACAACTACCCTTTTACTTTTAAAGGTGAGACTGTTGCACATCGCAAGGAGTAAACTAATGTACTTGCACATAGGAGACGCCAGGATTGTTTTCAGCCGTGAGTTGATTGGTATTTTTAAATATGATCAAAACGACAGTACAACCAATAGAGAATTTCTGGATTCTTTACCTGAAGGGGGAATAAAGGTTATTGCAAAATCAGAAAGGCCGAAATCTTTTATTGTTACCGATAAAAGGGTTTTTATATCCCCTATTTCTCCTCTTACGCTGGGCAGGCGGTTGAAAAATTCCCGCTGAATCGTTTGCCGTTAAAATGTCTGTGAAAAGAATGATATAATAATAAATATTAGTGGAGAGTTTTTTATGTCAATCATAATTTTGCCCAGAGGTGAAGTATGGCCGTAAAAAATAATCAAAAAAATGCATATAGTGCTAAACAAATCCAGGTATTAGAGGGACTGGAAGCAGTAAGAAGAAGGCCGAGTATGTATATCGGCTCTACTTCGAGCCGGGGCCTCCACCATCTTGTTTTCGAAGTGGTTGATAACAGTATTGATGAGGTCCTGGCTGGATATTGCAAACAAGTTAAAGTAATCATCAACGAAGATGGTAGCATCTCGGTTACGGATGATGGCCGGGGAATCCCCGTTGAGAATCATCCTCAAGAAAAACGGCCTGCTGTAGAAGTGGTTTTAACAACTCTTCATGCCGGGGGTAAATTTGATACTAATAGCTACAAAGTGGCCGGCGGCCTGCACGGTGTTGGTGTATCTGTAGTGAATGCCCTTTCAGAATGGTTGGAAGTGGAAGTTTATAGAGACGGGAAGATCTACAGCCAGCGCTATGAACGCGGAAAGAAGAAAACATCGATTTCCAGTAAAGCTGCTCCGAGTGCCAAATATACTGGGACAAAGATTACTTTTTATCCGGATCAGGAAATATTCGATAGCATTGATTTTGAAAATGAAATTATCATACAGCGGCTTCGGGAACTGGCTTTTTTAAACAAGGGAACAAGAATCCTTTTCAAAGATTCACGCAGCGGACGGGAAGAGAAATTTAAATATGAGGGCGGCATCATACAATATGTTGCTTACCTGAACCAGGGCAAAGAAACGGTGCCCAAGAAACCTGTTTATCTCCAGAAATCGGTTGATGGTTTCGAGGTTGAAGTAGCTCTTCAGTATCATGCAGGATACGCCGAGGTTATCTATTCATATGCCAATAATATTCACACTCAAGAAGGTGGCACCCATGAATACGGATTTAAGGTATCCCTGACCAGGCTGATTAATGATTTTGCCCGCAAGCTCGGCATGCTCAAGGATAATCAAAACAATCTTTCCGGCGAAGATATCAGGGAAGGGCTTACTGCTGTTTTGAGTGTTAAACTGCTGGATCCCCAGTTTGAAGGGCAGACAAAGACAAAACTTGGTAATAATGATATTCGCAGTATCATGGACAGTATTTGTTATGAGGGTCTTGAGGCTTACTTCGAGCAAAACCCTGCTGTTGCGAGAAGGGTGATTGAAAAAGCAATCCGTGCCTCCAGGGCCAGGGAAGCAGCCCGTAAGGCAAGAGAACTGACCAGGCGTAAAAATGCCCTGGAGATAAGCAGCCTGCCCGGTAAACTGGCCGACTGCACATCGAAAGATCCTGGCGAAAGTGAACTTTTTATTGTTGAGGGAGATTCAGCCGGCGGTTCAGCCAAGCAGGGGCGTGATCGCCGTTTTCAGGCCATTCTCCCCTTGAGAGGTAAAATTTTAAACGTCGAAAAGGCACGCTTGGATAGAATTTTGGCCAATGAAGAAATCCGTACTTTAATCACCGCCCTCGGAACAGGCATTGAAAATGAGTTTGACATATCGCGGGCTCGTTATCAGAAGATCATCATTATGACAGACGCCGATGTTGACGGTGCCCACATTCGAGTGTTGTTGCTTACATTTTTCTATCGCTTCATGCACGAATTGATTGACAGAGGTTTTGTTTATATTGCTCAACCTCCACTTTATAAAGTGAAAAAAGGGAAACAGGAACAATACCTTTTCCGTGATGAAGAACTGGAGAAGCTGAGCAAAGAGTGGGGCCGAAACGGAGGTATAAGTATTCAACGTTACAAAGGCCTCGGCGAAATGAATCCTGACCAGCTCTGGGAAACTACGATGAATCCGGAGACGAGAATTATAAAAAGGGTAGAGCTTGTGGATGCCATCAGGGCTGACAACATCTTCGGTGTGCTCATGGGGGATAAAGTTGAACCACGACGTAAATTCATTGAAGATAATGCCCGCAAGGTTCGCACCCTTGATATCTAACTCCAAATGATCTTAGTAATGGATCATTATCACCTGCAATATTCCGGACCTGCCAGCCAAACGGTGGATGATATGGTCAGAATCTAAACAATAAAAAAGCCTCCCCGGTTTTCTCTATCGGGTGAGGCTTTTTTATTGTTTATTGAAATGGTTAATAAGACTCTGTCAGTTGTTTATTTTATGGAGATCAAAAATTAACCCTTCAGTTTCTCCGCCGGGAAGATATCTGAACATGATTTCCTCCTCGGGTTGTAGTTCCATATGGTCCAGAACTGCTCTGGCTTCATCTTTAAGAGTGAAGATCCTTGGCGGCAAATCTTCCGGGACCCCGCTAATTTTTATTTCAATCTGATCCTCTGCAGGCTGTCCCATGTATCTACCCGAGTCAGTGCGGCATTCTTCTGCTTCTATATTTTCAACAATGCTTATTGTGATTGCTTTGCCCTGTTCAGGATATGATTCTGCTAAAAATCCTTCATGCCAGACATCAACCTTTTGTCCTCGCGCCAGCTTATCTTGCCCCAACTGTTCACCATCAAGCTCAATGACTGTATCGTCATCTACCGCAAAATAAACGGCTCTTTTACCTCCTTCAAACCAGAGCTGTCGTGGGATGTTGACATCCTTGATTTCGCTCACTACCAGGATCTTACCTTCATCAATTTCATAAATGAGCCCACTAATTGGCTCCATTTCATCTACATCTTCATCCACATCATCCACCGGTTGTTCCGCCGTACAGCCAACGGCCAAAACGACCAGGATCAGGCAGGGCAGCAAAAAAAATAATATCCCTTTTTTCACACCCAATTCCCTCCTTTTGTTTCTTTTTAATTAATAGACCCTTAAAAACAGGAATAGTTCCTGATCTGGTGGATTGATATTCTCCGCGACCCTTTACCCCGATCATATTTCATGTTTTAATTAGGCATAAGTAGTAGCATAATTGCAATAAGAAGCTTGATAAGGTACTATTTTAAACCGATTCGTAGTCCAGCTTGGCTGCAACGTATATCTCTCGGGTTGTCTAGGAGGCTTTTACAATGATCTTGCAACTTCTGATTCCTTACTTTATTCTGGCGGTAGTGATTTCGGGATACTTATATTACCGTTATTTCAAGCTCGGGCCTGTCCTGCACAGGGTTGATCGGGCTCTTTTCGTGCGGCACAATCTGGATTCACTGGTTCTGATTGTCATACTTGCCGCTGCATCATACTTTTTGATTCGTTTTGAGCTAAATAACATAAAGGTTGTTGAGGAAGAACTGCCGTTCCCCGTTCATTTTAATGTGTTCTTTTACATTGTTTTGCTCATGGCCGTTGTGGCCAGGGAGGTTGAAAAACCTACGCTGCGAGAAAAAGGTATCGCCTCCGCCCGCGGTTTGTGGAACTGGACGGAGATAGGATCTTATCGCTGGTCCGGCCGCGAATTGATTATCAATATCAAGCGTGGCAGTAAAATCCGCTCTGAAATATGGTCGGTTAATCCGGTTGAAAGAAAGAACATTGACCGGATTTTGAAAGATAAATGCCCCCGCCGGTCCAGGCGATCGCAGAAAAATGCCTAATATAATACATAATTAATACTATTTGGGTTCTACGACAAATTCTGATTACCAGAGTGTCTCGAGGAGTAGCAAAAATATTTTACCCCAAAGAAGGCTTTTATAACAGGAGCTATTTTCCCCCGCAGCGCAAATAGCTTCCAATTAGCAGGACCCTTTTCCGGGCTGTGAATTTATGATAAACTTAATAATGTTATCCACTCCAGATGCTAAATGAATGTAGGATTTTGCATTGTCAGATTAGCTGTGAGCCCGGGCATTGTGGGACGGATTTTCCGGGTAGTGGTTTAGTACGTTATTAATAAAGGAGATATTATGTTCGAGAGAGAAAATGTGGTGCCCGTAAATATCTACGATGAAGTTAAGGTGTCTTTTCTTGACTATGCCATGAGTGTCATCGTCAGCAGAGCCTTGCCGGATGTGCGTGACGGATTAAAACCGGTCCACAGGCGTATTTTATTCGCCATGTCTGAAATGGGTTCAACTCATGACAAGCCGCATCGGAAATCGGCCCGTATCGTCGGTGAGGTTCTTGGTAAATATCATCCACACGGTGATGTGGCGATTTATGACACATTGGTCAGGTTGGCCCAGAACTTTTCAATCCGTTATCCGCTCATCGATGGGCACGGTAATTTTGGTTCCCAGGATGGCGATTCTGCAGCAGCGATGCGATATACTGAAGCAAGGCTTTCAGCCATAGCCGGGGAAATGCTCTCTGATCTGGAAAAAGAAACTGTTGATTTCCGTCCTAATTTCGACGAAAGCCTTGATGAACCGGTGGTCCTTCCTTCGCGATTCCCCAATTTGCTGGCGAACGGTTCTTCAGGGATTGCCGTTGGTATGGCTACAAATATTCCACCGCATAACCTTAATGAACTTATTGACGCCCTTAACTATCTCATCAAGTATCCTGAAGCATCGATCCGCGATTTGATGAGAATAGTGCAGGGTCCCGACTTCCCCACCGGCGGCATCATAGTCGGCCATGAAGGAATTTATTCTGCTTATCAGACCGGCAGAGGGATTATTAAGCTGCGTGGTCAAGCCCAGATCGAGAAAAAAGATAAAGGGCGCTGCCAGATAGTCATTACCGAACTGCCGTATCAGCAAAACAAGGCCAAACTGGTTGAAAAAATTGCTGAACTGGTCAAGGACCAGAAGATAGCCGGGATTACCGATCTGCGGGATGAGTCGGACCGTTCCGGTGTCAGAGTAGTGATGGAGATCAAGAAAGATTATGATCCGCAGGTCATAATCAACCTCCTCTATAAATTTTCGCCGCTGCAGCAGACTTACGGGATCATTATGCTGGCCCTTGTTGACGGCCAGCCGAGGGTGCTCACCCTGAAGCAGATGATGGCCTACTATTTGGAACATCAAAAGGAAATCATCAGGCGACGTTCACAGTATGACTTACAAAAAGCTGAAGACAGGCTGCATATTGTTGACGGTCTCCTTACTGCTCTTGATATGCTCGATGAAGTCATCGCGCTGATCCGGGCTTCACAGGATGTAAAGGAAGCCAGGGAAGGATTAATCGAACTCCTGTCCATAACTGAAAAGCAAGCCCAGTCTATCCTTGACATGAGGCTGCAGCGCTTAACTCAACTGGAAATAACGAAGCTGATGGAGGAACGCGGGCAGTTACTGGACACAATTAATTATCTTAAGCGAGTACTGGCGGAAGATACTATGGTGCTCAATATCATCAGTGAAGAACTGGCAGCTATTCAGAAAAAACACGGTGACGAACGACGCACGGAGATCGTAGCCGATGAAGGTGAAGTGGTTCTCACTGACCTGATTTTCCAGGAAGATGTTGTGGTAACCTTGACAAATCGCGGTTACATCAAACGGCTGCCGCTGACTACCTACCACAGCCAGCACCGTGGGGGACGGGGAGTTAAAGGCATGCAAACCCAGGAAAACGACCGGGTGGAACAGTGCCATGTGGCTTCCACGCACGACAAGATGCTCTGCTTCAGCAACAGGGGCAAGGTCTATCTCCTTCATGTATATGAAATACCGGAATCGGGCCGTCAGTCTAGAGGTACCGCCCTGGTCAATTTGCTGCCTCTGGAGGAAAAAGAATTTATCACAGCTACTCTGCCCATTGCTGAATTTGAAACAGATCATTTTCTCCTCATGGTTACAGCCAAAGGGATAATTAAGAAAACGGCACTGAAGGAATATAAAAATACACGTAAAACCGGCCTGATTGCCCTTAACCTTGCTCCTGATGATGAGTTGATGACCGTTAAGCTTACCGATGGGCACAAAGAGGTTATAGTGGGAACCAGTGCTGGCCTTTTTGTCAGGTTCCCCGAATCTGATGTCAGGCCCATGGGCAGGGCAGCCAGGGGTGTTAAAGCGGTTTCCCTGGGGGCCAATGACAAGGTGGTTGGGGCTGATCTCGTCACTGCCAAATCGCAGCTGCTCATTGCCTCGGCGGGAGGATACGGCAAGAGGGTCAAGGTCAGTAATTTCAGCGTTCATCACCGCGGCGGCAAGGGCATGCTGGGGATGAAAATAACATCCCGGAGCGGACCGCTGGCGATTTTTGTTGTTCTGCAAGGCGAAGAAGAAGAATTCATGATCATCACCGCACATGGCGTTGTTAATCGCCAGAAAATGGAACAGGTTTCTTTACTGGGCCGGTATGCCCGCGGTGTAACTCTCATTCGACTCGATAAAAATGACAGGGTTGTTAATCTGATAGCACTGGATTAAAGAGATTCTTGTTTAAGGTGGGTAGAAAAATGACAGGAAAGAAAAAAATTGGTATAACCGATACCTCTTTACGCGACGCTCACCAATCGTTGCTGGCGACCCGGATGCGTTTGGCCGAAATGTTGCCGATCC
>JAXHVH010000058.1:0-7781 GCA_034189085.1 Bacillota bacterium | reverse complement strand
GTGCCTGCAGGACGAATTTGATCATGATCGGCGGTCCGCAGGTCACGGCTATTCGATTTTCCGGGGTAAAAGCAAGTTCTGACACGTAGGAAGGCACAAAACCAACATGACCGGACCAATCAGGGAATTCTGCATCAACGGTTAGATAAACAGTGCTGTCTGGCTGCTCCGGCCAGATTTCCCCGATCTCGCTTTTACGAACCAGATCAGCGGGGCTGCGTGCACCGTAGACAATATCAATATGACCATATTCTTCCCGGTTGGCAAAACAATAACCGATCAGCGAACGCAGCGGAGCCAGACCGATCCCTCCGCCAATAAAGAGAAGATCTTTTCCCTTCATTTCGTCGACAGGAAAGCCATTTCCGTAGGGACCGCGAATACCAATCTGCCTGCCAGGGACCAGTTCATGAAGAACTCCTGAAACATCACCAACCCTTTTAATGCTGAATTCCAGGCAGTCGCGGCAGTGCGGTGAAGAAGTGATCGAAAAAATGGCTTCACCGACTGGCGGAACCGAGAGCATGGCGCACTGACCGGGCATAAAATCAAAGGGGATCCCTTTTTCACCGGCCACACGAAGAGTCTTTACGTCCGGTGTTTCGGTCGTTATATCGAGGACGGTGACCGTCTGAGGCATAA
Source organism: Bacillota bacterium (assembly GCA_034189085.1). Lineage (GTDB taxonomy): Bacteria > Bacillota > Dethiobacteria > DTU022 > DTU022 > M55B129. Next base: position 7,139 of record JAXHVH010000058.1, on the reverse strand, counting down.
GCGGGTTAGATTTACCCAACTTTTCCACCCCCAAGAACTTTAATGGCCTGCACTATATCGAGGTTAACGGGGCAGCTGCGGAGGCAACGGCCGCATCCGACACAGGCAATTTCGCCGTAGGTTTCCGGGTAATAGCAAAGTTTGTGCATGAAACGCTGCCGTACCCTCTCCTTGCGGCTCGGACGAGGATTATGACCACCGGCCATCTGCGTAAAATGGCCGAACATGCAGCTGTCCCAGCAGCGGAATCTTTCTCCCCCTTCTTCATGCCCGTAATCTTCTACATCGAAACAATAGCAGGTAGGGCAAACATAGGTGCAAATTCCGCAGCCCAGGCAGCTTCTGAACAAATCATCCCAGACCGGATCGTTAAAGCGTTCCTGCAGATCTTCCGGCAATCCTCCTACCTGCAGGCCAAAATCTTGTGTTTTTACATCAACGGTGATATTTGTTTCATCAGCTTCGACCTCCAGCAGGGGAGCGGCTTTATCAAGGAGAATTTTGCCTTTTGCAGTCCGCCCTTCCAGCAGCAGCCCTTTTTCAGTTAAATAGGCCATCACATCTGCCCCAGGGGCGTCGGTTGGATCTATGCCAAAAACGCCGCAGAAACAATAAGGATCGGGCCGGCGACAGGCCAGGGCGACTACCGTCGTGTTTTCACGTCGCTTTTTATAAAGGGCATCCGGCGGATCCTGGTTCAAAAAAACCCGGTCAATCATTTCAATTGCTTTCAGATCACAGGGGTGAAGAGCAAAAGCAGTTACCGGCTCGTCGCTTTCAACATCTTCGAGATCCAACATTTCACCCCGGCAACTGTAGTGCAGGTAAGTTTCTTCCCGCGGCAGAAAAATATCTTTCGGGGAAACGGTACTGTTGACCGCCTCCAGGTTTACCTTGACTCCTTCCTGCCAGGGTTGGTAAAGAACAACCGAACCATCCTCGACAGGCAGATAAAGAGGCCCTTCATGAGCCAGGAGTGTCCACAATTCCGGCCACTTTTCTTTTAAGAGCAGTTTTTTCATCCCCTCCACCTCACTTTTCCGAAAAAGCCGCAGGGTCAGCAGGCCGGTAGGTCAGTAAAGGCGGTTCCTGCTCAGGGTCAAGGCCGGCTTCATAATGACCGTACAGCTCGTTAATATCCTTGATCAGCTTGCGGTTCAACTCCATCAGGGGGATACCAACCGGGCAGACCCGTTCACATTCCCCACAGTCGATACAGCGTCCGGTACCGTGGTAGGCACGAACCAGATGAAACATGAAATTTTCACTGGGCTGGTAGGCACGACCCTGCCAGCGCGGACTTTTCTGTTCCACAAAACATTCCAGGCAACTGCAGTAAGGGCAGACCTGGCGGCAGGCATAACAGCGCAGGCAGCGGGAAAGTTCTTTTTCCCAGTAGGCATATCGTTCATCAGCCGGCAGTTCTTCGAGCTCTTCCACGGATTTAAAATGTTCCAGCTCTTCTCTGTCGCCCAGCGGTGGAAAAAGCAGTTGATCATAAACCACAGGGTCGGGATGCAGGCAATGCCGGCATTTGGCCAGGAGCAGATCATCTCGCAACAATTCTTTTTCTCCCTCATCTGTTTGTAAAATTACTTTCCCGTTTCGCTCGGCTATTCCCTTCAGAGCAGCTCCAGCTTCTTCTATGAGGAGAGCATAATCGAGCATCCCGGGACAAGGTAATCCGTACAGGATTACTCTCTCCCTCTCCACAATCCTGTCCTGCAGGAGGCGGTTGAAAGCCCGGGCATCGCATCCCTTGACCAGCACCCCGATCTTTTTATTCTCTTTAAGTTCATCCGGCAAATAGCGGCTCAGGTTAATCACGCAGAAAGAATCCCAGACCAGCCTTTCAAGATCTTCTTCACTGCGGGCGAATAACGGCCGCGATTGCCACCAAAAATGCCCTTTTTCCCAGCCGAGGAGCAGATCGATACGTCCGCTAAGCAGATCCTGACTAACTACTTTTTTTACCTTAATTATTTGCTCAGAGATTTGCTCTGCCATCGGGCATCCCTCATCTTTCTGTTCGGCCCGAGGGCCATTATTTTAGCAGTCATCGCTTCCATTTCTTCAGCAAATTTATCTCCTTCGGATGCCGATATCCAGCGCACTTCAAAGCGTTCCGGTTCGAAACCGGCAAATTCAAGCAGTCTTTTGAAAGCTGATAGACGACGCCTGCTGTGGTAATTACCAGTGCTGTAGTGACAATCCCCCGGATGGCAGCCGGCTACCAGAACACCGTCGGCCCCACGCTGGAAAGCACGCAGGACAAACATAGGATTAATGCGCCCGGAGCAGGGCACGCGGATAACTTTTACATTGGACGGATAGTGCATTCGGCTGGTTCCGGCCAAGTCTGCACCGGCATAGCTGCACCAGTTGCAGCAAAAAGCAACGATTAGCGGTTTTCGACCAACAGCCGGGTCGTTCAGCACTGCAGACATATGGCATCCACCTCCGCCAGTATTTGTTCATTGCTGAAACCTTTCAGGTTAATTGATCCCGAACGGCAGATTGCCGTGCAGGACCCACAGCCCTGGCACAAAGCCGCATTAACTTCGGCAACCGTTCTTTTAATCGTCCCCCCTGCACTACGCTCTTCAATTTCCACTGCACTGACAGCCCCGTAAGGACAAACCGCTTCGCAGTATAAACAACCCGAGCACTCAGCCTGATTAACCACTGCAGTGCAAGCTTCACCCTGCAGGACTTCTTTGGAAAGGAGGCTCACCGTTTTCGCCGCGGCAGCGCCGGCCTGAGCTACTGTGTCGGGAATATCTTTCGGAGCCTGGCAAGCCCCGGCGATAAAAACTCCCGCAGTATGAGTCTCTACCGGTCTCAGTTTCGGATGAGCTTCATTAAAAAAATGGTAGCTGTCACTGTTGATGCCTAAAATCCTGCCCACTACCGGAGCATCAGCGCGGGCAATTGAAGCAGCAGCAAGGACAACCATATCAGCCTTGATCTCGATCGTCTTTCCACTCAGCGAATCGACTCCCTTAACAACCAGGTAATCGTTTTCGGGGAAAATTTTCCCCACCTGGCCACGCAGGTAAGCAACATCATATTCTTCGGCCGCCCGGCGCTGAAATTCTTCGTAACCTTTGCCGGCCGCGCGAACATCGATATAGAAGATGTAGCTTCTGGCATCAGGCACTTTTTCTTTCAGCAGGATAGCCTGTTTGGCCGTGTACATACAGCAGATTTTGGAGCAGTAATTCATACCACGGGCCTTATCCCGAGATCCGACGCACTGAATAAAAACAACCTTTTTGGGTGGTTTGCCGTCGGAAAAACGAACTACCTTGCCACCGGTCGGCCCTGATGCATTAAAGAGACGTTCAAATTCAAGCCCGGTCAGGATGTCGGGATGTTGCCCGTAGCCGTATTCGCCATAGCCGGATGGATCCATCTGGTCAAAACCGGTGGAAACTATAATCGCTCCGTAACGGCGTTCAAGCAATTCATCCTGCTGCTCGAAATCGATGGCTTCAGCAGGGCATTCTTTGGCACAGATCTGACAGCGTCCTTTCTGGAAATAAAGACAGGCTTGACGATCTATAACTGGCACGTTGGGCACAGCCTGGGGAAAAGGCACGTATATTGCTTTACGTGTGGAACGGCCCATTTCAAATTCGGCCGGAGCTTTTTTGGGACATTTTTCATGGCATATTCCACAGCCAGTACATCTGGTTGCATCGACACTGCGCGCTTTTTTCCTGATGGTCACGTCAAACTGGCCGACGAACCCGTTAACTTGTTCAACTTCCGAATAGGTAAGCAGGTTGATATTCGGATGCTGGGCCACCTCGACCATTTTTGGCGTAAGAATGCAGGCCGAACAGTCAAGGGTGGGAAAGGTTTTCTCCAGCTGGGCCATGCGGCCACCTATACTCGGCTCCCTTTCAACAATATCCACCGTGAAACCGGCTTCAGCAATATCAAGGGCGGCCTGAATACCGGCTATCCCCCCCCCAATCACCAGGGCTCTTTTCTCCACTTCCATGCTTGGAGCCTCCAGTGGATCATTTTGGGCAGCCTTAGCAGTGGCAGCCCGGACCAGGGCTACAGCTTTGGGGGTTGCTTCAGCTATATCGCGATGCACCCAGGAGCATTGTTCCCGAATATTGGCTACTTCAAGCAGGAAAGGATTCAGACCGGCTTCAGCGGCTGCTTTACGAAAAGTATTTTCATGCATTCGCGGTGAGCAGGTACCGACAACAACCCGATCCAGGTTATGTTCCTTGATCGCTTTTTTTATTAAATCCTGTCCCACCTCGGAACAGAGATAACGGTAATCTTCAGCATGGACCACGCCGGGAAAACTGCGGGCAGCTTCGACCACTTTATCTATATCAACCGTGGCGGCAATGTTGGTTCCGCAGTGACAGATAAATACACCTGTTCTGGGCAAATTCCCCGACCTCCCTTACTTATTATACTTGCGAAATCCGCTGACCAGAGCCTGTTGAGGCAGTTTTGCCAGCTGCTCCGGGCTCAGATTGGCGGGACCAAACATATTCCCTTCGCGGCGGCGTAAGATGGCCAGTCGGACACCTTCCATCATCCGCGCCAGGTCGAGATCCCGTGGACAGCGGGCGGCGCAGGTAAAACAGCTGGCACAGATCCAGGGGGTTCTACTTTCCAGCAACTCTACCTCCAGCCCCAGCTGGAGATAGCGAATAACCTGATGGGGAAGTAGATCCATAGCCGCAGTTACAGGGCAAGCGGCACTACACTTGGCGCACTGATAGCAGCAGGCAGGGTCCTGGCCACTCTGCAGCTTCATCTCTTCAAGCATACGGCTTTTAATTATAGAAACCATTAAGGCAATACCTCCCCTGTTCTCTCCTTAGCACTGCCCGCCTCCACAGTTAAACCCAGCGCTTCAGCCAGCAGTTCACTGAAGTAGAATATTTTTACCGGTTTACCGTCATTCTCGCCGGCACAGTTTTCCAGATTGTAATAACAGAGCGGACAGGCAGTAATTAATCCTTCTGCACCAACCTGGCGCGCTGAATCTAATATTCTGGAAGATGTATCGCGGGCTACATTCTCTTCGGTTACAGAAAGGTAGGCACCGCAGCACTCGGTACGGTAAGGAGTCTTAACCACTTCGGCGCCGAGAGCTTTAAGGAAATCTTCCATGATGGTGGGATTCTCGGGATTATCAAACTGCATTACCTTTGCTGGACGGAGCAGCAGGCAGCCGTAGTAGGCCGCCATTTTACGACCCGTAAGCGGTTTTTTAACCATCTCGGCCAGCTTATCAAAACCAAGGTCGTCGCGCAGCACTTCGAGAAAATGAAGAACCCTGCCCCCTCCATTGTAGTCCACTTCCAGGAAATCGGTTACTTTACTGCGGGCATCTTCATTGCGCTGCATCAGTTCCTGCGCTCTTTTGAGCACGTGATGACAGGCGGCACATAGGGAAACCAGCGGGTCACCTTCTGCAGCAGCTAACGTCCTTACCGGGGAAAGAAGGGTAATCAGTTCGTCCTCATAAAGAGGGAAAACCGCACCGCAGCACTGCCAGTCGGGTAGTTCCTGCAGCTCGATCCCCAACGCTCCAGCGGCCGCCATCGTTGTCTCTTCCATCTTTTTAGCCTGCCCTTTGAGGGTACAACCAGGGAAATAGCGATAGCGCATTATACGTACACCTCCAGTTCGGGCCCAGGATTAATTAATTTAAAGTTTAAATTTCGACAGTGGAAGGCAAATCCCTTTTTAATAATTAAAATAAATGTTTTAAATTTTAGAAGTCGCCGTCCAGCAATTATTCGATCAATTATAATCATGATCTTGTTGCTTCCAGAAAGGACTGCTGAGGAGCGCAGAGCGCCACTTTTCACGCAAATCAGGATAACGAGAGACCATCTCATCCAAAATTTCGCCCATTTCGCGGCGTGTGGTTTGACCGCTTACGGGGCAGGGATTTTTGATCAGGGGCAGGTTTTCTCTTCGAGACAGGGCGGTGAGAGTACTTTCCGGAAGCTGGATCAGGGGACGGATCAAAAAAAGTCCGGTTCGGTCAAGATAAGTTTTTGGTTTAAAGGTCCCCATGAAGCCTGTGTAGATCAGATTGATCATGAAAGTCTGGACCGCATCGTCGAGATGGTGCCCCAGAGCTACTTTATTGCAACCCAGATCAAGCGCCGCCCTGTGTAAAGCCCCGCGGCGCATGTTGGCACAGAGCGCACATGGGTTTTTCTCCCGCCGCCTCTCGAAAACCACCCGGGCGATTACCGTTTCTTCCACATAAAGAGGAACATCAAATTTGTCAGCCAGCGCCTGCAAAGGCTTGATGTCAAACGGCCACCCAAGATCTACAAAAACACCCTGCAAATCAAAATCAAAAGGGGCATGGCGCCGGAACAGATTTAAAATGTAAAGCAGAGCAGCACTATCTTTCCCTCCAGAAAGGCCAACGGCAACCCTGTCACCTTCCTCTATCATTTTATAACCATAAATAGTTCTCTTAACCCTGGTTAAAAACCATTTTCGATCACTGCGCCGCATCATCAGGCTCCTCTATTTTCTTCTTTCATTATTTTAGACACATAGTCTTCATTTTTTTATTATACTAAAGAAAGGCATCTTTAGCCGCCAAATAAGCAAGAAAAAAATTCAATCACCTCCACCCGTGTAATCTAAGCGACTATGCCCTTTGGTGTATTTTCCCAACTATAAATCAACATATAGAGATTGAAAATTACCGGCAACCCCATAATAGGCATAATGCCCTCTTAGAATTTGGTTGATTTTCGCTGCTTGCTCCTCACGAACAATCGAGAAAATCTTGCTCATAATCAGTTCCCTCGTTATGTGATGAGCCAGTGATGTAAACCTGAGTTTTATTTCCTTTCGTGCTTTTGCTGCTATCCTTTCCAGTTTCGTTTCCATGGCTGGATTTCTCCTTACTTTGTATTTAAGGCCCGAATCCTCCCTTTAATCGGCGTTCCCGGCATACTTTCGGGTTCCACCCTATTCTTTGCCGGCCAGCCCTCTTTTGAGATTTTCTGCTCTCTTCGCGTATCTTTCGAGTGCCTCAAACTTCTAAAACCTCCTGACGTTCGGCCCTTCAGTCGTTTCCGACCTAATATGGCCTCTGCTGACTTCTGGCAGCTCAGCCATCC
>JAXHVH010000057.1:0-8012 GCA_034189085.1 Bacillota bacterium | reverse complement strand
TAAAGAAAGCGCTCAAGGCAGTCTTTGGCGACAATCTGCTTATCCAGCGTTGCCAGCTACACAAGAAACGCAATATTAAAGACTACCTGCCCGATACAACGTGGCAGTGGACCAAACAGCATCTCAACCGGGCCTGGGCCAGGGAAGATGCTGACCTTGCTCTTCGCACCTAAAGGCTCTGGCTACCAAGCTTGAAACCAACCATCCAGACGCAGCAGCAGACTTGACCCGGTTTGGTGGGCACCTTTATACTTGGAGTACTTTTAGAGAGGAGATGTTCACCAATGCCGAATACGAAACCTCCGTATCCTGCTGAATTTAAGCTTGAGGCAGTACGTTTGGTAAAGGAAAGCGGCAGGAAGATAAGCGAGGTAGCCCGGGACCTTGGGGTGAGTGGCGAATCTATTCGTAACTGGGTTCGGCAATATGAGATTGACAATGGGGAACGGGAAGGTCTGAGCACTTCTGAGCGTGAAGAGCTACAGCACCTGCGTCGCGAAACAAGGATCCTTAAAGAAGAAAGGGAAATCTTAAAAAAAGCAACAGCCTTTATCAATCAGGAGAGCAGCAAACACCGGTGATATTTTACCTGTTCATGGAGCAGGAGAAGGCCAATCATAGCATACATGTGCCCGGTTTTTAAGCTATCCACCAGCGGCTTTTATGCCTGGCATAAAGAGAGTCGTCCGAACGATCTTTGAAAGATAGCAGGCTTAAAGAGCTGATAGCCGAAATTCACAGTGACAGCGATGGCCCCTATGGTGCGCCCAAGATTCATGCCGCGCTTACGCTTAAACTTAAGATCCCTTGCTCGAAAAAACGAGTAGCCCGGCTGATGCGGGAAGTGGGTCTGGCCGGGGTTGATCGCCGGGAAAATGTCGGCTGTACAAAAAAAGATCCGGCCCGGCCGGTTTATCCTGACCTCGCCCAGCTCTCATTTACCGCAACTGAACCCAACCAGCTTTGGGTAGCCGATATTACCCGGCACTATACCTCTGCAGGGTGGCTTTACCTGGCTGTGATTATTGACCTGTTCTCAAGGATTATTGCCGGATGGTTTGGTTCATCACAAACTGAATTGCTCGACCGTTACAGCTGGCCAACACGCTCGAAACTCAGGTCTGCCATATTTGAGTATTTCGAAGCATTTTATAACCGCAAACGCCTTCACTCCAGCCTGGGATATCTTTCCCCGATGGAATTCGAAGAGAGGTGGTTTAATCAGGTAAAACTTAAAGTATCAGCTTGAAATCCAAGCATTATAGTACCCACTAAACCGGGGCAACTCCATTTCCCGGTTGCCCCAGTCGGCAACACCAAAAACTCTGTAAAGCGTTTCAGGGTTTGCCCTTTCAATTTCACGCATGACATGTGAAAGCGCGGCGCCAATATTGGCCGGTGTTTCGCGGATATCACGAAAGTGTCAGCCCGCAGGGATAGTAAAGCGGTGTATCTCGGGAAATTCAACAGGGTTAACATCACCATAAAGCTCAGCGGCCTCGGCCACTTCTTCATCATATAACATCGCAGATGCGTTTAAAGAAGAGCAGCGGTAGAATGTAAGCCTTCCAGTCGGTTCGATCAACTGCGCTTCCGCGGAGAATCTCAGCGCAGTTCCAGAGGTGTGATTTTAAACTCTGCAAATTAATAGCTTTAGTATTATCATTCACCTCAAAATGGCTCTGGCTTGATCGTAAATTCAAAAAATAACCTCCATTAATAATCTTGATATCTGTTTAATAACTTTGTATCTAATGATTAGTCAGCAGACCATCTGGCTTCAAAATCCTCTCTCTGCATGCTAAGACCTTGTTTAATTTTATCGGCAATATTAGCATCCATCATTGGAAGCATCATGAGGCTTTGACTCACCGCTGCTCGTATCCCTGCCAAACACGACTTAGTTTTAATCCAGTTTTGTGGACTAAAAACCCTATTCGCTGGTTGAGGTTCATTCGCAGCTGATTCTAAAGCAAAATTAAGCGATCTGCCTGCTAAATCAACAATTTGACCAACCAAATCATTTTCCTCGGCTTTTTGCAGCGCGATATAGGGGTTAGGTATACTTTCGGTTGGCATAGAATTAGACACACCAAAACAGACAGAAATGGCGTATAGATGATGGTAAGGTGCATATGACCTCATAGCAAGCAAGCTCTCGTTCAGGCTAAGTGGATTTTCTTTGCTCCATCTTTGCCAAACTGCTCTCATCCAAACATTCAATGCCTGAGCTTTTTCTGGGGGATAATCCTTTTTAAAGAGTTGCTCAAAGTATTTATCAAAAATCTTTGTTTCACTGTAGGCAATATTTGGCCGTTGAGAGTGCCAAGATATTAAATACTTGCCCAAATCCACAAGATCAATAACATAATCCTTATCTTTACTGGCAGGCGGCGTTTCTCCACGCTTAGTAATAAAATACCCTTGAGGGTATTTCTGTTCATAAGCACGCATAATACTTAACACTCGTTTGTCATTGCTTCTTAAATCCCTCGGTTTAACGGCGCTTTGGGAGTTAGTGTTGATACTTATTTTATCAGCACGGTCTCTTTGAGGTATTTCATAAAATCTGAACATGACATAGGTTTCATCCAGCTCCTTTATTCTTTCACTACAGCTAAGCATTGTAGTTAATGACTGGCACCCGTTTACAACACTAAAACCACGCAATTTCAAAGTGCTATTGCTCAGCTCAATCTTATTACAAATTGCCGTAATACCATTATGGTAAAAGAAAAATTCCTTATGCTGATCAGAATATATAGTGCTTCTTATTCCTTTGTTAACTCGATTACTTAAACCCAAGCTTTGCCTAACGTTTTTTTGGAATAACGACCCATCTTTTATGCCAGGGAACTTAATACATTCTTTAAGCGGAATTGCAGCGATAATAACTTTATCCCCAGAAATGTTCGCCTCCAAAATATGACAACCAGAAACATTGATATCATGATTAATCAAGGGGTTATCTTTTTCTAATGCTAAATCGTATCGGTTTTTGAGCTCATCTCTGTCAACAACAAATATCGAAGCATTGAAATCTTCATTTTCACTTAGTTCAACAAGACTATTCTGAAATACCCCCAAATCATGATTGGCAGCTTCTGTTAAAATTCCTGTAGTAACCAGTTCAAATTCTACTTCGTAATCATCCTCAAGTGCATTCGATACTTCCATTAATTTTCTTTTTAGCTTTTCGTTTGCACCGTCTTGAAGGGAAATAAGATCGCGAAGCTGCATCCAACTTGAAATAACCTCTCGTACAGGTTCGGCATCAACAATTGGAGTCCCAATAAATTTACCTTGAACTATAAATATAGTTTGTTTATCATCATCAACCACTATCGCATCGATTTGTTTATCACCAGCACCATCAGTTATGTCATCTTTAGCCTGATTCATATCCCTTAAATGGATATTTAATAAATACCAGGCAATAAACCTCTGGCCATCATTAGAATAATTTTGCTGATAATAAGGTTCTTTAATTTCCTCAAGTATTTTGTTATACATACACATTACCTCCTGATTACTTCATATCTCGCATTTATTTGAAAAAATACTTGGTATACGGTGTTTAATGATTTTATAGTAGTAATTCATAATCTTTCTGCCCAGGTTTGTACAAAACAGAAGCCGTGCCGTCGAAATATATTGAATAACGGATAACGAAGTTAATATCTTATCCTCAACATACGTTGCTTCAGATGTATAATATACTTGAAACCAATCATTAGCTGAATAATGGTCGACAATATCTTTATTAGTTCGGCAATTAGTTTAAATTACCTGCCTTGCCATACTATTTTGAGCGATATGAAGCATTGAGCTCATTAGAAAGATTTAGCGATAAATATAAAAAGCCGCAAACCTTTTGTTTGCGGCATATTTTTGGTGCGCCTGGGAGGATTCGAACCCCCGGCAAGCGGATTAGAAGTCCGCTGCTCTATCCCCTGAGCTACAGGCGCGTGTGCTGTTATTTTACCCTGAAGGGCACTAAAGATCAATGCTCCGAATTGAACCAGAATTATCAAGCCTGGCCGCCCATCTGAATTTCTTCTTCCGTCATGAATATCCAGCCTTCACCGTCCCAACCAAAAACAGCTTCCATGGTCCATTCGCTGTAGGGCAGACCGAAAAGAACTGTGGCTTCCCCATTTTCGGTCGATTCAACCTGGTATACAATGACATTTTCCTCGGCCAGATCATAGCGCTCAAAAAATGCTTCCATGTCTTCCAGTTCATCGGTATGAACCATGACAACATCTTGATCTCCCGTTTTTTCCTGCAGCCAATCCAGCACGGCCTTTTCCAACAACTCGTAATCGGGAGACACCCCTTCATCTTCACTCTCATCTTCATCTGTTTCAGCTTCATCTGTTTCAGCTTCAGGTAATTCTTGTGCCGGCTCTTCTGTCGTTGCTTCGTCACCCGTATCCGCTGATTCATCTGTCCCATTGTCATCAGCAACCGATCCGTCCTGCTCTTCTTCCGTCTGTTCATCTTCCACCGGAGTTTCACTGATGATTTCGTCGAGACAACCGGCGGTAAAACTCAGCAGGAAAAACATCACGGCAATAATCAGCCAGAGGCAAAACAAATGACTCTTGCCCGGACCCCTCTCTCCTCTTTTTCTCATTGCCATCCCCCTCATGACCGAACCTCTTTTTATTTAACCCGCAGAAGTAAAACGGGCTGCGCCGAACGCCGAATAATATGGTCGGCCGTGCTGCCCACAGCAAGTTCATCTATCATACTTCGGCCGCGCTTGGATATAGCCAGCAGGGAAACATCATTTTTTTCAGCAGATTCAACAACCAGTTCCGAAGCAACCCCCACGGCCACCTCGGTTTCTACTTCGTAACCCTTTTCCTCGAACTCCGCTTTCCATTCTGCCAGCTTGGCCTCTGCTTTGTCCCTGTTTCCCTGGACCTGTTCTTCTGTGTTACCCTCGTCGACAACACTGATCAGAATAAGTTTATCAAAAATGCCCGGGTTCTCAAGAAAAGTATCGAACACATGCAAAGAACTGGATGAAAAATCGGTTGCCAGGAGGACGGTTGTCGGCTTCCCTTCTCTAAATATGGGAACACGGCTGAATGATTTTTCTTTCTGCCTGTATTTCTCAATCAGGACCGCCTTTTTTATACTCCGCACAACTTCGGTTACCGTACTGCCCAGAAATATACGGCGAACCAGGCTGCCCTCTCCCAGTGAGCCAATGAGGATTAAATCGGCATTTTCTTCTTCCGCCAGATGTTTAATCTCTTCCGACGGCTTGCCGATGGGCTGATGGATAGTCACCTGCAAACCGCCGGCAATAAACTCATCTTTTTTCTTTTCAATATTTTCCAGGAACTGCTTGCGGCGATTACCAAGACCGATCCCGGCAAGCTCTGTGCGGATGACATGAACAATGATCAGTTCCTGAATGTCCATCTTTTTCAGATCATCAACAGCATTGAGCAGTTCCATGGAAGGCCCGGATGCGTCAATAGCAACCAGCGCTTTTTTAAACAAGGCTGCACCGCCTTTCAACTGAGAAATTATTATTATTTTAATTCGCCTTAATTAGCTTAAACCCTTTGTCTGCCGGGAGGCCGGCATTTATTTTACTGCCCTGCATTAACAAGCACGGTCTGTGTACAACACAAGGGAACATGAGTGTAAGCGCATGCTCCCTTTTCCGATAGAATGGATGGATCATCTGACAGGTTGCCGATGACCTGATTTATCAGGATAGATAATTAAAAAGAGCTGATCAAGCCGAGCGCTCTTCGCTGCATCAGGGCAACATCAACGATATCAACTCGACCATCTTCGTTTACATCAGCCTGGAGACGCTTATCATAGGAGAGCGTTTCCAGGGCCAGTATGTCACGCATGACCATGACCACGTCGTTGATATTGATCCGTCCATTGCCGTCTACATCACCGAGACCATTCCCAACTGAAGTATCATCATCGAAAGGCTGATCGCTCCTGGCCACCAGAACCGTGTAAAGCTGACCGGCAGTGGGAGTATCTTCCCCGAACACTTTATAGGTCCAGGTCCCAGCCACCGCTTCTTCAACTTCGAGAATGACGATCTTTGTATCTCCCACGGTGTAAGTTTTGTGACCATTCACTTCACTCCCATAAGGCTTGTATACTTCAAGATCAAGATCACTATCAGTTTCCGCCCAGCCGAGGACAAAAAGAAGGTTGTCACCGGCTGAAGCCCTGTAGCTGTAAACATCGGAATAATCATCTTCAAGCACCGTGCCGGTAGTTGATTTTTCCACCCGCGTACCGGTATAGTTATCTTTCAGGTAGTCTTTCAGCAGATCGAAGACCGACCTGAAGTTGGCCTCAAGGGTGCGGTCATCGGTAACAGTAAAGGAATAAGAATTTTTAGTGGTAACATCTTCACCCTGCTCCGTCCAGTTGACAAAGGAATAACCGCTGCCAGCTGTGGCCACGAGAGTAACCCTATCGCCGTGGTCGTAAACCCCGCCGCCTGCTGCTGTTCCTCCTCCGGCTGGATAAACTTTGGTGGTGACAATACATTGAAAGGCAACTTTGACCGGGTCTGCACTGCTGGCAGTGCTATCATTACCAAGCTGCCCGTTGCTGTTATTGCCCCAGGCCCAGACGCTGTTATCACTCTTCAAAGCTAAAGTGTGGTTACCTCCAGTATTTACCGCCTTCATACTGTTCAGTGTGGTAAGCTGCACCGGCCATATTCTCATTGTCGAGAGGCCATCTCGGCCCCACGCCCAAAGACTGCCGGTTACTCTTACCGCTGTAGAAAAATTTTCTCCGGCGCTAATAGCCAACACCCCGCTCAGCTCAGGTATCTGAGCCGGAACTGTCTGCCCTATGGTAGTGCCGATGCCGAGCTGACCGCTGCTGTTGCGTCCCCAGGCCCAGACAGTCCCGTCTGCATGCAGGGCCAGAGAATGATTTTGCCCGGCGCTGATTGCGATAATATTGGCCAGGTTCGCTACTTTAACAGCCATAGTCCTCCCGGAAGTGGTATTGTCGCCAAGCTGTCCCCAGTCGTTCTTTCCCCAGGCCCAGACACTGCCGTCACTCTTCAAGGCCAGGGAATGGCCGTAGCCGGCGCTCACCGCCACCACCCCGCTCAAACCGGGAACCTTAACAGGGATGGTGCGGTCTATTTTACTGCCATCACCGATCTGGCCGTAGCCGTTGTAACCCCAGGCCCAGACACTGCCGTCACTCTTCAGGGCCAGGGTATGAGCATAACCGGCGCTGATCGCTTTTACACCGGTCAGATTGTAAACCTCTTTAGGTTCGTCGCGATCTGTCCTGGTAGCATTACCCAGCTGGCCGGATGAATTGCGTCCCCAGGCCCAGACACTGCCGTCTTCCCTGAGAGCAACTGAATAACCGTTGCCTGCGCTGACGGCCACAACCCTATCCAGATCATTAACCCTGATCGGTATGTGAGAATCCTGGTGAGAATCGTTTCCCAGCTGTCCGTAGCCATTGTAGCCCCAGGCCCAAACACTGCCGTCTCCCCTGACGGCCAGGGAATGGTTGCTGCCGGCGGCGACCATTGGTTCTATGTCAAAATCCTGCGCTGCAGCTGACGCCGGCAGTGAAAAGAGCAGCGCCATCAAGACAGCCGGCAGAACGCGTGCAAACCTTATCCCCTTGCCAGTTCTTCCAAATATTTTTTCTTTATGCCTTGAAACATCACAACCGTTCATTAAAGCCATCTCCCCTTCAAATAAGTACTTACTCGCTTGTTCGCAGCACCTGGATGCTGCTTCTCTATATAACGTCATTTATTCCATATAAAACAAAATAATACAAAACAGTTTTGTTTACATTTTCTACTTCGCTCAAAATATTCCTGCTTGTAAGGGATAATATTTCTGAACGTAAATTCCCAAAGTAAGTTCTACAGTAGGAAGCGTGTTGCGATAACACTGAAAAATCAACGGATTTAAGTATGAGAAATATTCAGCAAGGAAACGTCGAAGGTTAAAAATGGCGTTAAA
>JAXHVH010000056.1:0-9206 GCA_034189085.1 Bacillota bacterium | reverse complement strand
CTCGAAGATAATTGGAGAACCAGCCGGCCGGCGGCCTAAAAAAGCCTCGGCGCAGCCTGAAAGCTTTGGCCAACGCTACCTGTCTGCCCGAATGCATCTAGCGATGTGTAAAAATCGAGCAGCAGGGCTCTGAAAAGTTTATGCTGCCGCCGATAAAACGGTTTATTCGGTAAAACGACAGGCAATAGCTGAAAAAAGCATGATTTTTCATCTATCAGCAATTCAAAACTATTTCATGCGTCAGCTCTGTGTGAGTGATCGAGGACTTGATCCTCATCGGAATTTTGTTATAATAATACAATGTGCAATAAAATGGTTAACTGACGTAAAAGGCGGGACAGTGAACATTCATGGTGGTCCCGCCGTTTTCGCTATCGGTTGAACTATGGGGGACAGCATTGATGAGTCTGCCTGAACTGGCGGTTAAAAGACCTGTAGCTACTGCGACTATCTTATTATTAATCCTGGTGATAGGACTGGTGAGCCTTTACCAGAGCCCACTGGATCTGCTACCCGACATTGAAGCGCCGGTTCTGGCTGTTATTACTGCGTTTCCGGGTAGCTCTCCCCAGGAAACCCTGGAACTGGTGACCAAACCGGTTGAAAACAGTGTCGCCGCCGTCAGTGGGCTAACCGGTTTAAATTCATTTTCCCAGGAGAATCTATCCCTGGTTATTCTTGTTTTTGACTGGGGCGCAGACATCAAGCAGATCCGGGAAGATGTCAGTGCCCGAATGGATCTGCTTTCTTTCCCCGACGGTGTGCAAAGGCCTCTGATCCTCGAATTTGATCCCATGCTCATGCCCATAATGCAGCTTTCGGCCAGCGGGGGTGAAGACGCAGTCGCTTTAACCGAATGGTTGAAAGAAACGGCTTCTCCACGGCTTGAATCGATCCTCGGTGTGGCCAGTGTCCAGGTCCAGGGGGGCGTGGAGCAGGATGTATTTGTCCGCACCTCGCCTGATATTATGGCTGAACATGAAATATCATTTGAACAAATCGCTAATATTTTACAGGCCAGCCTGATGGACCTGCCGGCGGGTATCGTGGAACTGGAAGATCGTCAGGTCAGGATCCGTTTTATCGGCCGCTTTGCCGAAATCGATAAGCTTGGAGACCTGGTGGTGGGTTTCCATGTTGATCAAGACAAACTTGCAGAAATGGTCGGTGAAGAGATAGACATTGATCTGAACCAGATGTTTGCCGGCGGAACAAGTTCCATCACTGCTGGCGGTATTTCAGAAGATGTGCCGCTCCGGGAAATTTTCTGGGATGACATATTTGCTCTTGACAGTGTTACTCTTGATGGCCCGGATCTCACCATACCCCTCAGCGACAATTGGGTTCCTGAAGAGGGGGAAGAAATTGAAGAGATATTAAATATATTTACCGTTAATCCCGCTCTTGAATATGATCCGAGCAACAGAAGTCTCAATTTATCCCTGACTGCTCTCGGTCGTCTTCCCCTGCTGCCAGGAGATCTTGAAGAATTATCAATCATTTCGGATGATGATATTACCCGGCTCGATGATTTCTGGATTATCGAAGAAGCAGTGTGGGATAACGGCACGCTGATCATTCCTCTTAACCCCCTGAAGATGAAAGAACAGAATGTTGGAACCCCCGAGCTAGAAGCGCTGGCAGAACGGACACCCCTCATTACCAGGGCGACAAACACTTATCTGCTCGTTTCTCTTCATGAAGACTGGGAGAATATTCGCAATCAGCCGATTATCTCCATACCCGATTATAAAGCCTGGCTAAACAGCCTGCAGCAAGGGATTAACAGCAATATCAGCGGTGCTTCAAGGATGCTCGAGGAAGGCCTGAACGACATGGCTACCGCTATGGTTCTCAACTCTATGGGTTATGGAGAAACTTCAATGGGCGGCATGGAGTTTGATGATGATTTTCCTGTTACTCCTGTTACCCTTGCAACCGTTGCTGAAGTAAAGCAGGATACTTATAATCCTACTACCATCACTCGCTTTAACCGCCAGCCCAGCATCAGCCTGGCGATCCAGAAAGAGGGAGATGCCAATACCGTCCTGGTGGCCCGTCGGGTCAGGCAGGAACTGGAAGCACTTGCTGAAGAAAGTGTTATCGAATCGTCACCCGTTGCTTTCAACACAATTTTCGACCAGGCAGAAGAGATCGAAAGAGCTCTTGCCGACCTGGTCTGGGCTCTGGCAGGGGGAGCGGTTCTGGCTGTTCTGGTGCTGATTGTTTTTCTTAAGAACTGGCGGACCACCATGTTTATCGGCTTAAGCATCCCTACAGCAATTATTGCTACCTTTACCCTGCTTTATTTCACCGATTTGACCATTAACCTGATGACCCTGGGTGGGTTGGCCCTGGCTGCCGGTATGCTGGTTGACAATGCCATTGTGGTCAGTGAAAATATTTATCGCCACTACCAGCTGGGCGAATCGCCTAATGAAGCCGCCGTCAACGGAGCCCGCGAGGTCGCCGGAGCGGTAACCGCTTCTGCTTTGACCACCATCAGTGTCTTTTTCCCCGTTGTTTTCCTCAGCGGGCTTGCCGGCCAGATCTTCTGGGAGTTTGCTTTGACTGTTGCCTGTGCGATCCTGGCTTCTCTCCTGGTAGCCCTGACCGTTATTCCGCTGCTTGCTTCACGCTCACTTCAATCAGGCAGGGAACAGGACAAACAGGACAAGCTAACTGCGAAACCACACCGCCTGTTCGATTATCGCAATATGCTTTCCTTTGCTGTCAGTCGTCCCTGGGTGATAATAGCTCTGGCTCTTTTACTCGTAGGCATGGGAGTGGTTGGTTATAGTTCCCTGGGAACCGATCTTTTTCCATTACCTGATGAATCGTCTTTTACAATTGACATAACAATGCCTCCGGGTACTATCCTTCCGGTAACTGATTCTTATTTGACGGAAATTGAATCCATCCTTGATGAACATGAAGAAATAAGTTCTTTCTCAAGCCAGGTTGGTGGGGCACAGTTTATGGGAATTGCCTCTGAAAGGGGCGTTTCAAATGAAGCTAATTTAAGGGCTGAAGTTGACCCTGCTTTCATAGAGGAAATGGACAATCTAATCGACGAGATCAGAAAAGAAGTGGAGGCGGTCCTGCCTGCGGGAGTGGAGGCGGCATTTGCTCGTGAATCGCTCCTTGATACAGCCGGATTTGACGTGCAGCTTGAACTGGTGGTCAGCGGAAGTGATCTCAATACTGTTACAGACATAACCCGTAATGCAGTTCAGCTGCTCGCCGGGCATCCTCATTTTACCGATGTTCGTTCGTCAATGGAAGAGAATCGCCCTGAAGTTCACATCACCCTTGATCAGGGAGAAGCATTGCAGAAAGGGGTTACCCAGTTTCAGGTAGCTGCAATGGTACGTGAAGCCCTGGAAGGTATACCGGTCAGCCGGATTGAAACAGATCAGGGCATTCTAAACGTGGTGCTGGGTTATCAGCAGGATACCTTCGAGACGCTTGAAGATCTCGGGCAGATTGGATTTTATTCCCCTTCGGGAGAATACCTGCATCTTGATGAAATAGCTGAACTTACGGAAGATTACGGGCCTCTCAGCATTCCCCGGCAGGATCAGCAAATAGTCGGTCAGATCGAAATCCAGTATTCAGAAATTGATCTGGGCACAGCGACAAACGAAGCAATGGAGATCCTTGATGACCTGGCTCTGCCGCCGGGTTATGAAATCAAGACAGCCGGTAGTTCCACCCTCATGGACGACGTGCTCTCGGAGTTGCAGCTGGTCCTGGTAGTGGCTGTTCTGCTGGTTTACCTGGTGATGGCTGCCCAGTTTGAGTCGCTGTTGCATCCCTTTATTATTATTTGCAGCCTGCCGCTGGCCTATATCGGCGTTATATACGGGCTGATTATCACCGGAAATGCAATCAGTGTCCCTGCTTTGATCGGCATTGTTGTTCTCTCGGGAATTCTTGTTAACGACGGTATTATCATGGTCGACTTTATCAATCAGCAGAGGCGTATATACGGTTTGCCCCTGGAAAAGGCAATAATTGAAGGAGCCTCCGCGAGGCTTCGTCCCATTCTGATGACTACAGCTACCACGGTACTGGGACTCCTTCCCCTGGCTCTGGGTATCGGTGAAGGTGCTCAGTTGCAGGCACCAATGGCTATTACTGTAATTGGGGGACAGATTACCGGGACTCTTTTACTTTTACTGGTTATCCCATCTATCTACAGGCTAACTACGAAAGAGCAGGATACCGGGGTTGATCTTGCTTCAGCCAATGATAATGGTGAAAAAAAAGAAATGTTATCACGGAAGGGTGTAAATGGTCAAAAAAGAAGTAATAAAAAAATAATCGTCCTCGTTGGACGTATGATCCTGGTCCTGGTTATTGCCGCAGTAGTTTTTTACCTGTTCAGGTTGATGGGTTAGGAAATATCAACAGTGATCCGTTAAAATTGCTGTGGCAGTTGTTAATTACTGAACAGTGAGTTACCGGCAGCAGGTTATTGTGGTGTTTCTAAAGGCAATAAAAAGGCCCCGATTAAATTCAGGGCCCGGAAAACATAATATTTTTTGCTTAATTATGGGAACCAAAGCTATGTTTACTCTGCTTTTTCACGAACAGACTTATTCATTTGATGAAATTTTTCTATTGCCCTGTTAACGAATAAACCGGCTAAACAAGGGCTGTTCCTATTTCGCGTCCGTAATCTTTGGCAGATTGAATTGCTTCCTGATCCGGATTCCACAGCAGCCGCAGGCCTTCTTTGTTGATCAGATCAAAGCCGGCTTCTTCCAGCATTCCGTTCAGCAGTTTAACTGATTCACCGCTCCACCCGTAGCAGCCGAAAGCGGATCCTTTTTTCTGCTGGAAATTCAAACCTTTTATCACTTCCATCAAAGCGGCGATGGAATGAAGAATTCCCTTGTTTATGGTCGGCGAACCAACAACAATGGCCTTTGATTTAAATATTTCAGTTATTATATCATTGTTGTCGGAACGGGCGGCATTGTATAACTTGATATTAATTGAATCGTTGGCATCCTTGATGCCGGTAGCGATTACCTCGGCTGCCCTGCGGGTGCCGTCCCACATGGTATCGTAAATAATAGTGACCTGGTTTTCCCGGTAAGCGTCGGCCCATTCAGCGTACTTATTAACAATCTGCAGAGGATTCTGGCGCCAGATCACCCCGTGGCTGGGACAGATCATGTTTACTGGAAGATTCAATTCAAGGACTTCTTTGATCTTGGCGGCGACAAGTTTGCTGAAGGGAGTAAGGATGTTAGCGTAATATTTGATTGCTTCACCGTACAGCTCACTTTGATCCACCAGGTCATTATACATCAGCTCCGAGGCATAATGCTGTCCGAAAGCATCATTGGGAAATAGAATGGCATCCTCTGTTAAATAGCTGAACATACTATCCGGCCAGTGTAGAAGCTTTGCCTCGATGAAGATCAGCTTTTTGTCGCCCAGGTCAAGTTTATCCCCCGTTTTAACCGGTTTGAAATTCCAGTCTTCGTGGTAATGTCCGCTGAGCGATTTTACCCCGGCTTTGGTGCAGTAAACAGGGGTATCCGGTATTTCCCGCAGCAGTTCCGGAAGGGCTCCACTGTGATCGCTTTCAGCGTGATTGGCTATGATGTAATCTATTTTTTTCAGGTCAATTTCTTTTTTCAGATTTTCGACAAATTCTCCGGCAAAGGGCTTCCAGACCGTGTCAATAAGGGCGGTTTTATTATTTCCCCTCACCAGGTAGGAATTGTAAGAACTGCCGCGATGTGTGCTCAGCTCTTCCCCGTGAAATTTCCGCAGCTCCCAGTCAATCTTTCCGACCCATGTCACACTGTCATTAATTTTGAAAGACATTTTCTGGCCTCCTTTTAATTAGGAACGAATCATAATCAGCATCATTTTGAAGCGCTCATTTGCTTTCAGGGCGTGCGGTTCGTTGGCAGGCATGATGATCGCTTCGCCTTCCTTTACCTGGTTTATCTTTCCATTAATTATTACTTCCGCCATCCCGTCCAGGACACAGACAAGAGCGTCAAAGGGAGCGGTATGTTCGCTCAATCCCTGGTCTTGATCGAAAGCAAATATTGTCACTGTTCCGGATTCCTTTTTTACCACTTCCCGGCTGACCACGGAGTTCTCCTGGTAATCAGCCAAACCCTTTAGCGAAGCCCTTTCCCCCAGCAGTTCATTTTCTCTCACTTAACCATCTCCCAATCAATCAAATAATTATAACTAAACTGGTTAAGTATCATAATATCATAATTCAGTACTGCTGACAACATCTCTTTTTATAAAAGACCTGGGCAGGATTTAACCTGCCAATGTCTAAGTAAACCTTTGTTAAACTTTATTTTTTAATCAGTGGTAGCAAAATTAAGCAGTTTTATTTGCAATGATCCGTGGCCGTTTAATGTTTACTCAGTGATTGTTTTCTTCCGGGCCGTGATCGGGTAAAAATAATTCGTCAATTGGCTCCAGGGCTTTGATAACCCAGTTAAAGCTACCCTGTTTGGTTACTTCGTATGCGGCAGGAGCAGCTTCTTTCATGATCCGGCGGGCAATTTTTCGGGCACTTTGTTCGTCACCGTTGTGGAGAGCGGTTCTGGCTTCAACCAGAGCGCGATGGATTTTATTTTCCAGCACTTTCCTGCTGTCCGGTATTTTTCGGTTTTTGGGCCTCTTTTTCATAGTGGGATCCGGAGCGGAGCGGCATTCCTATCCGGTTGTTCCTTCCCCCTTCCGGATCATGTTAACTATTTTTACCGCAACCGGTTAACAGTTCTCTAAAGTTATTATACTTCCGCGGCCAGCCCGGGACAATTATTTCGCATAAATAATTATTTTGAATCACCATTCCAAAAAAGGACGGGTAAGAGATAATAGTTAACAGAATTTGATGTCGCCGGAGGTGTTGCAAAAAGGTGAAAGCACAGGACAAAGTCTTATTAATGTTCCTTCTACTCTTTGTCTTAATATTCGGCGGGACTTCCGGATATATGGTTGTTGAAGGAATGGCCTTTTTGGACGCACTTTATATGACAGTTATAACCATTTCTACGGTCGGTTTCCGAGAGGTTAGAGAACTGAGCGATTCGGGAAGACTGTTTACGATTTTTCTAATTTCTGCGGGGCTTTTTATAGCCGGTTTTGCTGTGACAGTGGTTACCTCTTTTGTAATTGAAGGCGAATTTAGATTTATTCTGCGGAGGAGAATGATGGAAAAAAATGTTTCGAAGCTGAAAGATCATTATATCATTTGTGGTTCCGGGGAAACCGGCCATTACATCGTTGATCAGTTCAAGAAAAGAAAAGTGCCCTTTGTGGTGCTTGAAGCGGATCCGGCAAAGGTGGAGCAGATCGTCGAGCAGGGCAGCCTGGCTATTCTTGGTGATGCTACCATTGAAGAAGATCTGCTGAAAGCAGGAATTAAAAGGGCGACAGGAGTGCTATGCTGTTTAGCCAACGATGCTGACAACGTTTTTACCGTCCTGACCGCCCGGGAGCTCAATCCCGATCTATTTATTGTTTCCCGGGCAATTGACGACAAGGCGGATCTCAAATTGCTTAAAGCGGGAGCGAATAAAACAGTTTCCCCCAATGAAATAGGGGGGGTGCGAATGGCTTCCCTGGTTCTCCGCCCGGCAGTAGTTTCGTTCCTTGATGTAATTACCCGTGCCGGGGGAATGATTATTGATCTGGAAGAAGTATCGATCGGCAAAGGGTCCGCCCTCGACGGGATTAGCCTGGCTGAAGCAAGCATTCCCGAGCGGACGGGACTGATAGTTATGGCGGTCAAGCGCAATAGTGATGAGACGAGAATTAACCCCGGCCCGGACTGTACCCTCCAGGAAAATGACGCCCTCATTGTCCTGGGACAGGAAGAACAGGTGGAAAAACTTAAAATGCTGGCCCGGTGATAATTCAATGCTCGTCCAGGTTTACCTTCTGACTGACCGGCTGGAAAAATTTAAAATGCCGGGTTGTCGAAAGGATCTTTGCCACGCTTCGGTAGAAAATTTAGAGTCGCCGGATTACAGGAGCAGGGGAGGGAGCAGTAATCACCTTCAGTGGGGATGACGATTATGACCGCAGACTGAAAGAAGAAATCAATCGCCGCTATGATAGTAATCAGGCTGAATGGGACCGTGATTATTCTGAACGATGGAAACGGCGGAGGTTTTTATTAGCCCTTACCGCCCTTTTTTTGGCCTTAATTTTTCTTTTTACGGTGATCGGTTCCCGGCTGGCCGTCTTCAGCAGCCCTGTTTTTACCTTCCTTCGCGAATCATGGCTGCTTTCCGATGATCCGCTGGTGCAGGAAGTGCGCCCTGCAGTGGTGCAAATCTATGTTGACCTTAAATCCGGAAGCCGGCACCAGCTGCGCGGCAGCGGTTTCAATATTGACCCGGCGGGGCTGGTTGTCACCAACCGCCATCTGCTGGAAGAGGCGGCGAATGTAAAGGTTTCTTTCCCCGGACGGGGGACTTTCACTGCCAGAGGATGGCATCTTTCTGATTATGTTGATCTGGCCCTTATTGAACTTGATAGCCGGGATCTTCCCGCGGTCGGAATTGCCGAAGAACCGCCTGTTCCGGGAGAAAAGCTGCTGGTGATTGGTAATCCCCTGCAGTATGCCAGGGTGGCCAACATGGCAGTGCTGAACGGTTATCGTTCCAACCTCGGCCGGGATTTTCCGCACATTGTAATCAAAGCCCTGATCTACCCGGGTAGCAGCGGGAGCCCCCTCTTTAATGGAGATGGCAAGGTGGTCGGCATAGTCTTTGCCACATTGCGGAACAGTGATGATAATGAAATCAAGGGGTTGGCTGTTGACGCACGGGAGTTGTGGATCTTTCTTGATCAAATTATGCCACATACTGACCTGTTTCTCCCCATGGATCAAAGGACTGGGATTACCGAAAGATAAACAACCGGGCGGCACCTGGCATTTAAAAAAAGGCTATAGGAAAAGGAGGGAAATAGTTAGTAAATACAGATAATAATTATAATTGCGTCTTTTTATCTTTCGTTGAAATTGAGTCTCCGCGGCAGGATTCGCCGATCGGTGAAACGAATGTTTCAAGGTCAATTTTTATTTTTCCGAAGGTTTATTTTCTTTTTCATGGTCAACGGCTGAATATTGTTATAACTATTGCCAAAGGAAGTGATCTGGTGGAAGAACAGTTGCAAAAAGTTTTTGCCTCCTATAAAGG
>JAXHVH010000055.1:0-9341 GCA_034189085.1 Bacillota bacterium | reverse complement strand
CAAAAATGAAAGCAAAGGTCCGTCAAATAACATCAAGAAGCAACGGAATGGGATACGAGCAGAGAAAGTTAAAACTCAAGCAGTTCATAACTGGCTGGGTTAACTACTTTAAACTTGCGGAGAGGTCGGCTGACCCATTTAAGGGTCAGCCTCCTACCCGATTCTGGTGCGCCTGGCAGGAATCGAACCTGCGGCACACGGATTAGGAATCCGATAATCGTATTATTTAAAAATATTTTTTAACTCCTCCTACGCCCCTATAAACACTGGTATTTCCCGTAACCACGGGATTTATGAGGTTTTTTACCTTCCCTCTAAATGGAAAAATGAGACAACTAATTTAAGTAAAATTAAAGTAGTTGTCGTAAAATTAAACGACCTCCGCACACTAGACGCACACCAAATAGAAAAACCATAGAGCCTTATCTGATGGGTTTTGATAACCATTTTTTTAAGCAGTATTATTGGAAAAACGGGAAAAGGAGGTTTAATGATGGACCGCGAGCACGTTTTGAACAGCCTGGAGGCGATCGGGGCCGGTATGAGCAAAAGCACTTTTAATCGATACGGAGTATACAGGCTTATTCCCAGGCCATGTGTTAAGCGCCTGGGACACGGAGCGATCACGAAATTTCCCCAGGAGTGCATTTTCGAGGCTGCCGCCGCGCACTGGTTACTGAACCACACTACAAGGCGTGAGGCCCTGGACAACGAACTGGCTACTCCTAATGCGGTGGTCGGTCCGGAATCTATGTTTAATGCCAGTATCGATCCGGAAACCGGGGCACCGCTTGATCTGGACTTGGATCAAAACGCTAGTGGTGGCCTTGCTTCCCGCACTTTAAAACCGAATGAATCGATTCGCTCGTACTTGGAAAAGAGGGGCGGTTACGACCGCGAACTTGGCCAGGTGCGCCTGGGGGCGGTAATGAGGGCGATGGCAACCGGCAGCCGGACCGAGCAGGAAAGGCGGGCCCTGTCAATGGGCCTAGATACTGCCGGGGGCTACACTGTTCCCTCTGTCCTGGCCGCGCAGGTGATCGACTTAATGAGGCCGTGCTTGGTGGTGGGCCGCTCCGGGGCGCGCTATTTACCGCTCGAGGGTGGCGAAATGAATTTCGCCCGGGTCGTTGAAGATCCCGATCCGAAATGGCGGGCCGAGAATCAGCCGGTTAGCGAAGAAGAAATCGTTTTCGGCAGCCTGAAATTGACACCAAAGGTAATCGCCATGATTGTCAAATGTTCCCGCGAGCTATTGGAAACATCGCCGAATATCGAAAGCCTACTCGAGACAACCCTGGCCCGGGTTATGGCCGGGAAAATCGATAGAGCCTGCCTGGTTGGCGGCGATGGGGCCATAGAGCCTACTGGTGTTTCAAACTGGCCCGGGATCCATACCCTGGAACATAACAATCCCATAAACTACGACGCAATACTGCAGGCAAGGACGAAGCTTTTAATGAGCAATTCGGACGAACCGCGAGCAGCGATCCTGTCGGCCAGGGATGAGGGTGTGCTCTCACTGTTAAAAGATGGTGAAGGAAAACCGGCACTCGTGCCGCCAGTAATCGCGAAACTGCCGATCCTGGCCACAACCGCGATCCCTATAGACGGAGAGGATAAATCGATCTGCGTCCTGGGCGACTTCCGTCAGATGATTATCGCCCAGAAGATAGGCCTGCGGATCGAAGTTCTAAAAGAGCGTTATGCTGATTATATGAAGGTAGCCTTCCTCGTCTATGCCATGCTTGACATGGCTATTGAACAGGCCGAGGCTTTCTGTAAAATCACTGGCCTGGTAGAACCGGCCTAGGAAGAATAAAGGCTGCTCTCCCAAAAGGGTTAACACAAGGGGGGTCCTAGCTCTACCTCCCGCCGGGTTTAACCGGCGAAGCAGACGTTTTTTCTCCTTTCTTTGTGCGGCCCTCCCCTACGGGGAGGGCTGCTTTTATGCTTGACACTATAAGTTATTTATATTATAGTGGCACCAAAGATTAAAGGAGGCCATATATTGTATAAAAAAGAAGCAAATAAACTTATAACCTTCGTCATGCCAGAAAACTTAATTAACCGGATTGATGATTATCGTTTCGAACAGCGCTTTGACTCCCGTGCGGAGACAATGCGCTTTTTATTAAAATGGGCCCTTGAGCGAAAACCAAAGAAAGGATGAGGGAGGTTGATTGAATTCTACGAAACGGGGTAGGTGAGACAATGACATAAATACTTGCAATTTAAAGATTGGAGGATTTCATGAATATATTTCGCAATTCGAATGAATCGAATGATAGTCGTGTCTTAGAAAATAAGATCAGGACACAACAAAAATTAATTGAAGAATATTATAAGAATTTTGAAAAGATGTATCCAGATAAAGAACCGCATGACTACCTTGCAGAAATATGGCTTTCAAGATCTGCTTCATATGGTCTGGATCCACATACGACGGAATCTCAAATCGCAGCATATTCATTTACAGCAGACTTTGCCTGTATGCCAATAATTAATGGTATAAAAGCTCTAGCTTTTTATATTTTTTACAAGGAGAATGAATCTTTAATTGAAGATGATATTAATATTCAAAGGGCGTTATCAGAAACTCAAGTTAATAAGGAATTTGAAAAGCTGATGAAACCTGTCTATGAAGCACACGATAATGAAACTTGGTTTGATTTATACTCTAAATATAATCCAAATCACGCAAAAGAAATGAATGAAAATGTATAAGAAACAGATATTTTTATCGGTTTTGTATAGAAAAACTAATCCAAGATTATTAAATTATACGAAGCTGATTTAATGAAACCCAAAAATGAAAACTAAAAGCTTAAAAAAGGGCAGGGCCTCTGAAAAGGAGGTATAAGGAAAATGGAAAAGGTCGTCAGGGATAACATGAGCGAGGCATATTGCCTTATACACGAACAAAGTATCCTGGCCGAGATAGGATTCGACCTTTTAAACGACGAGATCACAAAAGAAGAAGCAGCAATAAAACTATTAGGGCATATAGAGGACCTGGGAGACAGGCTGCCGGTGTTTTTAGAGAACATGAAGGAAGGCGCCCGAACCCGTTAAGGAAAAGCGCCCTCCGAAAGCAAGACCAAAGGCCCTGCCTAAATTATTATATCACTTATACTATTTAAAGTGTAAAGTAAATAAAAGGGGGTTTTAGTATGGAGAAACGGTATATTCCAAACATTTTAGAGCGAGTTCAATGTATGAATAATGAATGTTTATGTCAATGGGGAATAGAAAATTTTAAAATTATCCGAGAGAGTAAGACTGGGGAAAGACTAAGCGAATCAAAATTAAAAGAATGGAAAAAGGAAGGGAAATGGTGGATTTGTCCTTATGGCTGTAATTCTGATGGAAAACATATTGAGATTCTTCTATTAAAATAATAGGAGGTTTAAAGAATGCCTGGACAGATCATCAAGAAAGGCCCGAAAAAGTATTTGGTCAGGGTTTACCTGGGCGAAGTGGACGGCAAACGGAAGTATCTAAACAAAACTATCCACGGCAACAAGGACAACGCCAGGCAGTATGTTAACAAAATCATATATGAACGGGATATCGGGACTTATACCGCGCCCTCAAAAGAGCTTTTAAGCTCATACCTTGACACCTGGGCAGAAACCGCGCTAAAGGCCAGGGTGCGCGAGCGAACCTATCTTGATTATATGGACCGGCTGCGGTTGTATGTTAAGCCGGAGATCGGCCATTTAAGGCTGCACAAAATAACTCCGGAAAATATCCAGGCGCTTTACAACAAGATGCTGGAGAAAGGGCTGTCGTCGCGATCGGTGCGCTATACACATACTATCCTAAAAAACGCCCTCGACCAGGCGGTGAAGTGGGGCAAACTATACCGGAACCCCTGCGCTTTAGTGGACTTGCCGAGGCAGAAAAAAGAGGAAATGAAAACCCTGACCCCGGCCCAGGCCGTGAAGTTTATAGAAGCGGCGGCAGAATCGCCCTGGAAGGCGTTATTCACCTTATTGCTGGCCTCCGGTATGCGACCGAGCGAGGCCTTGGCTTTAAAATGGAGCGATATTGATTTTGAGAAGAAGAGGGTTACGGTGAACCGCTCCCTTACCAGGCCGAGGGGCGGCGGCTGGCGGTTGCAGGAGTTAAAAACAAGTGGATCTCGTCGGACGGTGCCTTTGCCTGCAACTGTAATAAACGATCTAAGAGAGCATAAGAATAATCAGAAGATAGTTAAATTAGACGGGTTTGTATTTTCTGCTAAAGGAGGCGAACCGGCACATGAAGGTAATATATCGCGCCGACACTTCAAACCTCTTTTAAGGGAAGCAGGCCTGCCGGATATAAGACTTTACGATCTGCGCCACACCTGTGCAACCCTGCTTCTGGCCGCCGGAGAGAACCCGAAGGTGGTAAGCGAGCGCCTGGGCCATGCAGGCATAACTTTAACCCTCGATACCTACAGCCACGTCTTGCCAGATATGCAGGATAGAGCTACTGCGAAACTTGAAAAAATGCTTTTTAACGACTAAAAGATCGGAGTGAAAAGCGATTATGGAACAAAATAATATTAATAATAACAAAAATCAAAAATCCTTAGATGACAATAAAAATATTAGACTGAATATACTTATAGATGATATTAGATTTAGTAAACAACAAATGCTAAACACTGTATATTTAACTATATTAGCTATAGCTGCGATATTAAGCTTAAGTTCTAAAATATGCAGTGCTAAATGGGTATTTTGGGTTTTTTGGGTGTTTGCGCTATTAGCAACTTGCATAGGAATTAAGTTAGTTGTACTTCATAATAAAAGTGCGAGATATTATAGAGACGAAAAGAATGAAATTATAAATAATGATAGTAAAAAAGAAAACAAAGAATGTAAGGATGAACTACTATGTAAGGTTCCAATCTTTAAATATAAAATAAAAATAGTTAAAAGTATAAATAATACAGATGAAAATAAATATGAATCAGAAGTTATGAACTCAAGATTTTTTTGTATTTACATATGCGCAATTGTGATCACTTTTGCGTTGGCATCAGTAGTTTTTATATATAGGGTTTGTAATTGATGTTTTTTTGTAATCCGCACACTATACGCACACCAAAACATTTTTACAGCCCATTTACAAAAAAGTAAAAGCCCCAAAAACGTTTATTTTTAGGGCTTTTTTCTGGTGCGCCTGGCAGGAATCGAACCTGCGGCACACGGATTAGGAATCCGTTGCTCTATCCCCTGAGCTACAGGCGCATATTTTCTAATCAGTATTATAACTATTTCCGCCCTGCTCGGCAATAGCATAAAGCCTGTTTTATCTTTTTCCGGATTGTGAGGGCTGTTTATTAAATTTTATGTTAAACGCTACTCAAACTGTGGTTTTAAGGCTACCAGGGAATTATGCACTTTTAACCAAATAAAGTTTGATAAAGCGGTATTACCAGCAGGTAGTAGACTACAGGCACAAAAATGGCCGGTAACAGGTTTATCGTATTGATCTTCTTAATTTCCAGCAGGTTAAGGCCAATACCGAAAATGAGGATTCCTCCGATAATCGTTATCTCACGGACGATCTGTGCGGTGAGCAAAGACTCGATTGACCCGGCGAAGAGAATAATAAGCCCCTGGTAGATAAAAACTGCTGCCGCCGAAAAAATAACCCCTGCACCCAGTGTTGATGAAAGAATCATGGAAGTTACACCGTCAAGGACCGATTTGGCAAAAAGCATGTTGTAATTCCCCCGCAGGCCGCTTTCAATGGAGCCAAGAATGGACATAGTGCCCACACAGAATATGAGGCTGGCTGTCACGAAGCCCCGGGCTACATTGCTGCCGTTATTACTGCCTACTTTTTCCTGCAGCAGCATACCCAGCTTATTGAGGGCCCTGTCCAGGCGCAGCAGCTCGCCGATTGCACCGCCGATAACCAGGCTGATTATAAAGAGTATGGGTTCACTTGCCGGATCCAGCAGGCCTCCGAGGGCAGTGACTGCTCCAATGAAGATAACCGACAGGCCGATGGCCTGCATGACGATAGTTTTATATTCTTCTTTTAGCCCTTTCCGGATTAACAAACCGATTATACTTGCGACAATAATTGCCAGAGTGTTAACGTAGTTTCCAAGCATATAACACCTTTTCCGACCGTGTTACTTTCAGCGCAGCAGGTATGCCATAATGATACCATCGGTCTTTAGATATTTATTTTCAACCTTAACATTATAACATGGATTGACCAGTGCATATCAAGCCATAATCTACCAGCACAGTAGTTGTGAGCTGTTGGTTAAACACGGCTAAGAATATCAGGTATAGACTCGAAGCGGTAGCTTATTTTATAGGTTGATCGTGTAAGAAAATTGTATTACTATATATCTATAATCACATATAAGAATCAATACCATTCTTAGAAGCCGATTTCAAGGAGTTGAGCCTGTTTATGAAAGAGTACCAAAAATTTATTGTAATAGTAGCTATTTTCCTGGCTGCTTATTTTACTCCTTTTGACAGTCCCCAGATAAGCACGGCCATCATTGAGGCATTCCATCTCCTGCAGGAATACGCCCGGGAACATGTTTTGTTCTGTTTGATCCCGGCATTCTTTATCGCTGGAGCTATAGCTAATTTTGTATCTCAGGGCGCGGTGATCAAATATTTCGGCAGCGGAGCCAGCAGAATTGTAGCCTATTCGGTAGCCTCGGTTTCCGGTACAATCCTGGCTGTTTGCTCCTGCACGGTTTTGCCCCTTTTCAGCGGAATTTACCGCCGTGGAGCGGGCATCGGGCCGGCTGTCGCCTTTCTTTATTCAGGCCCGGCCATCAATATCCTGGCGATTGTTCTGACTGCCCGGGTTCTGGGCTGGGAACTTGGAATAGCGAGAGCTGTCGGGGCCGTTATTTTTGCCATAGTAATAGGATTGCTGATGGCTTTCTTTTACCGAAAAGACGACAAAGAACGGCTGACTTCGCAAATGGCCGGAATGGATGAAGATATGACGGAGTCACGAAATCCGCTGCAGAACATTCTCTTTTTCCTCACCCTGGTGCTCATCCTTATCTTCGCCACGTGGGGCGAGCCGACTGAGCCGGTGGGTTTCTACAATGCAATTTACACTATGAAATGGCCGGTGGTAATTGTCTTGCTGGGTGCCCTTGCCTTAATCCTGGTCAGGTGGTTTAAAGGCGAAGAGCGTAAAGAATGGGTCAATACCACCTGGGATTTTGCCAAGCAGATATTGCCGCTGCTTTTTGCCGGGGTTTTGGTGGCCGGTTTGCTGATGGGTCGTCCGGGAACTGATGCCGGCCTGATTCCGGTCAGCTATATTGAAGCGCTCGTTGGTGGAAATAGTTTGCAGGCCAACCTTGTCGCCTCGGTAGTTGGGGTTTTCATGTATTTTGCCACCTTAACGGAAATTCCAATTCTCCACGGTTTGCTGGGGGCGGGTATGGGTAAGGGACCGGCGCTGGCCCTCCTTCTGGCCGGGCCGGCTCTGAGCCTTCCGAATATGCTGGTGATCCGCTCCGTTATAGGCACCCAGAAAACCATTGTTTTTGTATTGCTTGTTGTCGTCATGGCTACCATAACAGGGATGATTTATGGCAGTATAGGAATTTAATTAATAAAAGCTAACGAGTATCTATTGACAGGCTCATTTTATGTCTGGAGACTGTCGTCAATCTTTTTGCCGTGACAGTGATAGAAGATTTATTTTATTAACCGGGAAAGGCAATTTCGGCTGAGTTTTAAAGATACAGGAGATTATTATAATATCAAGAGGCATTCTTTAGCCAGGGCAGTTAACTGATAAACTGTTCTGCAATGGTTTAGCTAATTGTCAAAGGTTAGTATTTGTATTACATTACTATTATATTTTCACTTTTTATTTAAAAAATTACTGGAGGGATGAGAAAACATGACAGTCAAAAAAGAGTATGAACTTGGGTTTTTCCATAAGTACCTGACCATCTGGGTGGCCTTATGTATACTCTTTGGAATAGGCCTTGGTGCAGCATTCCCTGGTGCTGCCCGATTCTTAAACTCTCTTTCCGTAGCCCAGGTTAACATTCCGGTGGCTATCTTTCTTTTTGCCATGATGTATCCGATTATGGTCCAGATTGATTTTCAGGAAGTTGTCAATGCCGTAAAAGCTCCCAAAGCGGTTATTTTAACCCTGGTTGTCAACTGGGCCATTAAGCCTTTTTCTATGTTTTTCTTTGCCTGGCTGTTCATGCGGGTAATCTGGGCTCCCTTTATTGACGACACTTTGGCCGGGGAATATGTGGCGGGTATGATTTTACTTGGGATTGCCCCCTGCACCGCTATGGTCCTGGTCTGGAGCTACCTGGCGCGCGGTTTCATGGGCCTTACCCTGGTCATGGTAGCCATAAATTCGCTGACCATGCTGGTCCTGTATGCGCCGCTTGGCAATTTTCTGCTCGGGGTGGCCGAGATGTCTGTGCCTTTCATGACCATTTTCTTAAGTATTTTGCTTTATGTTGGTGTTTCTCTCGTTGCCGGTTATTTCAGCCGCACAAGGCTGATAAAAAAAAAGGGTATCGAATGGTATGAGAGCGTGTTCCTGAAACACATGGGAACGATTTCTATCATTGCCCTTTTGCTGACCCTCATCTTTCTCTTCATGCTCCAGGGAGGGATTATCCTTGAAGCGCCTCTGGTTGTGGGCATGATTGCCATGCCGTTGATTATCCAGACCCTTTTTATTTTCATTATCGGTTATGTCGCCGCAAAGCTGATTGGTTTAACCTATGAAGAAGCGGCGCCTTCCTCGATGATTGGGGCCAGCAATCATTTCGAGGTAGCCATTGCTACAGCGGTGACTATCTTTGGTTTAACTTCAGGCGCCGCTTTATCCACGGTGGTCGGGGTCTTGATCGAGGTGCCGGTAATGCTGGCTCTGGTTCGGATTTGCCTGCGAACACGCAGCTGGTTTCCGGCCATGAAGAAGGTTACACAGAAAACATTTAACAAATAGACCAGCTATTAGTAGAAATCAACTATATTATGTTGACTTCAAGTCTGATGTTTTAAGCAGCTGTTTTGCTGCTGATTGATTACGACTATATTGTACTAGGAGTGCTAGAAAATGAATCAGATAGCTGTGAAAAAAAGGGTGCTTTTCCTCTGCACCGGTAATTCCGCCCGCAGCCAGATGGCGGAAGGGTTTCTAAAGAAACTCGGCGGGGACAGGTTTGCAGTTTTCAGTGCCGGTATCAACCCGGTGGGGTTGAATCGGCAGGCGGTGAGGGTAATGGACGAAGTTGGTATTGATATCAGCGACCAGACCTCGGATCGGATTGACGGAGACCTTCTTTCTAAAATTGATTTGCT
>JAXHVH010000054.1:0-9932 GCA_034189085.1 Bacillota bacterium | reverse complement strand
TTTCATTCATTCTCTCCTTCTCTTTTAAGGAAAACTTCCCAGACTTAATTCTACTAAAAATACTTCCCAAACTAAATGCTACACCGTGGTCCACTGTAGAACTTACTTTGGGAATTAACAGGGAAATTCTGGTGAGCTCGATTATTTTTATATCAGGCATGACTGCATCGGAAAGGGGTTCGGCCGCAGGCTATGGCAGCACCTTCTGCAGGTATGCAGAGATAATGGAATCTCTGAATTGACCTGGGTCACCGACCCCGGAGCCCTGCCCTTTTATCTTAAGATGGGAGCCCGGAAGATAGGTTGGACCAGATCTAAAATCGATGGGAAAAGGCTTATACCGGAGTTGAAATATAGCCTGTCCTAAAAATAAGTTAATACTTATGTGGACAGGCTTGATTTCATTAACTTATTTAACGTATTGAAGGAGGCCTTGCGGCCTCCTTCAATTTATCTGGTAAATTCTTTTTCCGCCTCGGTAATAATATCCCGCAGTGTTTTGGCCACCCCATCAGGCAGTGGTTCCGGTTTATGGGCAGCCAAAATTTCTTTAGCCGCTTCATTGCAGCGGGTATGCATATTTTTGGCGCCGGCATCCTTCCAGACACCGCGGGTGTTGCGATCGATCAGGTCGCTTTGCACCTGGTTTTCCCTGAAATTATCGTAGGTATGCTGGTGGGTGACAAATTCACCGCCGATGCCCACTTCCCTGATCATGTCAACGGCAAGAGTATCATCATTGACGGGAACACCGTCCAGCATGCGCCTGATCATGCGAACAAATTCATTGTCGGCAACCAGGAGGCCCAGATCCATGGTCATTCCCGACTCTACCATACCAAGACCGTATATCATGTTGGCCCCTGCCAACGATGCGGTCATGAGTGATAAAGTGCGTTCCTGACCGGCCTGAAGGTCACCAATCTTGCTGTCTGTCTATGAACCGGCCAGAAAACTGGGAATTCGGTATTTCCTTGCCATGGCCGCTACGCAGGCATCCAGAATCGCCATTTCCGGACATCCTACGGTAGCTGTGCCGCGGCGCATCTCCATGATTGTCGTTGAACTCCCATATATATTCGGCGCACCCCGCCTGGTTAACTGGGTAAGGCAAATTCCGGCCAGCACTTCAGCGTTATGGGTAACCAGCGTCCCGGCCAGGGTCACCGGACTCGTCCCGCCGGCCAGGGCCATGGAAAGAACATTGACCGGAATTTCGTGCCTGGCGTAGGAAATAATCGTTTCACAGGTTTCACGGGCCAGGGAAAGCGGACTCTGGGGACAGACATCAGCCGAAATGATAGGCCTCTCCCGCAGTTTGTCTTTACCTCCGGCCACGGCCGAAGCCATTTCGATGATCAGCTCAGCCAAACGAAAACTAAAAGGAGCTGTGCTGCAGTGTTTGCTGGTATTTGAAATCATTGCTTCATAATTATGGAGTGGAAAAACCTTCTGATTTACATCCCTGGGGATAACAGGACAATCAAGGATGTCGTACTGGTCAAGATAGTCAACCAGCCTGGCAATATCCTCCGTGTCCTTTTTCGTTGAATCACGAACGTTACCGTCCTCAATATCAACAACCTGGACCCCGCAGCTGAAGTTGCAATAACCTACCCGTTCGCCGCCCATAACATAATCATGTTCCGGATTGCGAGCAGCCAGAACAACTGTGGCGGGCGCAGAGCGAATACAATCTTCTACAATGTGAGAAGGGAAATAAACTGTTTTTTTCTCTTTATCGACCATACAACCGCCGCCGTGATAAATTTCCAGTGCTTCCTCACTGTACACTTTAACACCGGTGATTTTTAAAACTTCCAATGTGGCATCGTGGATTCGATCGATCGCCGCTTCTGACAGGCAGTTGATACCCATGCCTTCGTACATGGTTTCACCTGCCGCCTTGCTTCGCCGCATTATGAAAACCTCCTTTCGCCTTCCTTATTGATTGGTCAGTACCTTGCGAATGATTAACCTTTTGAACAGTACCATTATAGCTTGTAAAGTTTGAGCTAACAAGGAGCCGCAATCACCCGCGTGAAATTTTACCGAAGTTGTATCGGTTCAATCATATCGAAGTATCTACCTGAAAAATGTTTAAATAATCAATCATGTCCATAAAAACTACCGTTAACATTTATCAGACATTTTATACCTGACAAAGGCTGACAGATAACTTGCCTCATGAGGTCAGGTTTGCGACTGAAGCCTCATCGCTCCATAAGAAATGTCAAAAGAAGGGCAATTTTGTTTCCCTTACAAATTTCGGAGCCACTACAATTGTGCTATACTAAGTTAACTATTTTTTCATTTCCGGAGCTAAATTCTAACATGGAGGTTTACCTCTCTTGCCGGAATTTAACAGGGGATGCCACATAAAAAATCGCTTTTCAGGCAATCCAAACTTCTTGCCGATAGCTGTCATTGCTATCATAATTTTCCTTTTTGCCATACTTCTTTTCTTCCTATTCATCCGAGATGAGCCCCCGGAAAAACCGGGGGTGGAAGATGAAGTTCCACCAAATCCCCCGCTGGTTTTAGTCTGGGAATATGCGCCCGTCGCTCCCGGTCCTGCTGCCATCGGCCCGATGAAACCTGTCCAGATAGTATCACCGACCTGGTTCAATATCATTAATAAAGCGGGGACCATAGAGAACCATGTGGATAAAAATTATCTGAACTGGGCCCGGGAACGCGGTTATGAAATATGGCCCCTGGTTACCAATTCGTTTGATCCTGAAATAACGGCTATTGTCCTCAGCCGATACTGGATCAGGCGTAAAATTGTCAATGAATTGATTGACCTGGCCCTCTATTACGATTTTGACGGGATAAACATCGACTTTGAAAATTTTCATGCCGGCTACCGTAACCTTTTCACCCGTTTCATCTCCGAGCTGGCCGAACGGTGCCGCGAGGAAAGCCTGGTTCTCTCCGTTGATGTGACAATGATCTCCAGTTCTGAATACTGGAGTACCGGTTATGACAGGGGTGCTCTGGCCGCCGAAGCAGATTACCTTATCCTGATGGCCTACGATGAACACTACAGCGCATCGCCGACCGCAGGGTCCGTCTCTTCCCTGCCCTGGGTTGAGCGTGGCCTCCGCCGAATCCTGCAGGAAGTGCCTGCTGAGAAATTAATCCTGGGTGTTCCCTTTTACACTCGACTCTGGGAAATTGACAATTCAGGCGAAGAACCCCTGGTGCTGGACTGCTGGTCATTTTCCATGCAGCGTGCCTCGGAAATTATGGAAGAAAATGAAACTGAAATATACTGGGATTTGGAAGCAAAGCAGCATGTCGCCTCTTACAGTAAAGATGATCTTGATTATATAATGTGGCTTGAAGACACAGCTTCCATGTATTATCGACTGGAGCTGGTTGAACGTTACAGGCTGGCCGGGATCGCCGGCTGGAGACGGGGCCTTGAAAAAGATGCCATCTGGTATTTAATTGAAGACTGGATGGCTGAAACGTACTCCGATCCTGAAGCTGGTGAAAAAAGCCCGGCGGAGGGAGAACAGTAATCCGGCTTCTCCATTTAACCGGTGAAAAAGTGAAACAACAGGGCCTGTATTCCTGCCGGCACAGCTGAAACTGAAACAAAGAAGGAGGCATTATAAATGAGTGAAGCGGCAGCAATCAAAGAAGAACTGAATGAACTAAAAAATCCGGAAAAAGCTGTTTTTCTGCCCAAATTCTTTCGGGCGTACCCGGACGGTTACGGTGAAGGAGATCTTTTCCTGGGCATTAAAGGACCTGACCAGCGAAAAATAGCCCGCCGGTATTTCCGTTCTATCAGTCTGGATGAGCTCAAAGATTTAGTGGACAGCCCTTACCACGAACACAGACAAACTGCCCTCTTCATCCTGGTTTACAAATATGATCGGGCCGGGGAAAAGCAGGAGCGGCAGGCTCTATTTGACTTTTACCTGGCCAACCTGCAGGGCATTAACAATTGGGACCTGGTAGATTCATCGGCCCCGTATATCCTCGGTCGTCATCTGTATGACTATAAAAAAGACAGGACTATCCTCTACAGGCTGGCCGGTTCCGGTGAATTGTGGAAACAGCGCATTGCCGTCCTGGCCACTTTTTATTTCATTAAACGGGGCGACTTCAGCGATGCTCTGAAGATCATCGATTCCCTGCTTCACCACGACCACGACCTGATTCACAAGGCAACAGGCTGGATGCTACGAGAAATCGGCAAAATAGATTATCAAACAGAGTTTGATTTCCTTAAAACACGGTACCGGGAAATGCCCCGGACTATGCTGCGTTATGCTATAGAAAAATTTAACCCCGCAGTGCGGAAAAAATTCCTGCAGGGTCAAATTTAAAATCGTCTAACTGTTAAACCGATCACCTTGAATGTTTGCTTTTGTGCTTGATGTAATCGCGGAAATTTTTTACTCCGTCAAAACCGGAAAACATCTCATTGCTCTTTTCTTTTTCTATCTCCCTGGAATTCAATCCTTCGTAGCGAGCTTCTTTCTTCAGCTTGCGGTAATTTTCAAGCCTCTTTTCGTCGAGCAGACCCTCTCCTATCGCTTTTCTGACCGCGCAGCCCGGTTCACGGTCATGGCTGCAGTCTCTGAACCGGCATTTTTCAGCCAGCTCATCGATATCGGCAAAGGAACTGGCCAGATCCACACTGTCAACACCGAGCTCCCGCATTCCCGGGGTATCAATGACCGCCCCGCCTGCGGGAGTAAGGATCAACTCTCTCCTGGTAGTAACATGCCGGCCCTTGTCATCGCTTCTTGTTTTCCCTGTTTCCAGAATCTCATCGCCCATGAGGCGATTGATCAAAGTAGACTTGCCCACTCCGGATGAACCAATAAAGGCCACCGTTTCCCCGTAAGCAACATATTTTTTCAGCTCAGTCCAACCGTCAGCAGTCAGTCCCGACGTCACCAGAATATCCACACCGGGAGCAACTGCCT
Organism: Bacillota bacterium; assembly: GCA_034189085.1. Taxonomy (GTDB): domain Bacteria; phylum Bacillota; class Dethiobacteria; order DTU022; family DTU022; genus M55B129. The sequence goes on along the minus strand of JAXHVH010000054.1, from coordinate 4,980 downwards.
CGGTTACCGAAAGCTTTTCTTCCACATCTTCGCATAAATCCGCCTTGGTCAGCACCACCACGGGCAGCGCGCCGCCGGACCAGGCTATGGCCAGGTAACGTTCAAGCCGACGAAGGTTAAAATCCCTGTTTAAAGCCATGCAGATAAAAGCAGTATCAATGTTGGCAGCGACAACCTGCACCTCATTAGCAGTGCCGGCCGCTTTCCGTTCAAAAACACTTTTCCTGCCCAGAACAGCATGGATTACGGCCGGTCCATTTTCATCTCTTTCCCGGTCGAGCATGACAAAATCACCCACCGCCGGAAAGTCAGCCGGGCAGGTGGCATTATGCCGCAGCCTGCCCGCCGCCCCGGCCGTCACTTCACCTTTCATGGTTGCAGCCCTGTAAAGATTTTTGTGCTGGGCAGTGATCCTGGCAGGGAAAAGCCCTTCATAACAGGATGCCTCCTGTTTGTATTTTTCGTTAAAACCGAGATTAATCAGATTGGTATCCATTCTTGCTGTTCTCCTCGAGATTAGTTTGCGACTAATAAATTTCGTTACCCTAATTGCTCTTCCACTGTAATGTCCTTTTAGTCTTTTTGTCGACTATATAAAGGATAAATGCACTGGCGGCAAAGAGTACCGAGGCCAGATTGATGATCCACTCGATATATGGAATTTTAATCAGCAGGGATAACACAAACACCCGGCCCATTAGAACCATTTCTTTCGCCTGAAATAAAGAAGCATGAAGATAGCCACCACTGCCATCAGGCCAAGGGAAAAGGGATAACCATAACGCCAGTTCAGTTCCGGCATATAAGCAAAGTTCATCCCGTAAATACCGGAAATCAGGGTCAAAGGGATAAAAATGGCTGAAAAAATGGTCAGGATTTTCATTACTTCATTCAGCCGGTTGTTAACACTGGAAAGATAGGTTTCGAGCAGGCCGGACAGAATTTCCCGGTAGATTTCGGTCGTCTCAATAATCTGGACAGTGTGGGAATAGACATCACGCAGGTGAAAAGCATTATCCGTTTGGATAAATATTGAATCAGATTTTTCCAGGCCAATTAAGGCCTCTCTTAAAGGCCATACTGCCTGACGCATGCCAAGCATTTCCCTTTTCAGGTGGTGTACTGTATGAAGATTTTTTTCTTCCGGGTTTTCCAGCAGTAATTCTTCAAGATTTTCCAGGTGATCACTCACTTTTTCCAGTACGGGAAAATAGCCATCCACCACTATATCCATAATTGCATAGGCCAGGTAATCGGCACCCTTTTTACGAATACCGCTCTTATGCGAAGCAAGGCGTTTACGTAAAGTATCAAATAATTCCGTTTTCCGCTCACATGCAGAGAACACGTAATTGCCGCCGATTACGATGCTGACCTGTTCAGTGTCAATTCGGTTTTGATCATCGTTGTAAACCAGTGCCTTTAATACAACATAGGTATAATTTTCATAGGCTTCCTGCCGCGGCCGCTGCTCATTGTTTAAAATATCTTCCAGGGTTAGACGATGCAGGTTAAAAAAATCACCTATTCTCTGCAGCATTTCAATATCAGCCAGGCCGTCAAGGTTGACCCATACTACAACAGCTTCCTTTTCAAGCAGGGAGAGGCATTCTTCGGGTTCAGATGTTTTATTCTCCCGGTAAAAATCTTCACCATATCCGCACACCGTAACTTCAGTCGTATCGCTCTTTAATTCTCCAACGTGAACTAAAGAACCCGGGGGCAAGCCGGCTTTATATGATTGCCCGATGGCTTTCTTGAACACGCGGCCAAACCTCCTCCCACTCTAAAAATTACTTCCGGTATATCAGAAATTGCTCCTGGTCACAATCTTTAATTATACAGGCATTATAACACTTTTTATGGGAAAATTGAGGAATCAATCCAGCTTCATTTCTGCTATCAGTGCCGTTTGCTCCGGTCACCGACATTATCATGTTATATGAGCGCTTTTTCAGGGAGACAAAGCATCAGGAAAGAACGATACACCTCCCATCAATATACCAACCAACGGCATGAAGATATTTTCAACCAGAGATGCAATAATTTTACCAAAAGCTCCGCCGATAATAACAGCAACCGCCAGATCCACCACATTACCCCGCGTTATAAACTCTTTGAATTCTTTCAACACAACTTTTTACCTCCACTTGACTTTTAATTTTCCCTTAACCAGCTTTGTCTGTCTTCTTCAATTCAACTGGCTGCCTCAGCATTGAACATGCACTAAAAAATTTAATTTTGTTGAGTTAACCAGATGTTTCTTTATTCCATTATAGTCCTATAGTCCTGCCGCAGAATCACCCAATCCGTAGCCATCCACTTCATTTTAGCAAAGAAATGAAACTTGCAAATATGTACTTAATTATAAACCTGAACCCTTCCCAATATTAGCCGGTTGCATTCTACCTCTTCCCCGATAAAAACGTTTATGATATAAAAGAAACAGGATGAATAGTATTTTATTAAGATTACCATGGTTAACTTTAAATCAGCAATACCAATAAAAAGGGGGCTTTGAACCATGCGTGGTAAATCCATGTTTCTTGTTCTCGTAGCTATGCTGGTCGTGACTATGCTGCTTACCGGCTGTGGCGGAGACCAGCCTGCTGCAGGTTCTGCCGATTCCCCGAGCATTATTCAGACCTACGGGGAAGCGGAAATAACCGCTGAACCAGATCAGGCCAAAATCAGTGTTGCCATCATGACCCGCGACACTTCGGCAAAAGATGCAGTTGAAGAAAATGCCAGGTTGGCCAATGCGGTTCTGGACGCTTTAAAAGATTACGGATTAACTGATGAAGAACTGGAAACCGGTTCATATACCCTTTACACTTTTCGGGAACGGGTCAGGGAACAACCGGCCATGGGAGAAGAAACGACCTACTACCAGGCGACTAATGAAATTATTGCCACTACCGATAAGCTCGATGCCGTGGGAGAAATTGTCGATTTAACGGTTAAAGCAGGGGCAAACAATATCAATTACATCTCTTTTGAACTTAAGGATCCACAGGAATTACTAATGGAAGCCCTGGGAGCAGCAACAGAACAGGCCTTCCGCAAAGCCGAGGCTATTGCTGAAAGTGCCGGTCAAAAACTCGGCGGCCTGCATAGTATCAAAGAGGAAAGAAGCGATTATGTCCCTTTCAGGCTCCGGGATGAAATGGTCCAGGAAGAGATGGCCATGGGCTCAGCGGAAACTCCTATTACTCCCGGTGATATAATTGTCAGGGGAACTGTTACAGCCGAATACACATTGAATTAATTGGAATCCTATCGAGCATCCTGCGAGGCTCGGACAGGCGAACCGCGATCGGCCCTTCAACAAGCCAGGCGCTCTATACAACATATGCCCCTCCGGGGATAGATAAATCTTTGGGGTTAAAACATCTCAGCAATATTAGAAACTATATCAAAATGTTTTCAGAGGAAGCAAAAAGTGAAATGAAAAGGATCTTTCGCTGACTTGCCGCCGGTAACTCTGGCTGCTGAAAAGAAGCCATTGAGTGAAATATAAACCGAATTGATTACAGGCAGTCATTCCCCGCATAGATTTTTCGTATTTTTTTATCTGCTGAAAAAAGATTGGAGGATTAACAATGGAACCGACGGAAGGATAAAATGCCGGCGCAAATAAAAACTACCAGGTAGGAAACAATCCAGTAAAGCTTATCGCTTACCGCGGACAGCTGCGCCCCGTTTATAACTGCCCTGGCGGCATCCACGGCATGGGCAAAGGGCAAAATATAACCAACTTTTTCAAATACTCCGCCGACCATTTCCAGATTCATCCAGGCCCCACTGAACAGCGAGATGACGACAATAATTATTGACCCCGCCGCAGCAACCTGGTTCTCCGTAAACAGTGAGCCAAGAACCATACCGATTCCGATACAAATTACAGCAACGGGAGTCAAAATTGCCAGGCTAAATAATTTCATTGTCCCTGGTCCTTCCGGTGCTCTTCAGATATATTTCATCAAGGGTTGGCTCCTTCATCGATAACCAGTTAATCTTTACTCCCTCGCCCCGCAAAAGATCAACTACTTTGTTGAAATCAAGCTTTTCAGCCTTAATTATTAGATGACTATCGGCAACCGCTGTTTGCGGATAGATCTTTTTCAGGTTCTTCATGGCAGCAGGCGACAGGCTATCAGCCTTAACTGTCATTACCTGCATACCACCCAGATGCCTTTTAAGCTCTTCAGAGGTACCAAGAGCTACCAGCCTGCCCTGATCAATGATGGCAATCCTATCGGCAAGGGCATCTGCTTCTTCAAGATAGTGAGTTGTCAGAAAAACAGTTTTCTTGCTCCGCAGGTAGCGAATCAAAGACCAGAGGGTTTTTCTCGATTTCGGATCCAGCCCCATGGTCGGCTCATCAAGAAACAGCACTTTCGGATCCGAGATTAAGGCCATGGCAATACTGAGGCGACGGAGGAGCCCTCCTCAATAAGCCTGCTGCCGATACCACGGTTCTGATAATCGACAGCCACTGCCAGCGGGACCAGGCATGCCGCCTTAATCGGTTCATTTGCTTCAATTTGTGCCCTCGTAAAAGGATGTGCCCAATTATCCGGCATCCCTTCAATACCACCAGGGAAAGACGAGGCTCAGCGGTTGGATCAGCCAGCAAGCCCTGAACCAGTTCTACCACTTCCGGCCCTTCAATATTTCCAAAAGCCTGCTTGTTTACGGCCAGCAAACCCTTTAAATCCACCTCAGTTGATTCTCTTATTTCCATAATAGAATTGCTCCTTTGGCCTAAAACAGGATCAACCTTTCTTAATGCCCTTTATCAAAATATATTATAACAAATATAATTTCGAATATTTCTTCTACCTTCATCCTTACTAACAGGACTTTGTCCTTTACTGATCAAAATAAATCAGAGAGGACCCTTTACTCCTTATATGGGGATTGGTTTTAACTGAACATGAGTTTCCCTTTTTCACTTTTCTCCCTTTTCCCTGCCAA
>JAXHVH010000053.1:0-9995 GCA_034189085.1 Bacillota bacterium | reverse complement strand
AGGCACCCGGTGCCCGTGGCCAGGGTATTGCGCTCTTCTTCGCCTTTACCCATTTTTTGCCCTAAAATTGCCCTTTGGCAATATTTGGGGCTATATTAAAGGGGCATTTACGGAATGCCTGCATATAGCCATAGCTTCATTGACATTTTTCCTGAGTATCCCTTTCATTTTCTAAATCGTCTTCTTCCATTCACCTTACAGTAGCCCTATCCCTGATAAGCCAGTAATTCCCGGTGGAAAGGATTTTTTGCCTTTTAATTGCCCGGTTTTTCGCCCTCGTTAAGGCTGCTGCCGCAGTAGGGGCAGAAGGTAAAGTCTTCATCCGGCATCGGGGCCTTGCAGGAAGGGCAAAAAGCGGGAACAGGCGCGAGTTCGACGATGAGTTCGCCTTCCTGCACGGCAACCATTTTTTTATCTTCCGTGTAATTGGCAGACTTAAGCACTCTTTTTATTATCCCGTCTACAGGTGCAATAACAGCCTTTTCCTGCTTCATGATGCTGATATTAAACAGCTCATCACCCTTTTTAACCACTTCTCCGGGCATGGCGTAAACCACCCACAGGTCCCCGTTGCCGGGAGAAGCAACGTGGTACTGGTTGGCAGAATCAGCCATTTCCAGGATACCTTCAGCTGCTTTCTCCGGTAGCTGCACCTGGATTTCGCAGGTTATGATTTCCGAGTCCAGGAGGTACCTCACTATACTCACACCGTTCCGGCGTGGGCTGGAAATATCGACAATCATCATCTTGTGCGGTTTTCCATAGCCATCGTAAAACTCCAGCTCCTGCTGCGGTTCCAGCCCTTCGAACCAGACATCCAGGGGCAGCAGGTTGGGATCACCATATTTCTTGTGAAATTCCATGGTTTTAATGGCATCTCCCGGGTGATTGAGGTACATGACTACTTCTTCACGGGTGGGGATTCTCTTGATCTTATCCTGCAGAGAACGGCCTTCCTCCTCGATGTCGATTTCTTTTAAACCATAGAGAGGAGAATTTTCCGTCCGGTTCTGTAAAGCCTTTTTATAATCTTTGCCAAAAGCACTCTGATAAACCCAGTCCGGGGGGAATCCCAGGGGAAGCCGGCCATATTTGCCAAGCAACAAATTGCGGAAAGCATCATTGCTGTCACTGTATATTCTCAGGCGATCTTCTTTTGCCTTTTCTGACAGCTCACTGTCGGGAAGTGAAACCGCTGCCTCAAGAACTTCCAGCAACCTCCGGACATAAGTTTCACCACCGCGCTTGTATGCTCCGGTAACGGCAAGAAAGGCGGTATTCCAGGTAATCTGAGAGCCGGGAGTGACATCGTGATAGCGAATTATTTTGCGCGTGCCGGCAAGGAAACGCAGCATATGGGGCAGTAGTTTGATATAGCCCTGCTTCATCGCCCCTTCCTGTGAAGAAGATGTTGCCCCGCCGGGCATGCCATGTTTAACCACGTCATAATCGATACCTTTGAAATAGGGCGAACAGTAACGGTCAAAATACGGCATGATCTGCTTCAGGACAAACCCGCATTCACGGATCGCTTCCCAATCCAGGCGGTTGGACAACCCTTTTTCGCCCTTTAAAAATGCAGCCGTGGACATTACTTCTCCCTGCCCATACCAGCGGACTGCCGCCCCGATAGCTGTATCGACAATATGAGCGCCGGCTTCGGCAGCTGCTCCCACGGAGGGAACAAATAGCCCGTCGGTGTAGTGCCGGTGATAATGAACGACCAGTTCCGGATATTTTGCTCTGATTGCTTTTACCAGCGGTCGAACAAACCAGGGCGGGCAAACCCCGGCCATATCTTTTAAGCCCAGAATGATCATGCGTGAGGCCTTTTCAGCACTCACTCCGGCCGCCTTTCCGCACATGGCCAGAATCTCTTCGGCAACCTGCAGGTAGTGTTCCACCGTAAATCCGGGGGCATAAGACAGTGAAATGGCCGGTTCGAAGATGCGCTCGTTGCCGGAAAGGACAATTTCGGCAAAGGGCAGCATATTTTCAATATGGTTTAGGAAATCAAAACAACGGATCACGTCGTAATGTTCACAGATCATATCTCCGGTTTGCTGCATCATGGAGCGAGGCTGGGGCTTGTAACCCAAAACGTTGGTGGAGCGGATCAGGATCTGCTTCATGGTCTCGGGTGCAAATTCATTCCACTCCGCCGCTTCGGTAAAGGGATAGGTCATATTCGCCAGCATGGCCACATGAAAATGGGCCCCCCCGCCGTTTTCAAGGGAGAAAAAGCCGCACCGGTCCAGGTAGGGACCGACAATACGGTCCTCTGCCAGCCGGAAGCGGTTGCCGCTGTTTGACTGGGTAATATCACGGGTCGTGGTATCGGAAAAATGGACAATGCCCTGCTGCCTGGTTTCACGGACCATTTCCAGGACAGCCTGGCGGTCGCCGCGTGGATACTGCATCACCCGGGGATCCTGTTTGCCCATCTTCGGCTGGATCACTTCCAGCCGCCCCAGGCGCTTGTCGCTGCGATTCCGGTAATCTCCAAGCTCAACGAAGGGATTGAACCCCCTGGCTGATATTTCCGCCACCAGCCTGGAAAGGCGCAGGCTTTCCGGTTCCATGTCCGTATAGAACATCAGTTCCGGGTGGTTCTCAATGAACTTGGTATCATAATCGCCGGCCAGAAAATTGGGGTGTTTGACAATCTTTTTATGAAAAGGAATGGTGGTCTTGACCCCGCCGACCATGTATTCCCTGAGAGCCCGCTGCATGATCTTCACTGCCTTGAGCCATGAATTGCCATAAGTGATCAACAGAGCGGCGGCAGAATCATACTGGGAAGGGAATTCGTATCCGTCTGTTACACATGAATCAAGCCGCACCCCCTGCCCTCCGGGAGATATATAGCGGGTAATGCTCCCCGCATTGGGAGCAAACCCATTCTGCGGGTCCTCACAGTTAATCCGGCACTGCAGGGCGTGCAAATTGGGGCAGGTATTCTCTTCGGAAAACCTGAGCTCCGCCCCAAAGGCAACGGCAATCTGCTCTTCCACCAGATCGATGCCGTAGCGACATTCGGTGATACCGTGCTCCACCTGCAGGCGGGTATTCACTTCAATCAGGTATGGATGGCCATTTTCATCAACAAGAAACTCCACCGTGGCCAGGGAATAATAGTTCACCGCCCCGATCAATTTCCTGGCATAATCTTTCAATCTCTGCCGCAGCTCATCGGTCATCTGCGGCCAGGGCGATGGGGTTATTTCAATAAGTTTCTGATGGTTTCGCTGCACCGTGCAGTCGCGCTCATCAAAAGCAAATATGTTCCCGTAATGATCGGCGATAACCTGGATCTCGATGTGGCGAACCCGGGTTAAGAATTTCTCCACGAAAACATGGGGGTTGCCAAAGGAGGCTTCAGCCATTACTGAAGCTTTGTGGAAAGAAGATTCCAGCTGATCTTCGGAGTAGACCTCGTAAATCCCGCGTCCCCCTCCTCCACCTTCCGCCTTGATCATAATGGGAAAACCTATTTCATCCGCTATATTCCTTGCCTCGTCGACCGTTACCGCCCCATCAGAGCCGGGCACGACCGGAATATCCTGTTCAATTGCCAGACGGCGAACAGCCACCTTATTCCCCAGGATGTGCATCGCTTCAGCAGGAGGGCCGATGAAGGTTATACCCGCCTGGCTGCATATAGTGGGAAAAGAATCATCTTCCGAGCCGAAACCCCAGCCCGGATGGATTCCCACAACTCTTCTTTCCTTTGCTTTACGGACAATTCTGCCCAGATCAAGGTAAGCCTGGGGATCGGCTCCGAGGAGCATCAGTTCCTGGGCCCCCAGGGTGGAAGGAGAAGTTTTATCCACGTCGGTTGCCGTGACAATGGCCACGGCATCAAGCTCTTCCCTGATGGAACGGCTTATCCGCCGGGCAGGGATGCCCCGGTTAGCAATCAGGATGGGCTGTCCTTCCAGTTTTGCCCTGACCTGTTCAAAACTTTTTCTTTCCAGTTTGTCTGCAGTCATTTTTGCATTACCTTCTTCTTCTACATTTACTTGAAGCTGCCCCTCAGCCACACTTCAGTATTTCCTACGGCTTGCGGCCTTCTTTGCCTGTATGGTCATCTTTAGCCGGCACTGCCGGCAGGGAGAATACTCCCCGTATAAACAGTTTCGAGCTTTCCCTCCCGGATTATCAGCAGGCCCCCGTCAGGGGACAGGCCGCTTATCTCCGCAAGATATGCCTCGTCGTCATTCTTTTTAATCAACACCGCTTTCCCTTTCCAGGCCAACCGGCGCTGGAGCAGCATGATAAAATCTTCAGGAGACATGGATGCCATAATTTGTTCAAACCTGCGGCGGCCGGTTTCCACAAACCGGAACCAGAATTCCAGGGGTGAGACTGACTTTCCCATATCCTGCAGGCTTATCGCGTCTGCCGCCGGGGATTTTTCAAGTTTGTTCCGCCCGGGCGCATAAACAAGATTGAGACCGAGCCCTACAATCGTGCTGCCATCCCGATTTTCGACCAGAATGCCGCACACCTTCCTGTTGTTCACCAACAGGTCATTGGGCCACTTGACAGCCGTCTCCACTCCGAAAGTCTCCAGCGCTACAGCAGTCAGTTCCCCGGCCAGAAGAGAGGTTACCATCCGCCAGCGGCTAACCGTCTCCCGCTCCTTGCCCGGATCAGGCCAGGGCCACGAAACATAGAGATTCCCGGGAGGAGAAATCCAGGAATGGTTTCTCCGGCCCCGTCCTTCTTTCTGCTCCACGGCCAGCAGGCCGTCCCAGGGAGAAAGGCCGAAGACATCGACCAGATAACGCAGCGCGTCCATGGTGGAAGAGCAGCTGCCGCACACCAGGGAAGCAAAATTTGCAGACACAGAACCGGAACGCCAGGCAGTCATTCCCCTGTCGTTGCCGCTTTTGACCGGGATGACAGTTTTCACCCACGGCCCCAGGCGCCGGACATCTTCCGCCCAGGAGGGATGCTTTTCGGCAAGCCCCTGCGGGTCCAGCGCGCTGAACAAGTTGTTTCTCTCTTCTGCAAGGAGATAAAGCCCGGGTTTCATCAAGTCAGCTTGCTTTCTATAAATTATTCAGGAAGAAAGCTATTCCATCGCCTCGACGATTGCCTCGGCGAACTCCGACGTTTTAGCCTTTCCTCCCAGGTCCTGGGTGACGGTTTTCCCTTCGCCAATAACTTTTTCCAGTGCTTTGTCCACCCTCACCGCTGCTTCCTCTTCATCCAGGTGTCTCAGCATCATAACACCGGAAAGGATCATCGCCGTCGGGTTGGCCACGTTCAGATCCGCATACTTCGGGGCACTGCCGTGAACCGGTTCAAAAGTGGCTATATTCTTACCGATATTGGCTCCCGGGGCAACGCCCAGCCCCCCGATTAAGCCGGCGCATAAATCAGAAAGAATATCTCCGTACAGGTTGGGGGCAACGACAACATCATAGAGATCCGGTTTCTGTACAAGCTGCATGGCCATGTTATCAACGATGCGATCTTCAAATTCCATCTGGGGATACTCCTCGGCCACCTCTCGCGCCACTTTCAGGAAAAGCCCGTCGCTGCATTTGATAATGTTGGCCTTGTGGACAGCCGTCACTTTACGTCTTTTATTTTGAATAGCATATTCCATGGCGTACCTGACAATCTGTTCGCTGGCGGGACGGGTAATTATTTTTATGCTTTCCCCGGCGTAATCGCCGATCATATGTTCAACCCCGGAATAAAGATCCTCGGTGTTTTCTCTCACAACCACCAGGTCAATATTGTCAAACAAGGTGTTTGGTATACCCTTGATCGTTTTAAAGGGCCTTAAATTGACATATAGATTCAATATTTGCCTTAAAGCTACGTTCACACTGCGAAAACCTTCGCCTACCGGTGTGGTCATAGGCCCCTTCAAGGCAATTTTATTTCTTTTGATGGATTCAATAGTTTCTTCCGGGAGAACGTCACCGGTTTTTTGCAGGGCAATTTCCCCTCCAATTACTTCTTCCCAATCAAACTTCACTCCCGATGCTTCCAGGACTCTTACCGTCGCCCTGGTCAGATCGGGACCGATACCGTCTCCCGGGATTAATGTGATTTTGTACATATTCCGCACCACTCCTGAATGTAAATTTTCTGCTGTTGCCAGTTAACAGGTTAAATATAAAAATGCTTTTCTGGGATGTTAAAAACAGTATTGCGTTTTATTGTATCATATTTGCCGGGCCTTATGGGTGAATCTGAGTCTTCATTAGCCAGATTTTTCTTTTTGTTAATTCCCAAAGTAAGTTCTACAGTGGACCACGGTGTAGCATTTAGTTTGGGAATTTACAGATTTTTCTTTTCAACAAAGAGGCCAACCACTCTATGTCCCAACCGGCCACTTAAATAATACGTCAGCACACTGAACCTTTCCAGAAGCAAAAATCAACCTGTTTGAATAAAATATTCACAGCAACAACGATATTTAAAAATTGCTGCAAAGAGCACACATTTATCGTTTAGTTTCAATCTGACGAAGGCCAGTCATAGCTACCTAAAATAAATATTCACCCGGTGCTATTTTCGGAACGAACAATGACTTGATTGCCGGCCTCAAATAGCTGATAATATAACATTATGGCCTTGAAAATTGTTTGGGAAACCATTTTATTATTTATGCTGGGCTCCGTCGGCTGGGCCCTTTTCTCGAAACTGCGAATACCGGTAGCTCCCTTTCTCGGTTCTCTGGCCGTTCTAACAATCCTGCGCACACTGGGAGTTGATGTTCCGCTTAGCCCAGCCTGGTTGTTTCCTTTTATGCAGGTCCTGATTGGCATCAGGATCGGGGCTATGGTCAACCGGAACAATATTCGGGCCCTGCGGACGATGATCATCCCGGCAATAATTATCGTCCTGTGGGCCCAATCTATAATTTTTATCATGGGTACCGTCATGACCAACCTGACCAGCCTGGATCTCCCTACCGCCTTGCTTTCTTTCAGCATGGCCGGGGTTGTAGAAATGACCATCATCGGCATGGATGTTGACGCAGACCTGGGTTTCATTATTATGATGCAGATGGCCCGCCTGCTGATCACTTTTATTCTTTTTCCCATCATTATCAGAAAATTGATAGGCAAACAGAACGATGAAACAGGCAGGATTGGTGAACTGCTCCACGGGCACCCACCTGCTGGCAGCGAAGAAAATACTCTCCCGGAGAAAAAACCTCCGGCAGGTTTCAAACAGATGATATATTCATCCATTGCGCCCTTTTGGTATCTCTTTCAACCAGGAAAACAACAGCATAATAATCCTTCAGAAAAGATAAATCGCTGGATGAGAATAAATTACCGGCCAGCCGGGAGAATCATCTTAATCTTTCTTGTGGCCATAGGAGGGGGAGCCATTTTTTATCAATTGGGAGTACCGGCGGGAATGATGGTGGGTTCGATGTTCGCCGTTGCCCTGATTACCATGATGGGGGTTGAGCCTTTATTGATCCCTCCTCGCATCTTCAACTTGCTGCTGGTCGGTATGGGTATAGTTGTAGCGGATAATATGCTTCCCGAACAGCTCACCAAGCTTTCCGATCCCCGCATGCTTATGCTCGTGGCCATTGCCATCACAGTCATCTTTGCCACTTCTTTCATGGTTGCCCTGCTGATCCGCCGGTTTTCAGGCCGTGACTTTCCCACCTGTCTTTTAGCCTCTTCCCCGGCCGGCCTCTTCGTGATGACTATCCTGGCCATAAGGTATGATAAAGACCCCTTTTTCGTTTCCATGCTCCTGCTCTGCAAAGTGCTCTCAATTCAAATAATCGTGCCTTTTGTATTCTTGTATTTTGTATAAGAAAGAAACGGTCATTTTTCTAAAATCATTCTTATAGTTTTGCAGGAGATGTTAAACAACAAAAAGAAGTTTAAAAATAATAAAAATAATAGATTATTTCAGTAAATGATAGTTATAAAAACTTCATTCGAAAAATACCGATAATCAATTTTCCAACATCCTGGTAACAGACAGCCGGAAAGACAGACAGTATCTTACCGACAGATTGGGACAATATCTTTAATAACAACCAGTAATTACAGGTGAGGTGAAAATGTCCCGGCTATTGCGTTATTGCCCATACACCCGGGATATGAAAAATGCATTTAATATTGTTTGTCTTAAACAAAGAAGAATATTTAAATAAAATAATGGAGAAATTTTTGGCCATGGGAATCAGCGGAGCAACCATCTTGACTTCCAAAGGAATGGGCCGCACATTTCTGAACAATACTGAATATCCCATCGTGGGAGGATTACGAAAATTAATCTATCATCAATCGAAGCCAAACAACCTTACCATCTTTTCTATAGTTGAAGACAGTGAAAAAGCAGCCGAAGCCGCTGCAGTTGTAGAAGAAATAGTTGGTGACCTAAAAGAACCGGGGCGGGGTATATTTATCTCTATCCCGGTAGGTACTGTTAAAGGTTTTGCTAAAGAATGATCATTCCTCAATGTTACGTGTGCAGGCCGTTAATTATCGATCGGCTTCACCGGAAGAAATTAACGCAAATCTCGTGCCTACAGGGCCGATAAGCTCGGCAATTGTAACATGGCCAAGGACTACCGCAGTAATCAATGGAGCTACTTCAGGAAATCTTGCTTGTATAACCAGCAATAAGCCGATGGTTACGCCTGCTTTGGAAAACATGGCAAAACCAAGATATTTTTGTACCATCTCGTCTGCTCCTGAAAGTTTAGCTCCCAGGAAAGTGCCTCCAACTTTTCCAATACCCCTGAAAATAACACAAACCAGGATAAGCACCCAGTTATCCAGTAAGACATCAAATTGGAGTGTTGCCCCGGTGAGGGTGAAAAGCATAATAAACAGGGGAAGTTCTATTTGTTCCAGGAATTGAAAAGGCTCCGGATTATCAATTATATTAACGGATATAAATCCTGCCATCATATTAATTAGCAGGGGAGATAAATCAAGGCTATATGCCATACCACTGTTGAGCAAAACAAAACCAAGTAAAACTACCAGCACCTGATGCTGATTCTTTATATATTTTAATACTAAGACCAGGAGGAACCCGGACAGCAATCCAATTAATAGAGAATAAAAAACTTCCTTGAAAGGCTCAAGCAGTGTATTGAAAGCCATGGTATCACCTTTAAAAATGATGGCAACCAGTGATACGATCACCCCGAAAACAATAATACATGCGGCATCATCCAGAGCTACTACTCCGAGCAAAGTCCTGGTTAAAGGCCCCTTTGCTTTATATTCTCTGATCACAGCCACAGGTGAAGCAGGGGCTGTAGCCGGTGCCAGAGCAGCGATCAGTAAGCTCGTCGTCAACGGCAGGTGGAGCAGGTAATACATAGCCAGGAAAACGCAAATGAGAGCACCTGAAAACTGAACAATAGTAATACCAAAGATAGCCTTGGCCAGGGTTTTGATTTTTTTAATTTCCAGCTCACTGCCAATCATGAGCGCAATTACACCCAGGCCTAAAACTTTTACTATTTCCAGTTCATTATTTAATTGGGTTGGGATAATATGTAAAAATGAAGGGCCAAGAAATATCCCCATAATTATATAACCTGCAACCATGGGCATCTTAATTTTTCTAACAAGCAAACCGCCGGCTAATCCTATTAGCAAAACAACAGCAATCCCCAGGGATTGTGAAAAAACAGTCAAAATACTTCATCTCCCAGTGGAAGTAATACGTAGATTAATCTAAAAAAATACCAGTATTTAAACTGGTCCATAAAATAACTGATTTAATGTTCATTGTATCGTTTTTTTATATATTTGTCAGTTAAATTCACTAAAATATTTTACAATTAAATTATTTTTAGCCCTCGCCCTTTCATATTTCCCTATTCTCAGTTTGCAAAGAGCTCTTCTATTTCGCTCTTGATTAATTGATAAACTTCATCTTCCAGTTCCCTGGAAGGTATTTGTTTTACCTTTTTCATGCCCATCGCTGAGGTCAATTCAAGGTACCGGTTACTGTCAAACCTCCTTTCTCAG
>JAXHVH010000052.1:0-10413 GCA_034189085.1 Bacillota bacterium | reverse complement strand
TTAACGCCATTTTTAACCTTCGACGTTTCCTTGCTGAATATTTCTCATACTTAAATCCGTTGATTTTTCAGTGTTATCGCAACACGCTTCCTACTGTAGAACTTACTTTGGGAATTTACGACCAGAATTTCCCTCCGACTCAATCCTGAAAAAGCCGATTATTTTACTGTCCTTTTCCATAATCCGAACGATACCTGTAGCCAGGTCTTTTTCGGTTAGTTGATAAAGGGAGACAAAACTGGCCATGTAGTGCTCATCATGGTTCCAGTATGCCTCTGAGTTATAGAGGATTTGGTTGAGTGGTATAAGGTCTTTTTTTAATGCCGGGCGATAATCCAATTTATTCTCTCCCTGTCATCACAACTGCCCGTTGAGCCAATACTGAAAATGATACCTGTTCATTAAATTATACAGGATAGCAGTCTTTCCTATGTATAAAAAACGATCTATAATGTTATTAATAAAGGCCGGTTCAAAAAGATTTTATGCCCTTTTCCTACCGGTAATAAATTTTAGGGAGGTTTGTTAAATATGTGTATGATCACCGTATATAAAGGTGAAATGAGTGAAGAAAACAAACTGGTGGATAATGTGTCCAGGTATACCCTTGATTTGGCTGATGGTAGATTAACGGTATTCCCCATGCTTAGAGAACCGCAGGAATTTAAAATTAATAAAAATGTAAGCTGGGATGAAAGTAACGACTCCATGATTATTGACTGACCTTTTGTTGGCAACACCGAACAGAACCAGGATTATTATAATCTGGGAGACTGTGGTAATGGATAAACCTTTGTCTTTTGCCCTCTGTCTTGGTCTTTCAGGGGGAGTAGTATGGACGCTTCTTCACTTTTTGACAACCGGGGAATTTACGTGGCTGGGAGTAGTATTTTTTATTACTGCGACAGCGGTTGCCTGTGTGGCCGGTTTACTGATCGGGAAGGCTAAAAAGAACTGACTTTCAGCTGCTGGTAGCATTTCACTGGTGGCCGAATCGGGTGCTGAAATAAATTAAAAGCAGTTGTTCTATTACGATCGATTGATTTGTTCCTGGAGATGAATAGTGAATAGCTCAAAAAGCGCTGTAACCTCCGTCTTGCTGTTAAAGCTGTTGATTTTTATTTTGGTGGTGCCGTTCGTTATTACCGCTGTTAATTTCATGCCGTTGGGATTGGCTGGAAGCCTGGTTGTATGCAGCTGTTTCTATCCTCGGTTTCATCGGCAGCCGGTTTTTAGCTGCAAAGCATAATCCGGGTCTGCTTAAGGAGCGGGCCCGGTTTGCTGATCATAACAATGCGAAATCCTGGGATAAGCTGCTTTCTCCCCTGGTAAGTTTGGGAGGAGGTATCATACCGTTGATTGCCGGCCTGGATAAACTTTTAAGCTGGTCGGGACCATTTTCCATGGCGGTAAAAATAGCTGCTTTTGCTGCCATCATCGTGGGTTACGGTCTTGGGACATTCTCTCTCATAGAAAACCATTTCTTTTCAAGCGTTGTTCGCATCCAGGCAGACCGGGGGCACAGTGTGATATCGAGCGGTCCCTACCGCTGGGTCCGCCACCCGGGCTATGCGGGGGCATTCCTGGTTTACCTTGCCTGACCGCTCTTCCTCGATTAGGCATGGGCATTGGTTGCTGCTTTGTTACCGGTCGTAGCGTCGATTGTCCGTACATCACTCGAAGATAAAACCCTGCGTGAGGAACTTGAAGGTTATGAGGAATACACCCGGCAGGTCCGCTATCGCCTGCTTCCCGGGATCTTGTAAGGTAAAAATACTGTATATTCTGTTTTAAAATTTTACCGGATTATATATCGAGTTGAACTACAGGATTAATGCTCAGAAGCAGTTTACAAAATCTAAAATGATTGGATCAGGCTATAGTCCTGACTCACAGTTAATATGTAAAATGCTCCGGTTTCTTCAAAGGCCGGAGCATTTGTCTGGGTAGAAATATTATTCCGCAATAGCGGTTCACTACTATTGAAGTTTCGTTTCAGATTCAGGCTTTTTTAATGTAGATTTGAGATTTGGCTCTTTTCCAATAATTCTACTTCTGCAGCAAATTCTTGCAAAGCATTTTTGGTAATGGGATCTTCGCCGTAAATTTTTTCTTGGTAGCCGTGCAGCAGAAGCGAAAAATCCTTAAGTGCTTCGAGCGATAGGATAATCCCGCAGGGAAGGCCGTTTTTTACGACAGCCTTAATTCCCGTTTTTTTGAGCTCTTCAAAAATCTTTTCTGTTTCTCCTTTCTCAAATCTGGAAATTGGTACAGCAAACCTGGTGTAATCGTTACTCATAAGGTTTTCAGACATAATGATCTCCTCCTTAATTATGAAATATTAAGTAGTTGAGTAACAAATATATTTATACAACAGATCAGTAAATAATTCAACATATTTACAAAAAAAAATTTGTGCCCTAGACTGGTCTGCGCTTTTTTCTATTTAACCTTCAGTGTTTTATCTCCTTTTCCGCTACGAAAGTCAACTTTGGTTCCCTGCCGGTAATTGCTTTAAAGCTGAAACTGGGATAAAGGGCCAGCAGGTTGAAGCCGCTTTTTTTAAGCAGGGTAGAAACCAGTTCCGGGGGATATTCTTTTTCGCTGTGCTGCTCCTGAAATATTTCAAACCCGCCCCTTTCATTCTGCACGGTGACAGTCAAGTTGACGGACCAGATTTCTACCAGCGGATCGAAGCTGCTTTCCCATACAAGGGTCATATTGCCAAGATCTGCCCTTGTTATTTCACCGTTGTCCCCGCTCGGCCGCAATTTTGGCCTGGTCAGATCAAAAATGAAAAGGGAGCCGGGTTTTAAAATAGAGTAAATCGCGGTCAGGGCTGCAAGCAGATCCTCTTCTTTTAGCAGGTAATTGAGCCCGTCCTGGAATAACAGGGCCAGGTCATAAACAGGCGGAAGGTCGAGCTGCCTGAGGTCCTGGTTTAAAAAATCAACTTGCAGGCGTTCTGAGGTCGCTTTTAAACGGGCATGCTGCAACATATTGGTGGAAAGATCAACCCCCGTTATCTGGTAACCGCGCCGGGCAAAGGGCAGGGTGGATCTGCCGGTGCCGCAGGCCAGGTCGACTAAAGTATACGGATGCTTGGAGAAACGACTGAGCAGTTGCTCTACATAATCAGCCCAGCTCTCATAATCAACACTTTCCATGATCCGGTCGTAAAAAGCGGCAAATTTTTCATAAGGTTTATAAATCTCAGGCAAGTGCAACCCGCCTTTGACAAAGTGATGGTGGTTTTTATCAGCCGCAAACTCGGCATCTCCGGGTGCCGGGCTAAAAAAGTCTTGCTGTGAGGTATCACTTTAATTATAAGTGTTTTAACAATTAGCCGTCTACTGCCCTTAAGAACCGTGGGGCTGATAATCCCCTGTGGGAATTTTGACCACATAGTGTAAAGTTACTGTAGGATTTAGCAGGGAAATATTTTAAAAGCATAGAAAGAGGAACCTCGATCCTACAGTTGCTTGACACGATCTTTTGACCAGCATTTTTTAAACTCGTTCTGTATAATATGTGTATAATATAAAATGAGGTTATCTTGACACCCCATAGATTTTACGGTTTTGTATTGAGCAGGGGGATAGACGCTTTCTATTAAATTAAACATGGTCGAAGCAGGTTATAATATCAAGAAAGAAGGGACAGGATGATCAGCTCTGCAGCGATTGCCGCAATAGTCTTTACTTTATTGATATGCTTCGGGATACCAATTGCCCTGGCAATCTGGTTTTACCGGAAAGAACTTTATGCCAAAGTAGCCCTTTTTGTCGGCGCAGCGGTGTTCCTCGTTTCCCAGGTTTTTATCCGTATTCCTTTGCTTAATGTTGCTTCGGGGATGGCCTGGTATCAACAGATGGCAGCCAATCTATTTTTAATTGCCCTGTTTCTATCCCTGACCGCCGGTATTTTTGAAGAGGTGGGCCGTTATCTCGGTTTCCGTTTCTTCCTGAAGAAACATCTCACCTGGAAAAACGGTGTTGCTTTTGGCATCGGCCACGGGGGGATAGAAGCGATTGCCTTAACCGGTTTTTTGTACATCAACAACCTTGTTTACAGCGTTTTAATCAATACGGGAGCATTTACTGAAACAATTGCTCCCCGGGTGGGATCGGAAATGGCTGCCTACATTCAGAACCAGTTGCTTAATGTACCTCCGTATATGTTTGCTGTCGCCGGCCTGGAGAGGGTTTTTACGATTATCATCCACATTGCCTTGTCCCTGGTTGTCCTCAAGGCGTTGATCGAAAAGCGACCGGTATTTATCATTTATGCCATACTCCTGCACACCATTGTCAACCTGCCAGCGGTTTTAATTACCGGCCTGGGTTATAATGTGCTTTTTGCCGAACTGTACCTGTTCGTCCTCGCAGTTTTTGGCTGGTGGTATGTCAGTCACAGCCGGGCTGTTCTTTCCACTGAAACCGGGGAGACAGCCCGGACGGTTGAACCGGCGGGAGAATAATCGCACAAGGAGCCGTATCGGGAAAGGATGATATTATGAGTGCAATTTTTTTTGATCTTGAGGGAACACTGCTGGATAAAAAACATCGGCTGCCGCCTTCGGCCGTGGAAGCGGTCAACCGCCTGCGGAAAGAGGGGCACCTTGTTTTTGTCAATACCGGCTTCGGAAGGGCTGAAATCCGCCCTGAAATCCTGGATATTGGTATCGACGGGATAATAGCGGCAAACGGTACATCGGTCCATGTCGGAGAAAAGAGAATCCTGGAAGAAACCATACCGCAGTCTGTGCTGGAGGAAATATTGCCCCGTTTTGAAGAAAGGAAGATTGATTTATGGTTGAGCGGGCCTGAATATGTTTATGTTGCCGACCTTCAGGCCGAAGGTTTCATGGCCGAGGTGATCGCCTATCTAAACATGGGAAGGGATATAGTCCGCAGCTGGCATGATTCTCAGCCGGTGGCCAATCAGGCTACCTATCATTGTTCGGAAGAAGGGCAGATTGAGCCGCTTTTACCCCTGCTGAACAAACATTTTGTTGTCGTTCCTCATCGGCTGGCTGTTGGCGAGCTTGCCCTGCAGGGGTTCAATAAAGGCACGGGAATGGAACTTATCCTCAAACACCTGAACAGGGAGGAAGAAGAAACCTATGCCTTTGGTGATAGCCTTAACGACCTGTCCATGTTTGAAAGAGCTACTCACGGTATCGCCATGGAAGGAGGGGCCCCGGCCCTCCTCAAGAAGGCCGAGTATATTACCGCTTCCCCCGAGGAGGACGGCATTGAAAGAGCCCTGCGGCACTATAACCTGCTTTCATGAAATTGCAGGCTGCGCTTTATTTACCGTATAGAGAGGCGAGCATATTTCCCTTGAATGAGAGTAAAAACCCGGGGCAGGCGGCTTAAATTGACCGGTAAAGTGTTCACAACTCCGTGGCCTGATCTAAAAGCTGGCGATTTATTAAGCAGGCCCGCCCTGAAGAAGCAGGCTACGCTTGCCAAATTTGTTTAAAATGATAAACTGTTGTTACAGCTAGAAAAACGGGAGAAGAAATTGCATTGATGATCAATCTAATCCTTCTGATCCTGGCTTATTTCCTGGGGGCGATTCCTTCGGCTTACCTTTTCGGCCGGCTCCTGAAAGGTCTGGACGTGAGGAAAATTGGCAGCGGCAATGTGGGGACCATGAATGTCCTGAGAAATGTAGGTTTTCTGCCCGGGTTGATGACTTTTGTGGTTGATGTGGCCAAAGGGGCCCTGGCAGCATATCTTGCTGCTGTATATGGCACATGGCCTTTCCTTATCCTGCCGGCAGCCCTCCTGGCGGTGCTCGGCCATAATTATAACCTTTTTCTCAAGTTTAAAGGCGGCAAGGGGCTTGCCTGCCTGATCGGTTCGATGCTTGTTATTTCTTCCCTCAGCATAGTCTTTATGTTCGCTGTTGTCGGTGTCATTGCCGTGCTGATCAGGGATGCAAACACTGCTGCCGGAATTGGTGTTTTTTCCCTGCCTTTTTTCTTATGGTTCCTGGAGGGACACTGGTTTTTCCCGGTTTTCGGAGTTGCCATAGCGCTTCTTGTGGCAAGCAAACATCGTGGTGACTTCCATAATTACAGCGAGAGGCGGAAGAAGATGGCCTGAAAACTCCTGAAGGAATGCAGGGAAAATACTCTCGGCAGGTTAGAATATGTTTGGTTACGCAGTTGCCAATATCGATAAATTAACTAATGAAGAAATGGAACAGTACCGCTCCTGTTACTGCGGGATATGTAAGGTTCTGCGTGAACGATATGGGATAATAAGCCGTTTTACGCTAACTTACGACATGGCCTTCCTTGTTCTTCTCCTTACCTCTTTTTTTAAGCTTGACAGAAGGTTTGGAAAGGAGAGATGCCCGGCCCATCCATTCAAGCCTCACCGCTACTGGGCGAATGAGACAACTGATTATGCTGCTGATATAAATGTTCTGCTTGCTTATTACAATCTCCTTGACAACTGGCAGGATGAACATCAATTTTTGTCCCTGTGGGGAGCGAAACTGCTTGAATCAAAAGCAAATGTTATCAAGGGGAAATACTCCCGTAAAAGTGCTGCTATAGTAGCATGTCTTGATAACCTTTCGGCGATGGAAAAAAGGGGTGAAACTAACCCCGATCTGCCGGGCAACTGTTTTGGTGAAATGATGGGAGAAATAATTATTCACACAAATGATCATGATGACAAAAATCTGAGATCCTTCGGTGTTTCTCTGGGCAAATTTATATACATAATGGATGCCGCCATTGACCTGGAAAAGGATCTTAAGCACGAGAGCTATAACCCGCTGATGGCCTATTCATCGGAAGACTTTGACGAAATACTGCACCTCCTCATAGGGGACTGTGTTGAAAAGTACGGGCAGCTGGAGCTCAATTCAGATCAGGGTTTGCTCGAAAATATACTTTATTCTGGTATTTGGACAAGGTACCAGGCAGCGGAAAATAAGCGCAAAAAGGGGAGCCGCAAAAATTGATTCCCGATCCTTACAAAGTACTCGGCGTTTCTCCCGGGGCGACAGATGAAGAGATTACCAGGGCTTATCGAAAGCTGGCCAAAAAATATCATCCCGACCTTAACAATGGAGATTCGCAGGCAACAAAAAAAATGAGTGAAATAAATGCCGCCTACGAACAGATTAAAAGAGGCAAAGCTGCAGGCGGCAGCAGCCAGGAAAGGGCCTACAGAGGTTACGGCTCATACGGCAGCACTGGTGGCACAGGTACATCCGGTGGTTTTGGCAGCTACAGGACCGGCTGGCAGCAGAACCGGGGCTATTCAGAATTTGATCCGGTCAGGAACTTTATTTTCGCCGGCTACTATCGGGAAGCGTTAAATCTCCTGGCTCGGATCAATAACCGCACTGCTGAATGGTATTATTACAGCGCTGTGGCCAATGCCGGCCTCGGCAATATAATTACCGCCCTGGAACAGGCCAGGCAGGCAGTGGCCATGGAACCGAACAACCTCGAATATCGCCGTTTCCTGTCCCACCTTCAGCAGGGAGGAACAGCCTACCGTCAGCAAAGCCGCAGCTACGGGATGCCGGCTTGTTTTATACCCCAGATCTGCCTGACCCTCTGCCTGGCACGGATGTTTTGCATGTTTTGCGGGAGGCCCTTCTCCTGAAGGGGCGGGGCTTGAGCCGAACGGTTTTTACTTTCACTGGCAGCTAACAATATCTTCGATGAAAGGATGAGTGGCTGGTATGACTGTAAAAATACTTGCGGACAGCATCTGTTCTCCTTCTCTTGAAAAAGTAGAGGAGATGGGTATTACCATCGTCCCCATCAATATTCATTTTGGAGAGCATGTCTACAGGGATCTGTTCGAGATAAAACCGGAGGAGATTTACAGGCGCCTTTCGTCAGCCAGTGAGCTACCGACAACCTCAGCGCCTTCAGTAAAAAGGTTTGCCGAAGCCTTTAAAACGGTAATCAGCGAAGGGCAATCGTTAATCTGCTTTACTGTTACATCATTGATGAGTAATTCATATAATGTAGCCCTGCAAGCCCGCAGCGAATTTACGGCAGAAGAAGCCTCGCGGATCTGTATTTTCGATACAGAAGCTGCCGGAGCCCCAGCCGCACTAATGGTGATCGAGGCTGCCCGGTTGGCCGAGGAAGGCTTTTCCCTGGCAGAGATCGAAGCCCGGGCCAGCAAGATGGCTGCCAGTGCCAAGCTCGTGGTTATGCTTGATACCTTGAAGTATATCGAGAAAAGCGGCCGGGTCGGAAAAGTAACCGCCGTGGCAGGGGATCTTTTCAATGTTAAACCCCTGATTTGTCTGCACCGGGGCAAAACGCATTTTTTCGGCCGGGCCAGGGGAAAAACACAGGCTGCCAGGATGATCCTTAATGAATTTGTCAAAGATACCAGGGAAGCCCGCAATGTGAGAGTTGCCGCCACCCATGCCAATGCCGGAGAGGATCTTGAACCCCTCATCAGGGGGGTGAAAGAAAAATTTCCGGATATAGAGATTGACATTATTTCCTTTACACCGGCAATGGGTTTCCATGCCGGGCCGGGAATTATTGGTATAGGTTACACTTACTTTGATTAATATGGGTTTGTTATTCCACGCTGAGGATGAGAGGGATTTCCTGCCCGCCGAAGTAGAGGTCTACCGCTTCCAGCATCGGGAAATTTTTTTGCAGGGAAGTCTGCAGTATTTCTAGTTCCCGCCGTCTTTCAGGCCGGTCATAATAAATTGTCAGCACTTCGCCGAGCTGCGGTTCAAGTGTTTCTACCGCCCGGGACAGGCCATCGCTAAAAGATCCGATCCTTTCAGAAGTATTAATGCTCATTATCTTATAGAAGCCATCTTCTTCAACCAGGCGGGCAATCCTGGGATAACCGGCAGCCACCCTGATGTCCTCCGGAGATGGTTTTTCAAAAGAGTAAAGGGAAACTAATGAAGCCAGGATTCTTGCTTCCCCCTCGACAATGACTACCGAATCACGGGCCTCCGGGAGGGTTATTTCCTC
Source organism: Bacillota bacterium (assembly GCA_034189085.1). GTDB lineage: Bacteria > Bacillota > Dethiobacteria > DTU022 > DTU022 > M55B129. The sequence continues at coordinate 1,415 of JAXHVH010000052.1, read as the reverse complement.
TGAACTGATCAACAGGATATTCCCCGAGCTGTATTCTTCTAAAATCCGTTTTTTCTTTTCCAGCTGGTTAATACTGAGAGCAACGCTCGCTCCAGCCATGGCGTACATGGCCAGGAATCCGGGACTTTTGCCGAAGGAGAGAGCCCGGTATTTGAGGTTGCTTTCTTCCGGATCAAGTTTTGATTCGTACTGGCTGCGCATGTCCTTGATTATCAAATCCAAAAAAGAAGCAAGGGAAGCAACTTTTTCGACAATAATCAGGGGATTGTTTGTGTGGATGTGGACTCTGCAGTTATCCCCGCTGATCTGGGTTATTAATTCTGTTCCCGAACTTTCGAGGGTTTCCCTTATTGCAGATTCCAGATCCCCGGTTCCGGTAATGACAAATTCCATATCGTAAGGTTCGTCAAAAGCGAAATCATTTCTTCCCAGGAAGTAATTTGTTTTTGGTTTTAAATTAAATTCGGCTTTGCCCGTGGGAATGTTGAATACTTTTAATAGCGAAGCGAAAAAGATGAGCATCCCCCAGCCCCCGGCATCGACCATTTTATTTTTCCGCAGGGGCGAAAGGATCCTGGCGGTTTCAACAAGTGATCTCCTGGCCCGGTGATAAGAGGCCAGCAGGGTGTCGGCCAGATTGCCGTCTGCTGAGGTTTCAGCCGCTGCTTCGGCAGCTTCCCTGGCAACTGTCAATATGGTCCCTTCAACCGGCCTTAATACGGCGCTGTAGGCATATTCAGCCCCCCTGGCCTGGGCTTCAGCCAGCTCCCCGGCATTAGCCCTTTCAAGCCCCTTTAAAGCTTTAGCCCAGCCCTTCAGGTACTGGGCTATTATTGCCCCCGAATTTCCGGTAGAGCCTTCCCGGGCGCCCTGGTAGGCGGCTTCTACCATTTCGTCAAGGGAAACAAAATGGTTTCTCTCTACTTCCTGAAGGGCAGATTCGAGGGTGGCCAGCATATTATTTCCCGTGTCCCCATCCGGGACCGGGAAAATATTAATCTGGTTTAAAAGTTCTCTTTTCTCCGAAAGCTTTGCGACAGTTTCTTTAAGGGCGGCTTTAAACATTTTTTCATCCAGGTATCGATGGTCCATATTTAAGTGCTCCCCGTTTGTAAAGAGTTGTAAAGATCGCTATTCTGTTTTAACAGGCATTATTTCCAACAATTAGAGAAACCAAAACTGAAAGGAAAACTTAATTACCTGTTAATTCCCAAGTAAGTTCTACAGTGGATCACAGTGTAGCCTTTAGTTTGTGAAGTATTTCAAGCTCTCCTTTGAGGTGTCCGAAAAAAACTGCTGCCCTGAAAGCAACTTTAACTGGCGGAGGCTTTGTTTTCGGCAACATTATTCCCTTGGCGCTCACCGATAACGGTGGAGAGTTTGCCAATGTCTCCGCCATTGAAAACAACGCCGTG
>JAXHVH010000051.1:0-11364 GCA_034189085.1 Bacillota bacterium | reverse complement strand
AATCTGATAGTAATGAACCTGGCTTACTTGTACAGGTGTCTTTTTGCCTTTTTTTCAAAGATCGTTTTCTGCACCTTCAGGAAGTTATTTTTGCTGCCGGCGAGCCGGTTTTTGCCTGCTGCAGCTTAGTTTTTTATAAACACGAGCTTGTGCAGGAATTACTACGTAGTAAAAAATTTTCATAAAAACCACAGTGCATTATTGAAGTCTGTTTTTTAAATTATTGCGGGCTACGAAAGACCGATCAATTGAATGGTATGCGGGGTTTTCATCAAATGGCTATAACTGTCAGGGATGCTCTGAAAATCGGGGGTCTGGTTGACGCCAAAATACTTGCCGGAACTGCCGGTTTGGATAATGTAATTCGGGCCGTCGATATTATCGATGTTCCCGACGCCGCGATCTGGTTTCGCCGGGATTCCCTTCTTTGTACTACCTTTTATGCCCTTAAAGACAATATCAATGCTCAAATTAAAATGCTCGAGGATATTAAAAGCTGTGGCGGCGCCGCCTTGATAATCTTTTCTCCCGAACGCTACATATCACATATCGATGAACGTCTGATTAAAAAAGCCGATGAATTGAATCTGCCTCTTCTTCAAATGCCTGACTACTCATACATTGATGTTATCGTACCGGTTATGAGCCGCATTCTCGACAAGCAGGTCAAGGCTCTCGAATATGCCCATAAAGTCCACAGCATGATGACCAACATTGTGCTCAAGGGAAAAGGCCTGCATGAACTTTTATCGTCACTAAGCGCCCTGATTAAAAAACCGGTCATGATGGCCGATGCTGAAATGATCTTGTTGGATGCTACTCTCCCACCGGTAGATGGTTCATCTAATCCTTTGCTTGAGCAATGGCGCAAAAGCGGTAACCATCTCCCTTTGGAAAATTATTATCCCCGGGTTATGCTCAAGGAACTGATCAGCAGGAATAAGCCTACCTATTACCGTTACGGTTCTGCAGAAAATGATTACCTCGATTTCTTTTTTCCCGTCAGTGCGGGAGAGACATTGTATGGCCTCCTGATAGTCCCCGGCCTGGACAAAGAACTGGAAAAAGATAAAACTGTAGCAATGGAAGCAGGAGCAATGGCCATTGCCCTTGATATTCTCAAGGAAAGAGCTATCCAGGAAGCTGAACGTAAAGGCAAGCTGGATTTTTATAACGAACTGCTCCTTGGCAATATAAAAAACAGGGAAGCAATCATTTCCCAAGCAGGGCAGTACGGACTTGACACAGCTGGGAGCTACTTTGTCATTCTGGCTGAAGTAAGCAGAGAATTTCTCCATAGTATAAAATACAGGGATACGGATCACCAGGGTGACAAAAAACCAGACAAAAAACTTTTCCGTCTCTTGGAATATGCCATGGAAAGTAAAAATGCAGATGGAGTGATCATCGACACACTGGGTAGTCTCGTAATCCTGGCTCGCGTACCAGCCAGACTAAAGCATGAAGAAACAATCAATTACGGTAAAAACCTGATGCTCAGCCTAAGAAATATTATACAGACCCACCTTGATTCACTTCCTGTATGCATGGCTAGCGGGGGTTATTGCGAAAAAATCGAACGGATTAGTGCCGGTTATATTGAGGCCTGGGAAACCATTGATATAGGGAAGAAACTTTTCCGCACCAATTTTGCCCTTTCCTATGACGACATGGCTCCCTATCATTTAGCCAAGCGTTTCTTAACCACTACCGGACAGCCCGAACTGTTTGAAAAAGTTTATAAACCTCTTTTGCAATATGACCGCGAAAAAGGAGGCGAGTTGTCCCACACTCTCGAGGTATACATAGAATGTAACTTTTCCCGTACCAAGACGGCAAAAACTCTGCACATCCATCGCAATTCCCTTAACTACCGCTTGCAAAAAATCGAAGAACTGCTTAATCAGGACATCAACAGTCTGGACCCATTTCCTTTTCTTCTCGCTTCTATCAGCCGCCGGCTTTCCTCCTGAACTTTTTAGTATTTTAAAGAATCACCTTATGCATAATGCACAACTTTCTTGTTGTGCATTATGCATAAGGTGATTCTTTTTTTTCTTCTTTTCACACAAAGGGAATTTTACGCAAAAATTTAAATATACTAATCGTTATGTAAATAATTGTTACTATTCACTCTATAGTAACGGTGAATAACATGCAGGAGGTGATCAAAACCGTCCGGGAGACGGCATAATTATTTGTGTGTAGCCCTTATGGGCATCGATTTAATACTCCAATCTATAGAAAGGAAGATTTAATGATGGCACAACCTGGAATGTTTGTCCGCAAAGCCAGCGGACTGGTTCGTTCCTGGTCCGTTTTTGATGGTTTTGTCTACTCGTTCTTCTCCATCAACCTGGTAACACTTGGCTTTTACATTTTTTCTTTCGCCCCTTATTTGCCCGAAGCAAACCTGGTTACAGCTGTTGTTGTCAGTGGTATTCTAATAATTTTTGAAGTATTCGTATATGCCCTGCTGGTGGCGGTAATGCCGCGAGCAGGCGGCGATTATGTCTGGCAAAGCCGCATCCTGGGGGGCGGAATCGGCTTCGTTCTTGCTATAACTGGCTGGGCCTGGATTCTTTGGCACTGGGTTCCACTCTATGGCAACATGCTCGCTTATAACGTTTTTACCCCAATTTTAGGAGTATTGAGCGGGTGGACAGGCAGTACGGCTTTATATAATGCTGCCAGCTGGTTTGTCACCACCAACGGCTTTTTCGTTTCATCCCTGGTGGTCATCGTTCTGGCTTCCATTTATGTGAGCCTGGGTATGAGCTGGTATGCCCGCATTCAAAAATTCTGTTTCTATATCGGTATGGCCGGCATCGTTACAATGATCATCATGATGATCGCCAATTCGCAGTCTGATTTTATCGCTGGGTTTAACCATTATGCCAACAGTTTTTTTGCAGCCGGCGGAGGAGATGTTTACAAACAAATTTTAGACGCCTCGGCCGAAGCAGGCTATACTGCAGCTCCGATCAACAAGATCGCCCTTGGCTCCAGTATGGCCCTGATTCCCATGGTGGTTTTTTTCAACCTCTGGCCCAACTGGGGAGCCACCCTCTATGGTGAAGTGCGTGGAGCTTCAGATTTTAGACGCAACTTCTGGAGTATGGCCGCCGCCCTTATTGCCACTACCATCCTGGCGGTAATCGTCCTCATGTTGATCGCCAAAGTAATCGGTTGGGACTTCTATAATGCAGCCAACCTCACTTTTTATGAAGGCACCTCGCCCTTCGGGGCCTTTCCATACCCGGCCTTGCTGGTCAGCTTCCTGACCGACAGCCCGGTCCTACAGATGTGGCTGCTGATCTCTATGAGCGCCTGGTTCTTCGGCTGGTGCGGCACAGTATTCCTCTCCTCAACCAGGGTTATCTTTGCTGCTGCTTTTGACCGGATCCTTCCCGAATGGATGGCCAGAGTAAGCACCAAGTTTCGTTCCCCGGTTAATGCCCTGCTGGTGATGGCTGTTGGTGGGGTTATTATCAGCGCCGGTATGCATTATACCGACAACCTGGAAACTATGGCTCTCAACTCAACCGTGGTTATTGCCGTCACCTACCTGGGAACAACCATTGCAGCTATTATTCTCCCCTACAAGGATCCTGAACTGTACAGGGCTTCACCCATCGCCAGGTTAAAACTTTTTGGGGTGCCGCTCATTACGGTTACCGGCATAATATTCCTTGCTTTTCTGCTGTTCCTCTTCTACATGTGGGCTACTGACGCCGTATATGGAGTTAACGAACCGGTTTCGTATATCTACATGGCCATACTCTACCTGATCTCAATTATCATTTACAATGTATCAAAAATCTACCGTCGCAAGCAGGGGATCAATCTGGATGAAATACACAAGAACATTCCCGTCGAATAAACAGGGATGCCTGCAGGAGGATGATTAATGAGTACCATATTTTTTGCCACCGATGTGCATGGCTCGGAGATCTGCTGGAAAAAATTTATCAACGCAGGCAAATTTTATAATGCCGATATAATCATACTGGGAGGTGATATGACCGGTAAAGCACTGGTCCCATTCATCAAGAATGATAAGGGCAAGTACAAGGTCAATTTCCTCGAAGAGGAGATGCTCCTGGATGAAGAAGGCAAAGAGGCCATGGAAAAAAATATCTCCGACCGCGGTTATTATCCTATAAACCTGACCGATGATCAATTCGAAGAGCTAAGCCAGGACAAAGAAAAAGTGGAGAAACTTTTTGTTGAAGAAGTACTGAAAGTAGCTGAAAGATGGGTTGCTTACGCCGATGAAAAGCTGGCCGGGACGGGAATTAAATGTTTCGTCTGTCCCGGAAACGACGATATGTTTGAAATTGACGAAGTGCTCGCCACATCGAAAACCATAACTATGGCTGAAGGGAAAATCCTCGATCTTGACGGTTATTATGAAATGCTCAGCTCGGGATGGTCAAACCCCACGCCGTGGGATACGCACCGGGAATGCAACGAAGAAAGACTTGCTGAAATAATCGAAGCAATGGCTTCAAAGATAACCGATTTCAACCGCTGTGTCTTCAATCTTCATGCACCGCCCTATGGATCAGGATTGGATGAAGCGCCAGAACTGGACGAAAATCTACGGCCCAAATATGCCGGCCGATCGCTAATCCCTGTAGGGAGTTATGCCGTGCGCGATGTTATTATGAAGTACCAGCCCCCACTGGCTCTGGTCGGCCATATTCACGAAGGACGTGGCATTAAACGGTTAAAAAAAACCTTTATTGTAAACCCGGGCAGTTCCTATGAGCAGGGTACTCTACTTGGAGCAATAATCGAAATGGACAAAAAAGGAATCAGCAAGTATGTTCTGACTTCCGGGTAAATAGCGAAAAGAACCAGGTTCTTTATAATTAAGAATGCTCTGGCAAACGAAAGCCCCCGTTCCAGCCCGGAAAGACCGTTCTGCACCCTGCAGAAGCAACAGATGCAGCACAAACCACCGGTCAACAGGGATCAAGCAGGGACGGGGGCAAAACCGGCTGCTTATAGCATTATACCAGTTGCTCAAAGGCTTCAAAACCAGGCTTTTTAACAAATAAATGACAGCCGGGATAAAACTGCACCGAGATAAAGGGAGGGATTTTATGTCCCAGTATACCGGTAAGGATGCTGATGAATTCATCGCCGAAGCAAAAAAAATAATCGCCCGAACAGGAGAAAAAGGAGCTCCACTGCGGTTAATCGGAGCGCTGGCCTTTCACCTGCACTGCCCCTGCTATAACTATATTCACCGGCAATGGGGCCGCGTATTCACGGACACCGACTTTGTTGCCCGCAGCGAGCACCAGGAGCTGATTATTAAGGCATACAGGGAATTGGGCTACCGCGACGATGAAATGATCACTACCCTCTACGGTCATCAACGACTCGTCTTCGATAATCCCGAAACAGGAATGCATTCCGATATTTTTTTTGACAAGCTCGATTTCTGCCACGAGCTACCCCTGCGAGAGCGGCTTGATGTTGATGATCTAACCATCCCCCTGGCGGAACTGTTTCTTGAAAAAATGCAGATTGTGCAGATCAACGAAAAAGACATTGTTGACACGATGATGCTGCTGATGGAACATCCCATCGGTGAGGAAGATGAAGAAAAGATCAATGCCCCCGTTATTGCTCGAATACTGGCCGGTGAGTGGGGTTTCTGGCGGACAGTAACGGGCAACATGGAAAAAGTATTGGCCCTTAAAACCAAAACCGATTTATTCGATAGTAAAGAAAAAGAAACGATCGAAACAAGACTGAATGAAATCCGTGATTATATCGAGCGTGAACCCAAATCGCTGTCCTGGAAAATGCGCAGCAAAATCGGCGATAAAATAAAATGGTATAAGGACGTTGATGAACTGTAACTGGAATCACCTGAAACAGAAATGAGGAATGCCGATGATCTATCTGAGAAGTGAATTTGACCTTTGCACCGGCTGCGGTATCTGCCTGCTGGTCTGTTCCAAACGGGCTTTTGGCGGCTACAATCCCCGCTTGGCCCTGCTGAGAATTCTGAGTGAGGATGAAAACCTCGTTAACCGGCCGCTGGTCTGCACACAGTGTGAGAATCCTTTCTGCCTGCAGGTTTGTCCGGTCCATGCCATTAGCAAAGATCCAGAAACCGGAGTTGTATTAATCGATAAGGAGACCTGTACCGGCTGCGGTGACTGCGTCAGCGCCTGCCCCGACCATATGATCCGGCTGGACAACGACCGCAAAGCAGACAAGTGTGATCTCTGCGGGGGCGACCCGCTTTGTGTTAAATATTGTCCTTCCGGGGCGCTGAAACTGGTTGAGCTGGTCAGCAAGCAGGAGGTGACATCAAAATAATGGATGCTTATATGGGCAAATTGTTGTACGTGGATCTCGTCTCCGGCGGCAGCAGGGAAATAGAACTGGATAGCCGTCTGAGGAAATATTATGTAGGCGGTAAAGGCTTGGGTGCCAAAATCCTCTTCGATCTGTTGCCGCCAGGAATAGATCCCCTTTCTCCGCCAAATGTGCTGATGTTCATGCCCGGCCCCCTGACCGGGACGCTGGCCCCTGCCATGCGCGGATGTGTTGTTACCAAATCTCCACTGACCGGCACTTTTGTTGATTCTTACTTCGGTGGCCACTTTGCCCCGGAAATCCGCTATTGCGGCTACGACGGCTTGATAATCAGCGGGGCAGCGGCCGAACCGGTTTATCTCTGGATTGACAATGGAAAAGTGGAAATACGTTCGGCTAAAAAATTGTGGGGGCTTGACACTTTCAGCACAGTAAAAAAAATCCGCCTCGAGCTGGACGATGACACCGTCAAAACCGCCTGTATCGGTCCAGCCGGGGAAAATATGGTCTCTTTTGCTCTGGTTAACTGCGAATATAACCGTCATGCCGGGAGGGCTGGTACCGGTGCCGTAATGGGATCCAAAAACTTAAAGGCAATTGTTCTGCGAGGAAAGCAAGTTGTCACTCCCGCCTATCCTGAAGCTTTCCAGGCAGCTGTTAACCGTGCTTACCGGGAGCTGGCTAAAGATGAAACCGTCTCCTCTTTTACCACCGACGGCACAGCTGCATCAATTGATTTTGCCAACGAAGAACAGCTGCTCCCCGCTTACAACTACTACAACGGTGTTTTTGAAAAAGCAGCGGGCTTAAACGCTCAGGCTCAGCGCAGTGAATTCTGGCTGCGCAACGTGGCCTGTGCAGGTTGTCCCATCGCCTGCGGTAAAATTGGCAAGATCCGTCACGGTCATCACCGGGGGATGGTTTCCGACGTGGTGGAGTACGAAACAGCTTCCCTGATCGGCAGCAACCTGGGCCTGGACAATATCCGCGAAGTAGCTTATCTGGTTAAAAAGTGTGATGCCCTGGGCTTGGACGGCATGTCCACCGGTGGAGTGATCGGGTTTGCCATCGAAGCTTTCAAAAAAGGCCTGCTTACTGCAACTGATACGGAAGGAATGGAACTTAAATTCGGTGATCCCTCTTCTGCAGACTACCTGATTGAAGCCATTGCCTCCCGAAAAGGACCTGGTGATATACTCGCAGACGGTGTAAAAGTGGCCGCCGAAAAAATGGGCGGAGCAGCAGGTGATTTTGCCGTTCATGTCAAGGGCCTGGAAAGCCCTGCCTGGGGGCCACGCAGTGTCCCGGGCATGGGTTTGGCCCTGGCCACAGCCGACCGCGGCGGATGTCATCAGCGCGCTTTTCCCATCCTCTATGAATGCGGCGGGGAATGGGAAGGGAAACCAGTTGACCGGCTGGCCCTGGAAGGCAAGGGCACTATTGTCGCCCACCTGCAGAATTACCTGGCCGCCCTCGATACCCTGGTCAAATGCGATTTTGCCCAGTATGGCATAAAAGACAGCACCTACTGTGAGATGCTTGCTGCAGCCTTGGGCGAATCATGGGATACCAAAGGGCTCATGAAGCTGGGCGAAAGAGTTTGGAACCAGATCCGTTTATTCAACCTGCGTGAAGGATTTACCCGGGCCGATGATACTCTGCCGAAAAGATTTACAGAAGAGCCATTACCTGACGGCCCTTACAAAGGAAAAAAAATCTCCGGTGAAGATTTGGACAGGCTGCTCGATGAATATTATACCGTTCGCGGTTGGGACAAAGAAGGTCGTCCCCTGGGTACAAAATTGAACGAACTATCCCTGGATGAAATGCCGGTTATATTTCACCTTCCGGCAGAAGCTAAAAAGTGATTCAACGGTGGCCGCCAAACCGGTTGACCGGATTGATAAACAGGATACGAATAAATTCAATCTAAAGGAGGATTTGCCCCGTGAAAGATCTACAAAAGTTACATTACTTCGAAGTCCCCACTGTAATGAAACATGCTCTCGGCGCAGTTAATCACCTGCCCAACGAGCTGGCCCTGCTGGGAGTGAAAAAACCGCTGGTCGTCACCGATCAGGGGGTCGTCAAAGCCGGGCTCCTGGACCGGGTTGTCAAACCGCTCAAGGATAGTGCGGTTGAACATATTGTTTACGACCAGGTTGTTTTCAACCCACCCCTGGCCACTGTGGCTGCCGGCACGAAAATCTACCGGAATAAAGGTTGTGACGGGCTGATCGCCGTAGGGGGAGGCAGCTCCATGGACTGCGCAAAAGCAATTGGAGTAGAAATAGCTCACGGTGAACCGGTCCTCGAATATGAATGTGCAGAAGGGAAAAAAGAACTCAGCAAGCGGATCCCACCGCTGGTCTGCATTCCCACAACTGCGGGCACCGGCAGCGAGGTCACCCTCTGGGCGGTGATCACGGATCCAGACCGCGAGTATAAGTTTAATGTAGGCGGACCGTTGATTGCCGCGCACCTGGCTCTGATCGATCCACTGCTGCACCTTTCTCTGCCAGCCGATATAACTGCCGGTACCGGTATGGATGCCCTTTGCCATGCCATTGAGTGCTACACCTGTGCCTATGCCCAACCCCAGACTGATGCCGTAGCCCTTCTGGCAATGGAATATGTGGGCAAGTACCTGCGCCGGGCTGTAGCTTACGGGCAAGATGTGGAGGCACGTTACTACATGGCCATGGCAGCCATGCTGGCGGGACTCTCTTACGGAGCTGAAAGTGCCGGCGCCGTCCATGCCATGACCCAAACAATGGGCGGCATTTTCCCGGTCCATCACGGTATCGCCGTCGGGGCCACCATGGTCGCAGTGATGGAATATAACTGGATGGGCGAACCGGCTAAATATGCCCGCATCGCCCTGGCCCTGGGGGTCCCCACTTTTGGCATGAGCGAGCGCGAAGCGGCCCTGGCTGCCGTCGAAAAAGTAAGCGAACTGGCTATCGATATTGGCATCCCGCGCCTGAGCGAGCTGGGCATTACAGAATCGGATATTCCCCGTTTGGCCAAAGAGGCTTTCCAAGATCCGCAAACTATCGGCAATCCCCGCGATATGACCGTTGAAGCTTACGAGGAGATATACCACCGCGCTCTGTAGCACTGCTGTTGCTCTTAGAATCGCCGACACAAAAGACAGGGTTATTTAACCCTGTCTTTTATTATCTTTGTGCCTTCTACCAAATCAGTTAAATTTTTTACTCTTTGCCCGGAGCACATTCCATAATGCCAATCAACCGTCCTTATTATAAAAATGAACTAAAGTTAAAGGACCACTTTGCTTTTGCTGACTTATAAAACACTTGCATCACAGGTTGCCCCGAACAAAGATAATAACTCTGGCATCATTTAAAAATAATTACTTATTTATTTTTAACACTGGCAAGGTAAATCCAAAACCCTACCAGTACAAAAATCACAGTGTCAGAATAAATTAGCCCACTTTGATCAAATAAGACTTTCTTAATTTCGGACATAATTGTTTCATCTTCAACCTCACCTTGTTCTTCCCTCTCAGCTGCTTTATCATCCAGTTCATCAGTCATCTGGATAGATAAATCACAGTAATCCCTGCTCCTGCGCCCGGCCTGGATCCGCATGTTTTCGAAGTTCTCAGGCAGCATTAAATTGAATGTTCCTTCCCATCCTCTTTCCGTTTTCTCGAGCGGCAGAAAGCCCACTTCGTAATTTCTTAAGATGCCTTCCGATTCTGTATTACGTTTTACAAGATGGGCATCCAGGCTGCTCAAGCATTCACCAAGATTCTCCTCCCCGCTCAGATCCACAGTGATGCGGACATATTTACCTTCCCTGGAAACCAGTTTATCATCTAAAATAACGAGGGTTACCTCCTGAGATACACCAGTCATAAGTGTTGAAGGTTCCATGTAGGCTGCATTTTGCTCACCGGATGAATCATAAGTTTCCTTAACTGAACCATAGGGTGTGCCTTCACGTATTTCCTTAATATCTTCTTCCTGTGGAGGATTTCTGTACCATTTCTCAACTTCATCTACCGAAGGAGTAAAATCGCCAATTGTGTAGAAATCAAAAAAATCAGATTGGTCAGCACCTGTTATTTCAGACAAAGTTTCGATGACAGTATTCTCAGTTATAGCACCTGATTTTTGAGCAAGAGCTGATCTAAATTCCCTTAAAAAATATAGATTTACCCTCGAAGCAACCGCATGTTCATTTTCATGTCTTGTTTCGTTATGCAAGCCGATCTCGAGACCGATTAAGAGCATCGTTCTATTTCCGACGCCATAACCGGGGGTTTCAACATAAGTATCCATCCATTCTAGAAAAGGTTCCTGGTATTGATCAATAAAATCTTCAACTGGAGGTATTTCACTGGCAATCTCACCAACCATATATCGATTGTAAAATTTGTTCAAATCGCTTCCGGTTATTTCGTTAATCGCATTAATCATATCCTGGTGACGCATCGGTTTGGAATGCTCTCCATACTCCCGGCCAATATAAGCCATCAAGTCATCTATGTTTTTCTGCCCATCACTTGCCTCTCTGATCGCTCGATCAAGAGCAAGGACACGCATATGGTTTTGAGGATAAACATACACAGTTTCTTTATCTCTTAAACCAAACTGATCCGCCCTCTTCAAGATCAAATATTCCATGTAGTGCAATCCCAGCCACATATTTTCATTTTCCATGCGGGCGGGCAGCTCGGTCTGGTAATACATGGGTATTCCTTCCGCCATCCAATCATCATGTCCTTCATCAAGTACGATAGTGCCAGGCCACATCCAGGCATGGACAACATGATGGTGCATGTCTGTACGGCGCTCCCTTGTCCATGCTGGCACCCAGTTTTTATAACCAGTTATCGAATTTAGCTCATCATCACTTGCCCTGCTCGTCACGATATATCTTCTTCCAGCCGGCCAGTAGCCAAATATCCCTATCATTTCTTGAATAGCATCATAGGCGAGGTCAAGATAAATTTCCATCTCTTCTTCAGGAGTAGTGCCGTAATGA
>JAXHVH010000050.1:0-12138 GCA_034189085.1 Bacillota bacterium | reverse complement strand
GATATTATATCATTCAATTCTTTGATTGTCTACAACCGGCGGTTTTCTTTTAATTTATTTGTCAGCAGCATCTGGTTGCAAACCGATAATTTTCCCCCGCCAGATTTGATAAAAAACATAAGAGATAACTACCGGCACCACGGTTAGATTAAACATTAAATAAAAACCCAACCCGGCGGCAATAAAACCCCAGAAAAATGAACCGGCGGAAACCCCTAAATCAACTGCCGTCCAGTAGGTTGCATTGGCCATTCCCTTCTTGTCATTCGAAGCATTTATTACGGCAAGCAGGTGCAGGGTCAGCTGCAAAAAACCAAATCCAAAACCGTAAAATATTCCTCCAATGACCAGGTGTACGGTTTCGGTAGTGCGAGCCAGGATAATCAGGGCGATAACAACCGTCGCCGTCCCCACAATCATGTTAATGTCATAACCCCTGTCCGTGGAACGATCCAGGATTATTCCTGAAACAAACCTGGAAACGAGTGCAGACAAGGCCAGTATTGTAAAAAATATGCCTGCAGTTTGCAGCCCCTGCTCAATAGCAAAAATGGGTAAGAACGATACCAGTGCACTGTGGGTAAAAATAATGAAAAAGATAACCATTGAAGGCCATAAAGAAGTTTTTTCCACGGCAAAACCGCTGTTTTTCTTCTGCGGTTTAATCTGCGGGCATTTAACAACAGCGGAAAGCGCAAGAGCCGCCAACCCAACTATCAGGCAGACGAGAAACATTTTTTCAAAGGAAAAAGCATCGATCAGCCACAGCGATAAAGCCGGGGCAAAAGCCATGGAAATGCTGTTTACCAGGCTGTATATGCCAAGACCTTCGCCCATTCGTTCACCGGGAATGATGTCGAGCGCAACAGCACCGGTTGCTGTGTGACCGGCACCCCAGCCGATGCCCTGGACAAAACGAAGAATGACCAGCAGCAGGATGGGCAGCATCTTAATATATAAAGCAATGGGCAGAACAAAAACAAGGATCCCCAGGACCAGGATTAATTTACGACCGTAGCGATCAAGGAACACCCCTGCAATCGGTCTGACCAGAATCGCCGCAATCGTTAATGAAGTTAGAGCTAATCCGGCATATTTAACTGTCCCCCCAAAAGTGTTCATATATACAGGCAGAGTCGTATTAAAACTGTGAAAGAGGAAACTGATACAGATGGTTACCACACAAATCAAAATGAAATTTGCCGTCCACAGGGGAGGCCGGGCCTGTTTCTGTTCTTCCGTTTTGGTCAAGGAATAATCACCATCCTGTAATAGCTGAACCGATTCCTAAAACTATACACCCTGATTAGCATTCTAAACTCTGCCGGAGTCTGTTGCTTTCTCCCCCGGCACCAATGTTATTCAGTAAACCTCATATCTGCCATCTCATTATTTATGCTTCTAAGAAGGACATCTTGATTTTGCTTACCGGTTACAGCCGCAAAAGAGATCAATTGTCCACCCGCTATCCCATCCCTGGTTGCAGCTGTAAAAGTTTGATTCGCCAGAAAAGATAGAGGGCAAAGGAAATGATCACCGGTATTACGGTTAGATTAAACATAGAGCTAAATCCAAGGGCTACAGCAACAAAACCCCAGAAAAAAGAACCGGCAGACACACCGGCATCATAAGCGGTCCAGTATGTAGCATTAGCCATCGCTTTCCTGGCAACAGGAGCATTCATCACGGACAGCAGGTGCAGTGTCAACTGCAAAACTCCAAAACCGAAACCGTAAAAAATACCCCCGAGCAACAGGTGCGCTGTTCCGCTTGTCCGGGCCAGGATGAAGAGAGCTGTAATAGTGGATAGGGTACCGATAATAATATTAATATCGTATCCCTTTTCAGGCAATCGATCAAGGAGAATTCCTGAGATAAACCTGGAGACAAGGGCCGACAGGGCTACAGCTGTAAAAAAAATGCCAGCCGTCGGCAAACCCCGTTCAATTGCAAATAGAGGCAGGAATGAGAGCGGGGCACTGTGGGTAAAAACAATAAACAAAATAATTATCGACGGCCTAATTGATGTTTTTTCTATACTGATGGAACCACTTCCAGGCTGTTTCTTCATCTGCGGATATTTTATCAAAAAGGACATCAAGAAAGCCGCTGCTCCGATGAACAAACAGACAAGAAATAATCTTTCAAAAGAGAAGGCGTCGATCAACCACAGAGAAAGAGCCGGGGCAAAAGACATGGAAACGCTGTTAAGCAAGCTGTAAATGCCGAGACCTTCTCCAAGTCGCTCCCCCGGGATAACATCAAGGGCAATGGTTCCAGTTGCCGTATGGCCGGAACCCCAGCCGATTCCCTGCACAAAGCGGAAAATGATCAACAGGTATACAGGAAGCATCATCAGATAAAAACCCACGGGTAAAATAAAGAGAAAAACCCCCAGGATCAAAACTACTTTTCTGCCGTAGCGATCAAGGAATACCCCCGCCATCGGCCTCACAACAATAGCAGCAACAGTTAATGCTGTCAGTGCCAGACCGGCATATTTAACAGTTCCTCCATACGTATTTATATATACAGGCAGAGTAGCATTGAAACAATGAAAGACAAAAGTAATACTTAGTGTCACCAGGCAAACCCAGATAAAATTTGCAGTCCACAGAGGAGGCCTGTTGATTGTTTTTTCACGGGTCGTCATATTCTGAATCATCGCTTTCATTCTTCATCTTCGGTTTTACCGTGCAGCAGAAAAAGCTTGCATTTACCCACCCCTGAAACAGCAGCGGACAATTCATACCAGAGTACAGTTCAACAAATGCCAGGGCTTAGATTTTTTTTTCTCCATGCCAGCAGCTTCCACCTTCTGCCCAACAGTGCTGCGCTCTTTCAAAACATTGGTGTTGGCAAGGGTAAAAATCACCAGGGCTGCCCAGATAAAACAGAAACTTATAAAGTGAGAAAGGGAGAAATACTCCTTGAATATAAATATTCCCAAAAATAACTGCAGTGTAGGAGCAATATACTGGAGAAAACCCATCATCGAAAAAGTGATCCTCTCAATACCTCGTGCATAAAAAATAAGGGGGATAGCGGTGACGACTCCGGTTCCGGCAAGTGTCAGAATAACTGCCGGACCGGAAGAGCCTAAAGAGCCCTGCCCTCCTATTTCCAGAAAGGCAATATAGGTCAGGGCAATGGGCATAACAATAAAAGTTTCCAGGACCAGACCGGCCAAAGAATCTACATGGATTATTTTTTTAATCAGCCCGTAAAGAGCAAAAGTACCAGCCAAAATGAGGGCTATCCAGGGGATACGTCCATACTGAATTGTTATAATCAGCACTCCCATAGATGCCAGAATAATCGCCACAAGCTGCCAGCGTCCGAGATGCTCATGGAGCACGGTCACTCCGAGCAAAACAACCACCAGCGGGTTGATAAAATAACCCATGCTTGATTCAATAACATGGCCACTGTTAACTGCATATATATAGGTGAACCAGTTTGCGCTGACGATAAAACCGCAGAGGAAAATAAGAAACAATTTTTTTCTGTTGGCGATAATTGCGGAAATTACGCTCCGTTTGCGATAAAAATAAACCACCAGGAGCATAAAAATGAAGGACCAGCATATCCTGTGAGCCAGTATCTCCAGGGCGGGCACCGACTCCATCAACTTCCAGTAAAGAGGAAGGATTCCCCATAATGAATAAGCAGCGATACCATAACAAATTCCTGCCGAATTTTCATCCTTTAAATTAATTGAAAGTTTCATTTTTCGACTCCTACTGTTAATAAACTGCGCTGCAACATTTATAGCTTATTATCTTTGGAGATAACTGGCAAGTTTTTTTAAGAAGTGCAGCATGAGCTGACTTTTACAAAACTGGCGAAGATGTGCCATTATTTCCCTTAATACTTCACGCCAGGATGGGCATGCCCGGCCCTGGTTACATATTTCTCTCTGGCTGGTGCGTTCGGGACTATCACCCATTAGACTGCACCATGTCCGGACATACATAAATATACCGCCCTTGAAGGGCGGCTTTACTTCGCCTTAATATCTTTTAACCAGCTACCGATTACTGCGCAAACTCTGGCAGTCCGGGCAATTTTCCAACGCTGCCTCCCCGAAACGTCTCCTTCTCCGGCAGCGGGTGCAAAGCACTTCACCTTCCAGGGCATAAGGGCCACCGTGGATACGCAGGGCTTTCCCCTCCACAATGGAACGGGCTATCTTTTCATGAGCCGATACCAGAATCCTCTGCAGAGTGCTTTGAGCAATGTTCATCCTGGCGGCACATTCATTCTGTTCAAGTTTCTCCATATCTTTAAGACGAATAGCTTCCAGTTCATCAACCGTGAGCACAATCTCAGTGAGCAAAGGAATGGGTATACCGGTCGGTTTAAAGTAAGTAAACCGCGGCATTGCACTGACCAGACGAGGTTTATGTGGACGCGGCATCTTAGAACTCCTTTAATTATATTATATTACTATCATTTATTTTAACAAAAACTACCATGAAAATCAATACTGATAAATATTTTTAATGTATATTTTTTAGACGGTATTTGCCCTTATCACAAAATATGAATCACATCTCAGTTCAATTCATCAATAAGACTTCCCCAGACTGACCGCACCCTTTTACTGACCGGGCCATCACTGTATTCAACAACTGGCATTCCCTTAACCATAGCTTCAACAACAATCCGATCAAAGGGGATTTTTCCAGCCAGATTAATTTTTTCTTTACGGCAAAAGGAATCGATAGCCTGAGTTTGATCCTCATCCAGATCATATCGATTGATACATACCGATGCCGTAATCCCGAAATGGCGACAGACAGCCAGCACGCGCTCAAGATCATGAATCCCCGAAACTGTCGGCTCGGTAACGATCAGCGCTGCGTCAACTCCCGATAAAGAAGCAATTACCGGGCAGCCAATACCAGGAGGACCATCAATAAGCAGGTAGCCTTTGCCTCCAGCCTCCGCCAGCTCTGCTCCCCTGTTGCGAATGGTGGTAACCAGCTTGCCTGAATTTTCTTCTGCTATGCCCAGCCGGGCATGAACCAGGGTCCCGAAAGGTGTCTCCGATACAAACCATTTACCGGAAACCCGATCCTCCATCTTTATCGCCTCTACCGGACAGGTGTATGAACAGAATCCACAACCTTCACAGGCAACAGGATCAACAATATATTCTTCAGAAATTGCTTCAAAACGGCACAGGTCACGACATAACCCACATTGAGTGCATTCAGAAAGATCGATAGAAGCAGTTTGCGAAGCAGTAAATTCATGCTCTTCCAGCAACCGCGGATGCATAATCAGGCTCAGGTTGGCTGCATCGACATCGGCATCGACAAAAACAGCGTTCCTGGAGGCCAGGGCTGCAAAAGAACCAACCAGAGAAGTCTTGCCAGTTCCGCCCTTACCGCTGATCACAGTTATTTTTTTCAATGTGATTAAGCCTCCTTCAATGCCGCAGAAATTTTATCGAACAGCTCGCGAAAACGCACCCGCCAGTGATCCAGGTGTTTTACCACCGGTTCACCACGAGCATAAAGGGAAGCCAGTTCCCTATCCCATGGTACCTTCTGTAAAATGGCCAGGCCTTTATCGCGGCAGTATTCCTCCACCCTGTCATCACCGAGATCCGAACGATTTATGAGTACCCCCGAGGGTATGCCCATTTTGGTCACCATTTGATAAGCAAGATCAAGATCATTTAAACCGAAAGGGGTGGGTTCGGTTACAAGCAGGCAGTAATCACAACCCTCTACAGCGCTGACAACCGGACAGGATGTCCCCGGTGGTGCATCAATAATATTGATATATCCGGGAGTTGAAACCTTTTTGACAGCCTCAATCAGCGGGGGAGACATAGCCTCACCCGTATTGAGACGGCCGTGAGCAAATTTAATTCCGCCGGCAGTTCCTTCTTCAAGCAGACCGATAGGCCTTTCAGCCTCCGTAATTGCTTTTTCAGGGCAAAGATAAGAACAGCTGCCACAGCCATGGCAGAGCTCCTCAAAAACCATTACCTTATCCTGAAAAACAGCCAGGGCATTAAAAGCACACACTTCGGCACAGCGCCCGCAAAAATTGCAATGGTCAAAATTAATTTTAGGTACAGGTATTCCCACTTCCCGCGAATTTTCAATAACGGGTTTTAAAAAAAGATGGGCATTCGGTTCTTCCACATCACAGTCTAGATACTGAACATTTTTATCTTCCAGGGCCAGGGCCAGATTGACAGCTACCGTCGTTTTGCCTGTGCCTCCCTTGCCGCTGGCTATAGCAAGTTTGATCATATCTACGCTCCGTCGATTTCATTATTTTGATCTTACAAAACAGTGGGCCCGGCACCCGAAACAAAAGGGTGCCGGGCTTAATCTGAACTGGAACTAACAGCCAGGATTCGTTCAATTCAACTATTCTTTATTCCATTTCCCCCGGCCCGGGCCTCAACAGCCCCGACTATTCTTCGAGATATGATTTTCCCTCTTCCATTTGTGTTTTAACAATGCCTGGATCAAAGAACTACCAGCATGACCATCTCTAACTGCAGTCGTGATGATGATCACCCTGCAGGTGATCACAGCTGCTCTCGCCAGGTTGCAGGCTGTCAGTTAGATAACAGGAAATTGCCTCTTCTACAGGGCCGCTGATACCAATAACGGTTTCAATATTTTCTCCGGTAAAGAGAGCCTGTGCTTTTGGACCCATCCCCCCGGCTATTATACAGCTTACCCCCATCTGGGCCAGGTAGCGGGGTAGAAATCCGGGTTCATGACCGGGGTTGGGAATAACCTTTTTATTGCTGACCGCCTTTCCTTCCAGCGTAAATAAAGTATATTCGGGACAGCGGCCGAAATGCTGGGCTACCAGGTTATCCTCAGTTGCCACGGCAATTATCATTGGATCATCCTCCTTCGTCGATGTTGCTCAATCCTTGTAACTGAACAGCAATCAGCATGTTACCTTACTATTTGCCCCTCATTCCGTTATGAGAGGGAACTGTAGCATTAGATACAGATGACAGTTTCCCTTCCTTAAAATTTTGCAGAGTCTTTTCCACCGTTCCTTCTATGCCGGTATAAACTTTAATCTTTGCCGCTTCGAGAGCAACAGCGGCATTGGGACCAACGTTACCAACGACAACTGCTTCGACGCTGTGATCGGCAAGCTGCCGGGTACTTTGCGGTCCGGCTCCTCCTGCAGCACTGACACTGGCATTGGGTAAAGACTCAATCACTTTTCCACTCTCTGAATCAACAATCACAAAATAGGGGCAGCGGCCAAATCGCTGGTCCACTTCCGCCTGCAGTCCTTCTCCCCGTGCACATATTGCTACCTTCATGTTTTCCACCTCCATGTGATGAATACGTTCGTTCTCAGTTTGTTTCGCCGGTAGCGCTGTCAATAACCAGATTGATATCCTTGAATGCCTCGATCGGATAATCTTCAATTGCTCCGTCATCACCGAGCCTGGACATCTCCGGATCGAGCGGCAGCTTGGCCAGCAGTTTGATACCCGTGGCCGCGGCTACTTCATCTGCTTTGCTCGCTCCGAATATCTCAATCTCCTTCCCGCAATGCGGGCATACCAGGCCACTCATATTTTCAACCAGGCCCAGAATGGGCACCTTCATCATCCTGGCCATTTTAATTGCTTTTTTCACAACCATGATTGCCAGATCCTGCGGCGAAGAAACAATCACCAGTCCATTAAGAGGCAGTGACTGCAGGACAGTGAGAGGTGAATCTCCCGTACCCGGGGGAAGATCAACAACCAGATAGTCAATTTCGCCCCACACTACGTCTGTCCAGAATTGCTTCACCGCTCCTCCAATCAGCGGCCCCCTCCAGATCACCGGGTCGTCCTCATGTGGCAGCAGCAGGTTTAACGAAATAATTTTGATCCCCAATTTGCTTTGAGGGGGAATCATTTTACCATTCATCACTTCGGCCTGCCCGTTCAAACCAAATAATTTCGGGATACTCGGTCCGGTGATATCAGCATCAAGCAATCCGACCTTGAACCCTGCCCTGGCCAGAGCCACAGCCAGTAACGAGGCCACTGAAGATTTACCAACACCTCCCTTGCCGCTCATCACCGCAATAGTTTTTCCAATGTGACTATCTTCAGGTTGAGACAGTTTTTCGATTTCGGGACCCTTTCCTGTTGCCTGTTCCTTTGCTTTTTGATTTTCGGCCACTTTATTGCCTCCGTTTTTCTTTAGCTGCTTCTAAAAAAAAATATATGGGTATATATTTATATAAATTATAACTTAATCTACCGTATCCGGCAACCCCTTTTTTTGATACGATATAGAAAATACAAAAAGGGTAAATACCTATTTGCCCGTTTTTACACCTGTCATGGGAAAGGAGTTTTACCTGTGAAATACAAGCACCTTTTTGGACCGGTTCCTTCCCGCCGCCTCGGCGTATCTCTTGGCATCGATCTGATTCCACCAAAAACTTGCACCCTGGACTGTGTTTACTGTGAATGCGGTAAAACAACCAGGCTGACCACTGAACGCCGGGAATACATACCTGTTAGTAACGTTTTGAAAGAGGTGGATGATTATCTGGCACAGAAACCGGAACTTGATTATATTACCTTTGCCGGTTCGGGTGAACCGACTCTGAACAACAAGATGGGCCAGGTAATTGAGTTTCTAAAAAATAGCTATCCACATTACCATATCTGTGTCCTGACAAATGGGACCCTTTTCAGCGATCCCGCCATTAGAGCAGAGGTGCTGAAGGCAGACTTGATTATTCCTTCACTCGATGCCGCCACAGAAAAAACATTTCAGCAAATCAACCGGCCTCATCCCAAACTGAACTGCAGCAAAATAATTGCCGGGCTTGTCGATCTGCGCCATGAATTTGCTGGGGAGATACGCCTGGAAATATTCATCGTTCCCGGTTTAAACGACACGAATAAAGAACTTCAGGCTATTAAAGAAACCATTGAAAAAATCAATCCTCACCGCATCCAGCTGGGCACACTCGACCGGCCGGGGACTGAAAACTGGGTCCAGGCGGCCGATAAAGAAAAAATGCAGCAAATCGCTTCGTTTTTAGGTCGATCAGAATTGATTGGTGAATTCCAGCCCCGTAATAAAATTGCTTCTTTCAACGAATCATATAACGACCAGATCTTGGACACCCTGCGCCGGCGGCCGTGCACCCTTGAAGACCTGCAGCAGATTTTAAACCTTCACCCGGCGGAATTGCAAAAATACATCAATCACCTCCTCGCGATGGGGCGTATCGAAACGGAAAACAGGGACAGGGGAACTTTCTTAAAACTTAAAACTGGACATTACGGCCTGGCCTGAAAAAAAATTGCTTTTACTCGCTCAGGGCAGCAATGATCTCCCGGCAAAAAGCGGGGAGATCCCGGGGTTTCCGGGAAGTAATCACATTCCCATCGCGGACCACTTCTCGATCGATAAAATCAGCTCCGGCATTGATCAAATCATCTCTAATGGAATAAAAGGCCGTAACCTTACGTCCCTTCACCGCTCCAACTGAAGCAAGTATCCACGGCCCGTGACAGATAGCAGCTATCAGTTTTCCCTTTTCAAATGCGCTTTTAACAAAGCCAATCAAGTCTGGAGAGCGACGCATATAATCGGGTGAATAACCTCCCGGAATGACAATGGCGTCATAAAGCTCTGCTTTGACATCCTTTGCCGCCAGATCGGCAACAGCCGGATAACCATACTTGCTTTTATACTCCCTTGCTTCCGGTGCTATTACCAGCACCTGGGCCCCTGCTTCCATTAAACGATAATAGGGGTACCAAAACTCCGGATCCTCATAAAGCTGTTCCAGCAAAATGGCAACTTTTTTGCCCTGCAGTCCCATCACTATACCTCCCAAAGTTTAAGTTCAAAACATAATATGGGAATTTTACTCTTAATGGTGAAGAATGCCAAAACTCCAGTGAGCTCTTTCCCTGCACTGAATAATAACCGGATCAAAGAATGTCGAACCAGCCGAAACCAATGGCCAGTTCCAACATCGCCATCAATAAAAAGAGGATTATGCCAATCAATAAAGGCCAGCCAAACCAGTTCTTCGGAAGCCATCTTTTTACTCCTTCCAACAGGGGCTTGCAAGCCGACTGCCGGTGCAACATTCTCAGGCCGGCATAAGCGCCGATCAATGCAGGCACCAGCAGCAAGAGAAGCGGCCAGTATTCTACCGTTTCGAGCTCAGCCGTTTCTTCGATCGCCCCGGCTGCATAAAGATAGGTCACGGCAATGAAGTTATTGAGCATGTGGTAAACAACACCGCCCCATAAAGAGCCTGTTTTTATCACCACTACCGCGATAACCACCCCCAGCATGAAAGTGCTGATCAGGTTGGTAAAAGAGATATGATAGAGAGCAAAAAGAAAGGAACTGAAAACAATTGCCGGGATGATCCCCTCACCTTCCATGGAAGGCAGGATTGTTCCCCGGAACAACATCTCTTCACAAATCCCCGCTGACACGGCAATTAACAGGATGTAAATAATGTACTGGCCTAAACTGTCAGGAGGCGGAATGGATTCCAGAGGCTGATAACCCAGTTCCATCAAGCCGAGCATCAACCCGGCGGCAATAACCATGTTTAGCAACCAGAATGAAGCCGCCAGGATAATTACCGCCGGTAAAAAACGAAGCCGCAGGGGGTGGAGCCGGGCAAAAGAAGCCCTGTTTACATTGTAGCGACGCCAGTACCAGAAGGCCGGTGGCAGAATAATACCCCACTGTGTTAGAAACATACCTGCTTCAAAATGCAAAGCCTGGAGAATGGAACCCAGCACAAGGAGCATTATAAAAACAAAGAGGTAAAGGCGCATCGCCGAACCGAGATTCGGTTCAGCAGCTAAAAGCCCCGGCCCGTGATCCGGTTCGCTTTCTGTTACAACTTCCGCCAGTTTATGGTCATAAGAGCTTTTATTGTCTTCCATCATTACCTCCTACCCTGCTCATTCCATTAATCTTTTTTCCATGATCTGATTGCGTTTAAAATCATTCAGCTGAAGATAAAATTCGGCAGATTCGGCCATTACATCACACGGAACAACACCAATAATCTCACTGTCCAGAACCGCTATCCCATAACGGGCAGCCTCTTTCCTGACCATTTCAAAGACCCTGTGCGAAGGAACCGTGCAGTAATCACAGATATTGATGGTTACCTGAGCCTTGTTCGTTTCTTTGATCATTACTCCCAGCACTTTTACGGTGGGGAATCCTCCGCTGCTCCCCCTGATGACCCGGGCAATATTTTGGGCAATTTTTACATCGTCGGTATCAAGGTTAATATTAAAGGGGATTAGCGGGGGGCGAGCACCCACGGCAGTTGCCCCCGCCCCGGGGTTAACCCTGGCCGGGCCAAAGTTAGGATTACGTTTCGGTTTTGTAATACTGTCAATTAACCCTTCATATTCTCCCCGCCACACATTGGCAAGATTTTTCCTTTCCGGCCAGGTTGCCACCTCTTCATAAAGATAAACAGGAATATCCAGCTCATCGGCAAGGCGCCTGCCCAGCATTCTTGCCAGGCCATCACACTCTCCCATATCAATTCCCGCGACAGGAATAAATGGTATGACATATGTTGCTCCCATGCGCGGGTGTTCACCGCTGTGCCTCCTCATGTTAATCCTCTCAGCCGCTTTTTCAGCCCCCCTGAAAGCAGCTTCCAGGACCGATTCCGGGCACCGATAAAAGTGGCCACCGAACGATTGTGGCTTTGGTCATAAGAATAGTCAAGCACTTTTACTCCCTCTGTCCCCCCAATTGCTCCGACAATCTCTTCAATCACTTCCACCCGGCGTCCTTCACTGAAATTTGGGACACACTGGACAATCTTATTGATCATTTTTACCTCACCATAACACTTTTCAATTTCAGAGCATCTTACCCGCAAGATTGGCTCCAGGACAATCACCCGGAAAAATATAATTTTACACCGCTTGTTATTAATGAGCCTATTTTTATACCTCTCTCATTATACCGGTACTTACAGCAGGAAGGAAGCAGAGCTGACGCATCAAAATAAATAGTCTTAGCTGTCGTGGTTTACGGGACAAAAGAAAAAAACTTTTTCGCAAAAAGGAACTGAACAGCGCAACACGAATGTGAGACAATAGTATGGGTG
>JAXHVH010000005.1:0-75524 GCA_034189085.1 Bacillota bacterium | reverse complement strand
CGCCGGGAGGGCAGTTGAAAGGCAAACATTAAGATTCCGTAGAGCAGCAACACGGTCATTTGATGCTTGATTTTTCTTGGCTGCCTGGGATCGGGAATCCGGGCCAGCTTTTTTAACAGCCGTAGAGATGGCTGGCTGGATGGCACGGAAAAACAATGTGTCTTTAGAAGTTTTATAGATAAGAAAAGTAGGTTGGTTGCTGTCTGAATGTGTCAATATCTTTGACGGCGGAAGGGTTTTATAGGCGCAGGCAAACTGGTAAGGCCTGCAGTATTATGAACTAAATCTTTGTAGGGAACTAAAGCGCTTCTGGCTGAAAGAGTAGAGATGAGTTTTGGCTACCTTATTATAACTTATCCTTCACCGGAAATCGTTATTGGTGTGCTTCATTACTTAAGCAGGAGTTCAGGTTGTTCAGGTTGAATAGTAGTAGCCAATGGGAATTTGAATCATGCAAACTGCTATCCGATATAGATCTAAACAGGGAACTGCTTTGTGAATAATAACTTCTATTGAAATAGTTTAAAACCAAAATAGTTTAAAACCACTGCTGAAATGAGCTGGAGGCAAACAATGGTTAGTATACTGTATCTTGCCGATATGAGAGCAATACGTTAAGAGCCGCCTGGTTGAGTCTATCTGCGGTGGAGAAAAGCTCGATTCCATCTGTGTGGTCCCCCGGGGAATCCGGAACATTTAAATAAGTCTGGAAGTATTTTAAAAGATGGAGTATCTTAGTAGTGATGGAAGTAATAAATGCTATAAAAATGCAGTATTTATCAAACCAAACTATCAAATCTTGAACAGGACGATTTATTATGGCATTGGTACCATTGACTGATTTAATTCAGGAAGCCAACAGGGGCGGTTACGCCCTCGGCACATTTAACTGCAACAATATGGAGATTGTGCAGAGTATTGTAACGGTTGCCGAAGAAGAGCACTCACCGGTTATTATTCAGGCCAGTCAGGGCGCCATCAAATATGCCGGTCTGGACTATATTATTGTTCTGGTCAGGCAGGCGGCTAAGAGTGTTTCTGTACCTGTAGTCCTTCACCTGGATCATAGGACCAGTTTTGAGCAGGTCATGGCCTGCATCCGCTTCGGTTTTACTTCGGTAATGTATGATGGATCTAAGCTGCCGCTGGAAGAAAACATTGCTCAGACCCGCAAAGTGGTGGAAATAGCCCGCATATTTGGCGTTTCGGTGGAAGCTGAGCTGGGCCGCATCGGCGGGACAGAGGACCAGGTCAGTGTCAGCGAGGCTGAAGCCTTTTTCACCGACCCGGCGGAAGCCGAACACTTTGCTTAAGAGATGGGGGTGGATGCCCTGGCAGTGGCAGTGGGGACCGCTCACGGCCAGTATAAAGGGGAACCGAAACTTGATCGATCGCCTGGCTGAAATCAGCAGGAGAGTACCCTGCCCAATCGTCCTGCATGGCTCTTCCGGGGTACCTGACGAGAGCATTAAAAAAGCGATTGAACGTGGAGCGCGCAAAATCAATATTGATACCAACATTCGGGAAGTCTTTGTCGGGGCGATGCGGAAAGTCCTGGATGAAAATCCGAAGGAAATCGATCCCCGCAAAGTACTTGGCCCGGCCCGTGAAGCGGCGGTCGATATTATTCGTGAAAAGATTCGCCTCTTCGGTTCTTCAGGTAAAGCCTGATCGCCAAAATAAGTTAATTAATGAAGCCTGTCCACATAAGATTAACTTATTTGGAAAAGAAAGCGGATCAATTATGAATTTTTTTCTGAATTAAGAAGGAATTTTGTTTTTTATGGCGAAGGGAAAGCACATAATTGAATATGGCAGATGATCCTGATGGGAGAGTCCGAAGAGCGGACGCCGAAGGAGCAACTTTCCGCCCGGCAGGCGGAAGGGAAACTCTCAGGCTTCAGTACCATCGGGGGATGAAACTCTGGAGAGAACCCGCTGCGGCGGGGCACCGACGGGGAAAGGCCTCCTAATTATTTAGAGGGCAATCTCTCAGGTAGCAGGGACAGAGCTAAGCCGTTTGGCTTGCTCTGTTCTTTTTGTTTTATGAGAAAAAGATTGAAAGGAGGATGATACAACTTATGAGTGAAGCGAAGAAGACCCCGTTTTATGAAAAACACGTTGCCCTGGAAGGAAAAATTGTTGACTACAGCGGCTGGTTTCTGCCGGTGCAGTTCCCACAGGGGCTGGTGGAGGAAGTCCACGCTACTCGCCGTAAAGCAACGCTTTTTGATGTTTCGCACATGGGGGAGGTTAGTGTCGAGGGGAAAGATGCGGAGGCCTTTCTGCAGAAGATAGTCACCAACGATATTTCCGGTTTGAAGGATGGAGCAATTATCTACAGCCCTGTTTGTTACTCTGACGGGGGTGTGGTGGACGACATTCTTATTTATCGAATCAACGCTGAAAGCTTTTGCCTGGTGGTCAATGCGGCCAATACGGACAAAGATTATGACTGGTTCCTGGAAAATCTTTCTGGCGATGTCGAGCTGCAGAACCTGTCACCCCATTTTGCCCAGCTAGCCCTGCAGGGGCCGGAAAGTGTGGCCATCCTGCAGCAGATTACCGCTGAGCCGCTTTCGGGGATGAAATACTACCACTTCAAGAAAGATGTTGCTGTGGCCGGGGTGAAGTGCATTGTTTCGCGAACCGGGTACACTGGAGAAGACGGTTTCGAAGTTTACTGTTCCAATGATGAGGCCCCTTCTCTCTGGGATGCCATCTGGGAAGCAGGCCAAAAGCACGATCTGAGCCCGGCTGGCCTGGGCGCCAGGGATGTGCTGCGGTTGGAAGCGGCGATGCCTCTTTACGGCCACGAACTGGAAAGGGAAATCACCCCCCTGCAAGCCCGTCTGGATCGCTTTGTAGCCCTGGAGAAGCCCGTTTCTTTCAACGGGCAGGAAGCGTTGCGCAGGCAGAAGCAGGAGGGAATGAACAGGTTGCTTTTTGGCCTGGAGATGCTCGAGCGCGGTGTGCCGCGTGAAGGTTATCCTGTTACAGCAGGGGAAGAGGAAATCGGCTGGGTAAGCAGCGGTTCATATTCGCCAACCTTGGATAAGTTTATTGCCATGGCTTTCCTCGATCCCGAAGCGGTGAAGGCGAATGAAGAACTGAAGGTTGTAATCCGCAGCCGTACATACCGGGCGCGGACAACAAAACTGCCTTTTTACAGGAGGGAAAAATGATGGATTATAAGATTGTTGACGGTGTAAGGTACACCCAGAAGCATGAGTGGGTTCGTCCGGAGGGAGAAACGGCAGCAGTAGGCCTTTCGGATTATGCCCAGGATAAACTGGGGGAAATTGTTTTTGTGGAACTCCCCGAAGTGGGTGCAAAAGTTGAGGCGGGCAAGAGCTCGGCTGTAATCGAATCGGTTAAGGCGGTAGCCGATCTTTATGCACCCATTGATGGAACGGTAATTGCTGTGAACGAAGAGCTGCTCGATCAGCCCGAGCTAATTAATTCGGATCCCTACGGTGGCGGCTGGGTTTATAAGGTCGAAATCAAGGATGAAAGCCAGCTGGAGGCACTGATGGACAAGAAGGCCTATGAAGTCTTTGTCGCAGAGGAGGAGGATTAGTTTATGGGTGGTAAACACTACCTGCCCCTGACCGACGAAGACAGGAAGGAGATGCTTGCGGCGATCGGTGCCCGATCAATGGAGGATCTTTTCAGGGATATACCTTCTGAAGTGAGAGTAAAAGGAGAGCTGGCCTTATCTCCAGCCCTGTCTGAATCGGAGGCACTGAAACATCTAAGTGAACTGGCGGCCAAAAACAGGCACACTGGCAGCTGTGTTTCATTCATGGGTGGGGGTATCTATGATCATTTTATCCCTTCCGTGGTTAAACATGTAATTGGACGCAGTGAATTTTACACTTCCTACACTCCCTACCAGCCGGAAGTGAGCCAGGGCATCTTGCAGGCGATTTTTGAATACCAGACCATGATCTGCCAGTTAACCGGCATGGACGTGGCCAATGCTTCCATGTATGACGGGGGAACTGCCGTTACCGAGGGAGCAATCATGGGCTGCGGAGCAACCAGGCGTTCCAAAGTACTGGTATCGCGTTCGGTCAGTCCCTTCTACAGGGCAATCATGGCCAACTATTACGACAGCCGCGGTCTGGTCCTGGAGGAAATTCCCCTGAAAGACGGCTGTACTGATCTGGAAAAACTTGCCAAAATGGTAGATGGCGAAACCGCTTCGGTTGTAGTACAGCAGCCCAATTTTTTCGGCCTTATTGAAGAAACCGAAGGTTTGACCGATCTGGTCCACGGTCAAAAAGCGGTTCTGGTTGTCTGTGCTGATCCCATTTCTCTGCCTCTCTTGCAGCCTCCTTCTGAATACGGGGCTGATATTGTTGTTGGTGAAGGGCAGTGCCTCGGGGTGCCTTCGTCCTTTGGCGGACCTGCACTGGGCATTATCGCCGCCCGCCAGAAATTTGTCCGCCAGATGCCTGGCCGTATTGCCGGTGAAACGGTGGACAGTGAAGGAAACAGGGGTTATGTCCTGACCCTTCAAACCAGGGAACAGCACATCAGGCGGGAAAAAGCCGCTTCCAACATCTGTTCCAATGAAGCCCTGGTTGCCCTGGCGGCTTCCGTATACATGGCTACCCTCGGCCGGCAGGGAATGCGCGAAGTGGCCGAGCAATGCATCCAGAAAGCGGCTTATGCCAGGGAAAAAATCTATGCCCTGAAGGGTTATGAAGAAGTTTTTCCGGGCCGCTGTTTTAAAGAATTTGCTGTTAAAGTGCCCGGGAAACCTGCCGATTTAAATTGTGCCCTGCTTGAGAAAAATATCTTCGGGGGAGTGGATCTGGAACCTTTCTACCCGGAATTGAAACAGACCATGCTCTTTGCCGTGACTGAAAAACGGACCGGCGAGGAGATCGATACCCTGGTTCGTGAATTGGAGGGATGGAAATGAGAAAGCCGAAAGCACTGTTATTTGAAATGAGCCAGCCGGGCCGCCTGGGTTATTCCCTTCCCGATTGTGACGTTCCGGAGAAGCCGCTGGCCGAGCTTATCCCTGGAAAACAGCTGCGTAGTAAACCCCTTGATCTGCCTGAACTTTCGGAAGGGGGGATCATTCGCCATTTCACGGAGCTCTCGACCCGCAATTTCGGTGTCGATACAGGGTTTTACCCTCTCGGGTCCTGCACCATGAAATACAATCCTAAAGTAAATGAGGAAACTGCTGCCATGCCCGGGTTTGCCTTGCTCCATCCCTGCCAGCCGGAGGAGACTGTCCAGGGCGCTCTTGAATTGCTTTACAAGATGGAGCAGGAGCTGAAGGAACTGACCGGTATGGATCGCTTTACCCTGCAGCCGGCCGCCGGCGCACATGGAGAACTGACCGGTTTGATGGTTATCCAGGCTTATCACCGTCACCGGGGTGATGGCAATCGCAATCGCGTGCTCATCCCCCTGTCAGCACACGGCACAAACCCGGCCACAGTCAGCATGGCCGGCTACGAGGTGGTGCAGGTGCCATGCGACGAACGCGGTCTGGTAGACCTGGAAGCCTTGAAAGAGGCGGTGGATGAAAACACCTCTGCCCTGATGCTGACCAACCCGAGCACGCTGGGCCTGTTTGAAGAAGATATCGTGGCCATTGCCAGAACAGTCCATGAAGCCGGTGGGCTTCTTTATTATGACGGAGCGAATATGAATGCGATCATGGGTTACATCCGTCCCGGTGACATGGGTTTTGATGTTGTTCATCTCAATCTCCATAAAACAATGTCCACCCCCCACGGCGGCGGTGGCCCGGGCAGTGGCCCGGTGGGAGTCAAAGAGAGGTTGATTCCCTTTTTACCGTTACCCCTGGTTGACAGAAAAGACGGGCAGTTCTTTTTTAATCATGATTTACCTGAAAGCATAGGCAAAATGCATTCTTTTTACGGAAACTTCGGGGTAGTCGTAAAAGCCTATACTTATCTGCGGATGATGGGCGCGGAAGGTCTGAAACAGGCCTCCGGTGATGCAGTGCTGAATGCCAATTACCTGATGAACCAGCTGAAGAAAAACTACTGGCTGCCCTATGAACGGATCTGCAAGCATGAATTTGTCCTTTCGGCCAAACCGGAGAAAAAGAAGGGAGCAGGTGCCGGGGATATTGCCAAGGCACTTTTGGACCGCGGTTTTCATCCGCCAACGGTCTATTTCCCGTTAATAGTGGAAGATGCGCTGATGATCGAACCAACTGAAACAGAAACGAAGGAAACCCTTGATGCTTTCGCCGAAGCGATGGCGGAAATTGCAAAGGACATTGATGAGGATGCCGAAAAGGTAGCTCACGGGCCCTACAACACGGTAGTGGGACGGCTCGATGAGGTGCAGGCAGCCCGTAATCCCGTTCTGCGCTGGGAAAAGGAATAGGACAGGCTGATAGTTAAGAGGGGAAGCGGGCAAGAATGAAGGATTAACCGCGTCCCCTCTTCAAGCGGAGAACAGATGGAATAATATGGCAGTCAGAAAGCTGAAATTTGGAGCCTGAACATCGGAGCACGGATACAGGAAGCCAGAAAATGATAACTAAGTTTTGCTGCTGTAAATCCGCGGTCGGAGATTGGAATTACAAGTTTTGGGATCGATGATCGAGGGCCCGGGTTAGAAGCTTAACAGTTAAGCTGTAAATAAAAATGAGTGGTTTATGGGAGCAGGAAAGAACTTCATTAGAAGATATAAAAGAAGTTACCATTCAGGCGGGATTTCAAAATAAAGGGGTTTGACCGGCAGGATTAAGGGGGCCCGGCTGGAAATAAAATTTAGCACCCCGGCCCTGGCCGGGAATTCATCATTTATTTGCGGAGGGATGGATAGTTGGCCGGTAACCCTGAATTGGAACATTTGCTTGAAAAGGCCTGGGAAGTGCGAAGGACCTTTTTCCCGGACAGTATTGAGTTTTCAGCTCCCAACCGGACCCTTTCGGTATCCGTTACAGGGGGACACTGTGATCTCAACTGTGCCCACTGTGCCGGCGTATACCTGCAGCACATGGTCCCGCTGGAAAAAGTTTTGCCGGGCAAAAAAGGCCGGGAGAAAAGTTACCTGGTCTCCGGTGGTTGCACCAGGGAGGGGCGAGTTCCCCTGCTGGAGAGATGGGCTGAACTTAAAGAACTGGCTGACCGGGGGAGACTCAACATGCATACCGGACTCGTTTCCGATGCGGAAGCCGCCCGGCTGGCTGAAATAGCCTCGTTGATCTCCTTTGATTTTGTTGGTGACAATGAAACGATTGCCTCCGTTTATGGACTGCCGTCCACCGTGGAAGATTATCTTGCTTCTTACCGCAGCCTGCAGAAATATTCCCGGGTAGTG
Source organism: Bacillota bacterium (assembly GCA_034189085.1). Lineage (GTDB taxonomy): Bacteria > Bacillota > Dethiobacteria > DTU022 > DTU022 > M55B129. The sequence continues at coordinate 68,195 of JAXHVH010000005.1, read as the reverse complement.
CCCCATATCTGTATCGGCCTCAGCTGCGGGAAGATAAAAGGAGAATACAGCGCGCTCGAAATGTTGCGGCAGGAAGCGGTGGAAGGGATCAGTATGCTTGTTTTCCGTCCCACTGCCGGGACCCCATTTGCCGACTGTGATCCGCCGCCATCTGACGAGGTAGGCCGTTTTCTGGCTACTGCCCGCCTGATGTTCCCGGGTACGCCGCTCTATCTGGGATGTATGCGCCCCGGCGGCCACTACCGGGAAGACCTTGACTGCCTGGCTATCAGGGCAGGGTTTAACAAGATTGTTCTGCCCACTCCGGCAGCTCGCCAGCTGGCTTCCGAGTTTGGCCTGTCGATAACCTTATCTGAGGAGTGTTGTTCACTGTGATCCGTGTTTCAGCAGGTACCGCTGCCTGCTTTGGTCTTTCAAACAGCCGTATGGATGCCTATCCAACTACTGCTTACCTGCTGTCTGGCAATTGCTGCCTGATGAACTGTGCCTTCTGTCCCCAGGGCAGTGGGGACGGGGAAAGCTTTAAGAAGTTGGGACGGATCACCTGGCCCGCTTATTCATGGTCTGCGGTGGAGGAAGTTCTTCCAGCGGCTGAACAGAAAGGGATAAAACGGATCTGCCTCCAGTCAGTCAGGCACAGGGAAGGGATTAAACCTCTGCTCGGATTGATCGGTGAATTGAAGGGCTTATCGGCTCTTCCCCTCTCCCTGTCGGCCTGGATAAGCAGCGAGGAAGAGGGAAGGGCGCTCTTTGACGCCGGTGTGGACAGGATCAGCATTTCGATTGATGTGGTTAATGAAGAAGCTTATCGGGGGATTAAAGGGGGATCACTGCAAAACCGGCTCAACCTGCTGCTGCGGTGCGCCGAGAAGAATCCCGGCCGGATGAGCACACACCTGATCTGCGGCCTTGGTGAAAGTGAACATGAGATGCTGGCCCTGATTGATAAGCTGCTGCAGGCCGGAATAACCGTTGCTCTCTTCGCTTTTACGCCGCTGAAAGGGACCCCCATGGAAAATCAAGCCCCGCCTGAGAAAACCTCTTACCGTCGCATTCAGGCCGGCCATTATCTTCTGCAGGAAAACCTGTCCAGCTTCGCTTCTTTCAAGTTTTCCGACGGGCGCCTGGTTTCTTTTGGCGATCTTGATGAAGAATTGACTCTCCTGCTTGGCGACGGGAATGCTTTTCGAACGAGTGGCTGTCCCGGTTGCAACCGACCTTATTACAATGAACGCCCCGGGCGGACACTCTATAACTATCACCGTCCCCTTGGGGAAGGAGAAAAAGAAAAAGCGCTCCGGGATTTAAGGGCTTCGCTTTCCCTGGAGAGAATATAAGGAGGAAAAAATCTTGCTGCACCAGTGGCGTCTCATCCTGGACCCTCCGCTGCGCGGAGAAAAAAATATGGGAAAAGACCTGGCTATTATGGAAGAAGTTGCTGCCGGAGAAAGCCTTCCCACCCTGCGTATTTACCGGTGGTCACCTCCCGCCGTTTCTCTTGGCTATTTCCAGGATGAAAATGAAGTTGTTGACCTGGCTGCCTGTGCGGAAGCCGGTATCGATGTGGTACGGCGCCCCACCGGCGGGCGGGCTGTTTTCCACGATCAAGAACTCACATACAGCATAATTGTTCCTGAAGCACACCCCTTTATCAACAACGGGGGAGTGATGGAATCTTACCGTGCCATAAGCCGTGGCCTGATCACTGCTTTTAACCTGCTGGAGATACCTGCTTATCTAACACCGGAAAAAGAAAAGAGGGCGATATTGGCTCCCGGGTCCTGTTTTGATACCCCGTCAGCCTATGAAATACAGGTTGATGGGAAAAAGGTGGTGGGAAGTGCCCAGCTTCGCCGGAAAGGAATTGTCCTGCAGCATGGATCGATTCTTTTTGCCCTGCCTCTCGATCTGTACCAGCGGATCCTGAAAAAGGATCCCCGCCCTCCAGATGATAGGAGGAAAGGGGTTGATCTGGGTGAAAAAGCAGCCGGACTGCTTGATCTCGGCTGTAATGTTAACTATGAAAAGATGACCAGGGCTCTAATCAAGGCTTTTTCAATGGTCATCCCGGCTGTATTTGCCAGCATGCGCATCTTCAAGGGGGAAAAGGGGGAATTGACTGATGGATGAGAAGTACCGCGTCGTAATTATCGGCAGCGGTCCCGGCGGCTACCTGGCTGCTCTGAGGGCGGGATCGCTTGGTTTGAAAACAGCGGTGGTTGAAAAAGAAGATCTCGGCGGGGTTTGTTTGAACCGCGGCTGCATTCCCACAAAAGTGCTCACTCACGGAGCCGCCCTCTACAGGCGCCTCCAGCGGGCTGATGAATTTGGCTTTAAGCTCAACAACATAGAATTTTCCTACGCCCGGCTGCAGGAAAAGAAAAAGGCGGTGGTCGATGAGCTGGTCGGTCATGTTGCCGAACTGTTGAAGAGGAGCAAGGTCGATTTTTTTGCCGGGACCGGTAAGGTCTTGAACCCCCACCGTGTTGTTGTGGGGCTGAATGAGGGGGGAGAAGTTGAGCTGGAAACGGAAAACGTTATTCTGGCTACAGGCAGTGAAGAAATTTACCCGCCCACTCCCGGCCTGGATCTGCCGGGGGTAATTACTTCCCGCGAAGCACTGGCTCTTGAAGAACTGCCGGAAACAATGGCTGTTATAGGGGGGGGAGTGATTGCCCTTGAAATGGCCTCTATATTTTTGGGGCTCGGTACAAAGGTAACTATTGTTCACCGCAGTGAAAGATTACTGCGGCGCATGGACCTGGAAATGGTCCGCCGCCTTTCCACCTATATTCGCCGGGCTGGCCTTGAAATTAAAATGAATACACCGGTGCAGAAAATAGAAAAAATTGACGGGGGGCTCAGATTGACAGCGACCAGCCACAAGGGCGAAGAAATATTTGAAACGGAAAAAGTCCTCCTTTCCGTAGGCCGGAAGCCGACTTTTGGTGATCAGGATCTGGACGCCCTCGGTGTTGAATATGATAATAACGGTATAAAAGTGAACAGTAAGATGGAAACCACGGTTCCCCATATTTATGCTATCGGTGATGTCGCCGCTCCAAGTTATTACCTTGCTCATGTTGCTTACCGCCAGGGGGTAGTGGCTGCTGAAAACATTGCCGGTATAGAAGCTCATTTTGACGGTTCTGTTGTTCCTGCCTGCCTTTTTACCGATCCCGAGCTGGCCTGCGTTGGTTTAAGTGAAGAAGAGGCCAAGGAAAAGGGATTTGACGATTTGAAAATCGGCAAATTCCCCTTTTCAGCCAGTGGTAAAGCAGCTACCCAGGCTGAAACAGAAGGGGTTGTGAAAATAATTGCCGCCGGCAGGGAGCAGAAGGTTGTAGGTTTCCATATACTGGGTCCCCACGCTTCCGACCTGATCCAGGAAGGTTCCCTGGCTGTAGCCAGGGGGATTGGTGCCGCAGAGCTGGCCGAACTGATTCATCCTCACCCAACCCTCTCCGAGGCAGTCTGGGAAGCGGCTATGGCTGTGAATAAAACTGCTCTTCACCTGGGACGGCTATGAAAAAAGTAGGCCTCATCGTCAACCCTGTTGCCGGCATGGGAGGAAAAGTAGGCCTCAAAGGGACCGACGGTCCGGAGATTGTCGAAAAGGCCCTGTCTCTGGGGGCGCAGCCGGAGGCCAACGAGAAAGCAGCCCAGGCTCTGGAGGAGCTGTCAGAGATGCGGGAGAATATTTTGCTGGTTACCTGCCCTGGAAAGATGGGCGAAGAAACGGGGCAGGGCTGCGGTTTTAAGATGGAACTGATCGAAGGCATCACGGAGCCCACCAGCTCTGAAGACACGGAAAAGGCGGCCGGGGAGATGGTTCCCCGCGATGTTGATCTGCTTCTTTTTGCCGGTGGAGATGGAACGGCACGCAATATTTGCTCAGCCTTTGGTGAAAATTCAACCCTTCCGGTAATCGGGATTCCGGCCGGGGTAAAAATTCATTCGGCTGTTTATGCCACCAATCCTCGCAGCGCCGGCAGGCTGGCCGGGCGGTTCCTGGTGGAACCGGGATACCCTCTGCGCCGGGCGGAAGTCATGGATATCGATGAAGAAGCATTTCGTCGAGGCTTTCTTTCAGCCCGCCTTTACGGTTACCTGATTGTCCCGGAGGCGGAGGGATTAATGCAGAATCTTAAGGTAGGCAGTGTGGAGTCGGGAAAAACGGTCCTGGAAGGAATCGCCGAATATGTGATCGAAAAAATGGAACCGGATATCCTCTATATTGTTGGACCGGGGACTACCACCGCTGCCATTATGGAAAGGCTGAACCTGCCCAATAACCTGCTCGGGGTGGATGTTGTCTGTAAAGGAGAACTCGTGGCAGCGGATGCCAGCGAACGACAGCTTCTCGATCTGATTGAAGGGAAAAAGGCAAAAATTATTGTCACCGTCATAGGTGGACAGGGTTATCTCTTCGGACGGGGCAACCAGCAGATCAGCGCGGCGGTGATAGAAAAGGTGGGCAAGAAAAATATCATTGTTGTAGCGGTTAAGGATAAAATCATGGCTCTCGAACAGGGTCGCCTCCTTGTGGACACGGGAAATGATCAGGTTAATGCAATGCTGCAGGGATATATCAAAATTATTACCGGTTACCGGGAAGAACTGGTTTATCGCCTCTCCTCCTGAAAAAATTGAATACATAATTCCCAATAATTAAACTTCATAAGATATAGTAAATATTTTAGTACGTACTTATAAATAGTATGTTATCATATAGCTATAATTTAAACTGTCGTAAATATCGAATAAGGAGATGTAACCGTGCAGCTACTGGAAGGAGAAAGGGAGCGGATCCTTTCCACCGTGGAAGAGTTCTTGCAGAACAGCTCCCGGAATCGTAAAGATTTAATCCCCTCTTTACAAAAAGTCCAATCAAGACTCGGCTACCTTCCCGCCCTGGCGATGGAAAAATTGGCCGAGGGGTTGGATATACCTGCTGTGGATATCTATGGCATAGTTACATTTTACAACCAGTTTCGTCTTAACCCGCCGGGCAAGTTCCAGGTCAAGGTGTGTATGGGGACCGCCTGCTACATGAAGGGCGGCGAAATCACCCTGGAATCATTTGAGAGAAGGATGGAGATCGAAGAAGGGGAAACCAGCCTGGACCGCCTCTACAGTCTGGAGAGGGTAGCCTGTGTTGGCTGCTGTACCCTGGCCCCGGTTGTGGTCGTCAACGATGATCAAATTGAGGGCTATGTTACCCCGACCAGGGTTGACGGGATGATGCTTGAGTTTGAAGAAGCGGATCAGAAGGAAAAAGAAGCAGAAGCAGAAGAAGAAACATCGACAGCTGAAGGGGGCGAAAATAAATGAGCGCAGACAGCCCCATGGATAACTATGAAAAGCTGTTCGAAGTGTCAAAGCAAAATGAAGAAGCTCGCCGGGAAAAGCCCCGGGTTTTACTCGGTACGGCTTCCTGCGGTGTGGCAGCAGGTGCCCTCCAGGTAAAAGAATTTTTCCTTAAAGAGATTGAGGCTCACGGCCTCGATGCGGAAGTTGTGGAAGTTGGCTGCATGGGGCACTGTTATGCCGAGCCGCTGGCGGTAATTGCCAAACCCGGTTATCCGGCTATAACCTATGGGAACCTTGATGAAGGGCTGGTCCATTTGCTGGTTGAAGATTTTCTCGCCGGTGAAGATCCCTGTTATGAATACGCCCTGGCTGCAGTAGATCGTAACGATGTTTTTCCTACTTTTGAAGATTTTCCACGTGGTGTTTACGAAAAGAAACTGATCCTTGAGCAGTGTGGTTATATTGATCCGGAAAATATTGACAGCTATATTGAAAAATATGGTTATCGGGCTCTGGCAAAGGCTTTAAGTGACAAACCTGTCATGGTCCTGGACGAAGTAAAAGCGTCCAACCTGCGGGGGCGGGGCGGCGCCGGTTTTCCCACCGGGCGGAAATGGGAGGCGAGCCTTAAAGCTGGAGGGGATGAAAAATATGTGATCTGCAATGCGGACGAAGGTGACCCCGGGGCTTTCATGGATCGCAGTATCCTGGAATCAGATCCCCACCAGGTCATAGAGGGAATGATTCTCTGCGCTTATGCTATTGGAGCAACAGAAGGATATCTCTATATCAGGGCTGAATACCCGCGGGCGGTCAAACGAGTCCGGGAGGCGTTGAAACAGGCCCGGGAGAAAGGGATGCTTGGTTCTTCCATCCTCGGAACGGAATTTAGCTTCGATCTCCATGTTTTTCAGGGTGCCGGAGCTTTTGTCTGCGGTGAAGAAACAGCTCTTCTCTCTTCCATTGAGGGCCGCCGCGGGGTGCCGCGGCATCGTCCGCCTTTTCCGGCCATGGAAGGTTTGTGGGGTAAACCTACTGTTATCAACAACGTAAAAACTTTTTCATATGTTCCTCATATAATAAACCGCGGAGCAGACTGGTTTAAGGGTATAGGAACCCCGGAAAGCCCGGGGACAGCTGTTTTTTCGCTGGTGGGCAAAGTTGTCAATACCGGTCTGGTTGAAGTGCCCATGGGAACAACCCTGCGGGAATTAATTTTTGAAGTGGGCGGCGGCCTTTCCGACGGCAAGGAATTTAAAGCGGTCCAGATCGGAGGGCCGTCCGGTGGATGCCTGCCGGAATCGGCTCTTGATGTACCCATAGATTTTGATTCTCTTCATGAAGCCGGGGCGATCATGGGATCGGGCGGCCTGGTGGTGATGGATGAAGATGACTGCATGGCCTCGGTTGCTCACTATTTCCTCGAATTTACCCAGCAGGAATCATGCGGCAAATGCACTTTCTGCCGTCTTGGAACGAAACAAATGCTTGATATCCTGACAGATATAACGCGGGGGCAAGGCGACGCAGAGAGTCTTACTTTGCTGGAAGAACTGGCCGAGGATGTGCGCGACGGGTCTCTCTGCAATCTGGGACGCACTGCGCCAAACCCGGTTTTAACCACCCTGAAATATTTTAGGGATGAATACAAAGTGCATATTGGGGAGGGACGCTGCCCGGCCCGGGCCTGCCGCGACCTGGTTTTATTTTATATAGAACCTTCCAGGTGCAGCAAGCTTTGCAACGTCTGTGTTGGTAGCTGTCCCACGGAAGCGATTTATACCAGGGATGATGGGTTAAAGGCGATAGACCAGGAGAAATGTGTAAAATGTGACAACTGCCGCAAAGCCTGTCCTCCCGAATATGATGCGGTAATTAAACTGTCTCCTCCCGTCCTGCCGCCAGAAAAGGAGAAGAAGAAAACATGAGCGATTACGTCAACATAACCATCGATGACCGGAAGATCAAGGCCCGGGCCGGTGAAAAGTTGCTCTGGGTCGCCCTGGATAATGACATTTACATTCCCCATCTTTGCGCGGTCAGGGAGAAAGAACGGCCCAATGCCAGCTGTCGGCTTTGTTTTGTGAAAATAGAAGGGATGGATCGTCCTGTCACTTCCTGTACCCAGGTGGTGAAAGAGGACATGGTCGTCAGGACCAGGAGCCCCAGGATCGATAGACTGGTAAAAACAGCTTTTGAGCTGCTCCTGTCCGATCATAATCTTAACTGCCGGGAGTGTCCTGCCAATGGAAATTGCGAACTGCAGAAAATTGCCAGGGAAAGGAAACTCAAACTGAGGCAAAAGCGTTTTAAAACAATCGAGAGAGATTATACTGTTGATGACAGTCCCGATGAATTTGCTTTTGACCCCAGCCGTTGTGTGCTTTGCGGTCGCTGTATCTGGGCAGATCGGGAAGAAGCGGGTGTAGGAGCGATTGGTTTTGCCAATCGCGGGATCAGCAGTGCCATAACCACTTTCGAAGATGTTGTTCTGGCCGAATCGATTTGCACCCAGTGCAAGCTCTGTGTCGAGGCTTGCCCGGTAGGCGCTTTTTATTATAAAAAAGACAAAAAAGCCTGATGAAGCGGGCCGCTCTGGCCGTTTTTTTACAATTCCCACCAATTATGTTATACTAGTATTAGGTTTTCTACATGTGTAGAAGACTAATAATTTACCGGAGTTGATATTAATGTCAGGCTTAATCGCTATATTTGGCGAGAGTGAAAGTAGTGAAGATCTGGATCCGCTTATAGAAAAGGTGAAATTCAGAGGAAAACGTTGCGACTGTGAAATTGATGAAGAAAATTGCTCCATGACTTTTCTGAGCGGTAATCAAAAAGAGGAGGACAACGGATTGCCGCTGGCTGTAGACGGTTACTTGATGTTCCCTGGCGAGGAAGGAAAAACCATTCAGGGTACAGAAGGCCTGGAGCATTTCTGTAAAATATTAAAAAATGAAGGGCTTTCCTGTTTTGACAACCTCGAAGGAGAATTTGCTCTTACCTTCTCCGATGGTAATGGAAGCTGCCTGGTGGCAAGAGATCCCCTGGGAGTGAAGCCCCTTTATTATGCTAAAAAAGACGATACACTTTATATTGCCTCGGAAATTAAAGCCCTGATTGATCTGGACAGCCCAATCAAAGAGGTTCCTCCCGGATGTTACTATGACAGGAAAAAGGGCTGGGTGAAGTACTATCACCTGCCTCCTGTTGAAGGAAAAAGCAAACTGTCCCTGGCGGAAGCCGAAGAAAAAATGCGTCATCTGCTGGCTCTTGCTGTTGAGGAAAGAATCAGCGGGGTTAAAGGCCTTGGCGTCTATCTGAGCGGCGGGCTGGACAGTTCGGTGGTTGCGGCTCTGGCAGCCGAATTATCCGACGAGCCAATTTCCACTTATACGGTGGGAGTCAAGGGAAGCCGCGATATTGAATATGCGGCCATGGTTGCCGACCGGATCGGTTCGGAACAACATGTTTATACTTACGGCCTTGATGAAATGCTGAAAGTACTGCCGGATGTTATTTACCACCTGGAATCTTTTGACTCTGCCTATGTGCGGTCATCAATCCCCAATTTTATAGCTGCCCGCGAGGCTGCTGCCGACGGGCGTCGGGTCATGCTCACTGGTGAAGGTTCGGATGAAATGTTTGCCGGATATAGCTATCTGAAATCTCTTGATTCTGAAGAAGAGATTGCCTCTGAAATTGAAGGCTTTTTCCGGGAGTTAAGCCGGACCGGCCTGCAGAGGGTGGACCGGATGAACGCCGCGCATGGTCTGGAATGCCGGGTTCCTTTCCTGAAACTGGCTTTGTTAGAGCTGGTACGGGAGTTCCCCCTTGATTGGAAGCTGCGCGAAGAGAAAGAAGAACCGGTTGACAAGTGGATTCTCCGGCGGGCTTTTGCAAAAGAGATCGGGGAAAAAATAGCCTGGCGGGAAAAGCAGCAGTTTGATCAGGGATCAGGCTCCGCCGGAATGCTGGAAGCTGTAGCTGAAAAAGCGATCAGCGACAGCGAGTATGCTGCCGAGTCTGAAGCGGCCCCGGTCCCGGTCAGAAATAAGGAAGAGCTTTATTATTACCGGATTTTCAGGCAGTTTTATCCGGAATCTGTTCTACCGCTGGTTGGGCGCTGGACCAGGACCGGCTAACAGGGATATTTGAAAAATGTTCCCGGTTGATCTGTCGGGGAAGAACCAGTTATCGCAAAACAGAATGGGGAATTGATCATCAGAGGATATTAAAATCATGTAAAGGACGGATCAATTTTGCGTTACAAAGCGGTAATTTTTGATCTTGACGGAACTCTCCTTAATACCCTTGAAGATCTGGCTTTTTCGGTTAATGCGGTTTTAAAACGCTTTGGTTTTCCGGAACATGAAATTGAAGCCTATCGATATTTTGCCGGGGACGGCATAGATATGCTGGTCAAAAGAGCCTTCCCTCCGGAAAAAGGGGAAAAAAACAATTTTGCCGGGCTGGTAAAAATGGTCAATGAAGAATATGCCAGGCGCTGGCCTGAACATACGAAACCGTACCCGGGTATTCCCCCCCTGCTTGGTTTTCTGGAAGAAAGGCAAATTCCTGTGGCTATATTTTCCAATAAACCACATAGATTTGCCAGGCAGACGGTGGAGACTCTTCTCCCTGAGTATAAATTTTTTACCGTACAGGGGCTTGAAGAGGGCATACCGCGAAAACCTGACCCCACCGGTGCTCTAAAGATTGTCGAACAAATGCATCTTAAACCGGAAGAAATCGTTTATGTAGGAGACACCAATACGGATATGCGGACAGCGGCTGCCGGTGGCTTTTATGCAGTGGGGGTTCTCTGGGGGTTCAGGTCGGCCGCTGAGTTGCAGAAAGAAGGGGCTCAATTGTTGATCAGGAAGCCGCTTCAGTTGAGAGATCTTTTCCGAGATAATGACCCGGCCGGTATTTAACCGGCCGGGTTTTTGAAGGTCTGAAGCGAAAGTGAAACTAAATACCCGGAGGCGAAAATGACGCGTAGTGCCGCTTACCTGGTTGATTTTGATGGGACGGTTACAACCAAAGATCTTTCTTCAGCCCTGGCTGTTTTTTTCGGCGGTGACAGGTATCTGGAAGTGGAAGCACTGTACCGTAAACGGAAAATAGGCATTCGGGAGTGGCTGATCAATATAGCCCGCCTTTTGCCTCCCGATCCGGACTTGCTGCTTTCCAAAACAGTGGAGTGGGCGGCAATCCGCCCTGGTTTTAAACAGTTTATTACTCATGCCCGGGAGCAGGGAAGCCCGGTGGTTATAGCCAGTGATGGTTTCGGTTTTTATATTGAACCGATCCTCGAAAAATTTGGTTTTTTGGACTGCATTGACCGGATCTATGCCAACAGGACGGTGGTTGGAGCCGGTGGCCTGCTGGCAATTCAGACTCCCTATGCCCACCCGGTTTGCCCCGTTTGCGGAAATTGCAAGGCTGTTCACGTGTTAAGGTTGAAGGAAGAAGGCTACCCGGTAATCTACGTGGGGGATGGAAGCAACGATCGCTTTGGAGCATTCTGGAGCGATCATATCTGTGCCCGGGACAGGCTGGCTAAGATCTGTTGTGAACATGATATTAAATTCTCGCCATGGGTTGATTTTTACGATATTATTAAAGTGGATAAACCTTCACTAACCGATCGTGCCGGTCGGTCACTCTGCTGCCCAATGGGCAGTGGGATTAAAAAGTAAAAGCGGAGGGCCCCTGATGAATTACCGGAAACAGATCGAGACCCTGGCCAGGCTGCTCAGAGAAAGTGAGCGCTCTTATGTGCTGACCGGAGCGGGTATCAGCACCGACAGCGGCATTCCCGATTTTCGTTCTCCGGGGACCGGGCTCTGGGAAAAAGTTGATCCAATTGCTGTATCGTCACTGGATGTTCTGCAGAGCAATCCCAGGTTGTTTTATGAATCTGGATTCAGCCGTTTTACCAGGATATCTCTGGCTGATCCGAATCCTGGTCATTATGCCCTCGTTGAACTGGAGCGGCTTGGCTTTGTTAAAGGGCTGGTCACTCAAAATATTGATGGGCTGCATGTTAAAGCGGGTTCCCGAAAAGTATGGGAGGTCCACGGTCATCTACGTTCTGGTTACTGTATGGGCTGTGGGAAAAGGTACTCCTTTGAAGAACTTGTAAACCAGGTGGAATTAAAACGAATTCCTCCTGTTTGTTCCAGCTGTCATAATGTGCTCAGGCCGGATGTTGTCCTATTTGGCGATCCCATGCCTCCATTTTTCTTCGATCTGCAACAGAAAATTGATGAAGAGTGCGATTTTATGCTGGTGGTTGGCAGTAGCCTTGTTGTTTATCCGGTCGCCGATCTGCCGGGGCTGGCCGGAAAGCTGGCTATCATAAACCGTCAGCCCACAGATTACGATCAACAGGCGGAGGTAGTAATCCGGGAGAATATCAGCAGCGTGATGACCGATCTGCTGCGGAAGCTTGAAACCGTGTAGTGGGCACAGGAGGTGGTTGTCATTAGCCTGAAAAAGAAATTACTCTATGCTGTGCTGGTCATCATTGCCGGTGTTGGTTTGTACCTGATCTTCACATCTGAAGAATTTAACATTGATTTTTACAGCCTGGTCCTCACTTTGCTGGTGGGAGGGATAGTTGTCTATCTTTACCTGGTATACCGTGGCAGAGAATAGGGATCGGCTTTATTTTATGCCGGTGATGTTATAATAACATCTGTCCGGGAAAGAGGCGAACCGATGACCCTGAGGTATGTGGACAATCCGGAGCTCGAGGCTGCTGAGATTGCTTCCTTGAGAGAATCAGTGGGCTGGGATCCCCGCAGTGAGCAGATGAAAAGGATCAGCGGTTCTTCTTTTTTGGTAGCAGCCTGTTTTGACAGGGATCTCCTGGTCGGTCATGTTGATGTACTCAGCGATGGTATCGATGATGCCCTGGTACGCAGCCTCATGGTCCGCCCCGCTTACCAGGGGCGGGGGATCGGCCGGGAACTCCTGAGAAGAGTTATAAACAGGCTGAAAGAAATGCGGATTAAAACCATTAATGTTCTTTTTGAACCGGAACTGGCCAATTTCTACCGCCGGGCCGGGTTCAGGATTATTGGCGGCGGTATCATAGATACTGAAGAAGAAGGGTTTTGATTGGCGATGAAAGTTGCATTCTTTTTGATTCCCAAAAAGGAAGTGATTTATCTAACCCCGGGAACAACTATGCGGCAGGCTCTTGAGAGAATGGAGCGGCACAGTTATTCAGCTGTTCCCCTGGTGGATGAACAGGGACGTTACGCCGGGACTATTACCGAGGGTGATCTGCTCTGGACCCTGAAGAACAACCCCGATCTCAATTTAAATGGCATGGAAAAGATTTTACTCAAGGATATTGCTCTGCATGCCAAGAACAAACCTGCCCGCATCGATTCAAGGATTGTAGAACTTCTATCTCTTGCCACCGAGCAAAACTTTGTCCCGGTGGTGGACGATCAAAATATATTTATTGGTATTGTCAGGCGGAAAGAAATTATTGAATACTGTGCAGAATTGATCCGTGAAAACGGAAAAGATAGAATCAGGAGCTGAGGGAGGTCAAAAAATGGGGAATAATAAAAAGGCTACAGGTGATCACACAACCCTGCCGAATTACACCGTACCGGAGCGGGTACGCCTGGTGAAGCCCTTTTTAGCCATGGAAATTTTGGAAAAAGCCCAGCAGATGGAGACGCAGGGTGTTTCGATCATTCACCTGGAGGTGGGCGAACCGGGTGGAGATACCCCATACGCGATCAAAGAGGCGGTTATTGAGGCAGTCCGGGGCAATGATACTGCCTATACTCACAGCCTGGGGAAACCGGCCCTGCGACAAGAAATTTCTTCATACTACAAAAATACCTACGGAGTAGAAATTGATCCTTCCCAGGTTATCGTTACTTCCGGTACCTCTCCGGCTATGCTGCTTGCTTTTTCGGCCCTGCTTGAGCGAGGCGACAAAATGATTATGCCCGATCCTTATTATGCCTGTTACCCCAATTTTGTCAATTTCATCGGGGCTGAGCCGTTGCCGGTCAGGGTGAGGGAAGAAAATGGTTTCAAACTACTGGCCGATGATGTCAGGGAGAAACTTGATCCCCGGGTCAAGGGCATACTGATCAATTCTCCTGCCAATCCCACCGGGGCAGTCCTCGATGAAAATGAACTGCGGGATCTGGCCGAACTTGGCCCTTACATCGTGTCCGATGAAGTTTACCACGGGCTCAATTACAGGGGTCGGGATCATTCCATTCTCGAATTTACAGATCGGGCAGTGGTCCTGAACGGTTTTTCCAAGCGCAATATCATGACTGGCTGGCGCCTCGGTTATCTCATTGCTCCCTCTTCCCTGGTCCGGGAAATGCAGAAACTGCAGCAGAACATATTTATCTGTGCCTGTTCTTTTGTTCAGGACGCCGGCATCGCCGCTTTGAGAGAAAGCCCCGAGGTCCTGGCGGAGCGTTTCAGCGATTATGATGAACGACGTCTTTACCTTCACAGGGCACTGCAGCAGATAGACATTGCCCCGGCCAGGCTGCCTGACGGTGCATTTTACATGCTGGCTAATGTAAAAAAATATACCGACGATTCACTTTCCCTGGCCCAGCGCATCCTGGAAGAAACCGGTGTTGCCGTAACACCGGGCATCGATTTCGGCCCAGGTGCTGAAGGGTATATCCGTATTTCTTATGCCTGTTCGATGGAAAACCTGAAAGAGGGAATGTCCAGGTTGAAAAAGTTTTTTGCCGCTCTCGAGAAGTGAGCGGCGATCCTGCCCAAGATGGAAGGACATTGCTCATGCCGCTAAAAAAAGTAGTAATAATTGCCAACGGCGATTTTAAAAACCACGATTTTTATCGCCGCCTAATGCACGGGGATGATTACCTGATCTGTGTTAACGGGGGGACAGGGCATACCCTGGCCATGGGCCTTTCCCCGGACCTGATTATTGGCGATCTTGATTCCCTTGCTCCCGGCGACAGTGAAAGAATTGCCTCCCTGAAACCCCGCCTGATCAAGCATCCGCAGGCTAAAAATAAGTCTGACCTGGAGCTGGCTATTGATCAGGCTGTCGATATGAAACCTGCTGAAATCTTGCTAATCGGTATCCTGGGAGGGAAAAGAGTAGACCATGCTTTTGCCAACCTCCTTTTACTTATGATTCCCCACCGCGCGGGTATACCGGCGCGAATCGTAGATGAAAAGCATGAAATAAGAATGATTGGCGATGAAGCAATTTTTAAAGGGAAGAAAGGTGATTATCTGTCGCTTTTTTCCCTGACGGACAAAACCGTCGTTATAGAGACCACCGGCTTGAAATTTCCCCTGAAAGATGAAAGCCTCTTTTTTTCTTCCACCCGGGGCCTGAGCAATGAACTGACCCAATCCCGGGCCAGGGTGAAAATTAAATCAGGTCTGCTGCTGACGATTAAAGTATCATGATTCCCTGATTAAGGTATCCCCTCATGTCGATCCCTGTGTCAAAACTGACTGTTCACTTTGTTCCGGCGGCGGCATCATCAGCCAGGGCTTCAAGCAACAGCTTTTTGTAGCGGGAAAAAGGCGGGGTGGTAATAACTGATTTGCTTCGGGGCCGTGGTATGTCAATGATCTGTTCAAAGGCGTTTTTTCCCGGCCTTTCGGTGATGACGTAAACTCGATCCGAGAGATAAATTGCTTCGTCGATACTGTGAGTAACAAAAAGCACCGACCGGCGAAAGCGGTCCCATATTTTGAGCAGCCACTCCTGCAAGTTCTGCCGGGTCAGGGCATCAAGTGCGGCAAAGGGCTCATCAAGCAGCAGAAGATCGCTTTCGATCAGCATAGTCCGCATCAGGGCTCCCCGCTGACGCATTCCCCCTGAAAGCTGATCGGGATAATATTCACCAAAACCCTGCAGGCCAAAAATAGGGAGTAATTTTTCTATCCGTTCTTCAATCTCCTTTTTTTCTAATCGCGCAGCAACCAGAGGCAGGGCGGCATTCTGGCGCAGCGTTTTCCAGGGGAAAAGCAAATCCTGCTGGGGCATATAACCGACCAGGCGAGGGAGCCCGGTCACGTCGCGCCCGTCGATAAGAATCTTTCCTTGTTCAGGTTTCAACAGCCCGGCGGCAATCTTCAACAGGGTGCTTTTCCCCGACCCGCTTGGCCCAATGACGGAAACAAATTCTCCCGTGGCCACTGCCAGGGAAACATTGTCCAGCACCGGCAGTTTTTCTTCTCCCGTTGAGTAAGTTGCTGATATACCATGCAGTTTCAGCTTCAGGTCTCTGCTCATTGGACAAACTCGTTGGTGAAGCATTTTTCAGCATCCGGCATCTCTTCGATCAAACCATTTTTATAAAGCCAGCGGCTGTAGGCTTCCCAGGTTTCTTTTTTCTGCAACCCCCACGTTTCGGCATCTGCCTGGTAACGCTCACTCAGCCATTCCTGGCTGGCTTTGGCCAGATCTTCATCGAGTTCGGGAGCTTGGTTGAGGAGAATTTCGACCGCTTCAGCCGGATTTTCGATGGCCAGGCGATACCCCCTGCCCACCGCTCTCATGAAACGATTGATCAAATCTGGATTTTCACTTATCAGCGCTTCACTCGTTATCAGGGTAGGTGTGTAGTAATCCAGAGCCGGATCTTCTTTCCCCAGCTCGATGAAGTTAAGTTCCATTCCTTTCAATTCGGCTTCGATCCCGGTCCAGCCATAATAGATCCAGGCAAAATCTGCTTCTCGTTCGATAACGATCAGCGAATCAACTTCTCCAGTAGTAATAATATCCACTTTTTCAAAATCAGCATCATAGCGTTCCATCAGGGCCTTGATAGTTGCTTCTTCAACCGGCGAACCCCAACCACCGTAGCTCTTTCCTTCAAAATCGGCCGGTGTTTCAATGCCCCGTTCTTTGAGGGAGGCAAAACCTGAAGTATTGTGTTGAATGACAGCTGCTATCGATACTACCGGCATTCCGCTGAGGCGGGCATAGGTAATTTCCTCCTGGTAGCTGACCCCGAATTCAGCCTGGCCGGCAGCCACCATCTGGACGACACTGCCCGGGGCCTGTATAATTTCCACCTCCAGGTTTTCTTCCTCGAAATAACCTTTATCGATAGCGGCAAAAAGGCCGCTGTGGTTGGTATTCGGGGTCCAGTCGAGGATTACTGTGACCTGGTCCGGTTCTGCCGCTTCATTGCCGGTACAGCCTGCCGCCAGGGTAATTATTATCAAAATAAATGTCAGGTACAGGGTAATCAAAAATGGTTTTCTTTTATGACTGCGCATAGAAATCACTCCTTCAAGTTTTCTGTTACCTTTCTTTGCCAGGGCATGGCCAGCCATCCACCTGCTTCAACCAGTTTGAAGAGGGCTAAACTCAGAAAGACCACCACAATGATTGCGGCGAAAAGATGGCTGGTTCGAAAAGAATGCATTGCCCGCAGCATGTATATCCCCAGGCCGGCTCTGGCTGCCAGCCACTCGCCGATGATTGCCCCCATGACACTGTAAGTAGCGGCGATTTTGAGCCCGGTGAAAAAGTAGGGCATTGCTGAAGGAAACTGGACTGAGCGCATGATCAGCCAGCGATCGGCCTGCATAGTGCGCATTAAATCAACTGTTTCAGGATTAACCTGGCTGAAGCCCTCAACCAGGTTGACGGCGAGAGGGAAAAAGCAGACCAGGGTGACGATGAGTACCTTGGGCAGAAGCCCTGCTCCGAACCAGATCAGCAAAATGGGCGCGAGAGCAAAAATCGGCACGGCCTGCGAGATCACCAGGATAGGATAGAAAGCTCGTTTCAGGAGCCGCCAGCGGTCCATGGCCAGGGCAAGAATCAAGGCTACGGCTATGGCCAGAATAAGTCCTCCCAGGACAGCCACCATGGTGACGCGGGAATGTTCAACCAGGAGAGCAAAATTTTCATTCAGCGCGGCGGCTATGGCTGAGGGGGAGGGCAAAATGTATTCCGGTATGGACAGGGTTGCAGTAATCACTTCCCATGCAGCGATGAGGCATAGCAGGAACAGGGGAGCGGGCAGGTTATTTTTTATATTTAGCCATTTTTTCATCCATGGTCACTCCCCCGGTGCGGTAATCGATCTTGATGACAGAAAGGACACGCTCGGCTCCGGCGTTAGCACACAAGGCCTGGGCCTTTTTAACAATATCCAGAAGCTTGTCAAGTTCTCCTTCCATGGTCGTCTCCATCGGTCCAACCGCATATTTCACTTTTGATTCCGCGATCATGGCAATAACCCGGTCGACAATGGGATAAACCTGTTCTTCTGGAACAACGGGAATAATCTGCAGACTGAGGTTGCAAACGGGCATTGGTACACTTCCTTCCTCAAGAGGATTTAAAATAAAAACTGTCGCCAACATGGGCGACAGCCTGAAAAAAAATGCTTAAAATACATCCCTACGCTGGCATTATCCAGATCAGGTCAAAGGGTCAGAACAGGAACAGTTCTTTCTCAGCCAGGTTACCCCAGCTCCCCTTGGCACTATTCATTTTCTTCATCATAGCACTTTAAAGTGTATGTTTCAACTTATTAAACTTGGTGGGGAGCCCTGACCCCGGCACATGTTTGTTTCTAATGATCAAAGGAATATCAAGGTTGTTGTGGAATTTAAAACATAGGGTTACCCGGTTATATTTTGTCGTGTATGCAGGCACAAATGTGTCTGCAGGCACAAATAAGTTTGCTCTTATTAACCGGGCAGGCAAACTCGAATTTAAATCGATTGGAGGGGAAAGGAAAATGAGGATTTTATTCATTATCTTGATGATAATAGTGGTCCTGGCTGTTGTCATAGTAGCTGTACTAAATAATGACATGGTTACTGTAAATTACATTTTCGGCGAGGTGGAGCTGACCCTGTTTATGGTGATCCTGGGTTCAGCCCTGGCGGGGATTTTGGTTATGATTTTTTATGGAATCTACCGCAGTATCCATAACTATATAAAATCTGAAAGTGAACGTAACTACAAAAAGGAATTACAGCGCCGCGTTAAATTCCTGGAAAATGAAAACAAGAAACTGGAAGAAGAGCTGGAGAATTTTAAAAAGGAACGTGAAAAAACTGCAGAGAGAGCCAAAGCCAAACTGGAAGCTGAAAAAAATGAGCTGGCCGAAGAACTAAACAAACAGAGAAGAGAACGCGAAGAAACTACAGCAAAGGAGCAGGCTGAGCTGGAGGCCGAAAAGCAAAAGTTAGAAGAAAAACTGAGAAAGCAGCAGAATGGAAACGACGTTCTGGAAGTGGAAGAAGATTCTCCTGAACCACAAAAGAAAGGCTTCTGGGATTTTCTTAAAAGATAGCGATTGCCGGTGTGATCAAGCCGGGATTATCTGATGTAGAGCAAGCTGTTAACTGCAGGTGAGTTTAATGGGATGGCCGGTTTTATATCTGGGATGCCGGCGCAGTCCTGCAGGGTGATGAAAGATGGGTGAATATTAATAGCCGGCAGCCTGCAGTGCTATTATCACAGCAGTATGGGTAATTTGAAACAGGCATACAAACGATGAAGGGATAGTAATGATTTGTCCGGGAACCCCGATGAAACCAACAACAGTCAAGCCTTATTGAGGCGTATATTTATCCTGCTGGTGGCGGTTCTGGTTCTGGTTGTCTTTTACCTCCTGCCTCTTGATATTTTTAATGCCACTGCGGTTGAGCCCATGCTGACAGCGGAGGGGAAAGCAGCCCTGGCTGTTCTTGCTTTTGTCATCATCCTCTGGGTTACGGAAGCAGTCCCCTTTGTTATTGCCGCCCTCATTGGGCTTCTCCTGGTGCCGCTGCTGGGCTTGCATCCTTTAAAAGAAACGGTAGCTTATGGTTTTGGCAACACAGTGGTGGTCTTTTTTATCGGAATTCTGATCCTTTCTTCAGGGCTGACCCGCTCCGGCCTTGCCGACCGCCTGACGGCGGCGATCATCAATCGGGTTGGCTTCAATCCCCGTAAACTGGTGTTTGTATTTATGATGATCGGGGCGCTGCTTTCCATGTGGATAGTGAACATGTCGGTGTCGGCAATTTTGCTGCCGGTAGCTTTAAACATTTTGCATCGCTGCAAGGCCCTGCCTCTGAAAAGCAATTTTGGCCGTTCCCTGATGATTGCTGTAGCCTGGGGGCCGGCCATCGGTGGTATATCAACTCCGGTTGGCAATGGGGCTAACGTGGTCGCCCTTGGTTATCTGCGTGATCTGGCCGGGGTCCAGATTGATTTTCTACGCTGGATGATTGTCGGAGTGCCGGCAGCCCTCCTGATTTTGCCCCTTGCTTACCTGTTACTGATCCGGGTTTTCCCTCCCGAGCCAGTATCTGAAGAGATCCTTGCCGGGCTGCCTGCAAGGGGATCGGCAAAAAAAGAAAAATTAACAGCCCGGGAAATTAAAGCGCTGGCAATATTCTTGTTAGCCGTTGTGTTCTGGGTTGGCGATCCCCTCCTTGCCCTGCTGACCGGTTATTCAGTGCCTATTGAATTAGTTGCCCTGGCTGCGGCTGCTCTTTTCTTCCTGCCGGGGATTGATCTATTGAGCTGGAAGGAAGCCCAGAAAGATGTAGACTGGGGAGCAATTGTTCTCATTGCTGCCGGACTTTCACTGGGAGCGGTTGTCTATGAAACAGGAGCAGCCGGCTGGCTGGCGGCCATTGCCTTTTCGCCCCTGGGAAGTCTTACTCTGGCTGCTCGAATAATACTGGCTGTTCTGGCAGTGGAGATTCTGAAAGTGTTTTTTTCCAGCAACACAGTAACCGGTGTAATTATGGTGCCCCTGGTCATTGCCCTTGCGGTTGAGTTGAAACTGGATCCCTGGATGCTGGCCGGTCCGGTGGCCATTGCCACTTCTCTGGCTTTTCTGCTGGTCACTTCCAGCCCCACCAATGTCATTCCCTACTCTGCCGGTTATTTTTCAATCCGGGATTTTCTGAAAGCAGGATTACCGCTGACCCTGATTGTGCCTTTCTTTATCACCGCCTCTTTTCTGATCTTCGGATCTTTCCTCCATTGATTTTATACCCGCGAGAATTTTACATGCCTGCCGGGAGGATAGGGGATGCCAAAATATAAAGTTTCCATTGTTCGCTACGAAAAGCCATATCAGTCGGTGCGGAAAGCAATTCTGGATTGCAACGGCCTGGCGAAGATGGTCCCCGGAGCGCGAGTTTTTATCAAACCGAACATCGTTTTTTGGACCCGGGCCTGCTCTTTTCCGAAGTGGGGTGTAGTCACTACATCGCGTCTCGTGGAAGATGTGGTAGCAGTCCTTAAGGAGCACGGGATAAAGGACATTACCATCGGGGAGGGAATGGTTGCCGATCCTAATGATGAAGAAACTCCCCTCCATGCCTTCCGGTCGCTTGGCTATGAAACCCTCCGGGAAAAATACGGGGTCAAATACGTCAATATAATGAAAAGGCCTTTCCGTAAGATCAAACTGGAAGGGGGGATAAGCCTCAGCTACAATGAAGATATCCTGGACAGTGATTTCGTGGTTGATCTTCCTGTCCTCAAGACACATAACCAGACTGTTGTCAGCCTGGGGCTGAAAAACCTGAAAGGGACAATCGATATTACCTCCCGCAGGAAATGCCACAGCTCCGACAAGCTGAAAAATCTTCACTCTCATATTGCCAGACTGGCTGATCCACTACCCCCGATTCTCACTATTATTGATGGTATTTTCAGCCTGGAGCGCGGACCGGCTTTTGATGGCAGGATGCATCGCAGCAACCTTCTGATTGCTTCTGGTGACCTTCTTTCAGCTGATATGGTCGGTGCCAGGATCCTGGGTTATGAACCATCCTTCGTGGAACACCTGGCCAGGGCAATTGGCAGGGTGGGACGGCCGAATGATCTTTCTGATGTGGAGATAAAGGGGGAAGATGTTGAAGAAGTTTCATCATATCATCAATTTGACTTTCCCTACTACAGGGAACAATGGGGCGAAATGCCTGAAGCCCTGGCCAGGCAGGGTATAAAAGGGCTGTTTTACAGGAAGTTTGACAGCACCCTGTGTACCTACTGCTCGAGACTGAACGGCCTCATCCTGACCGCTATCCGGCAGGCCTGGCAGGGCCAGTCGTGGGGCGGAGTGGAAGTGCTTACCGGCAAGGCGATGGAGCCGGAGCCGGGGATGAAGGCCACTGTCCTGATCGGGGAATGCATGTACCGCCGCAACAGAAATCACCCGGCTATCCGGAAAATATTTGCCGCCAGGGGATGTCCGCCCGATCCTGACGGGATTGTCAGTGCACTCAACGGAGCGGGGATTCCGGTCAAAGCGGATCTTTTTTCACAGATCGATACTTTGCCCGGCTTTTTTATGGCCCGCTATGAGAACAGGCCGGAATTCGATCAATCATTTTTCAGGATCGATTGAGTAAAAACGATAGCAAAAGCAGGATGATTGTATTGACGGTAGAACCCCAGTTTTTATCTGGATTTCTCGATTCTTAACCCTTTAGCTTAAAAAGGATATTCAGGCAATTTATAGAATATTTCATTATAAACCCGACCGGGTTGCTGTTATTTATACCTTTTCAGAGCAGTTTTGATTGTTACTATTGGATATTACGAATAATATTTGTGTGAAGAGGTTGAGATCCTTTGCAAAATAAATTAAACAATTTTTTAATAAAAAAAGAAAATTTTCGGCTGCTGCTGGTCATTTTACTGCTGTTGATTTTTGTTATCAGTATCTATCTTTTCCTGGTTCTGCCTGCCCTGCACGGGGATATTTACCAGGAAAAAGAGGTTTTCACCAGTGAGATGGTGGAAAGTGAGCTTGCTGTGCTTGACCATTTCAATAATCTGGAGAATCAAGGAATATTAAGCGGTGAAGAAGCAAGGGAAAGAGCCGCCCTGTTGATCCGCTCTATGCGCTACGGCGAAGAAGATCTGGATTATTTCTGGATCATCGATTATGATGCCACTGTGATTGTGCACCCCTTTCGGCCGGAACTGGAAGGAACAGATGTTTCAGATACTGAAGATGAAAGCGGCTTCCCACTTTTCCGGGAGATGATCAGGATTGCGCAGGAAGAGGGAGCCGGGCACCTCACCTACCAGTGGCAGTACTATGACGACAGCGAACGGACAGGGGAGAAACTTTCCTATGTGGCAGCTTTTGAACCCTGGCATTGGATTATTGGAACCGGTGTTTACCTGACGGATCTGGAGGAGGCTGTTGCCTGGCAACGAAACATAGCTGCCCTGGTCCTGACGGTTATTTTTGCCCTGGCTGCCGCCGTTACCTATTATTACTATCGCGGCAGGCAAAAAGAAAAAGAATTATTGCAGAGCGAAGAAAAATACCGGCTCATCGCTGAAAATACCGCCGATACCATTACTGTAATGGATATGGGCCTTAATTATCTCTATGTCAGCCCCTCCGTTTACAATTTGCACGGATTCACCCCTGCAGAAGCGATGGAGCGAACCCTGGAACAGACCCTTACTCCTGAATCGCTGGGCCTGGCCCGGAAGACCCTGCAGCGGGAATTGCTGCTGCTTGCAGATGATAAGGCCGATTTGAACAAAACTGTCCAGCTGGAGTTGGAAGAGTATAAAAAGGACGGTTCGACAATCTGGGTCGAAAATTCCATCTCGTACATGAAAAACAGGGCTGGAGAACCGATCGGGATTCTCTGTGTCTCCAAAGATATAACTGAGAAGAAAAAACAGGAGGAAAAGCTGCAGAAAGAACAGCGGGAAAAGAATTTGATTCTGGAAAACATGGCTGAACTGGTTACGTATATGGACAGGGAAATGCGGATCATCTGGGCTAACCGGGCGGTTACTGGAAACCACCGCCAAGAACCTTATGAATATATGGGGGAAAAATGTTTTCAGGTCTGGCACGGGTATACACAACCGTGTCCGGGCTGCCCGGTGGTGGAATGCCTGGAAACCGGCTGCAGGACTGTGAATACTATTGAATATCCGGGCGGCCGCTGCTGGAGGGTAAACGGCACCCCTGTTTATGACGAAAAAGGGCAAATTATAGGTGCACTGGATACATCTTTGGATATTACCGAACTGAAAGAAACGGAAAATGAGCTGAAACATCTCAATGAAGAACTGGAACAGCGAGTCCGCGAACGGACCGCTGAGCTGGAGCAGGCCAACCAGGAACTCACTGCTTTTACTTATTCTGTATCACATGACCTGCGCGCTCCCCTGCGCAGTATAGGAGGTTTCAGCGCAGCGGTCCTTGAAGACTACGGTGAACGTCTTGATGAACAGGGTGTGGATTATCTAAAGAGAGTTTGCGCTTCTGCTCACCAAATGAACAACCTGATTGACGAACTACTCAAGTTGTCCCGTGTAACCAGGCAGGAACTGCACAGGGATAGTGTTAATCTTACGGGCATGGCTGAGGCTTATGCCAGGCATCTGCGGGAGAAAGATCCGCAGCGCAGGGTCGAATTCGTCGTCGCGGAAGGGCTTGAAGCTTTTGGGGATGTCGCTCTGCTGCGTATAGCCCTGGAAAATATGCTCGATAATGCCTGGAAGTTCACGGTAGCCTCCAATCCTGGCCGCATAGAATTGGGCTGTTTTAAAAAAGAGAGCAGGAAAATTTATTTCGTCCGCGACAACGGGATCGGCTTTGACATGGCTTATGCCGGGGATCTCTTTAATCCCTTCCGGAGACTGCATCCTCCCGATGCATATCCCGGAAGCGGAATTGGCCTGAGCATAGTCCAGAGGATTATTGACAGGCACGGTGGCAGAATATGGGCGGAAGGAAAACCCGGGGAGGGAGCCACCTTTTATTTTACACTCGATCTTAACAAATAAGCTGATCTGGCGATGAGCTAACAGGCCGAATTACGGCGCCGGAACTTTTCTTTTGCCCGAAGGCAGGCTTTTTATCAATTTTCAGCAGGCGCAGCTCTATGGTTTTCTTACAGCGTTCCGCTTTGTTACAATACAATCATTGAAGATTATGGGAGGAAGATATGATGATTGATTTGCGCAGTGATACTGTGACCCTGCTCACCGATGAAATGCGGCAGGCTATCTACAGGGCCGAAGTAGGAGACGATGTTTACGGTGAAGATCCGTCGGTTAACCACTTGCAGGAGATGGCTGCCGAGATGCTCGGCAAGGAAGCTGCCATGCTGGTGCCCAGTGGGACAATGGGCAACCAGATATCAGTCCTGGCCCATACCCGCCCAGGAACTGAAATTATCCTGGAAGCGGATTCACATATCTATTATTATGAAGCAGCTGCCGCTTCGGTGTTTGGCGGGGTTCAACCCCGGCCGCTGCCGGGGAAAAAGGGATCTTTACCTGCAAAGCTGGTAGAGTGGGCTATCCGGGAAGACGACATTCACCTTCCCCCTACCTCGCTGATCTGTATGGAAAACACCCATAACAGGGCTGGTGGCACAGTTGTTCCCCTCGAAGACATGCAGGCGGTTTACGATGTGGCCTGCCGGCATGATCTGCCTGTTCACCTTGACGGTGCCCGTATTTTTAATGCTTCCGTTGCCTCGGGTGTCCCGGCCAGGGATTTTGCCGCCTGCGCTACCTCGGTCCAGTTTTGCCTTTCCAAGGGCCTCGGTGCTCCTGTCGGCTCCATTATATTGGGTCCGCGTGATTTCATGGAGAGGGCGCTGCGGTGGCGGAAAAGAATGGGTGGTGGGATGCGCCAGGCGGGAATAATTGCAGCGGCCGGCATTGTGGCTCTCGAGACGATGATTGATCGGCTGGCTGAAGATCATGACAATGCTCGTTTTCTCGCCGACGGCCTGGCTGATTTGAAGGGCATCGAGTTTAACCCTGCCGACGTGGAAACAAATATTGTTATCGTTAAACCTGCCACCATGTCCGTTCACCGCTTTGGAGACGAACTGGCTAAAAGGGGTATCCTAACTGTAGTAATTGAACCGGACCGGATTCGTTTTACAACCAGCAAGGAAGTAAATCATCGTGACATCGAAAAAACGATTATGGTGGTAAAAGATATTCTTGCCCATGCTTGAAAGGTGAGAAAAGGCTAACCGGTGGAAGATATTCTTGAAGAGGCAGCGGCCGGCTGCTGAGGGTGCCTGCTCAGGTGGAACATGTGAGCATGGTCAATTGATTAAGCGAGGGGTATACTTTCTTAAAGATATGCCCTCTTTTATGTGGTAAAATCGTAACTGAGAAATGACACTGCCGCCGGTTGATAAAAGGGGTTTGCTGTTTACTGTCGAATAATCACAAAAATTAGTTTTTGGAGATATGATATGTTTTTTAATTTATACAGCCTTCCACTTTACATTTTCAGCTTGCTAATGCTGATTCTTGCTTTTACCGCCTGGAATTATAAAACAGCGGGGGGAGCCAAAGAATTCTCACTGCTCGCTCTGGCCTGCGCTTTGTATTCTTCTGCCTACGGGTTGGAAATATCATCGTTTGATCTGGAAACGGTCCTTTTTTGGCTGAAGATTGAATACATTGGTATAGCGGCTATCCCTGCTCTGTACATCCTTTTTGCCCTTGCCTATACCGAAAAAAACGACCGCCTTAAAAGCGATGAGCGGACTGAAAGATGTACTTTCAGCGGCCGATAAGGCTCTTTATCAAGCCAAGGAAGAAGGCCGTAACCGGGTTGCTGTATCAACTGTCAATAGCAGTGAGGAGGGATTAAAATGAGTACTATGAAGGAAAATAATCTTGATCTGCTGGGAACACTGCATTACGTCCTCGGGGTGTTGACAGCTCTTTCGGCCTGCATACCTTTTATTTATCTGTTCATCGGCCTGGCCATGATAGGCTCGGGCACCTACACCGGGAGTGGTGCTCCCCGTGTTTTCGGGGCAATCTTTCTTGTCCTTTCAACAATCTTGATTATTGGTGGATGGGTAATGGCTGTTTTGATCATCATAACCGGGACCAGGTTAAAGCAGAAGCAATCATATAACTTTTGCCTGGTTATTGCTTTTATTGAATGCCTTATTGTTCCCCTGGGGACTATTCTCGGCATTTTTACGGTTATCAATTTGAGCAAGGAGGACGTAAAGGCTTTATTCGGATAAGACTTTGCCGGGACAAAGGAGGCCTGCAATTCATGAAAGATGAAAAAGAAACTACCGGTTACATCGGGGCAGCCCGGGCTTTGCAGGATGATATTGTCAGCTGGCGCCGGGATCTACACCGCATTCCTGAGCTGGGTTTTGATCTGCACCAGACATCTGCTTATGTGCGCAGCCGCCTCGAAGAAATGGGCGTTTCTTACCGAATAGCTGCCGAAACCGGGATAGTAGCTTTGATTGAAGGAACCGGCAGAGGCCCGACCCTGGCCCTCCGCTCTGACATGGATGCCTTGCCCATCCGGGAAGAGACAGGACTGCCTTTTGCTTCGACAAACAATAACATGCATGCCTGCGGGCATGATGCCCATGCCGCCATGCTGTTGGGAACGGCCAAAATCTTGTTGGACTACCGATCCCGGATGCAGGGTAATGTTAAACTGTTTTTCCAACCCGGTGAAGAGGGTTACGGTGGTGCCGCCCGCATGATTGCCCATGGTTGTCTCGAGGACCCTCCAGTTGATGCAGTGGTGGGGCTGCATGTTGGCCAGATCTTTCCTGAAGTTGGCCTTGGCCAGATTGGCATCTGTGCAGGGCCTATTCTTGCCGCATCAACTGCTTTTGAGGTATTGATTAAAGGCAGCAGCACGCACGGTGCTCTCCCTCACCTCGGTGTCGATGCCATAACCACGTCGGCTGAAATAATTCTTGCCCTGCAGAAAATAGTGAGCCGCGAGACTAACCCCCTCAACCCTGTAGTGCTGACCATAGGTAAGATTAAAGGCGGCGAGGCCATGAATATCATCACCGACAAAGTATCTTTTAGCGGTGATTTTCGGACCATGGAGGGATCAGATCGAGATTTTGTAACAGTGCGCCTGCAGGAAATCTGTACAGCTACTGCTGCCGCCAACCGGGCTGTAGCGGAGGTAAAGATCCTGGGCGGTTATCCACCGACAGTTAACGATCCGGAATATGTGAAACGGGTTGTTTCGGCAGCAAGCAGAGTAGTGGGCAGGGATAATATTATTATGGTTAAAAAACCGAATATGGGAACCGAAGATATGGCCTACTATTTCGAAAAGGTGCCCGGTGCTTATTTTGTCCTCGGTACCGGCAATCCGGCCAGGGGCATAGTTTATCCCCATCACAACTCGCGTTTTGACATTGATGAAAGCGTGCTCTGGATGGGACCGGCAATTTTCGCCGGTCTGGCCCTTGATTATCTCGGCCCGGTGAATCAATAACCGGCGGGGAGAGAGGCTCGGGTTATAGACTTTCACTATTATTTGAGGGTTTTTTCTGGCTGTGCGGTTTCTGGCTGCTCTGGAAAATTATTCCCCTTCTGCAAAAAGAAAGGGAAAGAGGAGACAGCAACCGTTTTAATCGTGCCGGTAACAATACAGTATCGATAGTGATTCCGGCGCGGAATGAAGAAAAACGCCTTCCCCTGCTGCTTCGGTCCCTGCATCATATGTGGGCGCAGTGACTATTTTACAGTGGGCAGGCTTTTTCAGGGCAGCGGTTTTCCTGTCAACTGCTACGGCGGCCGGGGAGTGATAAACTTTCGCGTGTATCCAGGCGGTTTGGGTGATCTGCTGGAGGGGTGGATTGGAAAGTGGGGATTATAATGGTTCTTTATGGGCTGGCGGTTAACATGCCCTGTATCATGACCCAGAGATACAATCGATTTCGTATGGAGAGATTTTTAATCAGGTTCAATGATGATCATCAGCGTCCGGGCCGCAGCTAAAGCTGATCGTTGCAATCTACTTTTTCCAGGAAGGTGATATCATGTTAAATGCTTCTGACTATTTTGATCTGAGAACAGTTTCCTTTGCCGAAATATTCGAGGGCACTGATTATGTCTGGGAAGCACTGAAAAAAATTGAGCCTTTCCTCCAGGACAACCTGCAGCCCAATGTGGGAGCAGTCAGAAAAGGGAAAGAGATGGTGGACAGGACCACTGTTATCTACGACGGGCGGGTTATCAGGGATGGTTTCCAGATTGATCTTTCCGGTAAAAAACCACAGATTGAAAAAGATGGCACCGTTCTTGAAGGAGCGAGTATCATTTATGCCGGAGCTTTTTTGATGGATGAGAGCATTTACATCGGCAGGGGAACTGTTGTTGAACCCGGGGCTTTGATCAAGGGGCCTGCTTTTGTCGGCGATCATACTGAAATCCGGCAGGGTGCCTATATCCGGGGCCGGGTTATAGTTGGCGACAGCTGCGTGGTTGGTCATGCCACGGAGATGAAATCATCACTGATGCTGGGAGAGAGCAAGGCAGGCCATTTCGCTTATATTGGGGACAGTATTCTCGGCAGGGTTAACCTGGGTGCCGGGACAAAACTGGCCAATCTGAAGATGACCGATACGCCGGTGGTCCTTAATATCGATGGAAAGACTTATAAAACGGGTCTGCGCAAATTCGGGGCTGTACTGGCTGATGGAGTGGAAACCGGCTGCAACAGTGTAACTTCTCCCGGAACCCTGCTGGGGAAAGGATGCCTGCTTTATCCCAATGGAACAGCGAGGGGATACTATCCTCCCGGGATGATTATTAAAATCAGGCAAACTCAGCAACTGATTGATCTGGGGAAGAGAAGCGGATGATGAATAAGTTGCTCAGATTACTGCGCCGGAGCGGGCCCCTGACGGGCAAAGAAATTGTTGAATCATCAGGCCTGGATTCCTACACAGCCTGGCGGGAATGCACCATATCGGATCAATTGCGGTGGCAAGTTGTGGGTAGACGATATTTAAGGCTGGATCGACGGGTGACTGGGTATGCCAGACTTTCACCTTCCATCATGAGGGAATTCTTAAATTACACGGTGGTTGGAGCAGCCGGAGATGAAGAAAAGGTCGCGTTTCTTGCTGGCCGCCTGGCCGATGAAATCTGCCTGATCAGCAGGCGTAAAAAAGAGCTGGCCCGGGAGGTCATTGGTCGTACGATAAAAAACTGTGAAAGCGGGCCGCTGTTCGAGGAGAACGCCTGCATTATCATTGCCGGCGATGTTGTTTATAACATGGCCCATGCCGAACCGAGGCCGGAACCTTCCACCGGTGAACTGGTCAGGGGATCGGACCTCGACATTATTGTCGTTGCTGAAAAACTGCCACCGACAATTCTGGCCCGTTTTGACGAACTGCTGTACCGTGAAAAATACAACCTCCTGCTGAATCCTGCTGTCAAAGAAGAAGTTGATTACGTGATCAAGGATCTGCAGGCAGTTGAGGAGCAGCTTAAATTCAATGATTTCAAAGCTATGATTGCTTCCAAGATCCTGGATGAAGGGGAATTTCTCTATGGCAGCCGTGTTCTTTATAACCGGATTAAACGGCTGGCTGAAGAAGCGGGCGTTCCCGCTAAACTCGAAAAACTGGAAAAGGAAGCTCAATCCGGGCGCCTTGCCGCTGAAAAGAAACTTTTAACCCTTGCCAATTCTCCGTGTACAGATGAATTAGCGGCCCTTTTTTATACTACCGAAGAAAAAGAAGAGATTTTTTGAAACTGAAGGGACAGGAGTGTTTTAAACAATGGAACTCAGGGTTGTTGAAAGTTATGATCAGTTAAGTGAAAAAGCAGCTGAAATTGTTGCCGCCGAGGTTAAGCAAAACCGCAGGGCAATTTTGGGTTTGGCCACTGGTTCCACTCCGGAAGGGATGTATGCAGTTCTGGCCGGTTATCATCGAGATAACAAAATTGATTTCAGTGGGGTGACCACCTTTAATCTCGACGAATATACGGGGCTTCCTCGCGAGCATTCCCAGAGCTATTATTCCTACATGCACCGCCATTTTTTTGATCATGTCAATATTGATCCGCGCCGCATTCATCTGCCGGAATCGTCACCTCAAGATATGGCCAGATCCTGCAGGGAATACGAACAGAAAATAGAGGAAGCAGGCGGAATTGATCTACAGGTCCTGGGGATCGGGGTTAACGGCCATATTGGTTTTAACGAGCCGGCCGACTCCCTGGATGTTTACACGCATCTTGTTGAGCTGGCAGAAGAAACAATTGAAACCAACAGCCGTTTTTTTAACAGCCGGGAAGAAGTCCCGCAACAGGCTGTAACTATGGGGATGGGTTCGATCATGCATGCGGCAAAGATTCTTCTTCTGGCCAGCGGAAAAAATAAGGCCCGGGCTATTAAAAAAACAGTCAGTGGTAAAATCACCACCACCGTTCCCTCCTCGCTGTTGCAGATGCATCGCAACTGCACTGTCATAGTGGACTGTGAAGCGGCAGCCTTACTGTGATAAAATCAGTACGGCAGGGAAAGGAGTGAGCGGGTTGAATTCAGGGCGAGATAAAGTGGTTATCACGGGCTGCAAACATTATCATCCTGAGGAAGTGCGGCAGGGTTTAAAAGAAATTTTTAAACCTTTTGGCGGGATTGAAGCAGTAATAAATCGAGGGCAGAAGGTTCTTATCAAGCCAAACCTGCTGGCCGCTGTCCCGCCGGCTGAGGCAGTTACTACTCATCCACTGATAGTCCAGGTTCTGGTGGAGATGATCCAGGAAGCGGGAGGGAAAGTATTCATCGGAGACAGCCCGGGCAATGACGGGCAGGAGCTTGCCCACAGGGTTTCCGGGCTGGATGAAGTGATGAAAAAAACAGGGGCGGAAATGCTTATATTTGAAAAGATCCAAGAAGTGGAATCAACAATCAGCGGCCTGAAAACACTTCCCCTGGCGGCAGAACTGGATGAGGTTGACCTGGTTATTAATGTGGGCAAATTGAAGACACATTCATTAACCGGCATGACCGGGGCGGTGAAAAACCTTTTCGGCTGTGTAGTGGGTGGCAACAAAAAAAGATTTCACCTTGAGCATCCTCTCCCGTTCGATTTCTCCAGGCTACTGCTTGGCGTATCGCTGGCGGTGAAACCCGCTTTTTCAGTGCTTGATGCAGTTGTAGGTATGGAAGGGCCGGGCCCCCGCCGGGGGAAACCGCGGCAGCTGGGCCTGCTGATGGGTTCGCCCAGCCCCGTTGCCCTGGATACGGTGGCTGCAGAAGTCCTGGGTTTTTCCCCGGATCAGGTGACGACCGTTGCCGCCGCGAGGGCTTTGAAATTAACAGGGGCTGAACAGGCTGATATTGATCTTGTCGGTTTGTCGATTGAAGAAGCAAAGGTAGCCGATTTTGATAGAGGCCCGGCGGCAACCGGCAAATTGAGCTGGCTGGTTGCCCTTTTCCCGGTGGCTATTTTAAGAAATATCTTTTACGCACGTCGTCCCTATCCACTGGTAAACAGGGAGCGCTGCACAGGTTGCGGAATCTGCCGGGAAGCCTGTCCAACCCAGTTGATCAGAATAACCGATGGTAAGGCCAGTATCGAACATTATGAATGTATCCGCTGTTACTGTTGCCATGAACTATGCCCGCAGGGGGCGATAATGCTTGTCAGTTCCCCGTCCAATTGAATGGATCACAGGCCCTTAGATTTACATTACCGACCTGTTTAGGAAGGGGTGGCATGGTTTAACAGGTGAGATTGTTCGACCGAGTTGGAACTCCGCCGGTGATATGATATAGTATTTATTATTAAAATCAAAACACCAGTAGCAGAAGTAATCGGAGGTGCAGAAAAATGAAAATATTAGTCAGTGATTCCATTTCCGCAGAAGGCCTTAATATTCTGGAAGAGCATGCAGAGGTTGATTTTAAACCAAAGATAACACCGGAGCAACTGCTTGAGGAAATTGGAGTTTATGATGCCCTGGTGGTAAGAAGCCGGACTAAAGTAACTGAAGCAGTTATTGAAGCTGCGAAGAACCTCAAGGTAATCGGCCGGGCAGGAGTCGGTGTTGACAATATTGATATAAACAAGGCCACTGAAAAGGGTATTGTGGTTCTCAATGCCCCGGAGGGCAACACTATTTCGGCGGCGGAACATTCCATTGCTTTGCTCACTTCCATGGCCAGAAACATTGCCCAGGCAAGCTGTTCTCTTAAACAGGGAGAATGGAAGCGTTCGGAATACATGGGAGTAGAGCTTACCGGTAAAGTGCTCGGGATCGTCGGAGTCGGCCGCATTGGCAGCGAGGTAGCCCGCCGGGCCAGGGGAATGAGGATGAAAGTTATCGGTTACGATCCTTATATATCGGCTGAGCAGGCTGAAAAAATTAATATTGAGATAGTTCCTCTTGAAGAGCTGCTGGCCAGTGCCGATTTTATCACTCTTCATCTTCCACTCAGTTCTTCCACCCATCACATTATCGGGGCTAAAGAAATTGAGCTGATGAAACCTGATGCCCATATTGTTAACTGTGCCCGGGGTGGTCTGATTGATGAAGAAGCTCTTTACACTGCCCTGCAGGAAGGTAAAATCGCCGGAGCTGCTATAGACGTTTTTGAAAAGGAACCCCCGGTTGGATGCGGCCTTCTGGAACTGGATAATGTCATCGCCACACCTCACCTGGGCGCTTCGACTCGTGAAGCGCAGACCAACGTAGCGTTACAGGTGGCGGAGCAGGTAGTGAAAGCTCTGCAGGGAGAACCAATCGTCTCGGCGGTAAACGTACCCACCCTGCTTCCGGAAACAAGGGCTGCCCTGGAGCCTTACCTGCCATTAATGAGAGTTCTCGGCAACCTTTATTTGCAGTTATTTGGTGGGAATGTGCAGGAGATAGAACTGACTTACAGCGGTGAAATAGCCTCTTTGCAGTTAAGCCATCTGACTATTTCGTGCCTGATCGGATTTTTGCGTCCCATCATCGGCGATGGAGTAAACTGGGTCAACGCCCCTTACATAGCCAAAGCAAGAGGGATCACCGTGCGTGAAATATCAACCACTGAAGTTAAAAACTACAGCAGCCTGGTAACCCTTAGTGCTCGTTCCGGGAATGAAGGACATCATATTTCGGGAACACTTTTAAACAACGATATCCGTATTGTCCGGGTTGATAACTATCATATTGAAATCATCCCGGCGAAATACATGCTCATCACCACCCATAGCGACCAGCCAGGGGTAGTTGGCAGGATCGGTACGCTTCTTGGTGAGGAACAGGTTAACATTGCTTCTATGCAGCTGGGAAGGAAAAAAGCCGGCGGTGAAGCGATGATGATTCTGCAGGTTGACCACGAGATGTCCCGGGAAGCCCTGGATAAGGTCAGGGACCTTGATATAATTTCAACGGCCAAATTTGTTGTTTTGGATAACAGCGATTTAAGTGGCCAATAACAAACTGTGAGGTGTTGGAAGTGATCAAAGTTTATGCTTTGAGTACCTGCCCCTGGTGTAAGAAGGTTAAAAAGCTGCTTGAAGATAATAATATTGAATACGATTTTGTCGACGTTGATCTGGCCCAGGGTGAAGAGCAGCAAAAAGCTCTTGCCGAGGTAGAGGAATTAACCGGCAGGCGTTCTTTTCCTGTCACGGTGATTAACGATCAGGTTATTCAGGGTTTTAAAAAAGAAGAAATTGAAGAGGCCTTGAAAAATGAAAAATAAAATTTATTGTGAAGTGTGCCGTCTTCCCTTTATTTATCGGGAGAAGCCTGAAAAGGGGCAGGAAATTATTTGTCCCATTTGTGGAGCTGAACTGGTAATAATGGAAACGGAACCGGAGATATTGGCGAAGCGCAGACCTCAGGATCCAGAAACTGAGATTCGCAATCGTTCGGAAAATTTTGCCCGGCTGCGCGGCTATACCTTCAATGAAGACAAGGAACTGGTTATTGGAGGTTTAATAGAAAAAAACAGGCTCTACGGTGATTTTTACTGTCCCTGTCGGTTTGAGAATATTCCTGAAAATATTTGCCCCTGCCTGCAAACAAGGATGAACGAGGTGCGCAAATCGGGGCACTGTTTCTGAAATCTTTTTCATCTGCGGGAGTGAGTTCATTCCCTTTGTTAAAACCGGGGATCCGAACTTTATCAAAAGCTCAAATGAAAGGAATTTTATCTGGTGAAACTTGATTTTGTCCGCGGGCACATGGGGGGCAACCTCATTATCCTGCTGCGTGGAGAACAGATTCCGGCAGGCCTTGAACTGGAAACGGCAGTTAAACTGATGAGCCCTAATTATCTATACGGCCACGAAGCCGGTATTCTCTATCAAACTGGTTGGCCGGGGCGGATTGCCGTTAAAATAGCCGACCCGACTGTGCCCTGTTTTATCAACGCCTGCGGTGGTTTTACCCAGGTGCTCGGTGCTGCTCTTATTGAAACCGGTCTGGGTAAATTGTTTGGTATAGACGGCACCTCTAATCCCGTGAAGGTTATACTTGAAACGGAGTGTGGTTTAACCCCTCTGATCATTGAAACAGATGCGGGGAAAGCCCGCCGCATTAAAACAGATATAAGCAGTTTTGTCGGAGATTGTTACAAGCGCGGTGTTCGACCGCTGCGGTTGGGGGATCTTGATGTAATGCAATCCGGCAAATTTTTAATCATAAATGCTGATAAGTTCAGGAAGGTTTATCCAGATTCTGATTTTTCCAGATGGAACAGTACCACCCGGGAGGCAGTGACTGCCCTGCAGGATGACTTCATGGCGGTAACCGGGGAAAAGGAACCGAATGTTGCCGTTTATGATTGGAAACCCGAGCATGAAGGCGATTTAAGGGTAATTTTTCCCCATTATGTCCGGGATAATTTTTTCGAGCCTTCCTGCGGAACCGGATCGATAGCTATTGCTGTAGCAATTTTTGCAGCGAAAGAATTAAGCTGCCGCGGTGGTGATAATAGTGAAACGGTTATCCTTCATCTTGAATCAGGCGGGGGCATTGAGATTGGCGGTCCTGATTTGACTGTGGTTGAAATGCAAATCGAAGGTGATAGAGTCAAAGCCGTTTCTTTCTCTCACAGCCGGGTGGAAATCACATCCACCGGTGAGGCACGGTTGCCATAATGGGGAAGAAATTTTAAAAATTACCGGCGAAAGGGCCGGTTTTTTTTATTTTGATCAGACTTTTTCATTTTTTATGCGTATTAATATTATGGGGAGAGATAATTGGTGGTGTTAAAGTGCAGAAACTGCTCCGCGAAATGGTTGAAACATATGGAGACCGCATCTACCGCCTGGCTTTACGTTATACCGGGAGCCGGGAGCAG
The DNA here is from genome assembly GCA_034189085.1 of Bacillota bacterium. Classification (GTDB taxonomy): domain Bacteria; phylum Bacillota; class Dethiobacteria; order DTU022; family DTU022; genus M55B129. Next base: position 32,778 of record JAXHVH010000005.1, on the reverse strand, counting down.
GCCGAAGATATAGCCCAGGAGACATTCGTGTGTGCTTACAAACACCTTGATAGGTTTGACCGGAACAGGCCGGCAGGTCCCTGGCTCTTTAAAATTGCCACCAATCTCTGCCGAAGTTGGAACCGGATCCACCGGGAAATACCGGTTGAGGCACCGGAAAAAATTCAGCAGGCAGCGGATAAAAGCCCGGAAGATCTCTACCTGGAAAAGGAAAGCGAAGCTGAACTCTACCGGGTTTTGCACGGACTGCCTCAGCAGTATCGGGAAATTATCCTCCTGAGGCATGCTGGTGAACTGAATTATGCGGAAATTGCTGAAACCCTGGGACTCGAACTGAGTGTTGTTAAAAACAGGCTATACCGCGGCAGAATAATGCTCAGGGAAGCACTGCTTGAAGAAAGGGGGTGAAAATATGGATAAATGCCCCGATATGATCACCATACAGGCTTATGTCGACGGGGAAAAGACAGATGATTCCATCATTGCCCATCTGCAGGACTGTCACTCCTGCCACCGCCGGTTGATGGAAATAAGGGAGCTGAAGGAAACTGCCGACCGGCTTGCCGGTAACGAAAAACTGCCCGAAGATTTCATGCAGGTCCTCGCTGCTCAGACTCGAAACAGTTCTCTGCCGGCCGCCCTTGCTGCTGCTGCCATCTTTTTGATCCTTCTTTTCAGTGCCTGTTATTTAAATCCCGGCTATCTTCAGTGGTGGTTTTCGGTGGGTATAACCGGTCTGGTCGGTTTAATCATTGACTCTTTTGTAGGGGTTTTGATACTGGGTCAAAATCTGGCTCCGGTCCTGGTTCTGGCAGCTGTTGCTGCTGCGGTACTGATTGAGCTGCTTATTTTGATCAAGCTGAAAACGGTGGAGGGAACTTTAAAATGACAATGAGGAAGCAAATACCTTTATTTTTAAGTCTGGTACTGTTACTTGGATTAATGGTGTTGCCTGCCCAGAACGGGATGGCAGCGGAAGAAGTTATTGTGAATGAAGATATAAACAAAACGGCGGGTGATCTGGAAATATCCCGCGGTACTGTTGTAAACGGTAATGTAAACCTGAATGTGGGCGAGATGAGCGTCCTCGGCGTGGTTAACGGCAATGTAAGCAGCAATATGGGCCAGGTGGGCGTCGATGGTGAAGTTAACGGTGATGTGGAAACCAATATGGGCCAGATTGTCATCCGCGGCAACGTAAGCGGGAATGTGCGGACCCGCATGGGGGAAGTAATCGTTGGCGGTTCCGTTGGCGGCAATTTATCGGCCGACCTGGGCACAGCCCGGGTTGACGGGGCAGTGGGAGGCAACGTTGGCTCCGGCCTCGGTGAAGTCCACATAACGGGGACAGTAGCCGGCGATGTGAACAGCGAAGGCGGCAGCGTATATATAAACGGTCTTGTTGAGGGCGATGTTACAGTCGAGCAGGGCCTGGTGGAACTTGGCCCGGAGGCTGTAGTGACCGGCAGGGTGTCTGTTGGCCGGGGAGCAGTAAATAAATCAGGAAGCGCCTCGGTTGGTTCCATTGAAATCGAAGAAGAAATAAGCGCAGGCGAGATCACAGGTGGCGATCAATCAACAGGAGAGGCCCCTGAAAACGCTTATCGGTTTGATGGAGCGGACGAAAATCTGTTCAACAGAATAGCCGGGGAAATAAGCCGTTCCATGGACAGGATTACTGATAGTATCAGATTTTTACCCCCTGTGTTCGAGGTCAGGCGATTTACTCACCCGTCCTATATGCAAATTAACCATTTCGGCAGTGTGGCAGGCGGGGTCATCAGAATGTTGATCATGTTTGCCCTGGCTGCCCTGATCTATGCTCTTTTCCCGAAGCCGGTAAAGAGAGTGAGTGATGCCCTTCTCGTGAAACCGGGACCGGTGATCGGATGGGGGATCCTGGCAGCTATTCTGGCCGTTCCCCTGATGATTTTACTGATTATAACGATTATCGGTATTCCACTGGCAATAGTAGAGATTGTTGTCCTGGCCGTGGCTGCCGTCCTCGGTTATACCGGTATCGTCAATCTGGTCGGTGACCGCATTATCACTGCCGCTTCAGGAGGAAAGGTTAACCCGCTTGTTTCCATCGCTATCGGGGTAATTATATTCGGTTTACTCGGCATGATTCCCATCCTGGGTGGATTACTGACCATGGCTCTCTATGTCCTTGCTCTCGGGATGGTCCTGATGACCCGTTTCGGAACTCACGATCCGGTGATCCGGGAAAGTGCAGAGCAGAGTAAACAAACTTCCGGGCTAGAAATGGAAGACAGGCCGGGAAGGGAAGCTAATAAAGAAGAAAGTGCCCGTCCGGAAATGAAACCTGAAAATGGAGAGAACGCCAATCCGGAAAACGAAATGGACGAATCTTAAAAATCGGGCAGATTGGATAGGAGGTGATGGCGCATTTTTTCCCGCGCGATCACCTCTTTATGGATAACTGGTTCAGAAGTCAGCCTGGCCAGGGCTGGCGGTATATCTATCCCCGTTTCCACAGCAAGCATTTCCAGCAAATCAAGTTCCCCAATGCCGCGGATGCGCTCACTTCCGAAGAGAGCCCGGGCGACGCTGCCGGCAAATTTGAAGGGGCTGGCAGTAGAGAGAATAATAGCCGGTCTGTTCCGGTCATTGGAGCGGCGGTATTTTTGAAGGACAGCCATGCCCACAGCGGTATGCGTATCAATCAGATAATGGTAGCGGTCATAAATATGAGTAATCATCTGGCTTGTTTCGTCATCGTTGGCGTAGTCTGACCAGAACAGTTTTTCGATTTGTTCTTTTTCTCCGTGGCCGACACGGTACTCGCCCCTGCTTTTCAGATCTGTCATCCAGCGGCGAATCAGGCTGTTGTTGTGGCCGGTTAGTTCAAATAACAGCCGTTCCAGATTGCTGGAAACGAGAATATCCATGGAAGGGGAGAGCGTTCGGTGCAGCTTCCTGTTGCTGTTATAGCGCCCGCTGTTGATAAAATCGGAAAGCACATTATTCGTATTAGCGGCACAGATCAGGCGGTTGACAGGCAGTCCGAGGCGCCTGGCATAATAGCCGGCCAGGATGTTGCCAAAGTTGCCGGTAGGGACTACAAAGTCTATTTTTTCTCCCGGCTGCAGGTCCTTTTGTCCCAGGAGGTTTAAATAAGCGGCAAAATAATAAACGACCTGGGGAATCAGACGGCCCCAGTTGATGGAATTGGCCGATGAAAGACGGTAGCCGGCGGCGGCAAGCCTATCGGCCAGTTCACGGTCGCTAAAAATATCTTTAACCCCGCTCTGGGCATGATCGAAGTTGCCTTCTACTGCTGCAACTGAAACGTTGTTGCCCTGCTGGGTGGTCATCTGCAGTTTTTGAATCTCGCTGACTCCTTTCTCGGGATAGTAAACGATAATTTTAATGCCTGGAACGTCACGGAATCCTTCCAGGGCTGATTTTCCTGTATCGCCGGAAGTGGCGGTAAGGACGATGATTTCCATTTCATTTTTATGTTTTACCTGGGCGGAACGCATCAAAAGAGGCAGAATCTGGAGGGCAATATCTTTGAAGGCGCAGGTCGGCCCATGCCACAGCTCGAGAGAGTAAAGATCACGGGACAGTTTTTTCAGGGGCGTAATGTCCGGATGATCGAAATTTTTTTCACTGTAGGCAGTATTTATGGCCTCGTCAATTTCTCTTTTATCAAAGTCGTCAAGAAAAGGCTTCAGGATTTCCAGCGCCAGAGATTGATAGCTCTTACCCTGCAAATTTTCAATCGAAAAAGAGGGCAGCGTTTCAGATGGGACATATAGACCTCCATCCGGCGCCAATCCCTCCAGTATGACGGTAGAAGCTGTTGCCGATCCTGAATTTCCCCTGGTGCTGTAGTAATGCATTGTCCCCATCCCTTCTATTTTTCATAGATCGTTTTGTTTGATTAATTTTCGCCCTGCCGTGGGCAAAACCCTTTCAGGGTTGGAAGCACCCTTGACAAAAAGTGGCCGAAGGGTTATTTTCAGGACACAGTTTATCATTTATCCCCCTGTTCATCAGCCGGTAATGCGAAAGGAGCGTGCTCATTTTTTGAAATATCTGGTAATCCTTGGAGATGGAATGGCTGATTATCCCTTTGATAAGTTCAATCAGCAGACTGCGCTGCAGTATGCCCGCACACCGAATTTTGACTCTCTGGCTGAAGAAGGCGAGCTGGGCCTGGCCGGCACTGTCCCGGAAGGCCTGCCCCCCGGCAGTGATACAGCCAATCTCTCAATTATGGGGTATGACCCTCTCAAGTATTATACCGGGCGCTCTCCCTTCGAGGCAGCCAGTATGGGGATAGCGCTTGGGCCGGAGGATGTTTCCTTTCGCTGTAACCTTGTTACCCTCTCTGACGAAATCCGATATGCCGATAAAAAAATGGTTGATTACTGTGCCGGTGAAATTTCAACTGCCGAAGCGGAAGAACTGATTGCCGCCATCAGCCGGGAGCTTGGCTTGCCGGAACTAAACTTTTATACCGGTTTTCAATACCGTAATCTGATGGTTTGGGAGGGAGCACCCGATGACTGGCGGCTCACCCCTCCCCATGATATCAGCGGGCAGAAGATTGGTTCTCATCTTCCGGGCGGTTCTAAAAGCTCAAAAATATTGGAGCTCATGGAGAAAAGTTTTCAACTTCTTTCGGAGCATCCTGTCAATAAAAAGCGCCTTGAAAAAGGGCTTCACCCGGCCAATTCCATCTGGATCTGGGGTAACGGTCGCAAACCTCAACTGCCCCTGTTTCACGACAAATACGGATTGAACGGTGCTGTCATATCAGCAGTGGACCTGATCAAGGGGATCGGCCTTTTTGCCGGCCTGGAACCCATTTCCGTGGAGGGAGCTACGGGATATATAGATACAAATTTGACCGGGAAAGTGCATGCAGTCCTCGAAGCCTTCAGAAGTGGAAAGGATTTTGTTTACCTGCACATTGAAGCACCGGATGAGTGCTCTCATCGCTTTGAAGCGGAGAACAAGATCCAGGCAATTGAAATGATCGATAAGCAGGTAGCCGGTTTTCTTCGGCAGGAACTTGCAAAGAGCGGTTGGGATTTCTCGATTTTACTGGCGACCGATCATGCAACACCTCTTTCCCTGGGTACTCACACCAGGGAGCCGGTTCCCTTTGTGGTTTTTCGCAGTGGCGAAAGCAGGAGAAGCCGGGGACGCAAATTTGATGAAAAATCTGCTGCTGAGACAGGTTTAATATTTGCTGAAGGCTGGCGGCTGATGGATTATTTTATCAATGATAAATAAAACAAACCTGAACGCGGTAACAACAGTGACCTGGACAGGATTAATGGAGGTAATGTAAAAATATGGCCGATAACTTGACGTACAAAATACTAAGAGAACACCTTGTGGAAGGAGAACTGGTCAGGGGAACCGAGATTGGCATCCGTATGGACCAGACTCTCACCCAGGATGCCACGGGAACAATGGCTTACCTGCAGTTGGAAGCCCTGGGCATTGACAGAGTTAAAACCGAAAAATCGGTCAGTTATGTTGATCACAATACTCTGCAGAACGGTTTTGAGAATGCTGACGATCACCGTTTCCTGCAGTCAGTGGCTGCTCGCTTTGGAATCTGGTTTTCCCGGCCCGGCAACGGCATTTGCCACCAGGTTCATTTGGAACGTTTTGGCGAACCGGGCAGGACCCTGCTTGGGTCTGACAGCCATACTCCTACTGCGGGAGGGCTGGGTATGCTCGGAATTGGGGCGGGAGGCCTCGATGTTGCCGTGGCTATGGCCGGTGGTCCTTTTTATCTCACAGTACCTGTTGTTTTGAAGGTTAACCTTATTGGCGCACTTAAACAGTGGGTTGGAGCCAAGGACATTATACTGGAGATACTGCGCTGCCTGTCGGTCAAAGGTGGTGTTGGCAAAGTTATTGAATACGGTGGCCCCGGAGTGTCTACTCTTTCCGTGCCGGAGAGGGCTACGATCACCAACATGGGTGCTGAACTGGGCGCTACTTCATCAATCTTCCCCAGCGATGAAGTAACCCGCTTATTCCTTAAAAACCAGGGCAGGGAGGAAGGATGGCGCAAATTCGAAGCTGACGAAGAAGCTGCCTATGATGATGAAATAACCATCGATTTGGACAGCCTGGAACCGCTGGCGGCTGTTCCGCACAGCCCTGATGCCGTTAAACCGATCAGTGAAATCGGGCCGGTAGCCGTAGATCAGGTAGCTGTGGGCAGCTGCACAAACGGTTCTTACCGCGATTTACAGTTGCTGGCTGAAGTGCTGAAAGACAAGGTAATTCATCCACGGGTTAGCCTGGTTGTTGCTCCCGGGTCCAGGCAGACCTTTATCAACCTGGCGCGGGAAGGAATCCTGGAAAAATTGATTGCTTCCGGAGCAAGGATCCTGGAATCGGCCTGCGGACCATGTATTGGAATGGGACAGGCACCCCCCTCTGGAGGGGTTTCTGTGCGGACTTTCAACAGGAACTTTACCGGCCGCAGCGGTACTGCCGATGCCATGGTTTACCTGACCGGTCCGGCAGGCGCCGCTGCCGCGGCTCTGCGGGGAGAGATCACTGATCCCCGGGACCTTGGTCCCTATCCCAGGCTGGCACCTGAACCCAGCCCGGTGATTGATGACCGGATGGTGATTGCTCCGCTGGAAGACCGGACCGGGGTGAAAATTGTGCGCGGCCCGAACATCAAACCCCTGCCGATAAACAAGCCTCTGCCGGAAACAATCAAGGCCAGGGTGCTGCTGGTAGTGGGCGACAACATTACCACCGATCATATTTTACCCGGCGGTTCAAAAGTGCTTCCGCTGCGTTCCAATATTGAAGCGATCAGCGAGTATGTTTTTGCCCCCATTGATCCGCATTTTGCCGTTCGAGCGAAAGAAGCAGGCAGCGGGATAATTGTGGCCGGTGAAAACTACGGACAGGGTTCAAGCCGTGAGCATGCTGCTCTGGCCCCCATGTACCTGGGAATTAAAGCGGTGCTGGCCAAATCGTTTGCTCGCATTCATCATGCCAACCTGGTTAATTTCGGCGTCCTGCCCCTGGTTTTTGTCGATGAGAGTGATTATGAATATCTGGCCATGGATGACCAGTTGATCATCGAAGATGTGGCCCGCCAGCTGGAAAATGACACGGTAATTATAAAACATCAGGAGAGCGGGAAAGAAATAAAAGCTTCGCATTCCCTGTCGAAGCGTTTATTAAAAGTTGTTCTTGCCGGGGGATTGCTCAATTATACCAGGCAAAGCAGCCGAAACGATAGCGGCCGCACAGGCGAAAGGCGATTCGTGGGTCATTGAAAGGGCAACAACAGCGACATTTTGCCGTTCAGCTATTTTAAGGGCAGCGCCGTGAAGGCGCACCCGGGGCTGGTGCCCCCGGGGAGCAACAATCTCCACTTCGCACAGAGCGGCAGGGCCGATGCCGCAGCCAAGCGCCTTAAGAACTGCTTCCTTGGCGGCAAAACGGGCTGCCAGGGAGGCGGTGGATCCATTTCGTTTTTGAAAATCTTCTTTTTCGGGGTCGCTGAAGATTTTGGCCAGGAAGCGTGAGGGATAACGCCTGTATATTTTTTCAATCCGGTTTATAGAAACAAGATCAATGCCAATACCGGGAATCATGGAGAGCACCCCCTTTTCTTCAGCTGTGCAGTTTATTATAACATACAGAATCAATTGATATTTCATCGAATATCTTGCTTTTTTAGCAAGGTTGTGATACTGTTTATTCGATATAACGCCTTGGAAACACGGGCAATTTTAGGAGGTAGTCTTTTAAATGCAAGGTAAGGTAAAATGGTTTAACCCTGAAAAGGGGTACGGATTCATTGAAGTCGAAGAAGGTAAAGATGTTTTTGTTCACTATTCAGAAATCCAGGAAGAAGGCTTCAAGACCCTGGATGAAGGCCAGGCAGTCGAATTCGAAATAGTCGAAGGAAACCGTGGGCCGCAGGCGGCAAACGTGGTTAAGTTATAATCACTAGTTAGCTCCTTAGCCAGATATATAAAATGTTCGATTTTATAGCCGGCATCTTTAAGCCGGCTTTTATTTTTTATTGACAGGGCCAAAAAGGAATGATATTCTTAGCTTTGAAAAATATCCGAGTTTTTTTGTCGGGATTAATAAAGGAAGAGTGAGCAGGCGATGCGGCTATCAGCGAAAGTAGAGTATGGGGTAAGGTCAATGGCTGTCCTGGCTGTCACCTCCCGGAACCGACCTCTGCCGCTCAGGGAAATTGCCGAAAAAGAGATGATTTCCCTTAAATTTTTGGAGCAGATATTCCCTGATTTAAAACGAGCCGGATTGATTTTAAGTGTCCGTGGATCCAGCGGGGGGTACATGCTTTCACGATCCCCCGAGAGAATTCGGGTTGGTGACATTGTGAGAGCCCTTGATGGGCCAATTACACCTGTAACCTGTCTTTCCGAGAAGGAGACTGACATGTGCTGTCATCATGGTAAGGAGTGCCTGACCAGGCGGGTCTGGGAAAAATTGCGCGATAAAATGAACGATGTCCTTGATGATATTACCTTGAACGAACTGGTAGAATCGGATCCGGTTAAGAACTGAAACATGGGAGGAATGGCAATGAAAAATCGACTAATCTATATGGATCATGGCGCCACTACCCCGGTAAGAGAAGAAGTAATGGAAGCAATGATGCCTTTTTTTAAAGAACTGTACGGCAATCCTTCCAGCCTCCATTCCCCGGGGCGGGAAGCGCGTCGTGCGGTAGAAGAAGCCCGAGAGAAAACTGCCCGGTCAATTGGAGCTGATCCCGAAGAAATATTTTTTACAGCCAGCGGGACTGAAGCGAACAACATTGCCCTGCGCGGCACGGCCAAAAAACTTGGTAAGCCGGGGCATATCATCACCTCTGCCATAGAACATCATGCAGTTTATGATGTATGCCGGGATCTCGAACAGGAGGGGCACAGGGTGACCTACCTCCCTGTTGATCAATTCGGAACAGTCAATCCCGCGGATCTGGAAAAAGCGATCACCCCCGATACTTTTATCATTTCCATCATGTCTGCCAATAATGAAATTGGCACCCTGCAGCCTGTCCGCGAACTGGGCCGCATAGCAAAAGAGCATGACATCCTTTTTCATAGCGATGCAGTGCAGGTTGTCGGTCAGCTGCCGGTTGATGTAAATGAGCTGACCGTTGATTTTCTCTCTCTTTCAGCCCACAAGTTTAATGGTCCGAAAGGGGTGGGAGCCCTTTTCATGCGAAAGGGGACAGAGGTCACCCCTCTCTACCGCGGTGGAAGTCAGGAAAAAAAGATCAGGCCGGGGACGGAAAATGTACCCGGGATCATCGGGATGAGCCGGGCTATAGAGCTCTCCGTTTCTGAAATACCACAGAAAAAAGAAAAATTGACTGCCCTGCGCGATCGCCTCATTTCCGGGCTGCTGGAAATTGAAGAGGTAATTCTGAATGGCCATCCCAGCCTGCGGCTCCCTGGTAACGTCAATGTCAGCTTTAAGCACATTGAGGGCGAATCAATTCTTCTCAGTCTTGATCTGGAAGGAGTGGCCGCTTCAAGCGGATCGGCATGTTCATCAGGTTCAGAGGAGCCTTCCCATGTTCTCACCGCAATCGGACTGGATCATTCCATTGCTCACGGTTCGATTCGCTTTTCGCTGGGCCGTGGCAGCAACGACGAGGATGTTGATTTTGTTCTGGGGAAAATACCGGGTATTGTGAAAAAATTGCGCGGTATTTCTCCCACTTATCGTAAACATTAACTGGTGGGAGGATGTTACAGCCATGTACGATGAAAAAGTGGTCGATCATTTTAGCAATCCCCGCAACGTGGGTGAAATAGCAGATGCGGATGGAGTAGGGGAAACGACCAGTTTTAAATGCGGCGATATGATGAAGCTTTACATTAAAGTGAAGGATGGGTGGATCGAAGATGTCCGTTTTTAAACCTATGGTTGTGGTGCGGCCATAGCCAGCAGCAGCATGCTTACGGAAATGGTCAGGGGGAAAGCGCTTGACGAGGCCATGGAAATAACCAATGAGGATGTAGCGGAAGAATTGGGCGGTCTACCCCCGGTCAAAAGGCATTGTTCCAACCTGGCTGCTGATGCCCTCCATGAGGCAATCAAAGATTACCGGGCCAGGCATTCTGACGAATAAGAGTGTGGCAGCGGAAGTTACAAAAACATTTTGCTATGAACTTGACAACCCCCCCTGAAAGATGATATTTTTTTATTAGGTTTAGCACTCTGAACTTTAGAGTGCTAAAGCGAGTGAGTGGGGGGATTAATCATGGGAGCACCACTTAGCGAGAGAAAAAGGCAAATTCTCCGCGCTGTCGTTGTCAATTATATTAGTACAGCTGAACCGGTTGGTTCACGGACGGTGGTTCGTTCACAAAGGATGGGATTGAGCTCGGCAACAATTCGTAATGAGATGGCCGACCTCGAGGATATGGGGTATCTCGTTCAGCCTCATACTTCTGCCGGGAGAATCCCATCACAGCTTGGTTATCGTTATTATGTGGACAACCTGATGAGCTCGGATGAACTGAGCGATGATATCGAACGGGAAATCAGTAGTACTTTGAGCAGGGAGAAAATGCGAGAAATTGAACAGATCATCGTTCATTCCGCCAGGGTCCTCTCTTCGGCGACCAATCAGACTTCCCTGATCATGGGTCCGCAATTCAAAAAGAGTGCTTTCCGACAGATGCGAATCCTGCCACTGGATGAGAAGCGTAGCCTGGTAGTATTGATTACAGATACCGGTTTCATTAAAAATAAGGTTATCGATCTCCAGCAGCAGCTAAGCCCGACAGAATTGCAGCAGGTTGTCTCTTATCTCAATCAGAAGCTTTACGGGCTGACCATTGACCAGGTCACAACTTCCCTGATCAATGAATTGAAACGAGACCTTTTCAGGCGTTTAGAAATCCTTGAACAGGCTTTTATTCTCCTGGAAGAAAGCCTTAAAGAAGAGAAACAGATCCGGGTTTTTCTCGGCGGAACGACCAATATTTTAAACCAGCCTGAATTTAAAGATGTGGATAAAATCAGGCGGATGCTTAATCTCTTTGAGCAGGAGCCGCTCCTTTTCAAGATACTCGAGGACAGCTCCAGTGAAGATGATATCGTCGTACGCATCGGGACAGAGAATGAATGTAAGGATATCCGGGAATGTACCCTGATTACGGGAACATATAAAATACATGACAAAACAATCGGTACAGTCGGTATCCTGGGGCCGACAAGGATGGACTACGGGCGGGTAATCACTGTAATACGCCACCTTGTTGATCACCTCAATGAAAGCCTTAGTTCCTGAGGGCAGGCTGTACAAAATTGAAATTATGCAGGTGATTACAAATGACTGCCAAAAAAGAAAACCGGGTCAGTAAAGAAGCAGTGAAAGCTGCAGCGAAAACAGAAGATTTAAAGAACAAGAAAAGGAAAGGGAACAAAGTGAAGGCAGAGGACAGAGAGAACAAAAAAGAAAAGAATCGAGAACTGGAAGAAACAGAAAAGGTAAAAGCTGTTTCAGAGGAGACGGGGAAAAAGGCTGTCCGGGAAGAGGATGTTCCTTCCGGGCCGGAACAGGAAATTGACGACCTGAGGCAAAAAAACGAAGAGCTGCTTGACCAGCTGAAAAGGAAACAGGCGGACATCGACAACCTTCGCCGCATTGCCAGGGCAGAACAGGCAGAGATGCGGGATTATGCCCTGCACGATTTTCTCTGTCGGTTACTCCCGGTCCTGGATAACCTGGAGCGTGGGTTGAATTCTGCGCGGGAAGATAAAGCGGTTCCCGCTTCATATGTTGAGGGACTGGAAATGATTCACAAGCAGATGCTGCAGTTGCTCGAACAGGAAGGTGTCAGTGAAATTGAAGCGGTAGGGACTCCTTTTGATCCCAACTGTCACCATGCGGTAATGCAGGTAGAAAGTGATGCAGAAGAACCGGGTACCGTCCTGGAGGAATTACAAAAGGGTTATAAACACCGCACGAGGATCCTTCGTCCGTCAATGGTGAAGGTTTGCCGCGATTAACGGTGGCTGAAATATCGAATAGCATAGGAGGAAATTAAAATGGGTAAAGTTGTGGGAATTGATTTAGGCACTACCAACTCTGTGATTGCCGCACTGATCGGCAGCGAACCGGAAATTATTGCTAATGCTGAAGGCAGCAGGCTTACTCCCTCTGTCGTTGCTTTTACCAAGGATGGCCAGCGCCTGGTGGGGCAGGTAGCCAAACGCCAGGCCATTACCAACCCCGATCGGACTATCACTTCGATCAAGAGGGAAATGGGCACGGGCCACAAGGAAAAAATCGACGACAAGGAATATACTCCTCAGGAAATATCGGCCATGATCCTGCAGAAACTGAAAACGGATGCCGAAAGCTTCCTGGGAGAAAAAATAACGCAGGCCGTGATCACTGTCCCTGCTTATTTTACCGACAGCCAGCGCCAGGCGACCAAGGATGCCGGGACTATTGCCGGCCTGGAGGTTTTGCGGATAATTAATGAACCAACCGCAGCGGCCCTGGCGTACGGCCTGGATAAAAAAGGTGAACAAAAAATTCTCGTTTTTGACCTCGGCGGCGGCACCTTCGATGTCTCCGTTCTCGAGCTGGGTGATGATGTGGTCGAAGTAAAAGCGACCAGCGGTAACAACCGGCTTGGTGGAGATGATTTTGACAGGCGGATTGTCGATTATGTTGCCGAAGAGTTTAAAAAAGACCAGGGCATTGATTTGCGTAATGATCGGATGGCTTTGCAGCGCCTCAGCGAGGCGGCGGAAAAAGCCAAAGTAGAGCTTTCTTCGGTTACCTCTACTGACATAAACCTGCCCTTTATCACCGCCACGCAGGATGGGCCCAAGCATCTCAATGTCAGTCTCACCAGGGCTAAATTTGACGAACTGACCTCGGACCTGGTGGAGAAAACAATGGGGCCCACCAGACAGGCACTTTCCGATGCTGGATTGACTTCTGAAGAGATTGATAAAATTATCCTGGTCGGTGGTTCGACAAGAATCCCCGCTGTGCAGGAAGCAATCCATAAACTGCTTGGCAAGGAGCCGCACAAAGGAGTTAACCCCGATGAAGTGGTAGCCATGGGAGCTGCCTATCAGGCTGCTGTCCTTGGTGGGGAAGCAAAAGATGTTCTGTTGCTTGATGTTACTCCGCTGTCGCTCGGTATTGAAACATTGGGCGGAGTTTTTACAAAAATAATTGAACGCAATACCACTATCCCAACGGAGAAGAAGCAGATCTTTTCCACGGCTGCAGATAACCAGACCAGTGTTGACATCCATGTTTTGCAGGGAGAGCGGGCCATGGCTGCAGACAATAAAACACTGGGGCGATTTATGCTGGATGGCATACCACCGGCACCGAGAGGAATCCCCCAGATTGAAGTAAGTTTTAATATTGATGCCAACGGTATTGTCAATGTTTCAGCTAAAGATCTGGCTACCAATAAGGAACAGAGCATTACCATAACAGCTTCCAGTGGTCTGGAAAAAGATCAGATTGATGAAATGGTCAACGAGGCTGAAAAATATGCCGAAGAGGACAACAAGCGCAAGGAACTGGCTGAAGCTCGCAACCAGGCTGACAGTCTTGCTTACAGTGCGGAAAAAGCACTGAAAGACCTGGGAGACAAGGTCGATGCAGCCAGGGCGGAAGAAGTTAAAAAAGCGGCCGAAGAGCTGCGTGAGGCAGCCAAAGGAGAAGATCTTGAAAAGATCAAGCAGGCCACTGAAAAAATGAATGGTTACATGCATGAGCTTTCAGCCAAGCTGTATGAACAGACCAAGGCTCAGCAGGATGCCGCATCCGGCGGCGAAGCCAGCAGCAGTGAAGCCGGCAGTGACCAAGCCGGCGGTGAAGGTGATGCTGATGATGTAGTTGATGCCGACTATGATGTTGAAGATGAAAAAGACGAAAAAGATGAAGAAGAGAAAAAGGATTAATATGCCGAAGAGACTTATAATGCCGAAGAGACTTATTGGGAAAAAAGGCTGCCAAAGGGATGATATAGGGGAATGAGTAAAAGAGATTATTATGAAATTCTCGGTGTGGAGAAAAATGCTTCCGCCGATGAAATAAAAAGAGCATATCGTAACCTGGCTAAGAAATACCATCCTGATTTCAACAAGGATGACACCGAAGCCGAGAATAAGTTTAAGGAAATAAAAGAAGCTTATGACGTGTTAAGTAACCCTCAGAAGAGGGAACAATACGACCGTTTTGGCCACCAGGCAGATTCCAGCGGGTCTGGCGGCGGGTTTGAAGGTTTCGGAGGAAGAGGGTTCGGAGGCTTCGGCTTCGGTGGAATGGATGATATCTTTGAGCAGTTTTTCGGCGGCATGGGCGGCAGCCGCCGCCGGCCGCCGGGCCCCGAACAGGGCAGCCATCTGCGCTATGACCTTGAGATAACCCTGGAAGAAGCTTTTAACGGTAAAACGCAGATTCTTAATATCCCACGCACGGAAACCTGTCCTGATTGTGAGGGCAGCGGAGCCAGGCCGGGAACAAAACCGGAAAAATGTCCTTCCTGCGGTGGCACAGGCCAGCAGCAGTACACGCGCAATACACCTTTCGGCCGCTTTGTCACCACCCAAACCTGCAGCAGGTGCGGTGGTACAGGTGCAATTATCAATGATCCATGCCCCACCTGCAACGGGCAGGGCAGAATAGTGAAGGAAAGAAAAATTGAAGTAAAAATCCCCGCCGGTATTGAAGACGGTTCCAAACTGAGAGTCAGGGGCGGGGGAGAAGCAGGGCTGCGCGGAGGCCCTGCAGGTGATCTTTATGTTGTCATAAGGGTTAAGCCGCATAAACTTTTCAAACGCAGGGGCAGCGATTTATTCCTGGAGGTGCCTATAAGCATCAGCCAGGCGGCGCTCGGCATAATAATGGAAGTGCCTACTATGAAAGGGCCGGCTGAACTGAAAATACCGGAGGGAACGCAGCACGGGGCCACTTTCCGGTTGAAAGGGCACGGCATGCCTCACCTGCAGGGGGTTGGAAAAGGAGACCTGCAGGTTACAGTTAAAGTGAAAGTCCCCAGACGCCTCAGTCCCAAACAGAAAGAACTTCTGGCTGAACTGGCCCGCCTGAGTGGAGAAAAAGCCGGTCTGGACAACAAGGGTTTTATCGATCGCATGAAGGATGCTTTCAGCGGAGGACAGTAAAGGACTGGAGAAAGATATAAAGGACCGGAGAAAGATATGCCCTTTTTCTTTAAAGAAGATGAAAAGCTCTCCACAGGGAAGAAAATTGCCCTGATTGATGATGACATTAATCATGTTTATAGAGTCCTGCGCCTGAAATGCGGGGAAGCGGTTACCGTAGCTGACGGCAGGGGCAAAGCATTCAGCGGCGAGGTTACTGTCTCCCGGCCCGATAAAGTTGAAATCATCCTTAGAAGTCCCCTGAATATTGCAAAACCTTCTCTCCAGCTTAACCTTCTCCAGTCTCTACCAAAAAGTGGAAAGTTTGACCTCATTGTCAGACAGGCAGTCGAGCTCGGTATCCATGGCATTGTTCCGGTGATTATGGAACGCAGCATACCAAGCCGTAACAGCAGGCAGGAAGAGAAGCGAATAAAGCGCTGGAGGAACATCGCCCGCTCTGCAGCGGCTCAATGCCGGAGGCCTGATTTGCCTTCCATCGAAATGCCTCGCCACTTTACCTCCATTGTCCCGCAGGTGGCGCAATTCAGGACCATTGTCCCCTGGGAGAAAGAAAAAAGCCTGGCTCTGGCCGATGCCCTGCAGAGGCCTCTGTCGGGCGGACAAAATGTACTGCTTTTTATCGGACCTGAAGGCGGTTTCAGCGATGCCGAGATGAAAGTATTACACCAAGCGGGTGCCGAGACAGTCTACCTGGGGCCGCGTATTCTAAGGACAGAAACGGCGGCAATCGCCTCCATGGTTATGATTCAGACAGCATGGGGCGATCTATCGGAGAAAGGATTTTCCATTTGAAAAAAAAGGCTGCTTTTTTTACCCTTGGCTGCAAAGTCAATTATTGTGAAACAGAGGGGCTGCAGGAGCTTTTTGAACGGGCCGGTTACCGGATCGTGGATTTTAACGATCAGGCTGATGTCTGTGTTATAAATACCTGCACTGTAACGAGATACTCTGAGCACAAATCCCGCAAAGCAATACGCCGGGCGAGACGCCGTTCGCCGGAGGCACTGATAGTAGCTACCGGCTGTTATGCCCAGGGTAAACCGGATCAGATCAGAGAGATGGAGCAGGTTGATTTAATCATTGGCAACCGCGACCGCGAGAATTTGCCCTTGATCATCGATTCGCTTGGCGACGATTCACTCCTGGAAATAGTAACCCCTTACAGGGGAGAAACGAAATTTGAAATGCTGCCCCAGGTAAAACGGAGGGGACGGACCAGGGGGTTCGTGAAAATTCAGGAAGGATGCAACCAGTACTGCAGTTATTGTATTATCCCCTACGTCAGGGGCCCCATGCGGAGCCTGCCTCCCGCTGAAGTGCTGGCGCGGGCACAGGCCCTTGTCGAATCGGGCTGCCCGGAGATCGTCCTGACTGGAATACACCTTGGCCTGTACGGTGTTGATCTCGGCGAGACAAACCTGGCCTCACTGATCAGGGAACTGAAGGCAGTCCCCGGGTTGTTGAGGTTGCGTCTCAGTTCGCTTGAGCCGTGGGATATAACCCCTGAGCTGGTGGAGGAAATAATTAACTCCCCCATTGTATGCCCCCATCTACATCTACCCCTGCAGAGCGGGGACAGCGAAATTTTAAAGTTGATGAACAGGCCCTACGAAGCAGTGGAATATCTTTATTTAGCCCGGTGGCTCAAGCAGGCGATCCCTGATCTTTCCCTCAGCAGCGATGTAATTGTCGGTTTTCCGGGAGAGCGGGAAGAAAATCACCGTCGCAGCGTGGAGTTGATTGGAGAGATCGGTTTCAGCCGCCTTCACGTTTTCAAGTTTTCCGCCAGGCCAGGGACCAGAGCGGCTGAAATGCCCGGCCAGTTATCCGGTGATGTTAAGGAAGAAAGGAGCAAAGAAATGATTGCTCTCGGGGAGAAAATGGCCTCCAATTTTCGGCAGCAATTCCTTGGCACTGTCCAACCGGTTCTGGTAGAGAAAGTAGAACCGTATCAGTGGGCCGAAGGGTTAACTCCTCGTTACCTGCGGGTTAAAATTGAAACCAAAATCAAAGGCCTGCACTGGCGGGGTAAAGAGATCAAAGCCCGGCTGGAAAAAGAAGAAGGACCGATAATCAGGGCCCTCCGCACCAGTTAATTTACAGCTGCTATGCTATTGTTTTTCCATTTCACCGGCCACAAGGTAAACTATTCCTATCACCAGGGCAATCACACTCAAAATGAGCAGAGTGCTGACGCTGTATTGCAGCATGGCCTGAAAGAGTTCCCTGTTCCAGGAATCAACTCCGGAACTAAATATGGCGGCACTGATTAAAGTATTTTCACCATAAAAGTTGATTAACCATCAAGAGTTTTGATAAAGCCGATCAAATCTTCCAATTTGCCCCGGTGATCACTTTTTGCTTCTCCCTCGATCCGATTCAGGATGTAATCATCAACCAGATAAGTATCCATTCCCACTTTTGCAGCGATGAGATCTTCATGGGTGTCGTTGCCGGCCATCAAGCATTCTTCAGGCGGGCAGCCGATTTTGGCGGATATTTCCAGATAGTAGTGGAGATTGGGTTTGCAGAAATGCATGTTTTCCATGGTCGTAATCAAATGGAAATTATCCTTATCAAGGCCACCCCAGGCAAGCCGTTGATGAACCGCTATCGCCGGGAAAATTGGATTTGTTGCTAGAACCAGCTGCATATCTTTTTGCCGGGCGGTTTTTATTAGTTCCCGGGCATGGGGATGTTCTTTCCCCCAGCAGCTAAGTTTTGGGAAATCATCCCTGTAGAAATCATCGATGATCGGCTTGATCTGACCATAAGTTAGGCCGGTGCGTCCGCAAAATTCCTGGTAAAATATGGTTTCATTATTTCGATCAGGATCATCGTTGGCCACCATTTTGTTTGTAGTCCCGATCAGATGCTTGATGAACAATTCCCGGTCTATTAGCTCTATAAAACGCCGGGAGAGAGCGTCAATATAGGCCGGGATAAATTGTTCGATATCCAGGATAAGCAGGGTTCCATCCAGGTCCAGCAAAAGGGCTGTGTATTTTTGGTTATTATTTACTGTCATTCTTTTTCTTCTTCCAGTTCTTCGCCCAGAGGGGTCAGCTCGGTGTCGATAATACTTTCGGTTGCTTCCCCGATTATTTTCTGGACATCCTGCAGTAAAATGGCAGCCCTGTATTCCGCCTCCAGGAAATTTTTAACAGTGGTATTCATATTTATTACCTCGAAGAGCTTTTCCAGCTTTTCTTCCTGTTCCGATGATACTTCGACTCCCGATAACTTTTGTTTCTGCAGTTCAAATTGCTGCCTGCGGAAATCGAGCAGCATGTTGCGTGCTGTCTCCTCACCTTTCAGTTTATCCTGTAATTCTTTGAGAGTTTTGAATTCTTCGGATTCCCGTAATGCTCTGGCCAGGGCATGAGCAGCGTCATGGGGGTTCATTAATCCGTCACTCCTTTTTCTGAAATTGTTAAATATTGTATCCCACTCGATTATTTGGGCCGGTGCCCGGATGTATGGTTGCCGTTTCTGCATTTTTTAGCAGAGATTGAATTTGCCCGGCTGCTGTGTTGATGTCTTCGGCGTTTATTTGCTCGTCAAAGCGGGCACATTCCGGTCGTGAATCACTATATAAGTGATCGTAATAATCGACACACATGGATGTGGCAACCCGGTCAAAATTTTTTCGATCCAGCTCGGCCAATAAAAAATCGACCTTTTTGTTACCAAGGCGTCGGCGTAGTGCATTAACTGCTTCTTTAAGCTGGTTCAGCAGTTCGGGTGAAGGCTCGGCCGGGATGTAACTGTCGACGATTCTTCGCACTCTTGTTTCCAGCGATGCAGTCAACAGAATCTTGAAACCTTCATCCAGGGCTTCAACCAGGAAAGGCGGGAGGCTTACACGGCCGATGCGTTTGCCTTCCCCTTCAACAACTATCCATGGATTTTCACGCCGGCGATCCAGTTCCTGCAGCAGCAGGGCATCAAACTCTTTTTGGGTTTGCTGTTCAGGCAGCCCCACTGCTCCGAAAACAGAACCGCGGTGTCCGGCCAGGCCTTCCAGGTCTATTACCGGCACCCCTTCTTCTTCCAGCACTTTGAGAACCGCTGTTTTACCTGCGCCGGTCAATCCATGAAGGACGATCAACCTGCTCTGCAGATGGTAATCCTTCAACCGTTTGACAACGTATTGCCGAAAACCGCGGTAACCGTTTTGCAGGCGGAAAACTGTTATTCCACAGAGGTTGAGAATCTGATAGAGGCTGAGGCTGCGAAGACCGCCTCTCTGGCAGTAAAGAAGGGGTATTTTTCCTTTGCAGGCGCCGCTTATTTGTTCAACCAGGTGGGGCAATTTGGGGGCGGCTATTTGCAGGCCGGCTCGCCTGGCGGCGATTTCTCCCTTTTCTCTGAAGAGCAAACCGAGCCGGCTGTGTTCAGCATCGTCAAAAAGAGGGACATTCAGAGATCCCGGTATGGAGGCCTCCCTGAATTCATGCGGGGAGCGGACATCTATGAACTGCAGATCGGTGCGCTCGAGCGCTTTTTCGATAGTGATCTCCATCGTGTTCCCCTCTCTTAAGATGATGAACCGGTGATCGAATCAGTTCCATAAGCTTGAATGAAAATCTTATAATAATTATAATGTATTCCCAAGGAGGTGTAAAAACTTTTTCTGCCAGAAAGGTAATAAAGGTCTCTTTAGCGAAGTTAATTATTTAAAATGGTCTTTATTTATGTCAACTTCCTTTTCAAGGTAAAATGGCTGTGTTATAATACCCGTCAGGAGGTATCAATATGTCGGCTGACTGCATTTTTTGCAAGATCATAAACAGGGAGCTTGATGCCGATATTGTATATGAGGATGATGAGGTAGTTGCCTTTAAGGATGTTAATCCGGTGGCTCCTGTCCATATTTTGATCGTACCGCGCAAGCACATTCCCAGCCTTCTTGATCTCGAAAAAGATGATGAACCCCTCATAGGCCATTTGCACACTGTGGCCAACGAGGTGGCTAAGAAATTTAAACTTGACAAAAAAGGTTACCGTGTAGTCATCAATTGCGGACCGGATGCGGGACAGATAGTCTTTCACCTTCATCTCCACCTCCTTGGCGGTAGACCTTTGTTGAAAAACATTGCCAAAGGCAGGGGTGTTTAAAATAGTTTTAAACTACCCTGGGGTAGCCCATGGGCAGTGGTTTCCGAGGAGAGGGGGGAGTATATTCATGGCAGAAGTCAAAATTGGGAAGAATGAGACCCTAGATAAGGCTCTAAAGAGGTTTAAAAAACAATGCGCCCGTTCGGGCGTTTTATCCGAAGCGAGGCGGCGTGAGCATTATGAAAAACCGAGTGTTCGCCGCAAGAAAAAAGCTGAAGCTGCTCGTAAGAGGCGCCATTAAGGAGCCTGGGCGGAGGTGTTTCGTCTGTGTCTGACAGGACAATAACGGAAAAACTATATGAAGAACAGAAAGAAGCGACAAGAGCCAAAGACCGCTTCCGCCTTTCAGTGCTCAGAATGGTGCGTTCTGAACTGCAGAATGAAGCGATAGCCAAAAAAGCTCCTCTCGAAGCCGAAGAAGAGCTTGCAGTCCTGGCTCATGAAGCAAAGAAAAGACATGAAGCTCTGGATGAATTCAAAAAAGCCGGGCGGCAGGATCTGGCCGACGATCTGGCCAGGGAGATTGAAATCTTGAAAAAATATCTTCCCGAACAGTTCTCCGAGAGCGAGCTGGAGAAACTGGTTCGCGATGCAGTCGCCGAAAGCGGGGCCGTTTCCAAGCGGGACATGGGTAAAGTAATGGGTTTAATAATGGCCCGGGTTAAAGGAAAGGCCGATGGAAATCTTGTCCGACGAATGGTGGAAAATATTCTGGGATAGAGCCCCGGCCCTCATGGCCGGGTTTTCCTTTAAGGAGATCGGGAAATGGACAGGAAAATAAGATGTTTTTTCTGGCTAATCTGCCTTCTCTGCGGACTGCTTGCCTGTGGTATAATTACTGTTGAGGCGGCACCCAGCCAGAGGGTAGTGATTGTCAAAATCGAAGGGACCATCGATCCGGGGACTGTAAGCTATGCCCGGCATGCTTTTGACATGGTCAGGGAAAACGATGCTCCAGCTGTCATTCTTGAACTTGACACACCGGGTGGCTACATTAATTCGGCCGAAGAAATAAGGCGGCTGATGGACGAATATGACAGGCCGATTCATGCTTTTGTGCGGCCCAATGCCATTTCAGCCGGTGCTTACCTGGCCCTGGCCGCCGACTCTATATACATGGTACCAGGTGCCACTATTGGTGCTGCCGAGCCCAGCTATCTTGGGCTGGGTGAAGTTGATGAAAAATCCCTTTCTTACTGGGAAAAGGAAATGGCTGCCATGGCGGAACGGCAAGGCAGGGATCCGAGTATTGCCTCGGCCATGGTCCGTCGGGACCTGGTCGTTGAAGGCCTATCAGAAGAGGGGACTCTTCTTACTCTTACTGCAGGTGAGGCCCTGAACGTTGGTTACAGTGAAGGAACGGTCGAAAACTATGATGCATTACTGGCAGAAGCAGGCCTGCCTGGAACCGACTGGACAGTAGTAGAAAAACGGGCCGTAGACAGTATGGTGGGTTGGACTACCAATCCTGTTGTGGGCACTATTTTGCTGATGATTGGCCTGGGTGGATTAATCGTGGAAATTATTTCGGCCGGTTTCGGCATTGCCGGTATTGTCAGCATAATTGCTTTTGCCCTTTATTTCGGCGGCAATATTGTTGCAGGAATGGCTGAATACTGGGTTGTGATCCTCTTTGTTTTCGGTATTGCCCTGTTGCTGGTGGAGGCTTTTATGCCGGGGTTTGGCGTGTTTGGCATCGGGGGAATCGTGGCCATGGTAGTGGCCATAGTCCTGGCTGCCGTGTCGATTCAAACAGGGCTGGTAATGCTCATCATATCTTTTGTTCTGGCCGGTCTTTTCGCCGTTCTCGCTTTTCGCTTTTTTGCCCGCAGGGGAGCGCTGCGCCATATCATTCTATCTGATGAGGAAAGAACGGATCTCGGTTATGTAGCTCCCCTCGATCAGAAAAAATTGCTCGGGATGGAAGGAGAAAGCATTACTGCCCTGCGTCCTTCCGGGGCGGCTCTGATTGACGGCAGACGAATCGACGTCGTCAGCGATGGATCATATATACCTGCAAATGAACCGGTTGTTGTCCAGCGGGTTGAAGGAGTGCGGGTGATAGTCCAAGCTTTGAAAAACAAGGAGAAGGAGGACTAAAATATGCCTGAAATTATTACCCTTTTAATATTTATTGGTTTAATTATTCTTGCCCTGGCGGTGATCTTGAGCTTTGTTCCCCTGGGGTTGTGGATTTCAGCCCTGGCAGCCCGGGTTCCCGTGGGGATCTTTGCTTTGATTGGAATGCGCCTGCGCAGGGTAACCCCAATTAAGATTGTGGTTCCCTTGATTAAAGCTACCAAGGCCGGCCTGGATTTGAGCGTTAACAAGCTTGAAGGCCATTTCCTGGCTGGAGGTAACGTAGACCGGGTGGTTAACGCCCTGATTGCCGCCCAGCGGGCTGAAATACCCCTGCCTTTCGAAAGGGCTGCCGCCATTGACCTGGCCGGCCGTGATGTGCTGCAGGCAGTGCAGATGAGTGTTAATCCAAAGGTTATTGAAACCCCGGTCGTAGTTGCGGTAGCCAAGGATGGTATCGAAGTAAAAGCACGGGCCAAGGTAACTGTGAGGGCCAACATTGACCGTTTGGTAGGAGGGGCCGGCGAAGAAACGATCATCGCCAGGGTTGGCGAAGGGATTGTCACGACTATCGGCTCTTCAGATAACCATAAAATGGTTCTTGAAAATCCGGATAAGATATCCAATACTGTTCTGGCCAAGGGCCTCGATTCAGGGACTGCTTACGAAATACTGTCTATTGATGTTGCCGATGTAGACGTGGGCAAAAACATTGGAGCCCAGCTGCAGACTGATCAGGCCGAAGCAGACAAGAGAATTGCCCAGGCTAAAGCAGAAGAAAGGCGGGCCATGGCCGTGGCCAAGGAGCAGGAAATGATTGCCTCGGTGCAGGAAATGAGGGCCAAGGTTGTCGAGGCGGAAGCGGAAGTTCCCCGAGCTCTGGCCCAGGCTCTGCGCGAAGGCAACCTCGGGGTGATGGACTACTACCAGATGAAAAATGTGCTTGCTGACACAGATATGCGTAAGAGTATAAGCAAACTGGGGCAGCAGGACCAGCAGGACGATAATAAGTAAATCGGAGGTCTGACCACATCTATGGAAGGTTTCAGTTTCCTGATCGTGCTGATCATCCTTATTAACCTGGTTGCAACCCTGATGAAAGTAATCAAGGGGAGAAAAAGCAACCCTGCGCCGAAAACATCTTCCGTCGGGGAAAGAGCTGTTCTGTCAGATCATGATGTAACCACGGAAGCCATAAATAATTATGGTTCTACACTGCTGGGCGAAGTTGTCGAAGCGAAGACAGATCATGGGGTACCTTATGGCGAATGGGTCTATGACGAGGATGATAAAGAACCCGATGAGCCTTCCGGAGAGGATTTCGGCGAAGAGATGGTAATAGGTGAAGAGCAATCTTCAGGGGAGGAATCAGAAGAACCAGAACTGCCCGAAAAAGAAATCAAAGATTCTCCAGCATTTACAGAGAGTTTCAGGCAGGTCCTGACGGATAAAGATTCGCTGGTGGCGGCCATTGCATTTCACGAAGTGATGGGGCCGCCGGTCTCCCTGCGGAAGAGGCGTTGAAAAGATAATATGTTTAAAACCACAGGAACAGCAGTAACAATAGTCATAAAGCAAAAATTGACCGCTTATCCGGCGGTCTTTTCATTAAAGGATTATTAAAAATATCGTCGAAGTACCCTATTTTACAAAATATAAAATCACCTTTCCTCGGATTGGCCGGGCTGTTCGGAAAGGGAAGGTAATCTTTAACGGGATTAAGTTGAAGGGAGAAGTTTCTATTTGTCTGAAATTAAAAGCAGCCGGACCATTCTTTTAAAGGGCGGAGACGAGTCAATTCAGCTATTGGGAAAACATGACCGTCATTTCCGCCTGATTGAAGATTGTTTTGCGGTGCGTCTGATTCCAAAAGGACATGAACTGGCCATAGAAGGTTCCCCCGAAGATGTAGAACAGGTTTATCGCATGTTTCAGGAACTGCTGGAACACATCCGGAAGGGGCACCTGCTGACGGGTCGGGAATTTGAATATGCTTTAAAACTGACCTCTGAAGGAGATGTTGAATCAATCCGGACTGTTTTCAGCGATCTGCTTCTGGTGACACCGCGGGGGAAACAGATCCGGCCGAAAACAGTGGGACAGAAACACTATTTAGAAGCGATCCGGCGTTATGATGTAGTTCTTTCAATCGGACCGGCCGGAACGGGGAAAACCTACCTGGCCCTGGCGATGGCTGTTGATGCTTTGAAAAACAAGCAGGTCCAGCGCCTCATTTTAACCCGCCCGGCGGTTGAAGCAGGCGAGCATCTCGGTTTTCTGCCCGGGGATTTCCAGGAGAAAGTCGATCCCTACCTGCGGCCCATTTACGACGGGCTCTATGATTTGCTGGGAATCGATGTGTTCCAAAAATACCGGGAAAGAGGAGTAATCGAAATTGCTCCCCTTGCCTATATGAGGGGCAGGACCCTTGATGATTCCTTCGTTATCCTTGATGAAGGGCAGAATGCTACCTCTGAACAAATGAAAATGTTTCTCACCCGGCTTGGTTTCGGCTCAAAGGCGGTAATCACCGGCGATATTACCCAGGTTGATCTACCGAAAGGACGTTATTCCGGCCTGGAGGAAGCATCCCGTATTCTGGCCAACATCGAAGGGATTGCCCTGGTCAACCTGACTGAAAAAGATGTTGTCAGGCACCCTCTGGTTCAGAGTATCATTAAAGCCTACGAAGAATATGAGGCTTCAAAGGAACGGAACGGTAAAGAAAGGAACGGTTATGAAGAAAAAGACTAATTGGAAAGAAATATTTAACCGCTCAATTTCTTTTAAAGATAGCAAGGGTTTGCAAAAATTTGTCCTCGTTGTCGTTCTTTTCGCGGCTATCTATTTCTTGCTGGCTTTTGTCAGTATGCCCGCCCGCCTGGATATTAATGTAGGGCGTCCAAGCCCGCAAACGATTTTTGCGCCCCGCGATGCCGTCGATGAATATGCCACGGAAGAGCGCCGCCAGGATGCTTCAGAATCGGTGGAGGAAGTTTTCGATTATGATCCGGATGTCCTCGATCGAGCCCTGGCTGAAATTGGGACCTTTTTTGATGATATCCTCGATATCACGGAAGACCCGGAGCTGGAACCTGAAGAAAAATTAGAAATCCTTGAAAGCATAGTTGGCAATGATTTACCTCCTTCAGCGGTAGAAGCCCTGCTCACCGATACGGACACACTGAGGGATTTGCAGGAAAGGATCAACAACTCCGTTCGTGATGTTTTTGAACAGGGGATTAAAGAAGACGAAGAAGCACTGGCCCGCCGGCGATTGAATCAGGAAATTGCTCTTTATCCGGTCAGTGCCGAATTAAAAAGAATTGCTGAAACACTGGTTGAACCCCTGGTGGAACAGAACATGTTTTACAATGCCATGGCCACTGAAGAAAGCCGTGAGCTGGCTCGCCGGCAGGTCGAGCCGGTGATTGTTTTCCGCGATACTTTGATTGTCAGTGAGGGCGAACCGGTTACCGAGCACCAGTATGCCCTGCTCGAAGATCTCGGCCTGATCAGGGGGCAGCAGGCCGATTACCCGGCCTATATTGGCCTGTTTCTGCTGTTGGCCGTAGTTTTTATATTGGCCGGCAGTTATATCTACATCTTTGTCAATGATGTTTTTAACAGCCCGTCTTTACTTTTATTGATGGGCCTGGTATTTTTCATCACCCTTGTTTTTTCCGTGGCTGCTTCTTATTTTTCGGGATTTTTCGTCCCGGTGGCCATGGGTGTGATCCTCATAACAGTTTTATTTGGTTATAAGCTGGCCTTGATCAACAACCTGGCGCTCACTTTAATGGTGGGATTGATCACCGGCGGTGAATTTTCTTATATCCTGGTAGCCTTGATGGGAGGGCTGGCCTCCATTTATGCAGTGACCAGGCTCAGTCAACGCAGTGACCTGGCCAGGGCTGGATTTTATGTATCGGCCACCGATTTTACTTTGATTCTGGCAGTTTACCTCTTTTTCGGAAATGTGAGCATGGAAACGGATTCGCTGATCAATTTTAGTTACAGTGCCATTGCCGGGGTAGGCAACGGTATTTTTTCTGCAGTGGTGGCCATTGGTCTGCTTCCATTCCTGGAAAGTCTGTTCGGGGTGACTACGGCTATTACCCTCCTGGAACTGTCAAACCCCAACCATCCCCTGCTGCGAGAACTGCTTCTCAAAGCTCCGGGTACTTATTATCACAGCATGATGGTTTCAAACCTGGCCGAAGCGGCAGCCGACCGCGTCAAGGCAAATTCGCTTCTGACCAGAGTTGGTGCTTATTACCATGACATTGGCAAGTTAAAAAGGCCTTATTTCTTTTCTGAAAACCAGCTTTCGGGAGAAAATCCGCATCAAAAACTGTCACCCAACCTCAGCGCCTTGATAATCGGGGCTCACCCCAAGGATGGGGTGGACATGGGGCGAAAATATCGTTTACCAGAGCCCATTATTGATATAGCTGCCCAGCATCACGGTACCAGTATGATTTCCTTTTTTTACCAGCAAGCGGTGGAACAGAACGGGGAAGAGAATATAGAGGCAGAAAAATTTCGCTATGAAGGGCCAAAACCGCAGACCAAGGAAGCGGCCATTATTATGCTGGCTGATGCAGTGGAAGCGGGAGTGCGTTCTTTAACCAAGCCCACCAGTAACCGGGTCGAAATGATGGTCCGGCGGATGATCAAAGAAAAATTGGAAGACGGACAGCTTGACCAGAGTGATCTGACGCTGAAGGAACTTGACATCATAGCCGATGCTTTTATTTACATCATGTCCGGCGTCTATCATTCGCGGATTGAATATCCGGAAAAGGAACTGAAAGCGGAAATCGAAAGGAGCAGGGCTACCAGGTGAGCGTTACAATAAACTTTTTAAAAGGTAATGAAGGTCTTTCCAGGAAAGTCACTGAAAAGCTGCTCAGGGTGGTTAATGATCTGCTGGCAGAGCACAACCTGAAGGGTGGTGAAACGGCGGTAGTTATTGCCGGCGACAGCTATCTTCATGATCTGAACCGTCGTTTCAGGGACAGGGATGCTCCGACCGATGTCCTTTCTTTCTCATATTTTGATGCAGAAGAAAATCTTGATCAGGGGCATGAAGAGGATTTTGCTTTTGGAGATATTTATATTTCCATCGATCGAGCCCGTGAACAGGCGGAAAAAGCAGGTCACTCCCTGGAAAAGGAGATACTGCTGCTGGCCATCCACGGCATGCTCCATTTGCTGGGATTCGATCATGAAGAAGAGGGGGATACCGCCCGAATGAGGAAGAAGGAACAGGAACTGCTGAGACTGTATTCTGGCTTCCTGGTGGAGGAATAAAGAGAATGAGAGAAGTCCAAAGAAGTCTGAAAAACGCCTGCATCGGCCTGGTATATTGTTTTAGGACGCAGCGAAATATGACCATTCACGGCCTGGCCGGGATTGCCGCCCTGGCAGCCGGATTAAGCCTCAGAGTCGGACTTAACGGCATGCTGTTCCTGGTTACTGCCGTAGTGCTGGTGCTGGTTGCTGAAACTTTTAACACGTCTGTAGAAAAGACGATTGATCTTTATACAAAAAAGCGTAGTCACCTGGCTCAAACGTCCAAAGATGTTGCTGCAGGGGCCGTTTTGCTTACTGCTGTCTATGCCGTGATCGTGGGGGTTGTCGTTCTGGGGCCGCCCCTGTGGTCAATTATCAGAGGGATTTTGTAAGTGAAATTAATTATAATGGGGGATTGACTTAATTATGTCCGGGTATTCGGACCACCGTTCTTCCAGCAGCGGTAAGGTGCAGCTGGTGATCCTGGTAATTATTCTGATCAATACCATTCTCATCGCTTTCGGTTACTACTATGTGATTACAAGCGTCAGAGCTGCGGACAACCTTTTTTCTTACAAACAGGAACTGGCCCGCGATTTATCTGATTATATTCATCGCCTGGCCAATGACATGGAAGTGGACAATGTTCCCGCAGTCAGGGAAGCGCTGGCAGAATATAATTATGCCGTGGATCTGGCCGTAACCAGCGATGATCTGATCCAAATTATCCTCAACCAGGGCCGCTGTGCCCAGGAAACAATTATCAGGGAAGCCGACGATTTGTTAAAAGAGAAGGTGATGGCTGCTGTTAATGAAGACGCCATTGTTCAGGGAACTGCAGAGAAAACCCATTTATATATCAGAGTAACCGAAGGCAAAATTGACATTTACCCCGATCAATTTTTAGAACCCCACACCGTTCAGGAAATTAAAACAATTTACACCCAGGATCGCTGTTTTGCGGAACAAAGCATTGATCTTGAAATTGTTGATGGCACTGCTACCCTGGTGGTGCCACAGACAACGCAGGAGCAGCTTGAAACTTTAAACGAAGATCGCAATTCACTGCGGCTGAGGCTGTATGAAATGAGGGTACAGGCCGGCCTGGCGGAGATGGTCGGACCCGGGATTACCCTGCAGATTTACGATGCCATGGAATCCGAGGGAAGCAGGGCTCTGGTGCACGATGCCGATATTCGTGACATAGTGAACGAACTTTTCAGTGCGGGAGCACGAGGAGTTAGCGTAGGTGGTCAGAGACTGACGGTTACCAGCGCCATTCGATGTACCGGGCCTTTAATTATGGTTAATTACCAGCAGATTCCCACCAACCCGGTTACCATTCAAGCAGTCGGCGAACCGGACTTGCTAATCAGCGGCCTGGACATCATCATCGAAGAACTTGAAGATAAACGAGGCCTTGTTTTTAATATCAGCCATTCCGGTTTTATCAAACTGCCGGCCTATGTGTACGCCGAATAAAGTGAAGAGAGGTGTTTACCCCGGTGAAAAGAGAAACCTTACTGGCTGTTGCGCGGGCGGCGCGTCTGAAAGCCTATGCGCCCTATTCCCGGTTTCCGGTGGGAGCGGCTTTGCTTACAGGGGAAGGCAACGTTATAACCGGCAGCAACATCGAGAATTCTTCACTGGGGTTGACTGTTTGTGCTGAGAGGTTAGCCTGCTGGACTGCTGTGCACTACGGCTATCGCCGATTCAGTAAAATTGCCATCGTGGCCGACTGTACCCAACCCCCGGTTCCATGCGGAGCCTGCCGGCAGGTAATCTGGGAAATAACCGGGAACATTGAAGTGATTATGGGCAACCTGGCAGGAGAAATGGTGGTGATGCCTCTACTCGATCTCCTGCCGGAGCCTTATGGAGGGGCGGCATGGGCTGACAACCCTGTGGGCCGGAATCGGGAGGAGGAAGAAGATCTATGGCGCCTGCCGGTATCTTTTACCCCCATCGGTTATGTGGCCAATAATATTCTAAGTCCAAAGGACATACCGGACAATTACCGGGAATTGATTTCGCAGATCATTCTCGATCCTGAGATGGAAGAAGGACTCTACCGGGTAGATGAAGAGGAAAAAATAACGGTTATTGCTTACCTGCATCAATCCCGGGGATTTACCCTCAAAGATAGGCGCAGAGGCAGGGGAAACGAAATCTATGGCATTTTTGCCTGCCACTCCCCGCACCGTCCCAATGCCATTGCCCAGTCGACCGGAGAGATTATGGCGGTGGACCGTAACCGGATCATGGTCAGGGGACTGGATCTGATCAACGGGACACCGGTTCTTGATCTGAAAACAATCATCAATTAAAAAATAAGAAGGTATTTCATGCATAAATCAGGATTTGCCGCTTTGATTGGAAGGCCTAATGTGGGCAAGTCGACCCTTCTCAACAGCCTGGTCGACGAAAAAATAGCCATTACCTCGGACCGGCCCCAGACTACCAGGAACCAGATTCGGGCTGTGCTGACCAGGCCGGAAGGGCAGATGATTTATATCGACACCCCGGGGTTGCACAAACCGAAACACCTGCTTGGCACAGCGATGGTTCGTATGGCCAGGGCAACCATGCAGGAGGTCGATTTGATTTGCTTCGTGGTGGAAGCAGATAAACCTCCCGGCAGGGGTGATGCCTACATTGCAGAGTTTCTCGAAATGACTGAAAGCCCGGTTTTCCTGGTTTTAAACAAAATAGATCTGGCCGCGCCCGAACTTCTGGCTAAAAACATCAACCGTTATAGAGAGCTCTGCTCCTTTGATGATCATTTTGCTCTTTCTGCTTTGAAGAAAATAAACCTGGAATGTTTTGTTGATGCTTCCCTGGCAATGATGCCCGAAGGGCCGCAGTACTACCCTCCCGAAATGGTGACTGATCAACCGGAAAAATTCATTGCTGCCGAAGTGATCAGGGAAAAGATCATCAATCTTACCAGGCAGGAAATTCCCTTTTCCATCGCCGTGGTAATTGAAGAAATGCAGCTGCGTCAGACTGAAGATCTGCTAGACATCCGCTCCGAAATTTTCGTTGAGCGCAAATCACAAATCGGTATCATCGTTGGTAAAAAGGGTAGCAAACTTAAACAGGTTGGCACAATGGCCAGGCAGGAACTGGAAGCCCTATTCGGCCGTCACATTTACCTTGATCTGCGCGTCAAGGTGAAAAAGGACTGGCGCAATCGGGAGGAAGAACTGCATCGTCTGGGTTACAGGTAAAAAAGAGCGGATTGAAGGAGCGCATTTTTATTGAGAGAAAAATTGTTCAAAGCGGAAGGCCTCGTCCTGCGCACCCGGATTCTGGGGGAAGCAGACAGGCTCATTACCCTGCTGACCAGGGAAGAAGGCAAATTTGAAGCAGTTGCCCGCGGCGCCCGCAGGGTCAAAAGCAAGCTGGCCGCCGGCGTGGATCTCTTTACCCACGGCCGCTACACTTTCCATCGCGGTAAGACATGGCCCATCATTACCGGACAGGACACCATCGATCGGTTCAACTGGTTTCGGGAAAACCCCGACCTCTATGCTGCTGGCCTCTACTTCTCCGAGCTCACGGACCGCCTCATTTCGGGTGAGGAGCCTTGCCCCGAAATCTATACCCTTCTTCTGGAAGCCTGGACCCTGCTCGGGGAGAATAAAGATCGTTTTCTCCTGTGCCGATCCTTTGAGCTTCAGCTTGCCCATGCTGCCGGCTACAGCCCTCACCTCGACAGCTGTATCAACTGTGGCGAACATCATGTGGTCGCCTTCAGCCCCCGGCAGGGCGGCATGCTCTGCAGCCGCTGTCGCGCTGCTGATGCAATTGATATCGACCAGGGTACCCTGGCTTTGCTCAGACGGTTAGTGGAAGCACCACTTTCACAGGTTGGCCTGCTTCGCTTGCTGTCCAATCAAAAAAAAGAGCTGGCGGCTGTTACTGCCGGGTTTTTAACCTACCATCTGGACCTGGGTGAAATTAAATCCAGGTTATTTTTAAGGGATTCCTGACAATACAGGGGGACGGTTGTGTGCACGAGGCACATTATAATATGAGTGTGCGAACTGTCCAGGCGGCATCCGTCATAGAGGCGGCGTGAACCTATCATCCGGCTTCAACACTAACGAACTGTTTCCTTATGTTCTCCGGTGTGATTAAACAAAAATTTATTGTTCCATATTTTTGCAAGTAGTATACTCATAATAAGTGGACTTTTATCAATGCTATCATTTTCAATTTATTAAAAGGGGATTATGGAGATGGCCAGAGATTACCATGGTAGTGGAGCCGCCAGCGATGTATACGGGCTGGGTTTTATTGGAGCGGTAATTTATTTTATCGGGCAGGCTACAACATTCTGGATCGGAGTGCTTGGATTTTTCCCGGAAGAACTGTCCTGACGTGTGTTCTTCAGGCGATTAACCTATTTACAGCTGGAGGGAAAATTATGAAAATCGGAATCATTTATTACTCGCAGACGGGGAATACAAAAACTGTTGCCGGTAAACTATTGAAAACGCTGGAAGAAGCGGGCCACCAGGTAAATATTGAAGAGATAACCATTGAGGGCAAGATTCCCGCTCAACCCGGCAAATTTGAGATTGTTAATGCTCCGGAAGTTGACAATTACGATGCCCTGGTTTTCGGTGCTCCGGTACAGGCCTTTTCTCTGAACCCGGTCATGAAAAAGTATATGCGAAGCCTTCCGAAAATGGAGGGTAAAAAAATAGCCCTTTTTGTTACCAAGCAGATTCCAGTTTTATGGCTGGGTGGGACCGGGGCCATCTCTTTCATGAAGAAGGAATGTGAATTACGGGGAGCAAGAGTAGTGGGGTCAAAAATTGTCGTTTGGGCGGGATCCCGCCGCGAACAGTCAATAAAGGAAGGCTTAGCCAGTTTAAGCGAACTGTTCCCTTCTTAGTATGACACAGGGGACGGTTATGTGCCACATCGAGAGGTCCACATCCGTTTCTGTGAGAGTGCAGGGGTGGAATTCCCCTGCGCCACCTGACCTTTTGTGTCTTTTCTTAGTTAAAACACGGGAGCGGTTTGAAGGGCAGACCGCTTACAGGGTGACAATATCATAGGCCGACCAGTGTC
>JAXHVH010000049.1:0-12846 GCA_034189085.1 Bacillota bacterium | reverse complement strand
GATATCAGCCGGCAGCCAATCCGGCCTGATAGGATTCATAAACCTTGACATGAAGCTTGCTGGTAAGCCAGGTGCGGGAAAACCGCACGCCGGGTTTGATGTGGCGGGAACTGGAGATAGGATAAGGTAAGGATATTGAGGCACTGTCAACCGAAAGGGACAGCAAACGGAATAGGCCTGCCTAAGCTACTACGCCAGTTCTTGACCCGACATAGGTTTTTTGTCAAATAATGTTGGTGGAGCGTTATTGTGCTCTTGATAAACTTGTAAAAGGTTGTGGTCATTAACCTGAGGTAACATTTTTACGTGATATTTAACTAACTCAAAAAGCTAAAACAAGTGATACTTTACATATTATTGACACTTTAATTGTTCTTCATGCTGTTTTTCAGAGAAGCGGCAAAATCAAGTAAAACAGCTTCGAATTCCTGATAGTGTGAAAGATGTATCAGTTTCTGCCTTAATGTCGCTGCTCCGGGCAAACCCCTGATATACCAGGAAACGTGTCTTCGCATTGCTCTGACCGCTGTTGTCTCTCCTTTTAATTCTGCGAGCATCTTGAAATGCCGGAGAACTGCAGCAACAACCTGGTCAATGGTAGGAGGCGGAGGCAGAGTCTTACCCTGCAAAAGGGCATTTACACCGGCAAATATCCAGGGGTTGCCGCGGGCAGCCCGCCCGATCATGACTCCGTCGCATCCGGAATAATCAATTGCTTCTAAAGCCCGATAGGGCGTATTGATATCACCATTTCCGATTACAGGAATTGTGATTCTTTTTTTTATTTCCCGGACGATTTCCCAATCGGCCTGGCCACTGTATCCCTGTTTAACTGTTCGCCCGTGGACGGTTATTGCCGCCAACCCGGCATCCTCAGCCCGACTTGCTATTTCCGGTGCTGTAACCGACTGCTCGTCCCACCCTTTACGCACCTTAACGGTTACAGGGCAGCTGACAGCTGTAGTGACAGCCCTGAAAATATTGCTGCACAGGGCAGGGTTGAGAAGAAGAGCCCCTCCTTCGCCGTTTTTGGTAATTTTCCTTGTGGGGCAA
Source organism: Bacillota bacterium (assembly GCA_034189085.1). GTDB lineage: Bacteria > Bacillota > Dethiobacteria > DTU022 > DTU022 > M55B129. The sequence goes on along the minus strand of JAXHVH010000049.1, from coordinate 11,793 downwards.
CCCAGGTTTAGATCGATAAAATCCGGGCTGTATTTTTCTATTTTGGCCGCTGCCCTGGCCAGTAGCTCGGGATCACTGCCAAAAAGCTGAATACCAATAGGCCTGTCTCTTTCAGTAAAGTATAGGAGAGATTCAGTCCGCCGGTTATTAAATATCAGGCCCTTGGCACTGATCATTTCAGAAAAAAATAATCGGCAGCCCTGCTCCCCGGCAAGCAACCGAAAAGGATGGCTGGTTACTCCGGCCATGGGTGCCAGAGCCAGGGCCGGTTGTATTTTTAATGAACCAATTTTTAGAACAAGTGAGCGATTTATGCCTCTTTTTTTTATCATGTCATATCACTATGCCCCTGTTTCGGGTTGGCCCAGTTGTAAAATCTGAGGATAATAAAAATATAAATGTTCAGCAGCAACTAAATAGCCCCGGGGCGCATCCCGTGTTTACAATTATACGATTTTAATGCAAGAAGACAACCTCCCCAACAGGATTTCCTTCTTGCATAGCAAATATACACCGCCGGCTGGAATAATGCCGGCGGTGTCAAGAGCATGTGAACGTATTCACTATTTATGATACCTGTTATAAATACCTATTTTCAGCGATAAATAATTTTTCAGTTGAGTCAGTAGTCAGCTTAGCTTACTTTGCGAATGTCTTTGCTGATCATGTACCTCACCAGGAGAACAATGGACGAAAAAATGGTCACAAATAAAATGGGATAAACCATTTGTGCATCTCCTTTCTTGAGATTTCGTAATTAATCAAACTCCCATTATTTGTTCCTTTCACATTTTTTTAAATCATGGTGTATCAAAATACAAGCTCCCCAGGAAATCAGGTGGATGACACCGATAAAAATAATATATTCCACCTGTAATTCCGCCTTCCCGAACAGGAAGTATCACTTAATTGTCCGGTAAATTGATAATGAAGCCCTTTCCTGTGTTATTATACAGGCAGCTTTAAATATTGTCAATAATATTTTTAATATTTGCATAAGTTAATTTTTTCTCAAGAAATACCCACGCTCACGCATCGATAAATTAAATATCTAAAAACTTTAACCCCGCTGCAAATTTGCTCATACTATTGTCGATTAATCCTCTCTATGCTATAATCTGTTTGAATCAACGGGGCGTAGCGCAGTTTGGTAGCGCGCTTGGTTCGGGACCAAGAGGTCGCCAGTTCAAATCTGGCCGCTCCGACCAGCATATAAAGGGCTTTTTAGAGATAGATTATCTCAAAAGTCCTTATTTTATTGCTTATTACGACCAAAATACTACCATCTATAAAAGTGAAAAAGATGATTATCAAGCAGTATTTAATGTTTTTTCTATGATCAATACTCATTGTATGGGATAATTAATTTTTTGCAGGGATACAAAAAAAACAGTTGTATTTTAAAACGGGTGATAGGCAGGTGACTCTTATTTAATTCTTTTCTGCTCCATTACTAAGATCCGGTGAAGGAATTGGTGTTCTTAATCTTTCTGACAGCCTGATCAGCTGTTCTATTTTTTCAACCGCTTCAACTGCTGTGTCGCTTCCGGATGCGATTTTTTGGGTGGGCATTTTTTGCTCCAGGCCATGCAGGACCAGATCAAGTTTTTTATAACTTATATTAAGAGCCGTTTCATCGTCAATCCCGGGCAGGAGATCAGGGCTGGGCTGCCTCTCTATAATTGGTTTAGGCACTCCGAGGTATTCTGCCAGACGGCGGACCTGTCTTTTATAAAGACCAAGGATAGGGGCAAAATCGGCGGCGCTGTCTCCAAAGGGAACAAAGAATCCGGTCATATATTCGGTTAAATTAAGGCATCCTGCTACCAGCAAATTATTCTGTTCAGCGTGCTGAAATATGAGAGCCATCCGTAGACGGTGCTTAAGCCTGTAGAAAGCAATAGCCTGGTTCAGGATGTTAATATTTGTTTTTTCCAGGGTTGTGCTGTAGGGTTCAGTCCTGAGCAGGCAATTTAAGGTCCAGAAGGTAAAGCGGTTAACTGCTTTGAACCGGGCCAGGGAAGAGACAGCTCCCCGGTACCCGCCAAGAACCTTCAGGTCCGGCGTAATATCTCTTTCTGTTAGCGAAAAATTTCCGGTTTCTGAAAGCAGTCTGGCCAGTCTGGCGCTGGCCGGTGAAGTGTCACGTTCGGGCAGAAAGATTCCTTTAACCCCGGTCGGTCCAAGGGCACGCACCCCCAGCATGGCAACAACGGCTGAGTCAAGACCGCCGCTGATACCGATCGCCATGCCCTCTGCCTTTAAACTGTCGACCTGCTCCTTTATGAAGTGGCAGATTGCAGCGGTAGTTTCTGCCCAATTCCGTTCCAGTGATGTTTTAAAATCGATTTGTTCCATCGGTTTTCCTCCTCACATGTGCCAGAAGGACGTAGGATTTGGCCCATTTTTTATAATTATATATTAGTGTGTTTTGGATTTAAATACTAGTTTTTAAAATTAAACCTACATGTTTGTACAGGCTTAACTCATTTGCCCGGGGTAAGGCTGTAGCGGAATAAAAAATTTAAGAAAAACACTTGACAAACAATAACAGTTGCTGTAGATTTGTAAAAAATATTATTTAAACTGTGGATTGAGAATAGTACATACCTCTGCCTGTTTTTTAGAGAGTTGCCGGCGGTGAAAAGGCAATAAGCGGCGTTGTATGGAATGGGCTCATGAAGGTGGTAGGAAGGCCTCGGGATGAGGCTGGTAATGACCAACGGGATTTCCGCCCGTTATCAAGGGAATTCGTATGATGGTACGAATATGAGTGGATGCATTTGCATCAATTTAGGTGGCACCGCAGAAGCAATTAGCTTTTGTCCTGAGAAAAGGACAAAAGCTTTTTTGTTTTATAGGAGAACACCAAAAATATAAACCGGGGAGTGGACTTGATGAAAAAAGGAAGATTCGGCAGCTACGGGGGACAGTACATCCCTGAAATATTGATGAATGCGGTCCATGAGCTCGAGGAGGCCTACGAATACTATTCAAATGACATCGATTTTCAGGATGAGCTCGACAGGCTGCTGAGGAACTACGCCGGGAGGCCGTCACTGCTTTATTATGCAGAGAGAATGACCAGGGATCTGGGCGGCGCAAAGATCTACCTGAAAAGGGAAGACCTTAATCATACGGGCTCACATAAAATCAACAATGTCCTGGGACAGGTTTTGCTGGCGAAGCGTATGGGTAAAAAACGCGTAATTGCTGAAACAGGGGCAGGACAGCACGGTGTTGCCACCGCAACCGCAGCAGCCCTGATGGACATGGAATGCGATATCTATATGGGCAGGGAAGATACGGAACGCCAGGCTTTAAATGTTTTCCGTATGGAACTCCTGGGAGCCAGTGTTCATCCGGTTACCAGCGGCACAATGACCTTAAAAGACGCCGTAAATGAAACGATGCGCGAATGGACAAGGCGGATCGACGACACCCACTATGTTCTCGGATCTGTTATGGGCCCCCATCCCTTCCCGACAATGGTCCGCGATTTTCAAAAAATCATCGGCCGGGAAATCAAAGAACAGATCATGGAAGCAGAAGGCAAACTTCCCGATGCCGTTATTGCCTGCGTTGGAGGAGGCAGCAACGCCATAGGAGCATTTTTTGAATTCATTGAGGATCAAGCGGTAGACCTGATTGGCTGTGAAGCAGCCGGAGCCGGCATCCATACGGTAAAAAATGCAGCTACTATTTCTACCGGTTCGGTGGGCGTGTTCCACGGGATGAAATCCTATTTCTGCCAGGATCGGTACGGCCAGATCGCGCCGGTTTATTCAATTTCAGCCGGGCTGGACTATCCGGGCATAGGCCCGGAGCATGCGCATCTTGCCGACACAGGAAGGGCAAAATATGTGCCGGTAACTGATGAAGAAGCTGTGAGTGCCTTTGAGTATCTTTCCCGTATCGAAGGAATAATCCCTGCTGTGGAAAGCGCCCATGCCGTAGCCTATGCCCGGAAGGTTGGGCCGGCTATGGGCAGGGACCAGATCATTGTCATTAACCTGTCGGGGCGCGGAGATAAAGATGTAGCAGCAATAGCAAAGTACAGGGGGGTGGCAATTGATGAGTAGAATCTCTGGAGCCTTTAAAAAGGGTAAAGCATTCATTCCATTTATCACCGGCGGAGATCCCGATCTGGAAACCACGGAGAAATTGATCATCGCCATGTCGGAAGCAGGGGCAGATTTAATCGAAATAGGAATCCCCTTTTCCGATCCTGTTGCCGAGGGGACAGTAATTCAGGATGCCGATGAACGGGCCTTAAAAAACGGCTGCACTACGGACAGGCTTTTTGCAATGGTTTCTGCAGTGCGTAACACAACCGATATTCCGCTGCTGTTCATGACCTATTTTAACCCGGTTTTTACCTACGGAAAGGATCGTTTTTTAACCCGCTGCAGAAAAAGCGGGATCGATGGCATCATCATACCGGATATGCCTTTTGAGGAAAAAGACGAGCTGGCAGGCGGCTGTGAAAAAAACGGCCTGGATTTGATCTCGATGATCGCGCCTACTTCAGAAGAACGGATCGCCCGGATTGCTCTGGAAGCCAGGGGCTTCCTCTACTGTGTATCATCTCTCGGTGTGACCGGCATCCGCAGCGACATTACAACAGATATTGCTGCGATGATTCAGAAGGTCCGGCAGGTCACAGATATTCCCTGCGCGGTCGGTTTCGGCATATCGACACCCGGGCAGGCTGGCCGCATGGCTGAAATTTCCGATGGGGTTATAGTAGGCAGCGCAATTGTCAGGCTGATTGCAGAATATGGCAGGGACTGCATAACCCCAGTTGTGGAATACGTAAAGGTCATGAAGAATAGCATCGTTGAACCGGTTAAATAAAATCAAGGATAATCAAGGAGGATGGATGCAATGTATAAAAATATTTTAAGCAAGGCTACAACTCACCAGGAGCTATCTGAACTGGAGATCTTTGAACTGATCAGGGCCATCAGAAATGACGAGGTAAGCGATGTCCAGATCGCCGGGCTTCAGGTTGCCCTCCTGATGAAAGGGGCAACCCTGCAGGAAATATCATTAATTGCCCGGGCCATGAGGGAGAACTGCATACCCCTTAAACCAAAGGTTCAATATGAACTTATGGACACCTGCGGAACAGGCGGGGGCCTGAGCACTTTCAATATTTCCACGGCCACTGCAATCGTGGCAGCGGCGGCGGGTATACCGGTTGCCAAACACGGCAGCCGCTCCATTTCAAGCCTTTCGGGCAGTGCCGATGTGCTTGAAGCCCTGGGGGTAAACATAAACCTGAAGCCGGCAGAGGCTGAAAAACTTATTGAAGAAATCGGGATTGCCTTCATTTACGCCCCCCTCTTTCATCCCGTTATGTGCAAAGTACTGCCTGCCGAAACAGATCTCGGCATCAAGACCATTTTCTATACCGTTATAGGCCCGCTGATCAACCCTGCTTTTGCATCGAAGCACCTCCTGGGAGTTTACAGGCCGGATCTCCTTGATACAGTTACCTATGTTGCAAAGGAGCTTGGCTACACCAGGGCGATGTTTGTCTATGGAGAAGACGGCCTGGATGAAATCTCGCTGCTGGGTAAAACCAGGATTAATGAATTAAATAAAGGGAACATTACCGCGTACGAAATTGAACCTGAAGATTTCGGCATGGAACGCTGCACCCTCGAGGACATTAAAACAGACACCCCCGGGGAAAATGCAAAAACTATCCGCGGTGTTTTTTCAGGAACAATCACCGGCCCCAAGCGCAATGTTATTGTATTAAATGCTGCCGGGGCAATGGTCATAGGGGGCAAAGCTGCCGGTTTTGAGGAAGGGATCGCCCTGGCCGGTGAACTAATTGACAGCGGGGCGGCGGAAGAAAAACTCAACCAGCTCTGTGAGATGTCAGGGGCTTTCAGGGAGTAAAAAAATGAACAACAGATTTTCAAGCGCCCTGAAGGCAAGAAAAAAATCCGGGTATGTTCCCGTTATCCCGGATATAAAGATATTATCTCCAGGTGAAGGCGACCTGCTGCGGGGAAGAGATCCGCTTGAAGCAGTAAGTCAGCTGGCCGCAGCGGGGGCACCCGCATTATCGGTCGTGACCGAGCCGGCGTATTTTGGCGGTTCAATAGAACTTATGGAAAGCATCGTGGAAATAACCAAATTACCTGTGCTTCGCAAAGATTTTGTAAAATCTGCAGATGATCTTAAGGTAACAAAGGATCTGGGTGCAGAAGCAGTCCTTTTAATATGCGCTGCTCATGCCTTTACAGATCTGGCTGCGCTGTATGGTGAAGCTTTAAATCTCGGGCTGGAACCCCTGGTTGAAGCCCACACAAAAGAGGAACTGGAGTGGGCCGGGAAACTGGGTGCCGGCCTGGTGGGCATAAACAACCGAAATATCCTTGAGCTTGAAAAGGATAAGGGCAACATTTCCACCACGGAACTGCTTGCTGCTTATGCGCCTCCCGGGGCAGTCCTGGTTAGTGAAAGCTCCATTCGGACACCCGGAGAGGTTGAAGCGGCAATAAAGGCCGGGGCCGACGCGGTCCTGGTCGGGACAGCACTCTGGCTGGCAGATGATCTGGTCAAATACTACCAGGGCCTTAACCAGGCAAAAGGACAAAAGATCAATGAATAATATTAAAGTGAAAATATGCGGGTTAATGAAGTCCCCTGATATGGAACTGTGCATGGGACTGGGAGTGGATATCCTTGGCTTTGTTGTTGAATATCCCCTGCCCGTTCCCTGGAATCTTGATCGCACCAGGGCTCGCTTACTGCTGGGTAAGGTCCGAAAACCTCATCAAAGCTGCCTCGTTACAGGCGGTAGCCCGGATAAAATCATTTCACTGGCAGCTGAATTACGCCCTTCATTAGTCCAGCTGCACTACAGGGAAACCCTGGAAGATACAGCAATTATTACGGGTGGGCTTAAAAAGATGGGCATCGGCGTTATTAAAACAGTTCCGGCATCGGTTGAAGACCGTTTTGACCAGTTTGGAACAGCTGATATCAAAACTATTGTCGAAAAGCTAAATAAAACTGATCTCCTTGCCCTGCTTGCAGATTCAAGATCTCCGTCCAGTGCCGCAAAAACAGGCACCATCCTTGATTACAGCTTTTACCGGCAGGTTAGCCGTTTATCGTCCAAGCCGGTCATAGCTGCCGGCGGGATTACCCCCGCCAATGCAGTCAGCTTTTTAACCGGGACCGGTGCAGAATTCATCGACATCATGACCGGCATAGAAACTTCTCCAGGAGAAAAAGATGCCGGGCTTCTTTCCGAACTTTTTTCGTCTATCCGCAGCCTGGACACTTCCAGGGACAGGATAAGGACCACAGGTGAAGATTGATTTCCCAGGGTGATCATCAGGTGCAAAATATCAATTTCCCTGTTCACATCAGCTGGTCGCCCAGTTTTCACAAAATATGAACTACCCTGAAAATGCGTATTACCATTTTCATCCTTCTGATGGTGCCCCCGCAAAATGGGGGCATGAAGGTCTTATTTATGGATACAATTATATTCAGCAACTGGTTTAGTAGTTTATTTACCTTGTTTAGGATGGAAACCGGATGTCAGCATAACAACTGATACCAGGGTAAAGGTTGGAACATATCCGAAGAATTGAATAAAAATAACGCCCAGAATTGGCAGGATTACAATGAATGACAATTAGAGTTGCCACATGCACAGGTTAATGCTAAAATTGTTTTGATCACAAAATTGTGCACAAACAGGGGGCGGTTGCCTCGTGCCGCAGGAACGCGTATTTCGAATCGGTGAAAAAATGATTAGCCTTGACCGGGCAGTGCGCATGGTTGAAAAAGCCCTGGAACTACGCGAACAGGGACGTTCACAGCAGGAAACTGCCGGGAAACTTCAGCTAGACCGTAGCTTTGTTTCTCGTCTTGAATCTATCGGCGAAATTAGAAAAGGCAGCCGTGTGGCGGTGGTTGGTTTCCCCATAGCCAACCGGGATGAACTCACCGATATCTGCCGGCAATATGGGCTTGATTTCTTCTTAGTGATGAATAACCAGGAGCGATGGGATCTGGTCCGGAATAGCCAGGCTCTCGATTTTTTTAATAAAATGCTCGAACTGGTTACCAGGCTGCGGCAATTTGATACTCTAATATTAATCTCATCAGAAAAATGGTTTCAGCTTGCCGAAGCGCTGCTTGACATTCAGATTGTATACTTAACCCTCGGCCCAACACCAATCGAAACGGATCGGACGGTTGAGGCGGTACGTTTAAAAACCACCCTGGAATCTGTTCTACGGGTAAAATGAAGGGAGATTAACATCATTGAAACGCATCGTGGGGATCAGCCTCGGATCTTCTTCCAGAGATCACGCCGTAACGGTTGACTTAAACAACGAGCAGTTTAGAATTGAACGAATTGGTACAGATGGTAATATGAACAAAATGATCGAAAAGATCAAGGAACTTGATGGGAAAGTAGATGCATTTGGCCTTGGAGGGATGGATCTATATATTTATGCTGTAGATCGCCGCTACGAGATAAGGGATGCGCGCAGAATTGTCAAAGCGGCTGAGAAAACGCCGATCGTCGACGGCTCAGGTTTAAAAAATACCCTTGAACGGCGTTCCATCGAATATCTGAATCGCGACACTGATCTATTCAAGACACCGCAAAAGGTCCTGCTCATGTGTGCCATGGACCGGATGGGGATGGCCCAGGCTCTTGAAGAAACAGGGTGTAGAATGACCTATGGCGATGTGGCCTTTATTATTGGATTACCTGTTTTCCTTTCTTCATTAAAAACCCTGGCTGTCATAGCCCGTATTTTTGCACCGCCGATCGGGCAGCTTCCCTTTACCATGATTTACCCAACGGGTGACAAACAGAGTGTGAACAAACCGCGGTTTAGAGAACGATTCCTCGAAAACGATATTATTGCCGGAGATTTTCATTTTATCCGACGTTTTATGCCGGAACAGCTGCCCGGGAAAACCATTATCACCAATACAGTGACCAGAACGGACATTGACTTTTTGAAAGAACGGAAAGTGAAAACGCTGATAACGACCACTCCGGAAATGGAGGGGCGTTCCTTTGGTACAAACGTGATGGAAGCACTGCTTGTCAGCATGGTTGGTGGAAAGCACGAGCTGACGGAAAAAGAGTATAATGATCTCTTAAAAAAACTCGATCTGAAACCGAGGGTTGTCCATCTGTAGATGATTTAAGAATTAAAGGCATTTCCCGGTTGGATTTTGCTTGACAAGAGTGGAGGAAGGCCATATAATAGAGCAAAAATTAAATGCTTTTACATAAAAGTGTCAGGGAGATTACTTGGCACTATCTTTATCTTTGTTGGCTTCGTGCAGATATGAAGCCGTTCTTTATTTTAACAAAGAGGTTTTACTTTGGATCGATTAGAGCAATGAATATGAATTGTTTATAGACTGTAAGGGGGATATTGAAATGGAAAAATTGGCTAAGAACGGGGACAATAATGAAGAATTATTACTAACCAGAGATGGCCTGGAAAAATTAGAAAAAGAACTTAACCAACTGCGCACTGTAAAACGCAAGGAGGTTGCCGCCCGTATCAAAGAAGCTATTTCTTACGGTGATATTACTGATAATTCAGAGTATGAAGATGCCAAGAATGAACAAGCCTTCATCGAAGGCCGCATCATCACCCTGGAAAAAATGCTTCGCCGGGCCAGGCTCCTGGAAAAAAAAGAAAATAGTGATCAGCGCATAGTGCTTGGTTCGACGGTGATGCTTAAAGATATGGATGTGAACGAATTATATGAATATACGATTGTCAGCACTGCGGAAGCAGATCCGGCGGAGAAAAAGATTTCCAACGAATCCCCGGTAGGCAAAGCAGTGCTGGGTCTTACTGTTGGCGATCAGGTCGAGATTAAAGTCCCGGCGGGCACCTTTAAATATAAAATTGAAGCTGTAAATTGAGAATAGCGGAGGTTGGCAAATGGATCAGGAACAGCAACAGCTAAATGAGCTATTAAAGGTAAGAAGAAAGAAATTAGAGAAACTGCGAACAAGAGGAGTCGATCCATTTAGCCCGAAATTTGAAACGGATCATTATTCGACTGAAATAACCGGAAACTTTGAAGAATTTGAAGGTAAGACAGTAACCGTTGCGGGGCGGTTGATGAGTATCAGGTCACATGGCAAAGCTACTTTTGCCCATCTTCAGGATTATCGTGGACAGATCCAGATTTACATACGCCTTGACCAGGTCGGACAGGAGAAATACGACTTGCTGGAACTTATTGACATTGGTGATTTTATTGGCGTAGTGGGAGAAGTATTTAAAACCCGCAAAGGTGAAGTCACTGTTCAGGTATCCGATTATACTTTCCTGGTCAAGGCGCTGCGGCCTTTGCCTGAAAAGTGGCATGGTTTAAAAGACGTGGAGATCCGTTATCGTCAGCGTTATGTGGATTTGATTGTTAATCAGGAAGTGAAGCAGACCTTTATTAACCGCAGTAAAATTATTTCTACCATGCGTGAGATTCTGAACAGCTGGGGATTTCTTGAGATGGAAACGCCCATTATGCAGCCCATTGCCGGTGGAGCCCTGGCCCGACCCTTTGTAACCCATCACAATGCCCTGGATATTAAGCTATACCTGCGCATCGCTACCGAACTTCATTTAAAACGGCTTCTGGTAGGAGGGTTGGATAAAGTTTACGAGCTCGGGCGGATTTTTCGGAACGAGGGTATTTCCACGATACATAACCCCGAATTCACCACGGTGGAAATATACCAGAGTTATGCTGACTATGAAGATATGATGAGTATTACGGAGAATCTTATTTTCCAGATTGCCGAAAGGGTTTTCGGCAGCGGGAAAATAAGATTCCAGGGCAGGGAAGTTGATCTGACTCCGCCGTGGGAAAGACAGTCCATGATTGAAGTTGTTCGGCGCTACACCGGGGTTGACTTTGCCAAAATCACCGATGCTGAAGCAGCTTTTCAAGCGGCCAGGGATGCCGGGCTTGAACTGGATAAAGGCCTCTCCTGGGGTGAAATTCTTTACATGTTCTTCGAAGAATTTTGTGAGCAGCAGCTCCTGTCGCCCATTTTTGTTACCGACTTTCCGATCGAGGTTTCACCACTGGCGAAGAAAAAGCCTGATGATCCGCGTTTGACTCTCCGTTTTGAGGGGTTCATCACTGGTTGGGAGATTGCCAATGCATTTACCGAACTTAATGATCCAATTGACCAGAGAGAACGTTTTGAACAGCAGCTGGCCCGGCGGGAAGCGGGAGATGATGAAGCACACGTTATGGACGAAGATTTTATTAATGCTCTTGAATATGGCATGCCTCCTGCAGGAGGATTGGGTATCGGTGTGGACAGGGTGATCATGATCCTTACGGATAATATCTCAATTCGCGATGTGATCCTGTTCCCGACCCTCAAACCAAAACCGGTGGCGGAATAAAAAAAATTGATAAAAAGCTGTTAAAAATTAAAAATAATGTTTGACAAGTTTGATGCACCATGCTAATATTAAAAGGTCGTGCTAAACCCTCGGAGCAGTGAGTTTCAGGAAAGCTGCTCCCTCTCTTTGTGAAAGAACTCAAGCATATTTTTTCTTTGAAACAAAAGGTAAATGGAACAGAGGATATATCTGTCCATTGCAGGGGTAAGGCGGCAGACATTCAGGAAACCGTTCTTTGAAAACTGAGCAGAGTAAGGTAAGGGTCTCAATCAAGAGACCTTGTGACGAAAGAGGAGCCCAGGGGTTAAACGGTAGTGTAAAGTTTATATACAAATATAAACTGGAG
>JAXHVH010000048.1:0-13319 GCA_034189085.1 Bacillota bacterium | reverse complement strand
GTATTGTGTTATTATTATCCGGGTGTGGCGGTACGGTAATGACAGAAGAATTTTCCCAGTCTTACCGGGTCAGATCGGGGACACCTGTTGCCATTTACAATCCCAATGGTGATGTAACCATGACCGGCTGGGATGAGAATGTTATTGAGATCAATGCCCGCAAAGAAAGTATCCACGGGCAGGAAGCTCTTGATGAAGTGGATATTTACATTGATATTGCCGGAGAGATGATAATCCGGACTGAACATCCATCGGGAGCCAGAAAAGTCACTGTGGATTACGACATCAAGGTGCCGGAAGATCTCCTTGTCAAGCACATAGAATGTTCAAATGGAAATATAATACTGGACGGTTTGATGGGCAACCCAGTTTTGCTTTCTTCCCATGGGATTATCCAGGCCAGTAATATTAACGGTATTGTTATGGCGCGAACCAGTAACGGGGACATTAACATCAAGGCAGTAAAGGGTTTGGAGGATTTGATTACATCCAATGGCAATATCGAGGCCGAGCTTCCTGATTTGCATGATCATATTGCAATAAAAACGAGCAATGGTTCAATCAAACTGGCTCTTTCTCCCGACCTGGCTGTGGATTTAACGGCAAAAACGTCAAATGGGTCAATAACGATTCAGGATATAAATATTGACACAGAAAAACTGGATAAGACCTCCCTGGCCGGTTCGATGAACGGTGGCGGTTTACAGGTAAACATGACCACTTCAAACGGGTCAGTGGAATTGAGCAGACTAAAGTAAAATTCTCCGGAAAGAAGTCTGATCCCGAACCAGCTTAAAAGGTTACGGCATGGCTCTTATCCTCTGATGTTCATTTTAGTTACAGGGCTATGAGACAGTACGTCAAACCAGATCTATAAAAAAATTGCGCTCCCGGGAGTGGAAACAGTGACGACAGAGCAAATTATTGTTTTTTCAGTTCTCGGACTGGTCATGGTCCTCTTTATCTGGGGGCGCTGGCGGTATGACCTGGTTTCTCTTTTTGCCCTGCTGTTGCTTACCATCATGGGCCTTGTTTCTCCTGGAGAAGCATTTTCCGGGTTTGGCCATCCGGCGGTAATAACGGTGGCTGCCGTTCTTATCGTTAGCCGGGCCCTGTTTAATTCAGGAATTGTCGATTATTTGGTGGATTGATTACCCTGGTCAGCGCAGGTGAAGTATTCTCCGGTTTCAGCAGCTCGGCGGTTATAACAATTGCTTCATTGTTTGTTTTAACTACCGGCTTGGTACGCAGTGGAGTAGTTAATGGTGTTGCGGACTACCTGAGCCGCCTGGTTGGCCATGGCCGGCGGCGCCTTCTTGCTGCCAGCATCATGCCCCCCCCGTGCGATGGCTGGATTCATCATTGCCACGGCCACGGCTCTTTTTTTTATTCCTACTGTAATGCGCCTTGTCTTCCGCAGAAAGATACCAAAAGCAAAACTGCTCCTTCCGATAGTGATTTCCTGCTTGCTGGGTGCAAATATTACCCCCATTGGAGCATCCCATAATCTGGTTGTTAACAGCATGGTGGAAGAAACTCTCGGTTACGGGTTCGGTTTTTCCGAATTTATGCCGACTGGAGTTATTCTGTTGTCGGCAGCCGTCCTCTACAGCATGATTTTTGCCTGGAGATTGCTTCCTGATGAAGATCCACCGGAAGAAATTTCAATCCTGGATAAACCAGATCTGATTGAAACTTATGGTTTGGCCGATCGCCTCTGGGAAATCTGGGTGCCAGAAGAGTCTGCTGCTGTAGAGAAAAGTATTCGGGAAATGGGTTTGGGCGAACAATTCGGCCTGGTCCTGGTTGCCGTAGCCCGGGCTGAGGAACAAATGTCGGCAGGGCCCGGAGAATTAATTCTGGAAAAAGACGATGTTCTGCTGGTGCTGGGTCGTGAAGAAAAGGTCAGGCAGCTGGTGGAAGCCGATTGTTCCTGTGTTCTGGCCTTTTTACTGGAATTGGTGGCAGGTAATGAGGTCGGTGTGTCGAAAAATTATTTAAGCCGCTTTGCGTTCAGAAAATATGAGGGAAGCCGGCGCAGTTACAGTCTGCTGCCCGGCAAATGGAGAAAGGTGTTATGCTTTTAAGAAAAGAGCCCTGTGCCTTCCTGATCTTTTCGATTCTGTTTTTATTGTTGTGTTTACCTGGCTGTCAAGAAACTACTGAACCGGATGACGGGGTAGAAGAAGATCTTGTCCAGCAGGGAACTAAACAGCCCACAGAAGAAGAACGAGCAGGCGAAGCAGAGGAAATCCAGCCGGCCGGAGAACCGGAAAACCCGGTAGATTATTACTGGCCATGGTTAAGCCATGGCAGCCTGCTGCTATCCAGTGGAGAGGCAATCCTGGGGCCTGACCTCTTCGAATCGGACCTGGGTTTTATTGCTGAATTTCCTGCAGGGGCAGAGTACAGCGGCAGGGTGATCTGGTTGGTCAAGGGCTCAGATGTTTTTGCTCTTGAATGGGTGGATCTCTCTTTTGATGTGGAATATTATGAACAGAATGAGTGGGTTTCTGCGGCAACTTTTGATTTTATGATTGAAAATTTACCGGTGGAGCAGGCTGCTGAAGGGCTGCAGGAGTTTCCTCTTGATTTACATGAGGAGCAGGAAGGTTTTACGGTAAGGATCGAAAAAATATTGCTTGGTGAAAATATGGAAGGCGAATTTTCAACAGAACCAATTGATTACGTGGCTCTTGATATGACAATGATTGCATCAAATAACCAATAAATAATAGATTGGAGTGTTTCTGGTTTGCCCAAAATAGATGATCTGGCAGTTAATGCAATCCGTTTCCTGGCAGTTGATGCTGTAGAAAAAGCTAAGTCCGGCCATCCCGGTTTACCCATGGGCGGTGCTCCCATGGCCTATACTCTCTGGACCCGGTTTCTGAAGCATAGCCCTGATAGTCCCCACTGGATAGATCGCGATCGCTTTGTCCTTTCGGCCGGTCACGGGTCGATGTTGCTGTATGCCCTGCTTCATCTTTCAGGTTATGATCTGTCCCTTGAAGAGATCAAAAATTTCCGCCAGTGGGGCAGTAAAACTCCGGGCCATCCAGAATATGGGCATACACCGGGTGTTGAAACTACCACCGGCCCCCTGGGGCAGGGTTTTGCCAATGCAGTCGGTATGGCCATCGCCGAGAGACGGCTGGCAGCTGAGTTCAACCGGCCAGGGTTCCCCCTGATAGATCATTATACTTATACCTATGCCGGTGACGGCTGCATGATGGAGGGCATTACGTCGGAAGCAGCGTCTCTTGCTGGTCATCTAAAGTTGGGTAAACTGATCTGCCTGTATGATGATAACATGATTACTATCGATGGAGCCACAGATATCACCTTTTCTGAAGACACAGGAAAGCGTTTTGAAGCTTATGGCTGGCAGGTCTTAAAAGTGGCGGAGGGAAACCGGGTTGAACTGGTTGAAGAAGCTATCAGTGAAGCAAGGAATGAACTGAACCGGCCAACGATGATCATTGTTCGTACGGTCATTGGCTATGGTGCGCCGAACAAACAGGGCTTGCCCGATGTCCACGGGGCTCCTCTTGGTGAGGAAGAGGTAGTCCTTGCCAAGAAAAATCTTGGCTGGCCTGCGGAACCGGCATTTCATGTTCCCCCCGAGGTTTATGAATACTTTTCCAGCCTGCGGAAGGTGTGGCAGGCGAAAAAAGAAGAGTGGGATGCCCTGCTTAAAGATTACAGTATTGAATACCCCGAGATGGCTGACCGGTGGCAGGATTGGTTCTCAGACAGGGTGCCGGGTGAACTGTTTTCAGACCGGAGGCTACAGGATTTCGGGGATAAAGCAGTGGCTACCCGTTCTGCGTCCGGTTCGATAATGCAGGTGTTGGCTGAGTACCTACCCAACCTTTTCGGCGGTTCAGCCGATCTTAACGCTTCCACAAAGACTTACCTGAAAGGTATGGGAGATTTTCAGGCAGACTATCCTGCAGGCAGCAATGTTCATTTCGGAGTGAGGGAGCATGCCATGGGGGCTATCTTGTCGGGGGTTGCCCTGCACGGAGGGCTCAGACCTTTTGGATCAACCTTTTTGGTCTTTTTCGACTACATGAAACCGGCGGTTCGCCTGGCGGCGATGATGGGCCTGCCAGTCACCTATATTTTTACCCACGATAGTATAGCTGTTGGTGAGGACGGTCCTACCCACCAGCCGGTGGAACATCTGGCCAACCTTCGTTCCATTCCCAATCTTCATGTGCTTCGGCCAGCTGATGGGATGGAAACAACTTTTTCCTGGCTTCATATTCTTCAACGGAACAATGGACCATCGGCACTAATTTTATCCCGTCAAAACCTGCCCCCACTTGCCAGGACCGGTGAAGGGGTCCTCAAGGGTGGTTATATTGTCAGCCGGGAAAAGGCAAATCCTCCAGCACTGGTTCTGGTTGCCAGTGGTTCTGAACTTGAACTAATTTTGCAGGCTCAGAAAATGTTGGAGGAAAAAGGATTTTCGGTCCGGGTAGTCAGTATGGTTTGCCGTGAACTCTTCCTTGAACAGGAGGAATCGTACCGTCTGGAGGTGCTTCCAGGTGATGTCCCACGATTGGTTGTCGAAGCATCTCTTTCCCAGTGCCCAGATGGACTGATCCGGACTCAGGATAAAATAGTTGGACTTAATTCATTTGGAGCTTCCGCTCCCGGAAAAGTGGTGATGGAAAAACGGGGTATTAGCACAGATGCTGTTGTGACAGAGGCGGAAAGTATGCTCCCCAGTCAATAAAAATTTCAGACGTTGTTACATTTTGCTTGCTTGATGCACATTTTCCTGATAAGATTTGGTCATAATAAAAATGGAGGTGTTCCCAATGCAAAAAGGGTTTATCAGTTCATTGTTTGATTTCAGCTTTACCGAGTTCATTACCCCTAAAATAATCAGTATTTTATTTATCATCGGGGTGGTCGGATCCGGAATCGCCGCAGTTGGTTTTATCGTCAGTGGATTTGCTACTAGCATTGTCATGGGTATCCTTTTCTTAATTTTATCTCCGTTTGTGTTTTTACTTATGGTCATTGCTTTTAGGGTATATATGGAAATAATCATTATTCTCTTTAAGATTTATGAAAATCTAAAAACAATCAGTGAATCGAAAGAAAATACTCCTCAAGCTTCTGGTACACCGCCTGCACCGCCGGTTAGTTAAGTATTACCATTTATAAAAGCAGGACTTTTAGCTAGCAAGTACAAATGTGCGCAACGATTTTGGAGAATGCCGGGACTGCTACATCAGGCCCGGCATTCTCCCCTGTTCAGGCATAAAAAATATTCTCACTTTCCTGCAGCATCCTGCCAGTGTGGATGAGTTTGCTGGAAACGGTGTATAATAATAATTAATAAAACAGCGGCCAGATTTGTTGGTGTCCGGAAGAAGGATTGGTATTCAATGGTTTTTAGAAGATGCGGTAAAATTTTTTCTGTTGCTGCTGTGTTGATAATACTGGGTCTTCTGGCTTATCTGGTTTTTGATCTCTTTTACGGGGAGAATAAGAACGGTGGAGCAGAGAAAAATATGGATGAATTGGACAACCAAATAGCAGAAGAGGAGAACTTGACCGAAAAAAGTGTTCTGCCTTCAGTTGAAACAGGGGAAAAAGAAGAGGCATCTTCTGAAGGCGACTGTGAGGAGTTGTCTGGAAAGAATAATGCGGGCAGCGGAGAAGAAGCTGAAAAAGATGGATTACAAGTCGTGGCTGATGGCGATTACCTTCTGGCTTTGGTTACCAAGGATACAATCCTCAAAAGTGACTATGAGCCTGTTGATCTGGTGCCTGTTCTGGATTATATGCATCCTTCCCGGGCTTTGTATCTACGGCAGGAGGCTATGGATAATTTAGAAGAACTGTGGAAATCTGCCGAAGAGGAGGGGGTGATCCTGCACATTATTTCTGCTTACCGCAGCTTTAGTTACCAGGAAGGACTTTTTCAGTCTTACGCTGACAAATATGGTGTGGATGCGGCCAATCGCTTCAGTGCCAGGCCGGGACAGTCGGAACACCAGCTGGGAACGGTAGTTGATTTTGGAGGGACAGATGTTGATCTGAAAGAAGAATTTGCCGATACGGATCAGGGGCATTGGCTTGCTGAAAACGCGCATTTCTATGGATTTGCCCTTAGTTATCCTCGAGGTGGCGAAGCCACAACCGGTTACATATTTGAGCCATGGCACTACCGTTACATTGGCCGGGAGGCTGCAGAGCAGTGGAAGAATTCGGGAAAGATTCTGCAGGAATTTCTGCAGGAGAAGCCCCAGGATTTTGAATAATATATTTCTTTTTTTGGGGTGCCCCTTGATCTTTGAACAACAATTGCTTATCATATAAAAAACAAGATCTGCTTTCGAAGAAGCTCAATTGATCAGAGAAGGTTTCCTCGCGAACAGTGATACCATGTTGAATCAGGACTAAAAAAGTATGGCATGCTGGTTCAACTGGTTATACCTATTTTGGGGAATGTAGTCGGCTCGGGTTGACAGACCGGATAAATGAGGAGGCTGGTTTCAGGTAACCTACGGGTATTCGTTTCATCAAGTAAGGTTTTGCGCTCTTCAGGCTAAGCAACGTAAAAGGCCGATTTCCCTATCCTCCACCAGTTATCACACGGCCCATCGGTTATACTTCATTCATTATTTTTTCAGAGACCATCACTCACGTTACTTATGAAAAAAGATTGAAATCTAAGATTATTCAATCCTGTTCTCCGGGATTTTTGAGGATAAAATAGCTGTTTTAAAAGGAAAGGGAGTTTGTCCATTGAAAAAGGTAGTTCTGATTGAACCGCAGTCGAAAGAAGACCATGTTTATAAGCATGTCAGGATGCCGCGTTTAGGATTGCCCATCCTGGGAACCCAGCTTAAGGATGCAGGATACCAGGTTAGTATTTATTTGGGGAAGGGAGAGTCGTTGCCCTGGCCGGAAATATTTGATGCCGACCTGATCGGCATTTCCACCACCACGGCTACCTGCCGGGAAGCTTATCGTATTGCCGGTGTGCTTCAAACAAAAGGGATCCCCGTTATAATTGGGGGTATTCATGCCACTTTTGAGCCTGAAGAAGCCATCCATTTTGCTGATTATGTGGTCACGGCCGAAGCCGAGTACAGTTTTCTTCCCCTGGTCCGTTCCATCGAGGCAGGTTCTCTACCGGTTGATATCCCTGGAGTAGCCTACTGGGAGAACGGCAGCCCGGTTTATAATCCACCGTCATGTGAAGCAGTGAATATGGACAGCGTGCCCATACCAGATCTGTCGCTTCTGAATTGTTTTTCTTCCCTGCGCAGCATCCCGGTGATGACTTCCAGGGGATGTCCCTTTAACTGCACATTCTGCTGTGTTACCCAGATGTTTGGCCGGCGCTACCGTTTTAGATCCACGGAGAGTGTTTTAACAGAGCTTGCCCTTTATTCGGGTAGACCGATATTTTTCTGTGATGACAATTTCACTGCCGATCTGAAACGCAGTAAAGAATTGTTGAGAGAAATAATCGACCGTGGGATTAAACTCAAGAGCTGGGGGGCCCAGGTTCGTGCTGATGCAGCCCGGGATGAAGAACTGCTTGATTTGATGAGACGTTCCGGATGCGGGATTGTCTATATTGGTTTTGAATCGATCAACCCGGAAACGTTGAAAAGTTATAACAAGCAGCAGACGGTGGACGATATTGAATGGGCAATTAATCGTTTTCATGCTCACGGGATCAGGATCCATGGAATGTTTGTCTTTGGAGGGGATGGTGATACAGCTGATACGATCAGGGAAACAACAAATTATGCCCTGAAGGCGCACATCGATAGTATCCAATTTATGATTCTAACTCCCCTTCCGGGCACTCCTTTTTACAAGAAGTTGGAAGAAGAAGGGAGGATTCTCACCGGAGACTGGTCTCTCTATGACGGTCACCATGCCGTATACAAACCAGTTCTTCTTTCTGCTCTGGATTTGCAATTGGAAACCATTAAAGCGATGAAGAAATTTTATTCCCTGCGCTACATTTTCCAGAATGTCAGGCGTACGGGATGGGCATCTGCTTTATATCGTGGAATTGGCTGGGGATTAACCAGGCACTTTGATTTTCGCAACCATTGGTACTACAGTTTCCTGGAACGGCTCCAGGAAACTGAGCCCAGGCCGGAAACGCTTTTCTATCGCCTGTTGAAAGTTCCTGAAACCGAACAAAATAAAATTGGGGAAAAGCTTTTGCCATTGCGTATTTCCCTGGTGGAACAAAAGGGAGTCATATACCTGAAACTGCGTGGACTGGTCGGCAACCTGCACTTGAAAGAACTGAAGCGCAGCCTGAAAAAAAATCTACCCAACCATTACAGCGAACTGGTGGTAAACATGGAAGGTTTACGATTCGCTTCAGAGAAGACAGCCACTTTGTTTTGGAAACAAATGGAAAAGCTCGGAGATAAAGCTCGACGCATGCAGATAGTTATCGCGGCCGAAAATCAGGCCCGAAAATTTATACCGGCAAATATTAAAGACAGATTTAAAATGCCTCATATTGAGCTCTTGTTCAACAGGAGGTAAATTTTCGGAAGGTTTTCAATGTGAAATCAACTATTTTTGATAAAAAAGGGGACGGCTTTAACCGTTCCCTTTTTTCACCTGAAATATATTTGCCTCAGCTGGATAATAAATAACCGACTATGAAAGCGATAAGGCAGAGCGTAATTAGCACAACCCAGGGTGTTTTGCTGCTATTTTTGCTTTTTTTAGCATGACGGGCCATAATAAAAATCCTCCTTCTCAATTTAAGTCGGTCCACATGAAAACGGAGATGCCCTTATCTCTGTTCATACATCTTTTTCCAGGGAGCCGCTTTGTAGGCGTTGTAATCGGCGATGGCAAATTTTAAAGTTTTCTTGGCCAGTTCGGCGCAGTGTTCATATTGGGCTGGCAGGCCGCCGAGCTCTGTTAAAATATCATGGGCTGAAAGTGTCAGGATTTTACTAATTTCTTTTCCTTTTATCATTTCCGTCATCATACTGCCGGCAGAAACGGTACCAATGCAGATATCACTTAAGAAGGTGGCATTTTTTACGGTCCCGTTCTCGATTTTCAACCATACCCACATTGAGTCCCCGCAGGAACTGCTGATTTTGCCGGAAAAACCGTTATGGTTTTGCATCTTACCCAGATTCCTTGGATTTAACCAATGATCAATTACGATCTCTGAATAGCCGTTTTTAACCAGTTCATTTCTGGCCAGTATTTTTTTTGCTTCATCGGTTTCATCTTTTTTGGGTTCCATTTCACATTCCCCCTGAATGAGAGATCTCAATAGGAAATGAATCCACACCTTCTGTACCTATTAGATAAAAATGCTCACTATATTTCTCCTTTTCTCTCGCGATAAATCTGTTCTATCCAGTCAGCTACCCTGATTTCGTCTATCGGATAATAACCGGGGTTGTAAGGTTTTAGATCCAGGATTGGGCTGCCATCTACAGCATCGAATCCCTGTACTTTAAGGATGTCCCCTTCACGTTTCAGCAGGCGAACCACAATGGCGCAAATAGGATTGGGCCTGGCCGGGCTGCAGGTTGCGAATATACCTGTTAAGGGTAAATCCTTTCGTTCCATGGGGTGAACTTTGAGCAATAAACGCCCTTCATGGCTGACCAGGTGAGCCCAGTAAAGAACCAGGAGATGGGAAAACCCTTCTATGCCGTCAAGACAATTATTATATTCCGGATCAATGACCACTTCGGTCGGATACCTTGCCGCGCAGGGCAGGGTTATCATTTTCGGTTTGCCATTTCAAACCACCTGATTCAGCGATCAGACCCGGTTCTTTTTGATCGTTTTTTACGGTTCCTACCGGAGTTAGTTTAAGTTCTAATCTTGGCATCTCCTTATTTTCATTGTCTAATCTGGTATTTCTCCTTCCGGCTTTTTACTTCACCACAACCACGGTACAGTCTTTTGCTTCCTGAAGAACGGCGCTGCTGACACTGCCCAGGAATAATTTTTTTAGACCGCTGAGGCCTCTGCTGCCGATGACAATCGTATCATATTCTTCTTCGGAAGCGATTTTGATAATAGCCAGAGATGGTTGCCCTTCTTCCAGGATAGCTTTTGTTGCTATACCCCTGTCCTGAAAGAATTCGACTGCTGCCTGTAAAATTTTTTTACCCTTTTCCTTTTCCTTTTGATACCTTTTTTTCAGATAAGCTATATCCTCTTCCGTGACTGTGTCAGTTTTACCACCCCAGGCTGAAAAATAACGGGGATCCAGTTTGCCTTCACAAACATGAATCAACCCCACTTCTTTTGTTCTACATCCTTCAGCGAGGGTGGATGCTTTAGCGAGTGCTTTTTGGCTTTGTTCCGAACCGTCTGTGCACACCAGTATTTTCATTGCTGTCCCTCTTTAATCTAATCTAATTTAAATTAACCTTCCGATTAAACAAAGAAGAACCATTCTGAATTTAATCGGTCAGTTTTTTTTATTTTAGCATAAAGCAGTTGTTCATTAAATGCTGGAGTCTCAATACTCCGTGAAAATTGTAATTAGTCCCAAAAGTAATATAAATTATAGCAGGCTTATGAGTACCGAGTAAGAAGACAGGAAAATTCAAGATGTAAGAAAGATCGCAGCTGAGCAGGGATCTGGGTCTGGGTATAAGCATGAAGATTGATGAATTGTTTATCCTGATCTGTGTTCTTTTCCTTGTGGCAATGGTATTTTATTTTCTCAAGCATACGAAAACTGGTAAATCACTGCGAGCTGTTTCTGATAATAAGATGTTGGCTCAAGCATCCGGTATGCGCCCTTCGCGGGTAATCATGTGGACATGGATTATCTGCGGCTTACTGGCAGGAGTTGGTGGGACTCTCTATGGCATACAGGTGCAGCTCAATCCGTCTATGGGCTGGAACTTCATGATCACCCTGTTTGTCGCAGTAATTATGGGAGGCGTAGGCAGTTTCTGGGGGGCGATGATTGCCGGTATGACCGTAGGGATTGCCGGAGAAATGGTCACAGGACTGTTGCAGAATTTGGCCACTGCCATGCAACTGCAGGCCAATATTTCAGTTTATAAACCGGCAATCGCTTTCATATTTGTCATAGTAATTCTGCTGTTAAAACCTCAGGGCTTGTTTGGGAAGCCAAAATTTAACCTTAAACAGTAGGTAATTTTTATTTTAGATGGGACTTGTGAATACTACAGGGTTGAACTGAACTTTGCTGGAAAGAGGTCAAAAGGTTTCAATGGTTAATTATTTTTTTTCATATCTGGTTATGGCAGGTTTCTACGGGATTATGGCTCTTGCCCTTAATATAGGGGAGTTATTCTGGGTGCATTTCTGGTATGGGCAGTATGGATTGGCAGTGATTTCATTTCTGACATGGTACCCGCAAGCATGGCTACCCAGATCGGTTTTATCAGAATGCTTTTCGTGGGATTGATTTTAACGAGTACCATTTTAACACGACCCCAGGGATTGCTCACTAAAAAGTCGTCGGTTATTAAATTGTTCATTGAAAAGGAGGAATACTGATGCTGCGCATCACGAGGGGGAAAATCACTTACCGGTTCAGTCCTGATTTAAAGCCGGTAGCTGAAGTATCGCCGGGTGAAGTTATTGAAGTGGAGACCCATGACTGTTTCACCGGTCAGCTGGAAAGTGAAGAAGATCTAATTTCAGAAGTCGATTTTTCCCGGGTTAATCCAGCTACCGGCCCGGTTGCCGTAAAAGGAGCCAAGCCGGGAGACCTCCTGGTTGTAGATATAGAAAATATTGTACTCGGTGACCGTGGATTCATGGTGACCATTCCCGGAGAGGGAGCCTTTGGAAGCAGGTTTAGCTCGCCTACGACTAAGGTGATACCAGTTGATGGAACAAAATTTCAGTTCAATCCTTCTCTTTCTTTTCCAATATGGCCAATGATTGGGGTTATTGGTGTGGCAACTGAAGAGAAAACAATTCCCTGTGGTGAAATCGGTGATCACGGGGGCAACATGGATGCCACGGTGATCACCGAAGGATCGAGGCTCTATTTCCTGGTTAGAAAAGAAGGCGGGTTGCTTGCCCTGGGAGATGTTCATGCCGGTATGGGTGATGGCGAGGTAGTTATTTGCGGGGTGGAAATTCCTGCACTTGTCAAGATCAAACTTGGGCTGGTAAAGGCCCCTGAGTATAAGCCTCTCCGGCCTGTAGTCGAGCTAAAGGATCGTTTTATTACCATCGGCCACGGACCCAGCCTGGATGAGGCCGCCCAGCAAGCCCTTGATGACATGATCGATCTGGTGGTAAATAAAACGGGCATGCAAATCGCGGAAGCGGCAATGTTGATCAGCGCTGTGGGTGATCTGAAAGTGTGCCAGATCGTAGATCCTCAGAAGACTGCCCGTGTAGAGATGCCGAGAGTTGTTCTTGGTGATCCTGCCGCTTCAGTATGGGAAGGTATTGTCATCTAATAATGGAATAGCGGCGTAATCTCTTTTGACAATATTATTGGTTTGTGTTATTTCTTTAACAGTGTTATTTGTATTCATAGGGGGGATGTTTAATGAGACGATCGGGGTTGTTGCCGGTTTTGATCATTTTACTTCTTGTTTTTTGGACAACGGGTTTTACTGTGACAGATAACCTGATAATGGTAAATAATAAATATGAGCCTGTGAGTGATCAAATATGGGCGGTTGGTATTTTTTCAGATTCCGGCAGCGAAGGATCGCTGGCGATGGGTTATGAAGCGGCAAACGGGCCCTCTAATGACAGCAATGATGAAGAACATGTAGGAAATTATTTCAATATTGAACAGCAGGTTTCTGTTACCTCGGGTGAGACGAAGCGATACATAGATATGAGCAGCCCCTATTCTCACGGTTACCTTATGGAAGATATGACTGTTAACGGGAGAACTGATATAACTGAAAGATTTTCGATGGAAAATATGCCTCAGGAACCAAAACCATCTTCCGGCTGGTGGGATCTTTTCTAAATGGGGCATAGAATTAAAAATTGTTATCAATGACAAAGAGAGGTGGGACTACCTGCCTCTCTTTTAATTGTGCGCCCGGGGCATGGGCGTTAACCTGGCGGTGAAAGTCCGCTGTGAGCCTGGCAGTGGGAACCACTAGCTGAAGGCAAAGTGTCCGCTGCGAGGCGGAATCTGAAGGGAGCCGGAGGCAAAATCCCGGCCCGATGAACAAGAACCGCCTACGAGGCTGAACAGGGGCGGATGAGTTTGCTTAACAAAACTAAGTCCGACACTGCCCGAACCCCACACAGTAAAAGCGGCGGGTAGATGGGATGAAAGTTAACGTTCTACCCGGGGAAGT
>JAXHVH010000047.1:0-15805 GCA_034189085.1 Bacillota bacterium | reverse complement strand
CAACCCTTTAAAAAAGAAGCAAGCACTGGTAGTTATAGCCAAGAAGGTAGTAACAATCATTTATCACCTGGTGAAAAAGCAAGCCCATTATGAGGCAGAGTTAGTCTTTAATCAGTTTAGGGAAAATCAAATAAAGCAAATTGCATAAAAAGAAAGCCGATAAAGCGGAGATAAGGAGGTCACCTCCATTAGCCCACCGAGGCAGCATTACAGCTTAAAACACTATCTCCGCTTTTATCCAAAAACAGAACGATGGAGTGTAAGGGCATTGACCCGGTGAGACATGAGAGGGTAAGTTTCTGGATATCATCAGTCATATAAATTAGGTTGTATCACTCCGTAATTTTATGAATGATGGAGATATCAAATAATGTTTTTCAAACTAAGAGATGGGAGGTATGAATATGGGTGTTATGGTAGGACAGAAAGCGCCTGATTTCGAAGCAAATGCCTATGTCGACGGCGGCTTTAAGAAAATCAAACTTTCAGATTATGATGGCAAGTGGGTTGTGGTTTGTTTCTACCCCGGCGATTTTACCTTTGTCTGACCGACAGAATTGGCGTCAGTTGCCGCCAGGTATAAGGATCTGCAGGATCTCGGCGTGGAAGTGCTTTCATGCAGTGTAGACAGCCAGTATTCCCACAAGATCTGGCAGGAAGTTGAACTGTCAAAAATGGTCGACGGAGGAGTGCCCTTTCCCATGCTTTCCGATACTGGTGGACGTATCGGCAGCCTTTACGGGGTCTACGATGAAGCGGGCGGTGTTAATGTAAGGGGCCGTTTCCTTATCGATCCCGATGGGGTGATCCAGGCCATGGAAGTACTCAGTCCCTCGGTGGGCCGCAATTTCACCGAACTGGTTCGCCAGGTTCAGGCCTTCCAGCAGGTCCGCGAAACAGGGCAGCCGACCCCGGCAGGCTGGCAGCCCGGTAAGAAAACCCTCAAACCCGGCCCCGACCTTGTAGGCAGGGTATGGGAAGTTTGGAAAGTGGGCGAATAAGGGTAGAAAAGGACAGCGATACTTTCTTTAAAAAAGTATGCGGAAATAACCGGCTCGTGATATAGCACAGGGTTAGCAAAAATGATTTCAGGCCCGGGAGTTTGATTCTCCCGGGTTTTTTGTTGTAATATTTAAGAAAAGCTACTGTCTTGAAGTGCTTGTAAGCAAATATAGGAGGTCTGGTGCTGATGAAAACCGTATTCTGCGGAGTGACAGTGGAATGTGTAAGCGGGGATATTGCCTCGCAGGTTGGTATCGAGGCGGTGGTCAATGCCGCCAATGCTCAACTGCGCCCGGGCGGAGGAGTAGCCGGAGCTATACACCGGGCGGCGGGTCCGGGATTGGACAAGGAATGCCGGCCCCTGGCGCCAATCAAGCCGGGTCAGGCAGTTATCACGGAGGGGTACAATCTGCCCAATCGTTATGTCATTCATTGCCTCGGACCGGTATACGGGGTCGACAAACCGGAAGATAAACTGCTGGCCGACTGCTATCGCAACGCCCTGCGACTGGCCGAAGAAAAAGCAATTTCTTCTATCGCGTTTCCTTCCATATCCACCGGTATTTTCGGTTACCCCATGGAAGCGGCGGCAGAAAAGGCTTTTCAGACTGTAAGTTCAGAGATACCTTCACTGCAAAGTGTAAAGCTGATCCGTTTTGTTCTTTACGGTTCCGATGCCCTGGCTGTTCATGAAAGGTACCTGGGAAAGGTGTTTGAAGGTTAATCCAACTTTCAAGCGGTAGTTAAGTGCGGGGCAGCAGTGTAATGAAGTGTTTTTTATGGGCAGGGTTTTGCCCTTTTTCCAAGAATAAAACAGGCATTGGTTTTTTGGCGGGGCAAATAAAGAAAGACTGATCCCAGGGGACCTGGAGTAATAAAATTTGATGGAAAGCGGGGCCATGAGCGGAAAATGAATATGGCGGAAGTGGAAAAAGCGATTGGCACAATCAAAATTGCCGTGAGTGATTCGGAAAAGGAAGAGCTGCTGGCCGGGTTGAAAGATTTCTTGTGCTGGCTGGAACCGGTTAAAAAAATTGATACAGCAGATGTTGAACCAGCCTTCTTCAGTCACGGGGCAGTCAATATCTTACGGGAGGATCGACCTGAAAAGGCGGATATATCCACTCTGCGAAGGGTGGCTCCAGATTTCGATGAAGGTTTTTACAGGGTCCCCCCGGTTATTGACTGAGCATAACAGAAAATTAACTAAAATCCGTAGAAAACATTCGTTTATATTTTATTTTGCCACCTCGTCCGGAATTGATCCGAATGGAGAATCCGGCAGCTCACTGCTGTCAATGTTGAAGGAGGTTTCTTGTGGAATCAAAGAGGAAAAGTGCCCGTCAGCTGGCCAAAGAAGTAAACAGTGGCCGAAATGCTGCCCGCCGGCTTATTGAAAAAGGGCTTAAACACTGTAAAAATTTAAATAAATCCCTCAATAATTTTACTTTTATTGCTGAAAATGAAGCTCTGGAGCAAGCCGACAGAGTGGATAAAACAATCGCCGCGGGAGCGGAATTGCCCCTGGCCGGAGTGACCCTGGCGGTAAAAGACGATTTTTGCTGCAGTGGGCTGCCGGCAAGCCTCGGTTCGGATGCCTTTAGGAATTTTATTCCTCCCTTCAGCGCCGCCGCTGTTGAAGCAATGCTTGAAGCAGGCTGCATTTTAATTGGCAAGACCAACCTTGATGATATGGGAATGGGCTCATCAACCCTTTCATCTCCCTTTGGCCCATCGTTGAACCCCTGGTCTGCGGAGCATGTGGCAGGAAGCGCAGGTGCTGCGGCAGTTGCCTCCGGACAGTGCCTGCTTGCACTGGAGAGCGATACGGGTGGGGCTTTACGTTTGGGAGCTTCCCACTGTGGTGTATTTGGTTTACGGCCGACACCGGGACGGATTTCCCGCTACGGTTTAAGCGCTTTTAGCAGTTCTTTCAGCCAGGCCGGCATTACCGCCGCAAATCCGGAAGATATCGGAGTAGCCCTTGAGGTGTTGAGCGGTTTTGATGAGCGAGATGTGTCAACGGCTCTGTGCCGAGAATTGCCACAGGAAAGGGAAAAAGATATTGGTCCCGAGGCATTAACAATTGGTGTCTGGGACGGTGATGGGGACCGGCTGTCTTCTGCAAGCCAGGATTTAATTGGTCAAACCGGAGAAAAATTCCAGCAGGGCAATTTTAAGATCAGCGAAATTTCCCTGGAGCTATTTCCGGAAGCCCTGCGTGCTTATTACATAGTTGCTTTCGCCGAAGCGTCATCGAACCTGTCTCGCTATGACGGGATCCGCTTTGGAGAAGCCGCTGCCGCAAGAAACCTTGATGAACTTTATGAACAATCACGGCGTCGTACCTTCGGTAAGGAGGCCAGGCGCCGCAGCATTTTCGGGACTGTTTTGCTCGGCAAAGACAAATTTGAGCCTTATTATCGTCAGGTTCTTAAGATCCGGCGCCTTTTCCAGGAAGAGCTGGCCCGTGTTTTCAAACAATGCGATCTGCTCCTCCTGCCGGTTGCTAAAAACCAGGCACCTCTCATCGGACAGGATGCCGGTTTCATCGATCAATACGAAGAAGATTATTACACTGCCCCGTTTAGTTTAGCCGGGCTGCCAGCTCTTTCCCTGCCGGCTGGAACAATTGAAAATATGCCGGTGGGGCTACAACTGGTCGGGCCGCCCCTGGCGGATGATTTAATTTTAAAAGTTGCCGCCGGGATTGCTGAAGATGTGGCAATCCCACCGATTGCGGTATGGCCGGGGAGGGATTCATAAATGGACTATGAAGTAGTAATTGGCCTCGAAGTACACGTTGAACTGAAAACTAAAAGCAAACTTTTTTGCTCCTGCCCCAATTGTTTTGTACCGGAACCGAACGTTAATACCTGCCCGGTATGCCTGGGGTTCCCCGGTACTTTGCCCCGCCTGAACCGGGAAGCTGTAAAACTGGCCCTCACTGCCTCGCTTGCTTTAAACTGCCGGATTGCTTGCCGCAGCTGGTTTGATCGTAAAAATTATTTTTATCCCGACATCCCGAAGGGGTACCAGATTTCGCAGTATTATGAACCCATAGGCCGCAGGGGATCATTAACTATCGAAGATGATCAGGGACGGACCAGGATCGTCCGGATTGGGAGGGTGCACATGGAAGAGGATGCCGGCAAGCTGGTCCATTCCCCGGCCGGAGATGCTTCCCTGGTGGATTACAATCGGGCCGGGGTGCCGCTGGTTGAAATCGTTACTGAACCGGACTTGAGAACCCCCGGTGAAGCGAGGCGTTACCTTGAAAAATTAAAGATTATTCTCCAGTATGCCGGTGTTTCCGATTGCAAAATGGAAGAAGGCAGCCTTCGTTGTGATGCCAACATCTCGTTACGACCATCCGGCAGTGAAACC
Source organism: Bacillota bacterium (assembly GCA_034189085.1). Lineage (GTDB taxonomy): Bacteria > Bacillota > Dethiobacteria > DTU022 > DTU022 > M55B129. Next base: position 11,416 of record JAXHVH010000047.1, on the reverse strand, counting down.
CTGGGTAGCAAGACGGAACTTAAAAATATGAATTCTTTCAAGGCGGTCGAAAAATCTCTTGAGCATGAAATAAAAAGACAGCGGGCCATCTTGAAAAGCGGCAAGGAAGTCATCACCCAGACTTTGCGCTGGGAAGAAGAGAGCCAGAAAACCATTGTAATGCGCGGGAAGCTGCAGGCGCATGATTACCGTTGCTTTGCCGAATGTGATTTGGCCCCCATTGAACTGACTGCCGAGGAAGTGGAAGAAGCGCGGGCAGACCTGCCGGAGATGGCCGAAGCGCGGGCAGAACGTTTCGTTCACGAATACAAACTGCCTGACTACGATGCTCTTATGCTGACATCATCACGCGGGCTGGCCGATTATTTCGAATCGTGTATTGAGTTTTATAACAATCCAAAGAATGTAAGTAACTGGATCATGGGTGAACTGAGCGCCAGGCTGAACAGCGCCGGTATGGAAATTGAAAGCTGTTCTTTTGGACCGGAGCATATGGCTGAACTTCTCCGGATGATTGATGAAAACCTGATCAGTGGGAAAATTGCCAAGGATGTGCTCGAAAAGGCTTTTTCTAGTGGTAAAATGCCCCGTCGCATCGTGGAGGAAGATGGGCTCCTTCAGATCTCCGATCAGTCTGAACTGGAAGGAATTGTTGAAAAAGTCATGAAGGAAAATCCTGACAGTATAGAAAACTATCGCCGGGGCAAAACAAAAGCGATCGGTTTCCTCGTCGGCCAGGTAATGAAAGAAACCCAGGGTAAAGCTAATCCCAAACTGGTCAACGAACTGCTGGTGGAAAAAATAGATTCACAGTAGTTTCAAGTACTTCTTACAGAGGTTGAAAGCGACGGGCAAGCCGTCGCTTTTCTGTTTGTTTTGTTCTTTTCTCAGTCATTCTGCAATCTTTTTGGAAATTAACTGTCCAGTTCATCAAGGCCGAGCCGGTTGATTGTTTCCACGGTTGGTTTTCCGCTTTTTTCGTCCCATCCGAAGTGTTTCCAGTACTGATGCATCATCTCATCAATGGGCACCGATTTGCCCTTTAGTGGTCCTTCAGCCAGCGGAGGGTGTCCGGCAATCCGGTCGGGGATTTTAAAGCCGGCCGGCTCGATTCCCTCACGCACATTGAAAAGCTGACGCAGGGTCTGGATACGCTGGCCCGTTTCCATGTACTGGTCGGCACTTTTTCCCCAGCCGGTGGCCGCATTGAGCCATTCAAAAAATGGCCAGTTTTGTAATCCCGAGATGGCGGCAAAAAGACAACCTCCAGCTCCGTCTAAAACCTGTTTGAAACAGGCTCCGGCTACCGCCTTCAGCGCCTCGCTGTCGGAAGCCCTGTATTCATCGGCTTTCGAATAGATGCCGACAGAAGGGGCCCAGGAAACTTTTTCCCACAGATGCATCAGAAGGTAATACTGGCTGCAGCCGATGGTGTGGCGGCCGGGAGTGGGGTCGACGCTGAAATGCACTCCCAGCAGCGGGTCAAAGCGCGGGTCATGCATACCCGGCTCCTGCCCGCCCGCATGCATGGCGTAAGGCAAGCTCTCCGGCCCGATTTTTTCCGCTGCCTTTCTGACCCCGTCGGCCAGCAGGTCGCCGATTCCTTCCCGCTTAATCATTTTTTTAACCAGGCTGGTTATTGCTTCGGCATTGCCCCAGGTTAACTCGAGTCCATTCGTGTCCTGAGTTGTGAGCAGGCCCTTTTCATAGCATTCGATGGCAAAAGCGATTGTATTGCCGGCTGAAATAGTATCCATGCCGGCCCGGTTGAACAGCTCATTCATGTAAAAAATTGCTTCCCGGTCTTTGTTCATCAGCAGCCCACCCAGGGCAGCGCAGGTTTCATATTCCGGTTTGTGCGATTCTTCGAACTCACCGTTGGTAATATCTCCAATGCTGCAGATGCCTCCGCAGCCGATTACACAGGAATAACAGTAATATTTTTTCTTTTCCCGTTCGATAATCAGGTCGGGGTTGAGATGCTGATAGTAACTGCTGTCATAATCGAGCACAGAACCGGCCCAGTTTTTGATGGGCAGGTCGCCGGAAGTCACATCCAGGCTGTTGCTCATAGTGGTGCCCCATTTTTTCATCGTTGACACGATAATTTTCATTCCGTTGAGGGGGGCCATTATTTTCAGTTTGCCCACCACCTTCCCCAGCAGGGGAAGGTGGCTGCCCTTGAAAAATCCCGGCAGGCTTGTTTTTTTGACCATGGCGGCATACTGTTTGCTCAACTGGCGCACAGTTTCCCGGTCATTACAGTCGATTTTTTGGCTGCCCTTCAGAACAATCGCTTTCAGTTTTTTGGATCCCATTACTGCTCCGCATCCGGAGCGAGCGGCGATCCGCCCGCGGTCGTTGCAGATCCCGGAGATGAGGGATAATTTTTCTGCTGCCGATCCAATTGCGGCAATGGAAGGTTTTTTGGCCCCGCCGTGTTTTTCTTCCAGCAGGATCTCAGTTTCTACGGCATCCTTTCCCCAGATGGAAGTGGCATCTTCCAGCCTTGCTTCGCCTTCGTCGATTACCAGGTAGACAGGATGTTTAGCTATGCCTCTTATAAAGATTCCGTCGTAGCCGCACTGCTTGATGGCTGGAGAAAGATTCCCGCCGCAGTTGGCATCTCCCCATCCTCCGGTGAGAGGAGATTTGCAGACAACCATCCATCTTCCGGTAACCAGGCTGCCCGTTCCAGTCAACAAACCGCTGACAAAACCGAGAATGTTATCCGGCCCCAGGGGATCTGTCCCGCTGGGCATGTGGCGGTACAGCCAGTATACCCCCAAACCTTCCCCGGCTAAAAATTTTTCATAGATGGAGTCGGGGATTTTAACTGTACTGCAGGTTTTTTGCTCCAGATCGACTGTCAGGACCTGTCCCATGTAACCTTTCAACAGGAATCACCTCTTTCAGATTTTATTAAAGAAAATAAATGCTCCCCGGGTTGCTGTTTTTCATCAATGGTGAAATAAACCTATTTATTCAGCCGGCTAAAACAATTGACAGTGATTTTATTATACCTGTTAATTGTATAATTAAACAGGAATAAACTAATAATTATGTTATGTTAATATTTTGTTTTTTGAATTGGGGTTTTTTTGCAGCGCCTGAGAATTACAGGCGGGGATCGGCAAGGCGCTCTGTTTCCCTTCCTATCAGAGCCAGGGAAACGACAAGCAGGGTCAGAAAAAGCCAGGGGTAAAGGAGCCACCATTTCCAGAAGGGGGTAAAATAAATCCCGCTGAAGCTAACAGCGTGATTGATAATCAAACCCCAGCTGCGCGAAGTGGGATCGCCGAGGCCGAGGAAAGAGAGTGATGCCTCGGTGATTACGGCCATGCCGGCCAGGCGGATCATGCTTACTGTGAGCAGCGGCAGCAGTTCGGGGAAAAAATGGCGCTTCAGCAGGTAGAAAAAGCTGCCACCATAATGAGCAGCCATTTTGATATAGGGTTGCTCTTTAAGCATCAAGGCCTGGGAGCGGATCAGGCGGGCCGGTCCGGCCCAGGAAAACAGGACCAGGACAATGATGATATTTCTTACGCTGGGACCAAAAAAAGCGGCTAAGATAATCATCACCGGAAGGTCTGGCAGGACAATCATTATATCAACCAGGCGCATGATGATCCGCTCCAGCCAACCACCCCGAAAGGCGGCGGCAATACCGAGAATCGACCCTCCCAGCCCGGCCAGCAGGGCGGTGCCCAGCCCCACGAGCAGGCTGGTTCTGGCTCCATAGCAGATCATTGACCAGAGGTCATAGCCAAGATCGTCCGTTCCCAGCAGATGAGTGCCGCCCGGCGAGGCCAAAGCCGGTCCGGAGGATGCATCGGCTGGATGCCAGGTTAACTGGGGAGCGAATAAAGCCATAACAGTGAGAATGATCAGGATAACTGTGGCTGTGCGACCGATCAGGCTCAGTTCGCGCCATATTCTTTTGCAGGATCGATAGGCTGTTGCAGTCCTTGACTTTATTCCATTGGTTAAGGTCGGCATGAAAAGATTTCTCCTTCAGACAATCAGCTTCCGGGCCTGTCTTTCACTGCAGGTCTGTCAGTTGTCTTGAATGCGGAAACTATCCGCGGATCCAGCTTTCGGTAAAGGATATCGGCCAGCAGGTTGGCTGCCAGCACCGCTACGGCCAGAACGAGGAAAATGCCCTGGAGCAGCGGGTAATCCCTGACAAAGACAGCTTCGTACATCAGGCGTCCCAGGCCGGGATAGGCAAAAACATTTTCAACCAGGACAGCCCCCCCGACGATCGCTCCCATCTGCATGGCCGTGCGGGTAACCAGTGGTAGTAAGGCATTGCGCAGAGCGTGACGATAACGAATTCGTCTTTCCGATAACCCCTTGGCCCTGGCCGTGCGCATGTAATCGCGGGTTAAAACTGTACCCAGGCTGTTACGCACCAGCAGAAAAAAGCCTCCTGCCCGGGCAATAGCCAGGGTCAGAACCGGCAGGGCTGCATGATGCAAAATGTCGAGTATCTGAGCCCAGGTTGTATTGAAACGTGAAAAGTGGGTTATTGCTCCGGAGAGGGGAAAAAGGCCCGCCCCGGCGGCCAGCAGGACCAGCAGGACCAGCCCGACCAGGAAAGCAGGGATTTCACTAATTGTTACCATGAAAAGATATAAAGCCTGTTCGGATCGTTGCCCGCGTCGCCAGGCGGCAAAACTGCCCAGCAGTATGCCTGCAACCAGGCTCAGCCCGGTAGCCGCGGTAATGAGCAGCAGGGTCCAGGGCAGTCGGTGGAAAATCATTGACGCTACTGAGTCCTTGAAATAGTAGCTGAAACCAAGATCGCCCTTGAGAAGCCCGCCGAGATAGGAGAAATACTGTATTCCTGCCGGGCGATCGAGACCGTAATACGAAACGAAATATTCCCTCTGCTCCTCAGTATAGGAAACGCCTGTCTCGCCGCCGGCTGAATATAACTGCAAAAATGGATCCCCGGGCATCATCCGGGGCAGGGCGAAATTGATGGTGATAATCACCAGGAAAGTGATCAGATACTCAAGCAGGCGTGACTTCATTGATGAATATGCAACCCCGCTTCAAAAAGTTTACCTGACGGCTGACAGCATGTGTGTCGGCTGATCTGGTGAATGGAGCCTTCTTCGGCGATCTCCCCTTCATGAAGAACAATAGCTCTTTCGGACACCTTGCGGGCCAGATCCAGATCGTGGGTGATGTAAAGCATGGTGAAACCGAAGCTATACTGCAAGCCCTTGAGAAGACGCATCAGGTTAGCCTGGGTGGAAACATCGAGCATGGAAGTAATCTCATCAGCCAGCAGGAGAACAGGTTTCATGACCAGGGCCCGGGCAATAGCCAGGCGCTGGCGCTGGCCCCCGCTCAGGGCATGACAATAACGTTTCAGAAAGTTTTCTTCGTTCGGCATCTGGACCGCTTTAAGCGCTTCCTTGACCCGCTTCATCTGGATGGCAGGCGGGCAAATCTTATTGATCACCAGCGGTTCGGCAATTGCTTCAAAAACTGTCAACCGGTGGCTCACTGAACTGAAGGGATCCTGCATTACAAGCTGGATGCCCCTTTCCCGGCGGTGGGCTTCACCGCCCCTGACCGGCTGCCCGTCGAAGACAACTTTTCCGCTGTCGGGGGAATCAAGGCCGGCCAGGATATGAGCCAGGGTTGATTTTCCAGATCCGGTGGCTCCCACCAGGGCTGCTGTTTCCCCGTGGTAAAGATTGAGGCTGACATTTTTCAGCGCTTCAATGCGGCGGCCGTTCAGGGAGAAGGTTTTGTTGATTCCTTCAGCCTGCAGCAAGCGGACAATGCCGCCGCGGTGGCAGCGGACCAGCCGCCCGGCACCTGTATCCACCAGGGATGGTTTTTCATTGAGGCACCGGTGCAGACTCTGGGTGCAGCGTCCGGCAAAGACACAGCAATCTGTTTTCCATTCCCCGGCTGCTTCACCCGGGATGCCCCAGAGGTCCTTATAGGGGTGGATCTCAATGGAGGAGTTTAGCAAGCCCCGGGTGTAAGGATGCAGAGGTCGATCAATAAGCGGGGTTGTGGCGCCGGATTCCATCACTTCACCGCTGTACAGGACCAGCAGATCTTCAGCCAGTTCTTCCATGACGGCCAGATCATGGGAGATGATAACCATGGCGAAGCCTATTTTTTGCTGTAAATCTTTAAGCATAGCCAAAATTTCTTTGCGTGCCAGGGTATCGAGAGAAGAAGTCGGTTCATCGACCACCAGCACTTCCGGGTGGCATGAAATGGCCATGGCCAGAAGAACCCGCTGGCGCATACCGCCGGACAGCTGGTGAGGGTAAGCACGGTGCCAGAAATATTCCAGCCCCACCAGGTTGAAAAGCATAAGCAATTCCTGTTCCAGTGCTTTTCCGGTTAAACCGCGGTGGCAGTGCAATGTTTCCCCGATCTGTTCACCGATCGTTAGGACGGGGTTCAGAATCTCCAGGGCATTTTGAAAGACCAGGGCGATCCGGGACCAGCGCAGTTTTTTCCTCTCTTCTTCGGGCAGAACGAGAATGTTTTCCCCCCCAAGCTGTACTGATCCGGTAACGGAATGTGGTTTGCCAATTAACCCCAGAAGGGAGAGGGCGAGGGTGGTTTTCCCGCTGCCCGATTCACCGATGATACCCAGGTTTTGCCGGCCGGACAGAGTAAAAGAGATGTCTTGGAGAGCCCTGATTGTCCCTTTCCTGTTACCGTATTCCACGGTCAGGTTTTTTACTGCCAGCAGAACTTCACAGTAGTTTTCCGGGGAGCGGTTTTTCCGTTTGCGCATCGGTAAGTCCTTTCTGCCTTCGTGTAGTATCATTCCGCTGCCTTATCTCTCAAGATAAGACAGTTTATTATGTGTTGGCTCATGGTGATCGTATATATGTATCCACCCGTCATAGATATCGCGGCGGTAAACATTCACCGTTGCCCTCAGGTAAAGGGGAATATCGGGGACATCTTCTGCCAGGATTTCCTGCATTTCCATGATTATCTCCCGCCGTTTTTCTTCGTCCATCTCCCGGACCTGTTTCTCGGCCAGTTTGCTGAAGGCACTGTTATTGTAGCCTGGAGTGCCGTTGAGCCAATCCTTAGTTTCCTCGCTGTAGCGCTGTCGCAGGTAGTCCGGATCGGTGCCCCAGGCGCCGTGCCCCACCAGGGCTAGATCGTAATTGCCTTCAATGATCCTGCTGTCCCGTGTTTTCAAGTCGGCGGGAGCAATTGTTAGATTTAAGCCTGTTCTAACCAGCTGCTCTTTGAGCAGTTCTCCGATGCGCACTTCGGCATCTTCACCGACCAGTAGTTCATAGCTCTCCCTGGCTGGTGTCTCCAGTGAAGACAGTATCTCGGTTGCTTTTTCCGGGTCATATTCATAAGCAGGCAGATTGGGGTTGAACCAGCGGTGATGGGGAGAGAGCATACCCATACTACCCGGGATGCCCTGTCCGCGGGCGATTTTTTCCACCAGTTCGTTCCGGTTAATGGCCAGGGCAAAAGCCTGCCGCAGTTCTTTCTGCCGGAATTCAGGCAGGCCGACCATGTTGAAACGAAGGCGATAGCCCCAGAAGGCGGGCTGTTCCATTATTTCATAGAGTGGGTTATCGGTAAAACGTTCCAGGAGGTCGGCGGGAACCCGGGCGAAGTGGATGTCTCCGTTTTCCAGGGCCAGGACCTCATCGCCTACGGGAATGAATTCAAGAATATCTATTCGTGGTTGTGGCCCCCAGTACTTCTGGTTGGCTGTATAGCGGTAAGTGCCATGTTCTTTGCTGTAGTCGGTTAAGATGTAGGGTCCGCTGCCGGTTAACGCTTCAGGTTCATTAAATTCATCCGGCCGCTCAATCCCGCTCCAGATATGAGCCGGTATAATTGGCAGGCGCCCTGCTTTTTCCAGAAAGGTGGCGTTTGGAGAGGCGAGAATAAATTCTACTGTCCATTCGCCGTTTTTTCCGATACTGAGCAGGTACTCATTACTCAGGATCAGCGGGTCGTCAATCCAGACCGGCAGGTGTTCCCGGTAGTAATTGAAAGAAAAAGTCACATCGTCTGCAGTGAGCGCAGTTCCGTCGTGCCAGTAGACATCTGGCCGCAGGTGAAAGAGGCAGCGGGTTCCGCCTTCCAGGATCTCGTAATCTTCGGCCAGCCAGGGGATCAGTCCCTCTTCATTTTTTTCCAGCAAAGAGTCGAAGATATAACGCATATGTGACACACCCGGACCACGGGCGTAGTGGGCAAAGGGAGTGGGGAAACCCCAGTCACCGCCCGGAAGACGCACAGTTATAAGCTCATCTTCTTTCCCCGCATCGTTTTCAGTTATTTCTGATGAGCCTGCACAGCCGCAGAGTGTAAAGAAGGCCAGTGAAACAATGAATAAACATATTGTCGAATAATGTTTCATTTAAGGGTCCCCCTCCAGGAGATTAGAGCGGCAGTATTACTAATTTAATGATTTGTAACACGGCATTGTTAAAAAAATGATCAGCGCTCATAGGAATCTGCGCAGGGTATACAGACCATCTTTTCATTTTTAACCCGGGCTCGCGGTTCCATAACTTTTTCTCCGCATTCAGCGCAGGTAATAGAATTGAAGATACGCGCTTTTTCCGGTATTTTGATAGCCGTGTTTTTAATCTCTACCACCTCTTTCAGGGGGGCGGCCAGGTATTCAGTAATAGCCTGGGTATTAAGGTCGGCAAAACGTTTGCGTTCTTCTTCAGTTGGATTTCCGGTAAAAATTTTGCGCCGCAGCTCGTTGAGCTCACGCTGGGTTTTCCCTTCACGGCTGCGGGGAATAATCCGCACCGCTTTCCCATCGCTGTGGCGGGCAAAATTGTAGGCCTGTTTGCCGTAATCCCTGAAAATAAGGTTGCCCTTACCCAGGGTACATCCTGTTACATACTGGATCGCATCTACAGCGCAGCTGTCGTTCTCGACGATGGCTACAAGCTCTTCATCAATGTCTCGTCCGCTCTGCAGCGCTTGAAGGGCTGCCTCTGCAACCCGGTATCCGGTTGCCAGCCCCATGCACCTGTGGCCGTGAAAAGCAACTACGTTATCCCATTTCGGCATTGTTCGGGTCATAATAGCCTCCCTGGTGTTACTAATTATCTAATTAGTACTATTATACATCATCAACCGTACCTTTAAAAGATCATTTTTCGGCGAAATCCGAGAGTATATTCCGGGTCCTGGATTTTCAAAAATAAATGCTGCTGCAAAACAGTCAGTATCATTGCTCTCAGCCTGAATTTGCCCCCGGTGTTCATCATTCAACCCGGGCTGGAGGCAGTGTGATGGGCAGCTACGATATCAGCAGTAAACTTTCCAGGGTTTTTACTGAACTGACAATATGATCCGGGCAGGCGGTGGTTAGCGCTTCCAGGGAGCCGTAGCCATAGGTGACGGCAATTGAAGCGATCTCACAGTGGTGGGCTCCGATGATATCATGTTCACGATCTCCCACCATCACCGGTCGTGCTGTCTCCGCTGATCCGGCCATGCTGAGCACGTGAGCAATAATCTCTCTTTTTTCAACTCTGCTGCCGTCAAGATTGCTGCCGGCAACGTGAATAAAAAAACGGGCAATATTAAAATGAGCGAGCACTTTTTCAGCGAATACAGTTGGTTTTGAAGTGGCCAGGCATAGTTTTGCTCCGTTTCTATTTAGCTTAGTCAGCATTTCCGGAACACCGGGATAAAGACGGTTTTCATAAATACCGCGATCCCGGTAATATTCCCGATAGTACTCCACAGCCAGGCGAGCATCCGGTCCGCTCAAGCCGCATTCCTTCTGGAAAGAAAGCTGCAGGGGTGGGCCGATGAATGATGTGAGTGTTTCCGGTTCTCTCTGCATGCCGAATTTTTGCAGGGCGAAGCTGACCGAGCGGGTAATCCCCGCAGCGGAATCGGTCAGGGTCCCATCGAGATCGAATAGAATGGTATTATAAAAAAGCTCTCTCATTGCTCAATGTCTCCTCTGTTCTTCGGGCTCTTCCTCTTATTGGCTTTGGGCAGGTCAAATTCCTTCCTTGCGTGCATTTCTGATCAGGCGTAAAATGATGCTGTATCCCTGCGCAGAGAAGTTAGTGGAAATATTTATCGGGGGTATGACTTTGCAAACCAGAAATGATACGGAACAGCTGGGCAGTGATAAAATTGCCAGTTTGCTGATCCGATTTTCAGTCCAGGCTACAACCGGCTTGATATTTCCTGATAAATCCCATATATTTTTTCTGCTCCATAATCAGAGCAGGATTTTTTTATTTGATGCAGAAGAAACAAACATTGAATTGTACAACCACCAGGCGTTTTAAGTAAATAATTCAATATTATAATATATTGAGTGTGAAAAGAGGGTGAAATTGATGGGTGAAGATTCACTGCTTGAGGAAGCATTTAAACCGGGTTCAACTGTCACCCTGGAGTTTGTTGCCAATGGTGGCATAATCAAGCGGTTCGATACAAAGGTGGAGGACATCGAAAGCGAGTACCTGGTGCTGCAGACTCCTATTGTCAATAATGCCCCCGTTCCCATTGAGGAAGGTCAGGAATTAACCCTTCGCCGCTTTGAAGAATTGTTAAATCAGGCTTATGTAACCAACGTTTTTGTCATTGAGAACCGTCCCGCTAAAATACCTCTTCTCATCTGCAGCAAACCACGAGAAATAGGTAAAACTTCCATGCGTCGCTTTTCCCGTTTCAGCGCCGAACTTTCGTGCCATTTTGCCGGGGCGGGAGAAAAATCGGTGACGGGACAGATCCTTGATATATCCCTGAGCGGCATCAGCGGAGTTATGGTCTCAGAACCGCGATTAAAAGAAGGAAGCCTGCTGGCAGTGACTGTTCACCTTCCGGGAGAAACAGAGCTTTCGATGACCGGGGAATTGGTGAGGTGCTACAAAGTACCGGACAAAGGGAAAATAGGCTTTGCCATTGATATAAAAGAAATTTCTTCCACCATGCTGGAAGTCCTGAAAAATTATCTCTTCCAGCGCCAGATGATGCGTTACTAACCTGGATTTTGCTTGATGTAAGGTACTGGTGATGGGGCAAACCTGACATTATCAGCTTATTTTTGGCCATGGAAAAGAATAGTGCTGGTTTAACAGAAAAAGTAAACGGGCCTGAATCAAATCAGGCCCGTTTTAAGTGCGCCCGGGGCATGGGCGTTAACCTGGCGGTGAAAGTCCGCTGTGAGCCTGGCAGTGGGAACCACTAACTGAAGGCAAAGTGTCCGCCGCGAGGCGGAATCTGAAGGAAGCCGGAGGCAAAATCCCGGCCCGATGAACAAGAACCGCATACGAGGCTGAACAGGGGCGGATGAGTTTGCTTAACAAAACTAAGTCCGACACTGCCCGAACCCCACACAGTAAAAGCGGCGGGTAGATGGGATGAAAGTTAACGTTCTACCCGGGGAAGT